>NZ_FONE01000012.1 GCF_900112825.1 Nitrosomonas sp. Nm166 | reverse complement strand
AACCGTTCCATCGCTACCTCAAGTTGCTCCGTTCCACTTGCCTTCCGTGCCATGATGACCTCTACCAAAGGTAAAGGCTTATATTATTACTGTTTATATCTGTAATTGGAATAACTTAATTAATCCGACAAAAAATTAAAACTCTAACTATCAACTAAATCCCTCCCATGCACCATCCGATACAACACCGGCAACACCAGCAACGTCAACGCAGTCGACGATAAAATCCCACCGATCACCACCGTCGCCAAAGGCCGTTGAACTTCCGCGCCGGTACCTATGGCAAGCGCCATTGGCAGGAAACCGATCGATGCCACCAATGCGGTCATCAATACCGGGCGTAGCCGGGTCAGCGCGCCGGTTTGAATTGCATCATCCAGAGACAATCCTTTTTCTCTTAAGTCCCGAATAAACGCCAGCATCATCAGGCCGTTCAGAACCGCTACGCCGGATAGCGCTATAAATCCAACACCCGCGGAAATGGATAATGGAATACCGCGCAGCCATAAAGCCACTATGCCGCCGGTTAAGGCAAAAGGAACACCGGTAAACATCAGCAGCCCATCACGTACATTGCCAAACATCGTGTACAACAGGATGAAAATAAGCCCTAGTGCGACCGGTATCACGATCTGCAGGCGCTGCGCCGCTGCAATCATTTGTTCAAACTGACCACCCCAGGTGGTCCAGTAACCCGGCGGGATACGCACTTTTTCTGTAATCAATTGCTCTGCTTCATGAACGAATGAGCCCAGATCTCGGCCACGCACATTGGCGGTAATCACGATCCTGCGTATGCCATTTTCACGGCTGACCTGATTGGGACCTTGAGTAATCTCGAAGTTGGCTACTTCCCCAAGAGTGACAAAAACCGGTGCAGCTGGCTGAGCCGCTTGCGTTGCAACGGGAGCAGCGGCCACGCTTTGCAGCGGCACACTGATCGGTAGCCGTTTCAACGCTTCGATATCGGCGCGCAAATGCTCCGGCAGCCGTATCTGCAAATCAAAGCGCCGATCACCTTCAAAAATCATGCCAGTGCTTCGACCACCCACTGACATGGCGATGACATCCTGCACATCGCGTCCATTCAGACCGTAACGCGCCATCTTTGCACGATCCATCTGAATGGAGAGCACCGGCAGGCCGGTAATTTGCTCAGTTCTTACATCGGCAGCGCCGGAAATGGTTTCAAGCAGATGCTCTATTTCCTCACCCAAAGCCAGCAAGGTATCCATATCATCACCGAATACTTTGACGGCAACATCAGCGCGTACCCCCGACAGCAGCTCGTTAAAACGCATTTGGATCGGCTGGGTGAATTCATAATTATTTCCTGGAACCTGGCGCACCGCCTGTTCCATCGTAGCAATCAGCTCCGCCTTGGTTTGATGCGCCCCGGTCCATTCCGATTGCGGTTTCAATATGATAAAAACATCCGCCACACTCGGCGGCATAGGGTCGGTGGCTATTTCGGCGGTGCCGATTTTGGAAAACACTCTGTCGACTTCAGGAAATGTTTTGACTACTGCTTCCAGCTCATTCTGCATTTCAATCGCAGTAGTCAGGCTAGTACCGGGAATACGAATGGCATGGAGCGCAATATCCCCTTCGTTCAGACTGGGCACAAACTCGCTGCCAATGCGCGTGGTCAGCAAGCCCGATAAGATGACAATGACGATAGCGATTGTGACCGTGAGTTCACGGTTATGCATGGTTGCCGTCAATATCGGCAAATAGGCTTTTTTTGCCCACGCCATCACAGCGCTTTCTTTTTCTTTCACTTTACCGGACAGAAAAAAAGCAATCGCTGCCGGAACAAAGGTAATCGACAGAATCATTGCAGCAATCAATGCTGTCACCACAGTGAGCGCCATCGGATGAAACATTTTTCCTTCCACGCCGGTCAAGGCAAAAATCGGCAGATAAACGATGATGATGATCAGCTCACCATAGATCAATACTCTCCGCGCCTCCCGGGAAGCGTCGAATACCAGTTCGAGACGTTCCGTCAGTGTTAATTCCCGTCCCAGTCGCATCTGCTCATGCGCCAGCCGGCGGATACTGTTTTCGACAATGACGATGGCGCCATCTACGATGATGCCGAAATCAATCGCCCCCAGACTCATCAAGTTGGCGCTCACTTGATTCGCCACCATGCCAGTAAACGTAAACAGCATCGACAGTGGAATCACAAAAGCTGCAATCAGTGCTGCGCGGAAATTGCCCAGAAACAGCAGCAACACCACGATCACCAGTGCTGCCCCTTCGAACAGATTGGTCGCCACCGTATGAATAGTTTTCTCTACCAGTGCGGTGCGATCGTAGACAGGTGTAGCAATAATGCCTGCCGGCAAATTGCGATTGATTTCCTCCAGTTTTTTTGCTGCGGCTTGAGCAACGAGACGACTATTTTCCCCGATCAGCATGTGCGCTGTCCCGAGCACCACTTCCTTTCCATTTTGCGTAGCGGCACCTGTGCGTAACTCTTTACCAATAAGAATATCCGCCACATCCATGATACGAATCGGTGTTCCCAGTCGCGAGCCCAGAATAATATTGCCAACTTCAGACAGACTAGCGATTTGCCCCGGCACGCGAATCAGGTATTGTTCTCCACCTCTTTCAATATAACCGGCCCCTACATTCAGGTTGTTGCGTTCCAGAGCGGTCATCAGGTCAGTTAACGTCAGGCCGAAAGCGATCATCTTCTCCGGGTACGGCACCACATGGAATTGTTTGACATAGCCGCCCACGGTGTTGATTTCTGTCACTCCCTTCACCATGCGCAATTGCGGCCTGATGACCCAATCCTGAATTTCTCGCAAGTCGGTTGTGGTGTATTCAGTGCCATCCGGTTTCTTTGCGCCTTCTTCAGCATCGACAGACCACATGAAAATTTCACCCAGACCGGTGGAGATAGGGCCCATCATCGGTTCGATACCGATGGGTAGCCGACCTCTCGCTTCCTGGATGCGTTGACTGACCTGCTGGCGCGCAAAATAAATATCGGTGCCGTCTTCGAAAATCACGGTAACCTGCGACAAGCCATAACGTGAAAGAGAGCGGGTATAGTGAAGATTCGGCAAGCCCGCCATGACGGTCTCAATCGGAAAAGTGATGCGCTGCTCGGCTTCGATCGGTGAATAGCCTGGTGCAGCCGTATTAATCTGAACCTGTACGTTGGTGATATCAGGCACGGCATCAATCGTCAGCTTCTGATAACCGTAGATACCGATGATCGCCATCATCAATACCGCCATCAGCACAAGGCCGCGTTGATAAATGGATAAATGTAAAATGCGCTCAAACATGATCGATAGTCCTGATTGATCTAGTGCTCATGGGCTGCACCTGATTTACCTAGCTCAGCCTTAAGGGCAAAGCTGTTGCCGCCGGCGTATCGCTCACCCTGACCAAGCCCGTGCAGCACCTCCACCATTTCACCATCACTGCGACCCAACTCCAGCGGGCGCACTTCGAAATACGGATCATAGCGGCCGAATACCACTGACCAATCCCGGAATGCTTGAATGGCATCGATAGAAACAGCCACAGGCACTTCAATTTCCTCCGCTACCAATTCAGCGTTGACAAACATGCCGGGGCGCCATTTGCCTTCAATATTATCCAGTTCGACCCTGGCCGTTGCAGTACGTGTTTGCCCACCGATCAGCGTGGAGATATAAGTGATAATGCCTTCGCTTTCAATGTCGAAAGCCGTTGCTTTCACGGTGGCTTTCTGACCGATCCGGATGACGTTAAGATCTTTTGGATACACTGTAACGGCTGTCCATACCGTGGACATATCGGCGATGGTATAAATTTCCCGATCTTCCTTCAGCGCTTCGCCCTGTACAATGGCCTTGGCAGTAATGATTCCGGAAAGGGGCGCACGTATTTCATATTGGGTAATGTTTGATTTTAAGTGACTGGATTCAGGTTGCACGCCCAAGACACGCAGCTTGGTAGTGGCAAGCTCCAATTCAATCTCAGCTTCATTCCACTGCTGTTGTGCCAGCAGAAATTCCTGCTTGGCGCTGATTTTTTCTTCCCACAACTGTTTTTCCCGCTCGTAGGTTGTTTTTGCCAATGCGAATCGTTTCTTCGCAACAAAGTATTGACTGCGCAAATCCGCCAGCATCGGGCTTTCGACAACCGCCAGCACCTCACCTTTTTTTACCTGCTGACCATGGTGGCCATACACTGCGATCACGAGACCAGGAACTCTGGGCACCACCCGTACAATGTTATGTTCGTTGAAGATTACTTCACCCGGCAGTTTGAGTTTTGGTTTAATAATGGCCGGCCCAGCCATCAAAACCTCGATACCCATGCTTTTCAGCATGGCATCCGATATTTCCACTCGTCCTTCTACCTGACTATAACTCCAGCGCATGAGCTTGCCATTGCGTTCAGCAGCAATGGCGATATCAAATGAATGTGGCTCCTCAACCACCTGATCTCCCAACAGATAATCCGCTTCAGGAGTAAATTTAAATAATTGCACTGATGCTCCCAGACGGGATAATGTAATTGCAACAGTAGCTGCGGATGGTGGCAGCAACTTTCCATTTTCATACAAATAAATCCGGAACTGCGGTGGTACACCTTTTTCAAAGATGGTCAATTCCACGCTGAAACCATTGCCAATAAATAGCTTGCCGCCTCTTGGGCCAATGCGCGGTTGATTCTCTTCTGGTTTTTCGTCGTCATCGGAACTAGCCATCTCCTCTGAAACCACTGAAGGTTTATCTAATGTAAGAATCAACCCACCCAATATAATCCCGATGGCAATCACGATCAGGATTGGTATCAATCGCACTTTATCCATCGTCTAATCCTTTTACTTTCTCTTCCGCTCAAGTTGGCGTAAGTTGGTTTCATGCTTAAGCTTGACACTTTCGATAGGCGCTGCAATCAGGCGTTCGATGTCATTGATCAGACGTTGATAGTTTGCAAGTGCACGAACATAGAGCAATTGATTCTGAAACAGCACACGCTGCGCATCCGTTAGCTCCAGCAAGCCAAATTTTCCCAATTCGTAACCCTTACGCATCACGCTAAAAGCACTCTTGGCTCCTGGCAACACTTCGTCACGCAAGATATTGATTTCATTCCATACTGCCGTCATCGCTTCATAAGATTGCGCCAGCTCGGTTTTCAGCCGCAACTCCATGACACTCTGCTCATCTTCCGCTTTACTTACCCGCTGGTGCGCTTCTTTAAGATTGCCTTGGTTACGGTCGAACAACGGCAATGGAATCGTCACGCTGGCGATAGCCGTGTTGCCACCCAGTACCGCATAATTCACCACCCCTGCATTTACGGTCAGATTAGGAATCCGGCGAGTTTGCTCTACCTCCAGCAAGGCCTTGCGATGTTCGATACTCTTCATGGTACGAAGCGCCATCGGATTGTCCAGCACACGCTCCTGCAGCATTTGAAAATCCGGTGGCACAATCGATACTTCCAGAACTCCTAAAGCTTTATCAAACTGCGGCGCGTCACTATCCCACATCAACGCAAGCCGTTTGCGGGCCGAGATGAGGTCACGTTGCGCTTGCTCATATTCAATGTGCGCGGTGGATAAGCTTACCTTGGCCCTAGTTTCTTCAATTGGCGGCACCTTACCCGACTGCACCCGATACACCACTGTATCGACCACGTTTTGCGCGAGCTGCCTAGTCTCCTCGGCCAATTTAAACCTTTCCTGACCAGCCAATACATCGGTAAACAAATTTGCCACGCTGACTATGATTTCTATACGCCGGGATTCATAGTCCATGGCAGCCAGCTCTTCACCCAATTGGGCCGCACTGACCCGGGCGGCGCGTTTGCCACCCAGCTCAATCAATTGACCGATCTGGATCGTCGTAACCTGCTGCGTCACTTCCTGCGCGATCGATTCGGGTGCATTGACTTCGTCGCGCAACTTTTGGACGTTTCCAATATTTTTAACACTTGCAGACAATTCCGGATTTTTCAATAACCCGGCTTGCAGGGTTGCTCCTTCCAAGGCGCGCATTTCCTTGGCAAAAGCAGCCAACTCGGGATTGCGAAGTAATGCAAGATTAACCGCATCACGTAGGGTTAGATCGGCTTTCTCTTCACTGATGACCGGATCAGTTGAATTATTTCTGCCTCCGTGAGTGCCAGAAAGCGCATTAAAAGAATCCGCACTGGCCCTTATCTGGGCAGTGAAACCCAGCAACAAGACAAAAGCTAACCATATGATGGATGATGTTGACGATATCAAATAGCTTAATACTATGAACCGGTCGCTCAATTTCATGGAACTCCTCCGCGTACCTAAGCCTATCTAAACACAAGGTCACAAGCTAAGCCTGAATTGACCTGTTTCTGCGATCTGTAGATCAAAGAAAACAATCCACAAACCACACATTAAAATTCAGCTTAAGAAACGCTTCGAGGAGGACGAAGAGGCAAATCCGGAATTGTTTCCGGAATAAAGGCTGAAACAAACACAACCAAAGTTTCTGTTGCTATCTGATCCGGTATCTGCGGAAAGGAATTAAAGAAAAAAGGCTGGTATTGTCCTGCTGAATGTAAGCATAAGTGCGTTGCTGCATCAAGATCAGCACCATCTCGTGTGACGTTACCGTGATGCAGTTCTAGGTGCGTAGCAGGATCTACTGATAACGCATGATCATGATAAATGTGATCCAGTTCATGAGCAAATATCTCTCCCCTGAAGGATAAACTAAGCCCATTCGTCAGTATGCTCACAATCAGCATAAAGATAATAGGGTAAGCAGGATATTTCCTCATCGTACTAAAATCTGTTATCAAATAAAATTTTGAACCAATGATTTCACATTATTCAGGTATTTGCAATTAAACAACTTTTATAAAAACTCATGCTTAAACAATCGCAACACCCTCATCGGCTAGCATATCTACCAGAGCAATCAGCGGCAATCCAATCAAGGCATTGGGATCTTCTCCGGTCATTTGTTCAATGAGCGCGATACCCAATCCTTCAGATTTTGCACTACCTGCACAATGATAGGGTTGTTCTTTAAGTAGATAGTTCTCGATCTGATGATCGCTAAATTGTCGAAATCTCACATAATACGGAATAACCCGCATCTGCAGCCGATCAGTAGCACTATTCAGCAGACATAAAGCGGTATAAAAAACTACTTCTTTACCCCGTACCAGCCGTAGCTGCTCAGTTGCATTGACATGATTCATCGGCTTGCCAAGACGTAAATTTCCGAGCACCGCCACTTGATCAGAGCCTATGATAAGCGCTTGCGAGTAGCTTTCAGCAACGGCACGCGCCTTTGTTTCAGCCAAACGTAAAGCAGTTTCCTCCGGCAATTCATTCAACAAAGGCACTTCATTAATTCGAGGGCTGATTGTTTCGAATGGAATCTGTAAACGCTGCAGCAATTTTTTACGATAAATGGAACTTGACCCCAAAATAATTTTCTGAGTATTGGTTTGTATTTTCAAAATTTCCTTCTGTATTTTTTGACACTTAAAAATAAAAAATATAACATGCGCGCCTTATGTCTGTGCGATTTATGATAGACTCTATCGATTTTGTGCGTAATGCGGGTATACATCAGGATAAAATCCCGGTGTTAGAGCTTGCGCGTTTACACGACCTTTTATTTGATAATGAAGGTGAACTGAGATACACAATCAGTGGTCACTTTGATAAAAATAACAAACCTAACTTGCACCTGGAGATTAAAGGTAAAATACATCTTTGCTGTCAGCGCTGTCTTGACAAATTACCACATATCGTAGATCTGCAAACTATTTTGCTACTCGTTGAAAGTGAAGCAGAGCTTGATCAGGTCGATGAAGAGGATACAATCGATGCCATTTTAGCAACACCTGATCTGGATGTTTGGAGTTTAATTGAGGAAGAAATCATCCTTAGTTTATCGATTTCATCGCGTCATCCGGATGGTGCATGCGAAATGTATCAACCAGAATCAAATGAAGATATTTTATTTGATAAAACACAATTGACAAACCCGTTTGCAGCGCTGGCCGCATTTAAAAATAAAAATTGATTCAAGGAGTTATTTGAATGGCAGTTCAACAAAATAAAAAATCCCCTTCAAAACGTGGTATGCACCGCGCGCATGATTTTCTGACCAACCCTCCTTTAGCGATTGAACCGAGTACAGGAGAAGTTCATTTACGTCACCATATTAGCCCCAATGGATATTATCGTGGCAAGAAAGTCATTAAAACTAAAAACGACTAAAAATTACACTACCTATTGCTATCAGCTACACTCATATAGTTTTTCTCAGTCATAAGAAGAGCACCGAAAGTGGAAATTACTGTAGCAATAGATTGTATGGGTGGCGACCATGGCCCTCATGTCACAGTTCCATCTGCGGTTGATTATCTTCGTCATGACCCCGAAGCCAATATTATTCTAGTAGGCGTTCCTGATGCGATTGAAGCAGAATTACACGCAGCAAATGCTAAATTAGGCCCCAGAATTCGGTTACACCCAGCCAGTGAAGTGGTAGGCATGGATGAATCACCTGCACTGGCTTTGCGTTGGAAGAAAAACTCTTCAATGCGCATATCTATTAATCTTGTCAAAACTGGTGAAGCACAAGCTTGTATCAGCGCGGGAAATACGGGGGCCCTGTTGGCAACTTCGCGTTTTGTTTTAAAAACTATTTCAGGCGTTGATCGTCCTGCTCTGGCAGGTATAGTGCCAACCGTCACTGGCCATACCTATATATTGGATCTAGGCGCCAATGTCGATTGCACGGCGGAGCACTTATTCCAATTTGGAATCATGGGTGCTTCCTTAGTATCTTCCGTGGAAAGTAACCCATCGCCAAGTGTTGGACTACTCAATGTTGGCGAAGAAGAAATCAAGGGAAATGAAACAGTTAAGCAAGCGGCTGAATTATTGCGCAATAGCGGGCTTAATTTTTATGGCAATGTCGAAGGCAACGACATTTACAAAGGAACCACTGATGTAGTAGTTTGCGATGGTTTTGTAGGTAATATTACTTTAAAAACTTCAGAAGGTCTGGCGCAAATGTTAGCAACCTACCTGCGCGAGGAATTCAAGCGTAATGTTCTGACAAAATTAGCTGGTATCATTGCCACGCCGGTTATTAATTCCTTCAAGCATCGTGTAGATCATCGCCGGTACAACGGCGCCAGTCTGTTGGGTTTACGCGGTATTGTTATTAAAAGCCATGGCTCTGCTGATAAATATGCATTTGGTTTTGCTATCAAGCGCGCAGCTGATGAAGTTCGGGGTGGCATGTTGCGGCGCATCAGTGAACGCGTAGCCGAGTTTTCCCATAATTCTCCGGAAATAATGACTAGATAATGTATTCACGAATCATTGGAACAGGTAGTTATTTACCTGAAAAGATACTTACCAACCATGATCTGGAAAGCATGGTGGATACCAGCGATGAATGGATACGCACGCGTACGGGCATCACACAGCGACATATTGCACGTGAAGACCAGGTTGCCAGTGATCTGGCATTGTATGCATGCCAAAATGCTATGCAGGCCGCCGGTGTAACCGGTGGAGATATTGATCTCATCATTGTCGCCACTACGACGCCGGACATGATTTTCCCAAGCACTGCCTGTATTCTGCAAAACAAACTGGGGATAGAAAATTGCCCGGCTTTTGATGTGCAAGCAGTTTGCAGCGGCTTCGTATATGCTCTGGCAACCGCCGATATGTTTGTCAGTTCAGGCAAATGCCGCAATGCCTTAGTGGTCGGCAGTGAAATCTATTCGAAAATACTTGACTGGAACGACCGGAGCACATGTGTATTGTTTGGCGATGGCGCGGGAGCGGTGGTACTTTCGCAAAGTGATCAGCCCGGCATTCTATCGACGCATCTTCATGCCAGCGGCAGTCATAGTAATATTCTGTCTGCACCTGCATGCATCAGTGGAGGGAAAGTACAAGGCACGCCCTACATCCACATGGAAGGCAACGCCGTTTTTAAATTCGCTGTCAAGGTATTGGAAGAAGTCGTGCAAGAAGCGATCACAAAAAATAATCTGCAATCGACGGACATCGATTGGTTGATTCCGCATCAGGCCAATATACGAATCATTCAATCAACGGCAAAGAAACTGGGGTTGCCGATGGACAAGGTAGTGGTATCCGTTGATAAACATGGCAACACCTCTGCCGCTTCCATTCCGCTTGCACTCGACATTGCCGTACGGGACGGACGTATTCAGTCTGATCAGTTAATTTTACTGGAAGGTGTTGGTGGTGGTTTTACATGGGGAGCAGTGTTACTGCGCTGGTGATTGATGAAATTTGCATTCGTATTTCCAGGTCAGGGATCACAATCGGTCGGAATGATGAACGGGTACGCAGACTTACCCATCATTCAGGAAACCTTTCAAGAAGCATCCGATATCCTTCAACAGGATTTCTGGGCAATGGTTAGTTCCGGGCCTGGTGAAGACCTCAATCTCACCATCAATACCCAACCTCTCATGCTCATAGCAGGTGTAGCCGTATATCGTGCATGGACCAGTTTAGGGGGATCAAAGCCAGCGTTATTAGCCGGACATAGTCTGGGTGAATATACAGCGCTCGTTGTAGCAGAAGTAATGAATTTTGCGGATGCATTAGCACTGGTGCGCTCTCGTGCGCAAGCCATGCAACAGGCCGTACCGGAAGGTGTCGGTGGAATGGCTGCAATTCTAGGTCTGGATGATAAAATCATCGAAACCATCTGCCGTGATATCACCAATCAGGGCAATGGAGAATCTCTTGAACCAGCCAACTTCAACTCACCAGGCCAAGTGGTCATTGCCGGCCACAAAAATGCCATCCTGCAGGGAATTGAAATGTCCAGATCAGAAGGCGCTAAGCGTGCAATCCTGTTACCGATGAGTATTCCTTCGCATTGCTCACTGATGAAACCGGCAGCTGACAACATGCGGTTGCAATTGGAACGTGCAACCTTGCAACCGCCTAAAATTCGGATCCTACACAATGTCGATGTAAAGCCACATGCTGATGTTACCTCCATCAAGGAAATTCTAGTTCAGCAATTGGTAAGCCCTGTGCGGTGGGTGGATACCATCCGCGCTTTTGCTGCTGAGGGTATCACGCATATCATTGAGTGCGGGCCGGG
The DNA here is from genome assembly GCF_900112825.1 of Nitrosomonas sp. Nm166. Taxonomy (GTDB): domain Bacteria; phylum Pseudomonadota; class Gammaproteobacteria; order Burkholderiales; family Nitrosomonadaceae; genus Nitrosomonas. Next base: position 54,076 of record NZ_FONE01000012.1, on the reverse strand, counting down.
AAAAGTATTGGCCGGGCTGAATAAACGCATTGATCAGAATTTACAACAACTGTCACTGGCCGATAGTGAAACAATCAAACAAGCTGTTAATTTAAAATAATAACAATGAGTACTTGCTATTCACCATCATGGCTCTGGTTATGAGGGATATAATCTTGGAAAATAAAATAACATTAGTAACCGGCGCGAGTCGCGGGATTGGGCAAGCTATCGCATTAAAATTAGGCCAGCATGGCGCAATTGTGATTGGCACAGCAACCACTGAAAGCGGTGCCGACTCAATCAGTCAATATCTGGAGCAGGCAAGTATCAAAGGTACCGGTATCGTTTTAAACGTGAATGATACTGAGCAAATTAACCACTCAATTCAAATCGTCCGGGAAAAATTTGGTGACATTGAAATACTGGTGAATAACGCCGGAATTACGCGCGACAACCTGTTAGTGCGTATGAAAGACGAAGAATGGGATGAGATCATGGAAACCAATCTAAAATCAGTGTTCCGTTTAAGTCGCATCGTTCTTCGTGCGATGATGAAAGCCCGTTATGGGCGTATTATCAATATCTCTTCTGTTGTCGGTGCAATTGGAAATATGGGTCAAACAAACTATGCAGCCGCCAAGGCAGGACTCTTCGGCTTTAGCAAATCATTAGCACGCGAAATAGGAAGTCGCAATATTACTGTGAATTGCGTTGCGCCAGGTTTTATTGATACGGATATGACCCGCTCGCTGGCCAGCGAGCATCAACAAAGTTTAATCCAGCATGTTCCCTTGGGAAGACTAGGACGCCCTGAAGAAGTTGCATCAGCAGTAGCATTTCTAGCTTCGTCTAATGCAGGCTACATAACAGGCACCACGCTTCATGTAAATGGTGGAATGTATATGGATTGATTGAAGAAAAGTAATTGATAATAAGGAATTATTTATAATGAACCAGCCAGCTGAAAATCATAAATTAATTAAAACTTATTGAGTTAGGGTCATCTTTCAGTTCTTTTGACACTGAAAATTTGTTAAAATGAGAAAGTTTTTCTTACCTGAGAGGAAGTATCTAGATGGAAAATATTGAGCAGCGTATTAAAAAAATTGTTGCTGAGCAACTGGGTGTTAATGAAGCTGAAGTCAAGAATGAATCATCTTTTGTTAATGATCTGGGAGCAGATTCGCTCGATACAGTTGAGTTGGTCATGGCATTAGAAGAAGAATTCGAATGCGAAATTCCAGATGAGCAGGCGGAAAAAATAAATACAGTCCAGGAAGCAATTGACTACGTCACTGCCAACACAAATTAGTATTTTGTTCTCTTAAATACAAGTAATCGGAGTTATTTTTGTCCAAACGTAGGGTAGTAATTACCGGGTTAGGGATTATATCGCCAGTAGGTAACACTGTATCAAATGCATGGGAGAATATTGTCTCAGGAAAATCCGGTATCGCTCGAATTACTCGTTTTGATGCATCAAATTTCACTTCACAAATTGCAGGTGAAGTGAAAGATTTTGATATTCAGCAATATCTATCTGCCAAAGAAGCACGTCGTATGGATATTTTTATCCATTATGGCATGGCTGCAGCAATCCAGGCTGTTAAAGATGCAGGCATAGAGGATGTCACGCATCTTGATTCCGAACGAATCGGTGTCAATATTGGCTCAGGCATTGGCGGTTTGCCGATGATTGAGAGTACCGATAGCGCCTATCATGCAGGCGGCCCGCGCAAAATATCGCCCTTTTTTATTCCCAGCACGATCATTAACATGATCGCAGGTAATTTATCCATCCTATATGGTTACAAAGGTCCTAATATAGCCATTGTCACAGCTTGTACCACAGCTACTCACAGTATCGGTAATTCAGCGCGCATGATTGAGTATGGTGACGCTGATATCATGGTATGCGGTGGCGCGGAATCATGTGTTACTCCGCTGTCTATTGGTGGATTTTCTGCAGCAAAAGCCTTGTCGGTAAGCAATGATGATCCGGCGTCGGCAAGCCGTCCCTGGGATAAAGATCGTGATGGTTTTGTACTGGGTGAAGGTGCTGGAATTCTGGTTCTGGAAGAAATGGAACACGCCAAGCGCCGTGGTGCAAAAATTTATGCAGAATTAGCCGGTTTCGGTATGAGTGCCGATGCATTTCATATGACAGCACCTTGCGATGACGGTGAAGGGGCAGCGCGCTGCATGGTCAATGCGCTTAAAAATGCAGGGATTAATACCGCTGACGTTGATTATATTAACGCGCACGGCACTTCCACGCCATTGGGCGATATCGCAGAAACCATTGCTGTCAAGCGGTGTTTTGAAGATCATGCCAATAAACTCGCGGTCAGTTCTACAAAATCAATGACAGGGCATTTGCTGGGTGCTGCCGGAGGTGTAGAAGCGGTATTTTCCACGCTTGCAATCCATCATCAAATTGCTCCACCCACCATCAACCTTGTCAATCAAGATCCACAGTGCGGCTTGGATTATGTTCCTAACACCGCAAGAGACATGCATATCAACGTTGCATTATCCAATTCCTTCGGCTTTGGAGGAACGAATGGAACGCTTGTTTTTCGTAAAGTATAAGTTTTATTTTTTGGGGCATGCATACGCTAAGACGCCTCCTATTTATTATGACATCAATAACCATTCTTCTAATCGGATGGTTATATCTGCATGTTCACTCTAATATCACGCCCCCAACCACACCCTATGAATTCTCCATCCGGCCTGGGAGCACTCTAAAACAAGTTTCGCAACAGTTGGCTGATGCTGGTGTTATCCCTACCAAGTGGACATTGGTAATATTAGCGCGTTATCTGAATCAAGAATCAGCTATTAAAGCAGGTGACTACCAGCTTACTGGCAATCTTTCGCAAATAGCGCTGCTAAAATATCTTACCAAAGGTGATCCAAAACAAAATGAAATTACCTTTATTGAAGGCTGGACCTTTGCTCAGCTTCGAAAAACTTTAAGTGAACACCCAGCCATAAAAAATACGATAGTTGATTTAAGTGATCAGGAAATTCTACAGCGTATCGGTGCAAGCGAAACAGCAACTGAAGGATTGTTTTTTCCTAATACTTACTATTTTATTAAAGGTGACAGCGATATCGATATTTTGCAGCGCGCTTATCAAGCCATGCAAAATTATTTACAAACCAGCTGGTCATCCCGCAAAGAATCTTTGCCTTTAGCTACGCCATATGAAGCACTCATTCTGGCTTCCATCATTGAGAAAGAGACCGCGATAGAAAGTGATCGCGCTGAAATCGCCGGTGTTTTTATTAACCGGCTTCGTAAGGGTATGAGATTACAGACAGACCCCACTATTATTTATGGTCTGGGTGAGCAATTTGATGGAAACTTACGCAAAAAAGATCTACTTGCAGATCAAGCATACAACACTTATACTCGCCCAGGTTTGCCGCCTACACCTATCGCTTTGCCAAGTTTAGCTTCCATTCGTGCGGCTCTTAATCCGGCTGAAACCGATGCGCTATATTTTGTCTCAAAAGGTAATGGAGAATCTCAATTCTCTACTAACTTGTCCGATCATAATAAAGCGGTTAATCAATACCAAAAACAACAAAAATAAAATCATGCCGTCAATCGCTAAGTGTCAATTCTAAGCCGTGGATCTACATGACTCAATTTTCCATCGTAGTGCCCACTCTGAATGAATCTGAGAATATCGATTTACTCCTAACTCGCCTATTCGCACTTAATTTCAGTCCCGACACTTTTGAAGTCATTTTCGTTGACGATGGTTCCACTGATGGAACCCCTGATAAGGTGCACGCATGGAAAAACCAATCCAATGTTCGCTTGATTGAGCGGCATGAAAAACCGGATTTAACAGCTTCGATCATTGCGGGAGCCGCTGCCGCTAATAGTGATGTCATTGTCGTCATGGATGCGGATCTGAGCCATCCGCCAGAACATTTATCAGCGATTGTCACGCCCGTTTTAAAGGGCGATTATGATGTAGTCATCGGTAGCCGCTATATCGCCGGCGGCAGTACAGAAAATTGGCCACTGCACCGGCAACTATTGTCACGCATCGGTGGCTGGATAGCACGCCCCATCTGTGATGTGAATGACACTACATCGGGTTTCTTCGCATTCCGCCGTAAATTAGCAGCAAATATTTCTAACGATGCGCATGGCTATAAAGTTCTGCTTGAGCTGCTCATGGCCAATCACGGCAAGATCCGTGTTACAGAAGTACCGATCCGTTTTCATGATCGCACGCACGGCAGTTCCAAATTATCTTTTGCTCATCAGCGCGCTTATATTCAGCGTTTGATTACCTTAGCCGGTGGCACAATCACGCTTAAAACCGCCGGCCGCTTTGCGATGGTCGGTTTATTTGGCGTATTGATCGATGCCCTTGTTTTTCAATGGATGATCAACAGTGAAGCGGGACTTGCCCTGGCTCACTTCGCCAGTTTCTTTGTCGCTGCAAGCGTCAACTATATATTTAATTCAAAATGGGCATTCCGTGAACATCATGCGGGATATCTTCAATGGCATCAATTTGGCCGCTTTCTGACTGTTGGCGCCCTCGCGTTGTTGTTACGCGGTGGAGTATTGGCTTTGCTGGTCTATGTCTGGCAAGTACCACCAATACTGGCAATTTTCCCGGCCATCGTTGCCACTGCAGCCGTAAACTATCTGGGCTCAGCCTTTTATGTATTTCCCAGTAAAAAAGATCTACCGTCATCGGAAATACGCTGGCGCATAGCAGCGATTGGTATTGTAATTTTCGCCCTATTATTACGTTTGGTCTATTTTGGCTTAGCGCAACTCATTCCAGACGAAGCTTATTACTGGCAATATGCCCAGCACATGGATTTAAGCTTTTATGATCACCCTCCGATGGTGGCCTGGTTAATTTGGCTCGGCACAGCAATTCTAGGACATAATGAATTTGGCGTGCGTATCGGTGCTCTGCTCTGTGGCTTGATAACCATGGGCTATTTATACGCGCTGGCGCAGAACCTGTATGACAAATCCACCGCGATGCGCGCCTTATTATTACTGGCTATTTTGCCAGTAGGATTTGGTTCTGGCTTGCTGATGACTCCTGATGCACCATTAGTCGCGACCTGGGCTGCAACACTTTATTATATGGAGCGTGCATTGGTAGCCGGGCAGCGCTGGGCCTGGCTGGGCATGGGAATCGCCTTCGGCCTGGGATTACTATCCAAATACAGTCTGGGTTTGCTAGGTATCGCTGCATTGGTGTTTGTCATCATAAATCCAGCGGCACGCTACTGGATGAAGCGCCCCCATCCTTATCTGGCTGCCCTATTGGCTTTACTACTCTTTTCGCCTGTCATCATCTGGAACTACACAAATGACTGGGCCTCATTTGCATTCCAATCGAACCGCGTATTGGCGGACAGCTATCAATTTTCAGTACATCATTTAATTTTTCATATCATCATTCTGTTAACTCCCGTTGGCTTTCTTGCAGCTGCGTTAGCCTTATTCTCAATCAAGCAATCTGGAACCCAGCAACTGGAGAGCAGACGTCATTTATTTGTCCAGGTTTTCGCAGGCGCCCCTCTATTCGTTTGTTTCATACTCAGCACTTTTGATGAGCCCCGCTTTCACTGGACAGTCCCGATCTGGCTTGCAATATTACCGACCATGGCCTGGATGATGGGTCAAACCGAGCATCTGAGCAGCTTTGTCAAACGCATCCAGGCAGGTTGGCGATCAACGATTATAGCCTGCGTGTTCATTTATGCCTTTGTGCTACACTATGTCGTCCTAGGAATACCCGGCATACCCTATCATTTATTCACTGAACACTATTTCTGGCGTGAAACAGCGGCAGAAATCGAGCAGATCGCAGAAGAAGTCAGAAATCAGACGGGCAAAGAACCCATCATTGTCGGCATGAGCAAATGGTCAGTTGCCAGCGCACTATATTTTTATACCCACGGCGATACGCAACTAGACATTCGTTCGCGCAATATGTTTGGTGATAATGGTGCCATGTATGATTTCTGGTTCCCCTCCCAGGAAGCCACCCATCGACCCATCATTCAGGTTGGTATGAAACGCCGCCATTTGGAAAAAACCCGACCAGGCACTCAAGGTATCGAGGTTGAAAAAATGCTTGACCAGCCCGACACCATTAAATATCGCGTCATTGAACGCTACGGTACGCCGGTACGCCACGTTTACTATCGTATTTCCCAAGGGTTTAAGGGCGTGAGCTCATCCGAAATGCAATAAAATACATAAGAGCTTACTTGATCACATATTCTGCAACCCGCCATGCTTCATCAGGTGCTTTCGCCAGCGTTATCGTTTCCAATGCCAGCCCTTTTGTTGCAAAAGTTGTGTAAAACTGGAGTACGACATAATCATCCTCCGGGAATCCCGATAATGTTTTTGTAGAGCCTGCTGTTGCAAGATATCGGGCATTGACTGCTCCACGTGGTGCTCTAATACCAGTAATAGACTTAACCCATTCAGGTTCAGGTGTTTTCGTCTTAAATAGTGGAGATGAAGTCTCCCAACCTTCCTTATATTTCCCACTATCAATCAACTCAAGCCAGGCACGTGCACTCCCTTCAACTTCAGCCAGAATATTGTCTTCTTCCGCATTCACAACAGGAGCACAAAAAAACAGCAATAATAATACAAGCACTTGTTTTATCATCAAATATCCTTGCAAAATTTCGTATCTTCAGCACTTCTAGACATGGGTAAAAATATTACCCACTAACCAGATGGAAGTAATTCCCAACAAAATTAATACCACCTGTTGAATAGTTGCATGGATCTCAGGGCGTTTATGCAAGCCTGGAATCAAATCTGACATGGCGACATAAATCATGCTGGCTGAGGCAAGCCCCAGCAGCGGCTGCACCATAAAATTCATCTTATGCAGCATGAAGTACGCCAATACACCGCCAATTAGCGTGGCAAAGCTGGATAACACATTCATCAGAAAAGCCATCCGACGTGTGTAGCCTGAATTCAACAGAATAAGGAAATCTCCGGCTTCCTGTGGAATTTCATGAGCGATAATAGCTGTCGATGTCACAATACCCAGTTGCACATCCACCATGAAAGCCGCAGCAATCAAAATACCATCGACAAAATTATGAAAAGTATCACCTACAATCACCATCATTCCGCTACGTCCATGATCATGTTCGTGCTGATAGCTTGTAGTTGCTGTCATACCATGTGACGGATCATGCGCTTCACAATCCTCTAAATGACAGTGACGCCACAATACGAGCTTTTCCAGAATAAAAAACATCAAAATCCCAATCAATACTGTGATGGTCACTTGCATTGGATTTTCTGAAAGTTCAAATGCTTCAGGCAAGGTATTGAGAAAAGCAGCCCCCAGCAATGCACCGATGGCATAGGAAACCAGCATGGAAAGCCACGATACCCGTGTATTGAGTGCCAGTACTGCTGCGAGCAATAAACTCAATCCCCCTCCAAATAAGCTGGCAGAAATAATCCAGGTAAGCGTCGACATAAAGTTAATTGAAAAGGAAAGGCGGGATTATACGCTGTTGTAAGCGGCAATAGCTTAACAAGTTACGGTGCATTCATCCGAGCCAGATTAAAGCTGCCATCCGTCCGGTTTCACCATCACGACGATAGGAATAGAAACGCTCAGGATCACTAAAGGTACAAATCTCTCCGCCATACACGGCGGGAATGCCCATATCAGCCAGTCGCTGGCGAGCCAATAGAAAAATATCAGCCAACCATTTCTTCTGATGATGATCCTTTGGCGCGAAAGCTTGTGCTGCTTGCGCATCATGCTGGACGAATGCGTCGTAGACATCAGTACCAACTTCAAAGTGGTCCGGACCAATCGCCGGTCCCAGCCATGCCATTAGTTTGCCAGGGTCCACTTGCATGGCAGCAACCGATTGTTCAATGATTCCCCCACTTAGCCCGCGCCAACCCGCATGTACGATACCCACCGTCGTTCCCGCAGTATCACACAAAAATACCGATAAACAGTCAGCAACCATGACAGCACATACTGTGCCTGGTTTACGGCTGAGCGCAGCGTCTCCTTCAGGAATGGCCGCTGTCGTGTCATCAATCCAGACAGGTAAATTGCCGTGCACTTGTTTCAACCATCTCGGTTCAGCCGGCAAACAGCGGCGCAATAAAGCCCGGTTGTATGCCACATCTTCCCACTCATCATTGACATGCGCTGCTAAGTTCAAAGAAGCATAATTACCATTGACGTTACTACTCACGCCGCCGCCATTGCGGGTAGTAAACAATGTTTTCACATTGCCAGGTGCCGGCCAATCCGGGATTATCCAATCATTCATAAATTCCGCTTGAATCTTATTTTTTCAAATCAGTTTTAATGTCTTCGAGCTAATTAAGCCTTGGAATCAATATTTCTGGGTTAAAATGCTACCCTTGGAGGATTTTCTCTGAATTAAGGTTTTTTCAATGGATTCTCAATTTCCGATGCCATAGCAACAAAACCCGAAAATTAGCAATTTATGACTGATTCAGCATGGGTCAATAGATAAAGCCCAACAATTGTTGATAACAAAATGCCCGATAGGTGTAATAGATGAATTATATAAGAGATTTAATTAATTATACGCGCACATTCTTAGTTTTGACGGTAACCTCGGCGATATTATTAGGACCCCTTACCAGCACTTTTGCTGCTGATGATGATCATACAGAGTTTCTTAAAGCTGCTTTTTCTGCAAAATCGGAGACTATCAAGCAATTATTGGAAAAAGGTATCAACGTTAATTATCAGAATGAAATGGGATTTAGTGCGCTCATCATTGCATCTCAATATGGGCATGCTGATATTGTTGACCTGTTACTGGAGCATAATGCCAATATTGATCTGCAAAATGCCGGCGGTGCAACCGCACTGATTATTGCCGCCAAGAATGGTCACGCAGAGGTTGTCAACACATTATTAGCCAAAGGTGCCAAGATTGATGTGCAAACCACAGATGGAATTACAGCCCTCATGCCGGCGACACAGAAAGGGTATGAAAGCATTGTGGATGCTCTGTTGGCAAAAGGCGCAAATGTCAATTTGCAGACCAAAGATAACGTAACTGCTTTAATGATCGCAGCCTTGGAGGGCAGAACAAGCATTGCCGACAAACTGCTGGCGAAGAATGCACAAATAGATGTGCAGGCTTCAGATAATACCACCGCACTCTATATGGCTGCCAGAAACGGACATACCGCAATCGTCGAAACATTGTTGAAAAAAAATGCTCCCATTAATCTACTGGCCGCCAACGACACCACGGCACTGTATATCGCCGCCCAGAATGGACATATCGATGTCGTCAATGCGTTACTGGCAAAAGGCGCTAAAATCGACTTGAAAGATAAGAATGACGCGACAGCACTAACGATTGCCGCTCTGTTTGGCAATACCGAAGTCGTTGAAGCATTGCTCAAACGTGGCGCCAAAGTTGACCATAAAGCGGCGAATGGCTTCACGCCACTCATTCTGGCGGCACAGAACGGACATACGCCCATCATAGAGTTGTTACTGGCGCATGGCGCCAAAATCGACCTGCAAAATGATGATGGGGTCACTGCGCTGATGTGGGCTGCCTTACATGATCACATTGATGCCGTAAAAGCATTATTGGCAAAAGGCGCAAATACGAAAATCAAAAGCAAAACAGGAAAAACTGCACGTGAAATGGCCAAAGATCCGGCCATCATTGAATTGCTGCAAACAGCAGCGTAATAATGATAGTGTGCAATATCATTCATAAAACAGATGTCCGAACAAACCCATCTTATTCCTGAAAATTGTTTGGTATTTGCGCACCGCGGCCTGCACTCAGAAGTCATGGAGAATACCCGCAGTGCCTTTGATAAAGCGTTGAGCTACGCAATTGATGGCATCGAAACCGATGTGCAGTTGAGTCGGGATGAAATTGCAGTGCTTTGGCATGACCGCTTTCTCGACAAAATCGGACTTCATAATAAGCACATTGACGACTTTGATTATCATCAACTCCAGGCACTGATTAACCCGGAGTCCGAGAATGAGGGTATCATGACCCTGCAGGATTTTCTGACCGCCTATCGGAAGCGCTGCCGTTTATTGATCGAAATCAAAAATCGTGCCTGGGAGTCTGTTTCCCGTCACGCACTAAAAATGCGCCAGGCACTCGATCTGATCGGTCAAAATTCCGATCAACGAATCATCGTTTCTTCCTTCAACCTTGCCAGCCTGGACTACGCACATCAATATAAGCCGGAATCTCCGCTGGTTTATAACTTTGAAACCCATCAGACCATTGCAGATGCACGTGAGCTGTTAAACACACATTCTTTTCTATACGGTCTCTGCCTGCCTATTGAGAATGTGAATCAAGCCATTGTCGACCTGCTGCGTACTCATGATAAATATATCGCTGTCTACACCTGTAATAGTGATACAGAAATCAGTAAAGCCCTGCAATTGGGCGTTGACATTCTCATCAGCGATTTACCCCATAAAGCGTTGACGAGGCGCGGTCGATGAAAAGGGATTTTGCAGCGCTGCAAAACCAGCATTTCGATCTGCTGGTTTGCGGCGGCGGCATATATGGTGCTTGGACTGCGTATGATGCTGCGTTACGCGGACTGAAAGTAGCCATCGTTGAGCAGAATGATTGGGCTCACGCCACTTCATCTGCCTCCAGTAAGTTAATTCATGGCGGTTTGCGCTACCTGGAGACTTATGATTTCAAGCTGGTCAGCAAGTCGCTCAAAGAACGCAAAATGTTGCTACATGCAGCGCCTCACCGGGTATGGCCATTGCGTTTTGGTGTTCCTGTTTACGCGCATCAGCGCATGAACCGGCTGCAACTGAAGCTAGGGCTCACACTGTATGATTTCCTGGCCGGTGATACCGATCCGCACATGCGCCACCACTATCTCAATCGGCAGCAATTCACCGCCCACTTTCCGTTGCTTAATGAAAACGCATTGAAAGGCGGTTTTACCTACGCCGATGCACAAACCGATGATGCCAGGTTGGTATGGGAGCTCATCGCAGGAGCGCTGAATGCGGGCGCCAATTGCATCAACTATTGCAAATTGATCCAACTGCTGGAAACCAATGGCAAGGCAGATGGTGCGATAATCCGCGATCAACTTACCCAAACCCAGCAGAAAATTAACGCCAAACAGATTGTTATTACTACCGGTCAGTGGTTAGCCAATGAGACACCGAGCAGCGAGTGGTGCCGTCTTTCCAAAGGGGTTCATCTGGTTATGCCAGCCGTGTTGAAGGATGAAGCGTTATTACTCACAGCTCGATCAGATGGTCGGGTGTTTTTTCTGATTCCCTGGTATGGTCTGACGCTGTTATGCACAACCGATACCGACTTCAAAGGCAATACCGAGCAAATTTCTGTGGATGATAGTGATATTGACTATCTGCTCGCTGCCGCCAACGATTATCTGAAAACACCCTGGACAAAGTCTGACATTATTGGTTATTTTGCCGGGATTCGGGTTTTCAAACTCAACATGCATCTTCCTTCCTCCGACTCACCTTCGGCAATGAGCCGTGATTGGGAATTAAAATCCACCTCGAATGGCGTGCACTACGCCATCGGTGGGAAAATAACCTCATCGCGTCAAGATGCCGCTCAAATCGTTGATACAGTGTGCTCGCAACTCGGTGTTTCCCAGCCGTGTGCAACTGAGGGCAAACTATTTCCCTGGACACCACGAGAAGATTTTTCAGCATGGTTTGCCCACATGCAAAGCCGGGCAATGCAACTGGGTATTGATGCAGAAAGCACAAAATGGCTACTGCGTCGGCATGGCACACAAACCACAGAGATTTTCCGCGGTATTGAAACACAAGCCGGACTTGCACAGCGAATCATCCCATCCCTGCCGTTAATTGAAGCTGATCTGATGTACTGCGCCATTTCTGAAATGGTCGTACATCTGGATGATCTGCTACGCCGCCGCCTGCCTTTACTCATTCTGGCCAGGCTGACAGAAAACCAAATCCGGCAGATCGCGCTGCGCGTAGCCAGTGTTATGAATTGGGATAAGACACAGTTACAGCAGGAAGTTGAGCACTGCTGCCGGCAATGGATCATGCATTAATGTCCGCGATCGCCCTCGACCTGGGCACAACCTCCATCAAAGCGGCTTTAATGGATCGGCAAGGAAATCTCCATCACATCGTCGCGGAGCCTGCATCGCCTATTAATGTTCGCAATGGACGCTATGAAAGCAATGCACAAGATTATGCCCGGATTACCGAACGAGTGTTAAAACAATGCATTGCACAAGCCAATGAACAAGCCAACGATCATCCTCCTTTAGGGCTATGCAGTCAGCGCTCGTCCTTCCTGATCTGGGATAAAGCCAGCGGTGAGCCCATAACACCCTTAATTTCGTGGCAGGATACCCGGGGAGCAAGCTGTTGTGATCATCTGCAGACATCGGTAGATACTATTCAAAAACGGACCGGTTTACGTTTGACTGCTTATTACTTTGCCCCCAAACTCAGTGTGCTGTTGCAGGAGAATCCGACGTGGCGTGAGAAACTTGTTAAGAATGAATGGCTGGCAGGCACACTGGACACTTTTCTGATCTGGCGCTGGACGGGCGGTCAGTATTTTCTTACCGATGCCTCGATGGCTGCGCGCACTTTGCTCATGGACATCCATCAGCAGCGATGGTCAGACTCTTTATGCAGACTTTTTGATATTCCTCGATCGATTCTGCCCCAAATCAAACCTTCAACTGGTTTGAACCTGCCACTGGATGTCGGTTTGACCTTACAAGCCAGTATAGGTGACCAATCAGCCGCTCTGATTGCCAGCCTGACAGATAATCAAACCGAAGCGCTGGTTAATCTGGGCACCGGCGGCTTTGTGATCCGCTCTCTTGCCAAAGGTGAACCGGCATTTGGGGGCTATCTACAAACACTGGTTTATCAGAATGACAACCATCAAGCTCAATTTGCCATTGAAGGCACGCTCAATTCCATTGCTGCTGCACTGGCGCCTTACCCGGTTGCAAATTGCTGTGTTGAAGATTTGGCAAACAGTGACATTTTTTGCCTGGCAGAGCCAAGTGGCTTAGGCGCGCCCTATTTTCGCAACGACTGGGGTATTTATTTTTCCAGATCTGTTACAGATTTGACCACACAGCAAATCGCTCTCCTCATGCTCGAGGCTATTATTTTCCGCGTTGCACGCATCCTGGAAGATTTTCACTACCACGTACCGCTAACTCAAGTTTACCTGTCAGGCGGCTTATCTGAATTGCCCTGTCTGCAACAAGGTATCGCTCAATGTGTGACATTGCCGGTTTCTCACTTGCAGCAAAAGGAAGCAAGTCTGCAAGGTGCAGCGCTCCTTGCTGGTAGGCTTCAATCGAAATCTAACCACCAGACTAAAAAAATCACCATTCAATATGAGAACCATGCATTATCAGAGAAATATCAATCCTGGAAGAATTGGCTGGATACTTTGTTGAAAATACACAGAAATTAGACAACCACTTTTTACCTGCTGCTCCTATAAAAAAGTACCCCCGCACTCATTATCAATCCTGTAAAATCCGCGATTTAAATTTTAATCCAATATTGGATTGACTCTTTTTTTATATAATTTGACCAGAATTCATTGCGTAACCGCATGATATAAATACATAGTGTAACTATTACTTTGTTACCTATGATGACTAACTCAAAAATAAAAAGGAATGTTTATGGCAGCTACAAATATACCCGGATATACCTATGGCAGTGCTGAGCTTAAGAAATCTCCATTCACCATGGAAGATTTCGACAAACTGAAACAAGCCAGCTTATTTAGTGATGATGATGTGCGTTACTTGAAAATGTCGCACGACATACTGAAAGACCAGACAGAACAAATCCTGGATGTATGGTATGGCTTTGTAGGCTCGACACCGTTTCTGCTGCACTATTTCACCAATCCAGCAGATGGTCAGCCGGATACGAATTACCTGGGAGCAGTGCGTAAACGCTTTGGTCAATGGATTGTTGATACCGCAAATGCCGAATATGATCAGAACTGGCTCAACTATCAGTATGAGATCGGGTTGCGTCATCACAGCTCTAAAAAAAATAGTACAGACAACGTAAAATCTGTCCCGATTATTCACATACACTACATTTTTGCATTACTCATTCCAATCACGACCACACTTCGCCCATTTCTGGAGAAAGGGGGTCACTCACGTGATGATGTTGATCGCATGCAAGACGCCTGGCGCAAATCTGTCCTGATGCAAGTCATTCTGTGGTCACAACCTTATATTAAAGAAGGGGAGTTCTGAAAGTTCTGGAAGTAACATTTGTTACTTGCCACTTTCTGTTCAAACTGGATGAAGTAACCAAAATAAAAATGAATGCTCATTGAGCCCAATTGTTATTGCAACTGTTTTTTACTTACTAAGAGTAATAATCTTTTGTGCGCTAATGCATGATAAATGCCCATTTATCAGATAATTTTCCGATAAATGGGCATTTATATTTTTACTTGTAAAATGTGTTTAACTGATACGTTTTACAAATCATTCATAGCGATAGAATAAGTTTTGATAAAACTGGATAATCATCAATAACTAGCAAATCTTAAACTACGCATACGGGCATTCATAAAAACCGATCAGTTTAGAAACCGCCGTAAATGCCGTAAACAATCGCTCCAATTACAATAAAAACTGCTGTTGAAATGAAGAACAATCTCAGAACTTGTGCATCTGTTTCTCTTCTATTAATTTCAGTCATAACTAATCTCCTTATTTAAATAGATTACCACTTACTTAACTAAAGCCGATAACATCGACCCCCCTACTTTCACGAGCACAAAGTTTTGTGATCGTGTAACTTTTTATTGACCAACCATTCAAGGATTTGAATATATTACTTTTATTTCGTAACAATCCAATATGATTCAGATCATTTTACAAATTCTAACTCACATTTACCAACAATGAAAGTGTTGAATTAGAAACGCGTTATATGCATTCCTAGAACTTGAGCGGAACTACTCTCAAATTAAATCCCTTACGCTTGCCATTGCGCATTTCTCCAAGACGAAATATAAAAATCATACTCATAATGCTAAAGGCTTGAAATATCCTGTTAGCTCAAGATAACCTCGTCCAGCAGGTTTATTATCTCTAGTAAGTGTTACTGCACCTTCCCAGTAAACCGCTCCAGCTGATTGACGTGAATCCAATTCTTGATCATCGAGCAGTGGCATCAGCTGCCATTCCGTTTCACCTGTCCGGATATGCATAGCGACAGGATAAATAGCATCCGTATGGGGTGAGCGCCAAGTACGCGTAGGTGTAAACTCCACCTGCTCCGGATTGAAAAAACTAATATTGCCGGATGCATCGCGCAATGCGGCATAAGCCCAAACTTTACCGCCATTCTTGTGGCGTATTTGAAAAGCCATCAATGCTGAACCATCATCCAGATTGGCACCAACCCAATCCCATCCATCCGCATCAGAGTCCAGATATGCCGTTGACCACTCATGATCAAGCCAGGCACGGCCGCTGACAGTAACAGGCTTATTATGCCGAAAAACCGTACCGGTTACGCTTAAATGCGGTTCACTGTAATAATAACTTGCTTGCTCTGATTTGGGACCTTTACGGGAAAAGCCGTTTTGATCTTGCAGCATTATCATTTGTGTCGGTGTTAATGATAATTGCAGACCAAAATCATTGGCTTGCATATCCACCTGATAGTGCCCATCCTCTTCGCGCACAAATGTCCAGTCATTCAGCCTCACATCGGTATTCCCCTCTTTGGCATAAGCCAGATTGAAACCTTCACGGGCAGTCCTTTCAATATGCATTAATTTTCCCACTGCAGGATCGGAGAGTGCCAAGTGCGCGATAATCAAATATTTCGCCGCAAAACGACTTGGGTTATCCTGATTATGGCCAGTTGCATAACGAAAGAAAGTTACCTGGAAGCCGAGTGGCTTTTTATCCTCCGTCTCCAGCCAACCAGTAACATACCACCACTCAATCCGGAAATCCTGATGCGCGCCGTAATCGCGTGGAAAAGTCAGCTTGTAATCAGGTACAACCGGCATAAATTCGGAGGATTCAGCAAAAGCAGTTGCAGTAAACAAGCAGAAAGAAAGAACAGTTAATCTGACAAAAGGAAAAAAATAATACTGACTCATACTTTTACCACTCAACATCACCAATCCTCCCGTACAGCACGTATCACATGACCAGAAACCGCCTGACGCCCGGCGAGCAGTGCCGTCAGTGTTGCTGAAACCAGCATAACTGCGGCAATCACCATCAACCACCCCCACGGCAAATGCAATTGCATGGTCCAGTGAAAGGATTGCGGATTGACAATAAAAACCAGAATCAGGCTGATACCCCACCCCAACCCAAAACCCAGCATAACCCCAAGCGTCGTCAACAAGCTACCTTCTGCAGCCAGTATCGCAAGGATCTGCCAGCGCATGACACCGATATGCCGCAGCATGCCAAACTCTTTGGCACGCGCCAATGTTTGGGCGGAAAAACTCGCTGCAACACCCAGCAGTCCGATGACTACCGCCACGATTTCCAATATATAAGTAACGGCAAAACTCCGGTCAAAAATTTCCAGGCTCAAGGCGCGCATATCACTGGATCTGGATATCTCCAGCGCGGCTCCAAACGGCAATTGCCGCAAGTTTGCGATGGCCTCCTCCAACGTTATTCCGGGCTGTAACCACAAAGCCAATGTGTTGACACTCGAATCACCAGTCAGCGCCTGATAGTCTGCCAGTTGCATCTGCACAGCACCAAATTGGCGGCCATAATCGCGCCACACACCAGCAACCAAAAATTCACTGGATGTAGCACCGATGGGCAAAGTCACTTTTTCTCCAACACGATAGCCATATAAATCCACCATCGCTTCAGATACCCACACGGGCATGATTCCTTCAGATAGCAGTGCAGGCGCAATCATGTCATCCGTCATAGGCAACGTATTGCGCGGATCCGTCTGGTCAATGGGACGAGCGATCAATGTAATTTCCGGCCGATCAGCCTCCAACGTTAATGGTTGCGTACGGAAAAAATCCACCCGATCAAAATGAGGTAGTTCCGATATCACCTTTTGCTCATCGGGTTGAAAGCCTCCTTGATCACCCGTTGCAGTCACACGTACATATAAATCAGCTGGTAAAACCCGCTCCAGCCAACCATCCACCGATATACGAAAACTCGTCACCATGATCGCCATTGCGACCATCAGACTAAAACTGGCCAGGATACCGCCCAGTGCAATAGCAGCCTGGTTAGGTGCATTGGCCAGGCGCGTCAGCACCAAGGTAAAAACAGCGCCTATCCTGTGATGCAGTTTTACGAATAAAGCAGAAAAAACCCATCCCGCAAAGCGCGGCATCAACGCAATACCGCCAATCAGCAGCAGTGCGATAGCCAGATATCCAAATATCGGCAGTTCGAAAATAGGTGGAAGTTGGGTAAACAATAAGGCGAAAGACAGACAAATCACAGCAAACCACGGTGCAGACAATTTCGCCATGGCTAGCTCTTCACTGCCGGATCTCAATGCCAGCGCGGGCCTAGCGCGCACAGCCTCGAATGCTGGCACAAGACTGCCTAACATCGTCACGCTTAATCCCACCCAAAAGAATGTCAATGCAGCCAGCGGGTTAAAGTAAATACTGGGCTTAACGCCCGGAAAAAACATGCTGCCCAAATCTCCACCCAGAAACTGAATTGCCATGGCTGCGACAGCATAACCTAACATCAATCCCAGCATTGAGCCGATCACACCCAGAATCACTCCTTCAGTGATGATCTGCCGCAACAATTGTTGCCGTGTAAAACCGAGGACGCGCAATAATGCAAATTGCTGGCGCCGCCGGATAACCGATAACGCCTGTGTCGAAAATACCAGAAACGTACCGGTAAACAACGCCACCAGAGCCAGCATGTTAAGGTTGACGCGATAAGCGCGCGACATATTGGCAATTCGTGTTTCCTGATCTGTTGTTTCGGACACCCAATACGATTCGCCCAATTCTTCAGTCAGTCTGGCCTTAAATGCGGCATGATTGACGCCATCTTTCAGTTTCAGCTCGATCCGTGACAATAATCCGAGCTGCTGAAAACGCCACTGCGCCGCACCAATATCCATGGCCGCAAGGCGCTGTCCGGCCCGTGCCCGCACCAAACCACCCGCCACACGCAAAGTAACGGTTTGTAATCCCACCTGCAATGGCAACGAATCGCCCTGTTTAACTTGCAACCATTCCATGGCGGCCGGCGATAGAAAAATGGTATCGCTGGCTAGCCGATCCAGTGTTTTCCCTTCCTCGGGCAACCCCAGCAGATCGGGCGAAATCTCCGCTGCCCGGAACATGTCGATACCGATGATTTTCAGCTTATGATCATTTCTGTTTTGCTGCTTGCCCAGTGCCACAACATCCAATTCCAACACCGGATTCGCCAACGCGACACCTTCATGGCCGGCCAGCATCGGATAAAGCGATTCACCAAAGAAAGCCTTGCGGCCTCGCACCTGCAAATCCGATTGGCCGGAAAGACTTTTACTGGCGGCAGAAAATTCATTGAATGCCGCGGTATTGATCAGATGGATGGAAAACCCCATCGCAACGCCCACTGCAATGGCTATGAGCACCACAATCAGCTGCACCATATGCGCACGCCATTCACCAAACAGCAACCAGCGAAATAACGATATCGAATTCATTAGCTCAACTCTGACCTTGCAGGATGCAAGCCATCCTTGGTCAAATTCAAAACAATATCCGCCGTGGCAGCTGCCGCATGCGAGTGTGTTACGAGAATGCCCGTAGCGCCGTTTGATTTGATTTCCTTGCGCATTAACTGGAGAATCTCGCGCGCTGTATCCGGATCGAGATTACCGGTGGGCTCGTCCGCCAGAACCAGCTTAGGCCGGTGTACTAGCGCGCGTGCAATCGCCACGCGCTGCAATTCACCCCCGGATAGCTGGCGCGGAAAATGATGCCCCCGATCGTGCAGCCCCACCTCAGCCAGCATCTGCTCAACACGATCCAGCGACGCTTCATTCAGCAATAACGGCAAAGCGATATTTTGACGCAACGTCAGATGCGGCAATACGTGAAATGCCTGAAATACGAAGCCAAATTGTTCGCGCCGCAATTGCGTGGCTGCATCATCATCCAATGCCGAAATGGCAACGCCATTGATGCGGACCTCGCCTGAATCCGGCGTATCCAAGCCAGCGATCAGATTCAGCAAAGTCGATTTACCCACCCCCGAATCCCCCATAATGGCGACATACTCGCCTGCTTTCAGAGTGTACGTTAAGTTGGTCAGCACCTTCCGCCCTTCGGCATAGGCTTTATTGATATTGCATAACTCAAGCATTTGTATTGACACCCATGGATATTGAAACAGTTTTTAAATTCATCGAGATCGCTATACCTGGATAACCGCATAAAAATGGAGTAATGCTTTAATAAGCATACCAATCTGTGCTTAAATGTATCACGTAACAGAAATTATTTTTTAAAAATACAGGAGAATCCTATGGCACGAGCCAGCGCACGTCATATTCTGGTAAAAACCGAAGAACAATGTAACAGTTTGAAGGCTGAGATTGAAAATGGCGCCGAATTCAGTCAACTGGCACAACAATACTCATTGTGCCCTTCCGGCAAACAAGGCGGCGAATTAGGAGAATTTAGCCGTGGCCAAATGGTGAAAGAATTTGATACGGTTGTTTTCAGTGCACCGGTCGGTGTCGTGCAAGGTCCGGTTAAAACGCAGTTTGGGTATCATTTGGTAGAAGTCACTGAGCGTACTGATTGAAACACCTGTTTTTTTCTAGTTAAGCGAGACAGAGGAACATAAAGTTCCCTATTTCATCATGAAAAGGCATGAGAAAAGAAACCTCATGATCATTTCAATCGATACTGACTCTTCTGGTTCTTTGATTTCTGACCCCACATAAAAGGAGATATCATGACCCAACCAACAGAAGAATCGCACTCAAAGGGGATTATTATAAAACTGAGAGAACAGCTGAGCGAATGGTTAAGTCTGGCTTGGGATTACTTTGCTTTCTTGGTGCTCATACTAATCAGCCTGTTTGGTGCATTATATCCTATGTTCCATCAACTTTCTGGCTCTGGCCATGGAGTAGATCCTGAAGTTGCAATAATCAATGCAATGCAACATGAGGTTTCGGTAATTTTGCATGTACTTGGCGCTCTCTCACTCGTTATCGGAATAGGGTTATTCCATCATTTCCGTCGAGTGGAAAAACATTTTTCTACAGACGAAGCATTCTCTGCGGCTCTTAAAAAACATTTTGAGTCAGACCAAACTGACCACAATAAAATAAAAGAAGATCTCAAAGAAAATCAAAAATTCTTGCTTAACCTTTTGGGTGGGCGGTTTCTTTCAAACTATAAAGAAATTTATAGCTGTCTCATTTCACTCGCAACTAACGCAGAAACTGAAATTCAGTTATTGGTGTATGGGCAAATCTGGCTTGATAAGCAACCAGATAGTTGGAGTGAAGAACTAGCGAATCATTTGAAAACACAGAGAGACAATTACTTAAATGATATTAATTATAAAGTAGTTGCTTGCTTATCTATGCAAGAACAACATGAGTTTTTTGACACTTTAAAAAAACGTCTAGACATATATGAGCAACATGAAGTAAGTGACCTGGTTAAGCTACGGCTAATCGACGACAATAAACCAATTGGATTGAATGTGCTCATTATTGACAGAAAGCATGTTGCGCTTACCTTTCCTCATCATGGCGAAAATGAAGTAAATTCATGCATTATTTTCGAAGGCAGAGATGAGATTGCACAGCGATTGGCAAGCTGGTTCGATGACGGTGTGTTTAATCAAGCAGCCTCTTTTGAGAGCGTACTAAAAGAGTTAAAAACCAAACAGAATCAATAAAGCCTGGTATGGCAACAAAAGATGTGCTACTTGTCATGTTTGCCCAATAATCACATACATTTGTGACCCTTGTCTTGCATAATTTATAGATTGTTTCTTCTGCTCCTCCATCGATCATGGTTAACAATGATAACTTTTCACCGAGGGTGATGATGAACGAAGAAAAGAAAAAGATCATTGTCTATTATGATGGTGCCTGTCCCAGTTGCGTCAAGGATCGAGAGAACTACGAGAAATTGGCGGGCAAAAGGGCGGGAGAAGTGTGCTGGTTCGATATTACCGGGCAGGATGCTCATCTGCGTGACATCGGCATCGATCCGCACAAGGCTTTGAGCGAGCTACACGTTCGCGATGAACACGAACAGATCGTCTCAGAACTGGATGCTTATATTTTACTGATGTCCCGCGTATCCTTACTTAAACCGCTCGCCTGGCTGATCGGTCTGCCAGTCATCCGACCGGTGCTGTCATCGCTCTACCACCGCATGGTCCAGCGACGTTTGAAAAGAACCGGGCGGCTGTAGATGGATGAAAAGTGCTCTTTCCAGAGCAAGGACGGGGTCCAGATCACCTACCGACGGTGGTTGCCGGTACGAAGCGAACGCAATACGCCCCTCATACTGCTGCACGGTGCAGCCAGTAATTTCACCCGCTGGTGGTATTTCGTCCAGCATAGCCGTATGACTGCTGATCGCTGTTTGCTTCGCCCAGATCTGCGTGGCCATGGCGAATCGATGTGGCGTGGTCCGGCGCGCATCGAGGAATGGAGTCAGGATATCGTTGCACTGCTTCAGCATGAGCATAAATCGCACGCGATCGTGGTAGGCCATTGCCTGGGTGCCAACATCGCGCTGAACTTTGCATCGCGCTATCCCAATCGCTGCGCCGGACTAGTACTCATCGAACCTATCGCTGCTGAGGCAGTAACCGGCATACTCGCCCGGCTGCGGCCATTGACCCCGCTGCTACGTTTTGCGGTAGTATTGATTAAACTGCTCAACCGACTCGGCCTCTATCGACGCCAACTAAAAACCTTGGATCTCCAAGTATTGGATCGCCGCGTCCAGAAAGCGAGCCGCGCTGAGCTGAAAACTATGCTGGCAGACTATGGCTCACCCTGGCAAGACCTGAAGATTGTTCCGACAGTACAGTATCTCAGCAATCTCATCGAAATCATGCGTCCTTTGCCCGTTGCCACTGTGTATTGTCCCACCCTTATAATCCAGTCGAGTGGGCACAGTATTACCGATGCAAAACACACACAAAACCTGCTCCAGGTATTGCCTCAAGTGGAATTTGCAACCATCGACGCTGATCACTGGCTCCCGGCTACTCATCCTGATGAACTGTGCGAGCTGATCGATCATTGGGTTTTGAAAAATCCTGTACTACGCTAAGAACTCTTTACTTCAGAATGTGAAGCTAGTCGGGAAACCCACCTGTTTCACTACAAAAATTACATACCACCCATCAAAGCCGATTTAAGTGCGGCTGCAAGGACGTTCTCACCACTTTCTTCAACATATCGCAGAATAATAGGTATGAATTTTTGCACCATTTCGGGCACCAAGCCGAGTTGCAGGAAAGTACCTGCCATACCGCCGCCCCCGATTGGATTTGCCGCAGGTGCAGCCGCCAGCAAGCCTGACATATCGGGAACCAAGTTACTCAGGGCAGTAAAATTTGCTGCTGACATTCTGGATTTGGCTAACTGGAATAATGCCCCTGTTCCAGCTTCTGCTTGCAGCTGGGTCACGCCTAATTGCTGTATTAATAATCTGGTCAGCCCGGTTGCGGAAGTCGTAGCCGAGATAGCCATTGTTGTGGCCTCGCCAGCTTGTAGAGCTTGTGTGATTTTCTGCGAGGCTCCCGTTGCGCCTGGAAAATTACCCAAATCAACCGCATGCACATAACTAGCTGGGAATAGTACAATACTCAATAAAGAACATACACTTAATGATGTGATTTTTTTCATCATCGATACTCCTTTATGAAAGAACTGTGCTTGATCTGTCTCTTATCTAGAGCTTCACCAAAAATTTAAAAAAATTTATTGGCTTTTCATTATTGAGAAATAAGAATATCCTATTTTGAGATAGGGGCCTTTTCTTACATATATGGAGGTTCATGATGTCTTATATATATCACAAGTCGTTTATCTATAAAGGATTTTATGTTTTTTTATTTATCGTTATGCTCGGCTTACTGGGATGCGATAAGAATGGACCCGTTATACCCCCAGAACCAAAGCCAATTACCCAAAAATCTGTTGTATTTAATGATATTGAAAAACTAGCTATTCCATTTTCATTCCTTAAAACAATGGATAAAATCGTTGCTACTGCAGGTGGAGCGTCAACATCTTCAATTCTAATGCTGAGAAGTATCCTAGATTCATTTGCGGAAAATTCATTTGCTCATCCTGTTTCAGGCAAAACGATTGCTGTCACCGCTCGGCCACTTGAATCAATAATTAATCCAGAGGATTTATTGAATCCAGACTCACCTGATGGCATGATTCCAGTCGGGCTATTCAATCGTTTTGATCTGGCACCTGTCGATGGCAGCAATTGTGGTGAATACCGGATTGTTTACGCAAAAAAATCGAGTGGACCATTAGATCGTTTGACCATGATCTTTGAAGCCAGGATTCCCAATCCAGACCCCAGTCAAGGTTTGGCAGGATGCGCTCCAATCACTGACTTCTGGGCACAACGCTCTCAAGATGCCGATGCAACTCAAACGGTAACCGAGCTGGAAAAATTCTACTATCAAGGTATTTCTGGAGTCCAACCGGTTGTCAAAGCTGAAAATTATGGTCTACCGCTGGGACAATTGCGTGTTAATCTATTTAAAACACCTGATCCTGGTCAGATTAAGTGGTCTCTACGTGAATTCTTAGTAAGCTTTGACGAGAATGACGGTCGAGCAATCTTTAAGCCTGAACCAGTTGACGATTCACCAATTGCCGCCTTGTTCCGCGCAACTACAAGTTTGCCTGATGGATTCAATGAAACAGATCAGAGTGAATTCCATGACTCTTTCCTCGGCCAGTCATTATGTAATCTGGTTAACCCAGATCGAATTAACAGCAATGCATCTGCAGCAGATGTCATTAACGGAATCAGGGCTGGTTATGATCCCAAATTCAATGATTTTGAGTCCATTTCTCAAGATGAGGATGATAATCCTGCTGCCGATACCGATGCTCAATTGCTTGACCAAGTACAAGCCCGTCTTGCTTCGCTGCCGGATCTCACCGGTGTATCCCCTGATCAATTGATGAATCGTGCTGGGACTATGACATGTGGTGGCTGCCATCAATTTTCTGCGGGCAAAAACCTTGGCAATGGCGCTACTTGGCCTGCTAGCCTTCGCTTTGTACATATTAATGAAGCGGGTGAATTATCGCCGCTTTTAACGGAAGTTTTTATTCCTAAACGTATACAGATTGCACAGCAATTTAAAGAAAATCGCGATGCCTTTCAGCAAATCGCAGCACCCTGCCCCGGCGTCGTTTCCGCCTCGGAAAGTGTTACGGTTTCGAAGGTGAAAAAAGCACGTGAACATGATATTTATAAGAATGTGGATACGGCTCGTGATCAGATTCAACAAGTTATCCAAGCACCTGTAACCCAATCAGAAAAATCCGAGAAGCTAAAAACTATACTTCCGGAGCTTAAAGAAGCTACTGATCTTGCACGTAAACGGGAAAGAGCTGCTCAGGGTGCCTATACTCCTGCTCGAACACATTAACCTGGGCAAACTTGCTTCTGACCAAATGTAGTTCAGTAAGGGAAAAACCAGGAGCGATTTGGTTTTTCCCAATGGTTTTATCTTTTGAAAAATTCGACACTACAATTTACTTAACGATTACGTGGGATGTGCTGCGAGGCTCTTACAATGATCAAAGTTTGAATTAACGGTATATGGTGAACGGACTAAACAGTTCCGTGTTCAACAGTATCTTTTATAGAGCCAACATGCATTCATCCACTCCTTAATCGAAGGTGAATCACATGAAAGACTGGAATGTTGTGGTCACTGTCGCAGAAAATTGCTTCAAGGACGGTTTTTCTTTGCTGACGAAGTATGGCCACGTTGAAAAGACATCATTTTATAATGTGTTAACCCTTAAGGTAGCGAATATCGACGCGTTTCTCGAGTCTTTCCTTCAGGATTTGCAAGCAGATCCGGCCTATATGCACGTATTCTGCCGGGTAATCCCTTGCACTCATGGCTTTTTCTTTCAAACGCTCGAAGCATTTGAGGAAGAAGCCAAGCAGTGCATTCAATTATTCTTACCGCAACTGGCGCATCAAAGCTTTCATGTTCGCATGCATCGCCGTGGTTTCCACGGCACGATAAAAAGCCAGGATGAAGCAGGTTTGCTCGGTGACTATGTGGATGAACAACTGCGATCGCAAGGCGCAGCAGGTAAAGTGACCTTTGATGATCCTGATGTCATTCTAGATATTGAAATCGTCGCTCAGCAGGCAGGTTTGTCATTATGGTCCCGCGATCAACGCAAGCGCTACCCCTTCTTGAAATTGAACTGATTCAACAGTTCAGACACACCATTGAAATTTGCCAAGGGGTGTAGGCAAAGCTCCAGAAAGATTCGATGCCGTTAATATGCTGCTCCCCACTGGCAAACTCATTGTCACCGACCATACGCCCCGCGGCTTCGTTTACCTCGAACACTCGTTGTGCGCCGTCATGCGATTCAAGCTCGCAGTACCGGGCAATCCTCTACCGCACCCTAAGGTAAATGATATTGCAAATCGGATAGAGATATCGGTCAACTGAGCTGTGCTAGTAGCAGTAGAATCGCGTTGCAAAACAACGAATCAGTTGCCTAAAAAGGCTGAAGCCAGATTCTGGCTGAGCTAGATCTATTCTAAAGATCGGTCCCAGTAAGGCATATCTCCAACGTGTTCTGACAGGAAATTAATAAAAGAGCTTATCTTTTTCGGCAAATGTCTACTTGGGAGATAACAAGCATAAATATGACGCTCTACCGATAGGTATTCTGGAAGCACCGCCTGGAGTCGTCCTTTTTGTAATTCCATGCCAATAGTATAGGTGGGTAACAAAGCGATTCCCGATCCATAAAGAACTGCCTGAGCAAGCGCATCATTATCATTGATACGTAAGGTTCCTGATACTGGAACCTTGATCTTGCCTTCAGGCCCCGTGAAACGCCAGTAACCTTGTTCAGCTGAGAGTGCGCAATCGAGACAGTTATGTTTTACTAGATCTTCTGGTGTTTGTGGCACGCCCCATTGTTGAAAGTACTGAGGAGTTGCACACAATATGCGACGCACAGGCGCAATCTTACGAGCCACCACATTGAGATCAGGCTCATTTGTCACGCGAATTTGTACATCATATCCCTCTTCGATCAAATCACCTGGACGATCGGTAATGGTCAAATCAATTTTAATTTTAGGGTAACGAGCAAGAAAACAAGGCAGTGCTGGAGCGACATGGCGCGTTCCAAAAGAGCTTGGCGCACTTACTTTCAGTGTTCCGCGCGGCTCAGCATGAAGGCTATTTACTACTTGTTCGGCATGTTCAGCTTCAGCCAGGATACGTGCCACATGTTCTAAAAGCGCGATACCTGTCTCTGTCAAACTAAGATGTCGAGTACTTCGGAGAAGTAATCGTGTACTAAGATCTTTCTCAAGTTTAGCGACGGCTTTACTGACCGCTGCACGAGAGATATCCATACGACGCGCCGCTTCCGCAAAACTACCTGCCTCCACGACCCGTGCAAAAATGATGAAAAGATTCAGATCTTGCATAATGCAATTGTATCCAGTTAGGAAACAAAATGTTTCATTTTTTGCTACTTCTATCTGATGTGTTCTGTCTATATTATCTCTTACAAGGTAAGATATTTATATTAGATACCTTGAAGCAATGATGGTTGTTATTGTAATTAAATGACTAATATGTATCCAGCCTTAGTTAGCTCGTTCTTGATCACTTAAAGTGATGTATTGTTGGTTGATTAATTAGGGGTTTTATTGTCAACCTGGAAGAGCTTAATTTTAATATGGTTATTTTTACAAGTCAGACATTCCTCTTTACTACTTGCATAAATAATCAATAAATGTACTACAAGGAGTAAAATCTATGGAAACCAAAGAGTTATTAAAAGCACCTCAGTTATTTGTAGTTTATGCAATTGCTATCCTTTATACAATCACGTTCTATTTAGCGGCAGTTATATCGCCATCTGCTGATAATGCAGCATGGGGCCTGCAAGGCATAAATCAGGTTGCTAAGCTAGAAACAAATAGCACTAATCGTTCTCAAGTAGTGCGGAATAACAGCTTAGGTTTAACCTGATATAGACCGTGCCCCCGTTTTTGTAATCAAGTAAATCATTGCAAGAGAGCAAAAAAGCCAGCGGGGGCATTTGAACAAAAATATGCGGCTAGGAAAAACAATAACAATACAAATATGAAGAAGTTAAACAAATGAAACATCTTTTTCGGCAAGGTATGGGTACTATGCGAGCAAAACGACCAGATTGTCTGACCGAACCCTTTCAGAACCGGACATATGGACCTACCGCATCTGGCTCCAGAGCAAACAGACTTCCCCACAGCAAATGAGTGAATATTAGAGCACCGATATAGTTCTGAAATTGCTGCCATGTCATATTCTACAAATACGATGAGCGCCATCAAGATTAAACGAGTATACGAAAAGGCTACAAAAGATGAATACAGGGTCTTGGTGGATAGATTGTGGCCTAGAGGATTGACTAAAGAACAGGCAGCAATTGATTTGTGGTTAAAAGAGATTGCTCCTTCGTCAGAATTACGTAAGTGGTTTGGCCATGATCCAAAAAAATTTCTTGAATTTCGCACTCGTTATGTTGAAGAACTTGCACAAAATCCTGCTGTAGCAATTCTTTCAAACTTATTAACCAAGCATAAGAATGTAGTCTTGTTATATGCAGCTAAAAGTGGGGATATTAATCATGCTATCGTGCTTAAAGGATTTATGGAATCACGTAGATAGTCCTGGTTTCGTACACCATTTATGGACATTATCGCTGATCATATTTACCCACCTTAGGGAAACGCTGAATAATTCACCGCAAACCAGAGTTTTGCGAGCGATTTTTGGGTATCAGGTAAGAATCCGGTATTTTCTGGCCTCAATTGTGTCATTTTTTGCATTACTTCCCTCTTTTTTGTTTTCAGGACGCAACTTGGCTATTAGTGCTACATAGCCACCGCCGAGCCAGCAGCAAATTGGCCAACCCAAACAGCGAGAACATCTGAGCTGTATTCTTGGTCATCCCCTTGTAGCGGGTCTTGCGGTGCATGAATAGATTTTTTACGACATGAAAGGGATGCTCAACCTTGGCACGAATACTGGCCTTTGCATGCTCAAGTCTCTCCATCAGTTCACCAACCATCGTTTTGGGCAATGTTTTACGCCTGGAAGGACGCATCGCAATAGGCCAGGTCACGGGCAGTTCAAGATTTTCTTCACGTTTCTCAACACCCTGATAGCCCGCATCACCAAACACATCCGTTTCATCACCATGCAGCAGCGCCTGTGCCTGAGTGACGTCGTGAATATTGGCAGCCGTTCCGATCAGGGTGTGAACAAGCCCTGACTTCGCTCTACACCCATAGGCACCTTCATGCCGAAATGCCACTGCTTGCCTTTCCTGGTTTGATGCATCTCGGTATCGCGCTTTCCTTGTCTATTCTTGGTCGAAGGCGGCGCGGCAATCAGTGTGGCATCAACAATGGTGCCTGCGCGAAGAAATAGCCCCCGATCAGCCAGATGCGAGTTGATCGCATTGAAGATGGATTCGGTCAGATGATGCTCTTCCAGTAGATGGCGGAATTTGAGCAGTATTTGTTGCATCCGGTACGGCTTCCCGATTCAGATCAATGCCAACAAAGCGGCGAATTGCCTGACTACCGTATATGGCATCCTCAACGCATTCATCTGA
The DNA here is from genome assembly GCF_900112825.1 of Nitrosomonas sp. Nm166. GTDB lineage: Bacteria > Pseudomonadota > Gammaproteobacteria > Burkholderiales > Nitrosomonadaceae > Nitrosomonas. The sequence goes on along the minus strand of NZ_FONE01000012.1, from coordinate 25,100 downwards.
AAAACCAAGACACTGTTGCGCAACATATATACGGAGTATGCGTTCCAGACCAACGGGCGGACGAACAGGTTTTCCGCTAGCCGGGCAGAATGGAGCAATAACACTCAACAGGGATACCAGTGAGTGGCCGCTTCAATTTCGGCCAGAAAACGATCCCGTCGCGTTTGTTTCTTCTTTGACGCATATTCCAGTTCAGAAAAGCTCGATTGCATCGATTTATTCCATATTATCAGTCAGTGGATTCTATCAGTCTTCAGCATTCTGATCCGATGTATCCGAATAAATTAGTGTTTCCTTAGAATAAAGCCAAAATACTAGGTGCATGCCTCTTTGTCGGCGAAGTTAATGATCGTGACCGAATTCCATGTTGCCACCTGCGAGAGTATTAGTGAAGCGTATCCGGCAGATTGGTCCCACTTGAGAGAACTCGGGAGCAAGAATTCCAGCTGCTTTCCCAGATCTACCAAACTTATCCGAGTTGGATCAAGTTCAGCAATTCCTGAGCGCTGATCTTGCCGCTGATTTCACCACCTTCCAGGACGCTATCGGCAAGATCGCGCTTGTGCTTGTGCAGCGACACGATTGCTCCTCGATGGTGTTTTTCGTCACCAGACGGTATACGGTGACGGGGCGTTGCTGGCCGATGCGGTGGGCGCGGTCGGAAGCTTGATCCTCGACAGCCGGATTCCACCAGGGATCCATGTGGATAACATAGTCCGCAGCCGTTAAGTTCAAGCCTACGCCACCGGCTTTCAGGCTGATGAGAAAGACATCGCCCTGTCCTGCCTGGAAGGCGTCTACCCGCTTCTTGCGTTCCACTGGCGGGGTTTGCCCATCCAAGTATTGATAGTCGATGCCTTTTTCGCCCAGATAGCTACGAATAAGGCTGAGATGGTCGACGAACTGGCTGAACACAAGGGTTTTATGGCGATTGTCGAGAAGTTCATCCACAACTTCGCCAAACAACGCCAGCTTGCTGCTGGAAAGACCCAGATCCGGCGCTACCAGCTGCACATTGCAGCAAGCCCGGCGCAGCTTGGTGATCGCAGCCAATACCTTGAAGCGTTTATCTTCCTCTGGCCCCTGAGTTTCATTCAGCTCGTTCAACAGCTTGCGACGCAAGGCCTCGTAAAATATCGCCTCCTGCTCGCTCAGCTCTACTTGCAGCTCGATCTCGGTGCGCGGCGGCAGCTCGTCCAGCACCTGGGCCTTGGTTCGCCGCAGGATGAAAGGCTGGATCATGCGTTTTAGCCGCTGGCGCGCCTCACGATCCTGGTTGCGTTCGATAGGCCCAGTGAAGCGGCGGTTGAAGCTTTCCAGCGAACCGAGCAAGCCGGGATTGATAAATCGGAATAGATTCCAAAGCTCGCCCAGATGGTTTTCCACCGGTGTTCCGGTGGTGATGATCTTGAACAGGCCTTGGAGGGCCATGGCTTGCTGGGAACGCTTGGTTGCCGGATTTTTGATGAGCTGAGCCTCATCCAGCACGATGATTTGCCATGTGGGTACGGCCAGAAGCTTACCGACGGATTCCTGCTGCAACAAGGCATAACTGCAAATTAAAAGGTCCATCGGGCGCAGGCTCTCGATCAGCTTTTGCCGATCACCGCTTCCCAGGATTTGAGCGTTGAGCGTCGGTGCAAAACGTTGGGCCTCGCTCTGCCAGTTCATGCAAACCGAGGTGGGTGCAACCACCAGGGTCGGCCCCTCACCGGCCCGGCTCAGGATCATGGCCAAGGCTTGCAAAGTCTTCCCCAAGCCCATGTCATCGGCAAGGCAGGCACCCACACCCCAAGCGGCCAGCCGGAACAGCCATTCGAAGCCATCGCGTTGATAATCCCGCAACTCCGCCTGTAAAGTGGACGGGAGCTTCGGTTGGATTTGTTCTGCCTGATGCAATCGCTCCAATTGCGCTCGCCAAGCGGAATCACCTTCAAACTCACCCACTTCTTCAGCGATTTCATCCATGATCGGCAACGCCAACGAATGGAGTCGCTGTTCCTTGCCGTGTTTTTCCGAATAAGCACGCAGATCGTCCAAACGCTTCTTGAACGCTTCCGTCAGGGCCAGGAAGCGGTCTTCATCCAGGCGGATGAATTTATCCCGAATACCCTCCGTCAATTCTAACAGGCGCTGCATGTTCAACACCTGTCCATCGTCCAGCTTGAGCTCGCCACTGACGCTGAACCAGTCACGCTGCTGCTTGATCTTGATGCTGAACTGACTTAATCCAACCTGCCCCAACACCTTGAGTTTCTCGCCTTGCGGCCATTCGATCTGGGTCTTATCACCTGCTTCCTGCAGTTCCAGCAAAAACTCCAGGCTACTTTCAGTATCTGCCAACAGCCAGTGAAAGGCCGTCACCTCTTGCGCTTGATTGGCGAGACTGGGGCAAAGCGAGATGAGTTCATTCGTCAGCTTTCGCTCTAGCTTGAGATCGCGCAGGGCTTGCAGGCGCTTGCCACCAATTTCCGCAATCAAGCTGGAGCCGCCGGAACCGGGGGTGCAATACGAACCCTGTTCACCAAAGGGGCGGGTCAGGATAGCGGCGCGCAGCCCTTCGCCTTCTGGAATCAGTTGCACGTGGGGGCGGGCATGAGCTGTGACTGTTTCGGCGGCGACCAATTCTCCGCCACCGATATCTGAATGGATGGTCACCAGGGTGGATACCGCACCCAGGCTGGCCAGAATGCGCTCTTGAGCGGATACCGGAGCTTCGATTCCCTTGCCGATAATTTCGGCAAGACGGTGGTGCTTTGGCTTAAGTTCGACAATTTTGAGACGGGTCAGGCCATCTTCGGCCAGCACCACGCTCTCTTCCTCATCGCACAGCGGCCAGAATTCGATTTTGACTTGCTCGCTCTTAGGCTTTTTTCTGACCCGCAACTCCGGCTCAGCAGCGACCAGTTCCACGGCGACGCCACTATCCTTCCACGACACATTGGGCGCACCCACCATCGCTAGCCAGCCACGGCTGGACAAGGCATATCCCCCTGTGTACGGATCGGGAGCAATATGCGCGGCCACGCGGCGATCTTGCGCGGAAAAATAAGCTGTCGATTCTGCCATTTCAGCCACTTTCTTCATCGACAATGGCTTGCCCTTACTCCAGCTGCCATTGGCGTTACGTTTCTGTTCCCGTGCCTCCAACGCGAAGCTAAGATAGGCGTGCTCGCGCGACAGCAACCAGGCTAGGCGATATTCGGCTGTTTCGTCTCTCTTATCTATAGCCGCACCGCGCACCGCGGTATTCTTGATGGCGTTCAGGGCGCGCTCCCAAGGCTCCTCGTGTTGGCTACGATTGACCAGAAGCCTGATACCCTTGGCGCACTCGAAGGCATCGACCGCACTTTTCATATCAGTCTGCTTCGGTTCGATCCGCGCGATCAGTGTAGCCAGCTCCGCTGCAAGCCACCCGTAACCGCAATGGGTGGCTTGTTGCTGATAAGCCTTCGCTTGCGACAAATAGTGGGATAATTTTGTAGCCTGCTCGTATTGATGGAGCAGCCACAAGCCGATCCAGAAAATCCAGGGATTCGTATGACCATACCGTAAGATCTGCTCAAAACGCATGTTCAATTGTGTCAGGGCGCCGGGCTGATTTCGTTGCAACTCAGGAACAAGCTTCATCAACATAAAAACTGAGCCAAAGGAATGATTTTCAGAAATCGTCTCCAGAAGTTTTTGAGCCTCTTCCAGGTCGCCCGCCTGGTTGCGCTGAAACAAACCTAATACAAAGAAAAACCCCACAACCCCCGAAAAGAATACTCTGCGTTTGCCTTGCCCCTTACGCAACAAGCCCAGCCCTTCCCGATAATATCGCAGCGCACTGTCATGATCTCCTTCCAGCAGTAAAAGCAATCCCCGATAAGCCCGTTCACGGTAGCTGACTGAGCAACGGGACAACGCGGCCTGCGCGGCCTGCATCTCACCCCTTAAAATCGAAATCAGGGTCATGCATAGCTGCCAGTCTTCAGGCACAGACACGGATAATCCCTCACATGCTTCGCGCAACAGATCGAAGGCCGCTGCATCCAACTCCCAAGCTGCAGCCCTCTGCAACAGAATCAACGGCAAGGCAGGTTCTCTGATTTTTGCAGGAAGACGCACGAACCATTCACGCTCAAAGGGATTATCGCAAACCATTGCGTAAATTGGCACGGGATCAGGCCAGCGTTGCAGCAGACCGTTCCGGTAGAAATATTTCAGCCGTTCCAGCATTCCGAACAAGCGATTGATGTAAAGCTCGTCCGCCCGGTAAATACCGATACGCACTTCCCGAATCAGTTCGTCATCATCGCGAAACTGGATGTCATCCTTGGCGGTTTTCTGATAGCCTGTTTGCAAAGGAGCGGCGAGGCGCACCAGATCAACATAGCGTTCGAACGTGCCACTTGCGACGAGTTCGCGCGTCACCAGTTCGATAATGAGTCTATTGCACCTTAAACGGTGACCACCCCACGACGTTTTTTCGACTTCGAGCAGACCGCTGCGCTGCAAGAGCTCCAGCTCGATTTTGGCTGCCTCATCCGCACCTAGAATTTTGCGCAATGGCGTTGAGCTAAACGGTCTATTCCGTAGCTGCTGGCTATCGCCTCATCCGCACCTAGAATTTTGCGCAATGGCGTTGTGATCTGCGATTTGTTGAGCCCGCCCCACACTACTGCCAACAAATTGATTGCGGTCTGTTCCATCGAGGTGCACTGCTGATAACGTTCAAACAGTTGCCGACGTTCTTCCTTGGCCGAAGTTGACATGGACTGATCTCTAATGGGCTTTTGCGTCTTTGGCACTCTCGATCACCATTAGGGTCGAATCGACGGCGGTGAGAGCACGATAAGTGTCTTCCGAGAAAACCCCATGGCCGGGGATATCGAGCAGATTCAGGACAAATTTCTTGTGCCCGAATTGAATGACTAAGGTGAGGAAGAGAATATCGTGTTGCTTTTCCATCTTCATCAAGTCTGAAGTCTCATGGTGACAAGACTTGTAGTTATTGACCAAATTTACTCTCTGGAAAGTACCGCCAAACTGGATGGACTTTTTGTGGAGCGCAATTCCACCCGTGTCAAGATTAGAAAGCATACCGTAGGTGTGCCAGCGACTCAACTCAGTAAGCAATTCAGACATAAGTCATTGGGAGCAAATTAAGTATTATATCGTACCAGTTCGCTCACCGTTGAATTTATGTACAAGTTTGGTTCTGTCGCATTACCAGCAAAAGCGCATATTTCAGATGAGCAGATCTGCCATCTTTAAAAACTAGGCGGATTAATTCCGCCAGCAACTAAAATTGATCTGTAAAAAACGCCTTATTTCTCGGGTGAAATCGCAAGATTTATATATGCTTCTCGTGAATCGAGCCGTGCGGCAATTCGCACAAGCTCATCTGGATGAGCGTCGGGATGTTAGAATTGATCATGTTTTTACTTATTCGCATCGCCTGAAGTTTTGATAATGCGCCCCATACTGGAAATCGCCGCAGCACTTGATCTGCAACCCAATGCACTGATGTGCTATGGCGAGCATATGGCCAAGCTTCGATTGAGCGCTCTGCCCAACAAAGAGGCTAAGCCAAAAGGCAAAATCGTGCTGGTTTCGGCGATTAATCCTACCCGCAGTGGTGAAGGAAAAACCACTGTTTCTATTGGCCTGGCGCAAGGTCTGGCCCGCATCGGTCAGCATGCAGCACTTGCCTTGCGCGAACCCTCGCTGGGACCCATTTTTGGGGTCAAGGGTGGTGGCACTGGCGGCGGATACTGCCAGCTTGAGCCTTCGACGCGCATCAATATGCACTTCACCGGAGATTTGCATGCTGTTGCTGCAGCCCACAACCTGCTGGCCGCCTTGCTGGATAATGCCATTCATTTTCGCAGCGAACTGGATCTGGAGCACCGCCAAGTCTTTTGGCGCCGTGTGCTGGATGTGAATGACCGCGCCCTGCGTCAGACCGTGATTGGATTGGGCGGGCGTCTCAATGGCGTGCCGCGTGAGACCGGCTTCGACATCACCGCAGCTTCGGAAGTGATGGCCATTCTCTGTCTCTCCGAGGATCTCGCTGATCTCAAGAACCGGCTGGGGCGCATCCTGGTTGGATTCGACCGCGCGGGTAATCCGGTAACGGCACACAGTCTGCAGGCAACGGGCGCAATGGCGGCTCTGCTGCAGGATGCGATACTGCCGAATCTGGTGCAATCGACCGAAGGTGTGCCCGCTTTTGTGCATGGCGGCCCTTTTGGCAACATCGCCCATGGTTGTAATAGCGTGGTCGCCACCAAGGCTGCCGCCGCCTGCGCGGACTTTGCTGTGACAGAAGCGGGCTTTGGTTTTGATCTGGGCGCCGAGAAATTTTTTGACCTAAAATGCCGTAGCTCCGGCCTGTGGCCTAGTGTAGTTGTCTTGGTGGTAACCGCGCGGGCATTAAGAATCCATGGCGGCGGCGATCCTGCTCACCCTGGTCCTATCACAGAAATCGAATGCGGCCTGGAGCACATGGAGCACCATGTCCACAGCGTGCGCGCCTTCGGCTTTGAGCCGGTCATTGCCATCAATTGTTTTGAAGGTGATACTCAGCAAGAACTGGCTGTCATCGAGAAGGGATGCGCCAGGCTTGGGCTGAATGCCGCCCTCTTTACCGGTTTTACCGATGGCGGCGCCGGGGCAGAAACGCTGGCGCATGCGGTCGCCACTGTCGCTGCTCAGCCGACCCCGCCTGCGCGCTATCTTTATGAGCTGGCGTCACCTCCCGAGGAGAAAATTGCCGCCGTCGCTCAGACCATTTACGGCGCCAGTGATCTTGAATTCAGTCGCACCGCCAGAAAGGAACTGGAGCGGGTGCGCTCACTTGGTTACGACCGGCTTCCCATCTGTATCGCCAAGACCCATCTGTCACTCAGCAGTGATCCTGCTCACGTAGGCCATCCCAGAGCATTTGCACTGCCAGTCGAGTCAGTGCGCATCGCCGCCGGAGCAGGGTACCTGCTGGTACTGACCGGCGATATCGTCACTATGCCCGGCTTACCGCATGATCCGGCTGCACACCGTATTGACCTGTCCGATGATGGGGAAATCATGGGCATTTGACCGCCCTGCCTTGTGAGGAAGGGTCCCAATATTGCACGAAGAGAAATGGCAATTCCATTATTATCATTTATAATTCAGTTAACTTAATTTGAATAAAGAAAAGGGATTGCCAGTGAATTACGCCATGACTTGGCGATTCAATCAGCAGTTGAGCGCACAGAGGTATTTGCGAGCAGTTCCACCTTGTGTGGCCTGAAACTGATCAAAATCGGCGCCTGGCAAATGCGATCTTTATTTTGGACGCTCGTGCAATATTCGGGCTAGCGATTAAACTTCGCCAGCACAGACAATAAATAGTCGACATCTTTTTCGGTATGCTCGGCCGATACCTGCAATCGAATTTCCTGCCCCCCCTTCGGCACGACAGGATAATTGAGTCCCGTGGCCAAAATCTGATGCGCAAATAAGTGCGATACCAGAGCCGAGGTTTTTTCCGTGTCTCTGACCAGAATGGGCACAATAGGATGCTCGCCGGACAGGGTTTCAAAATCCAACCGCTCCAGGCCGGTCCTGAGCCGCTCGCTCAGGCTGCGTAATTTCTCCAGCAAACCTAAGCCTTCTTGGCTATCGACAATATCAAGCGCGGCTATGGCTGCCGCCGCTTCGGCCGGTGTGATCGGATTCGAATAGATATACAACGGTGCGGTTTCGCGCAAATAAGCAATGACCACAGAGCTCGCCGCCACATAACCGCCATTGACACCGAATGCCTTACCAAGCGTAGCAATCAGGATATCAGCCTTGCCACCGCAATATTCTTCGGTACCGCGCCCGGTCTGACCGAAAGCGCCGACCCCGTGCGAGTCATCGACAACCGTGATAATGCCCTCTTCGTAGCCGGCTTCATGGCGCTGGCAGCAGCTATTGATTTGATCAAGCGACGCATGATCGCCGCGCATGCTGAAAATGCCGTCCGTCACGACGCAAACCCGCCTGACCTGGCCCTTATTGGCTGCAAGGATGTGATCCAGCGCCTTCATATCCGCATGCGCATAGACTTCTTTCCTGACCGGATGCGCCAGGCGGATCGCGTTGATAATGCAGTTATGGTTCAGGGCATCGCTGACAACCAGTGTCTCATCGGAAATAAACTGCGGCAGAACGCCTATCATGGTCGCGTAGGCCGCACTCATGATCATGGCCGCATCGCGGCCATGAAATTGCGCCAGCTTTTTTTCCAACTCGACATGCGACTGATAAGTACCGCTGATAAAGCGCACCGCGCCGGGCCCCGTGCCGAATCTTTCCACGGCTTCGGCTTCTGCTTGAATGAGCTGAGGATGCTCGGTTAATCCCAGATAGGAATTGGAATTCATGCGCAGGAATGCCTGATCGCGATAGCCGTCCAGAAAATAGCGCGGGCCGAAACCGTCTATCGCAGCCTTTCTGCCGGTAATGATTTTCTCATTACCCTTGCTGATGCCCTGCTGTTGCAGCAGTGCTAATTTCGCCTTGAATAACTGCTCTATTTTTGTCAGCGACATAACTATCTCCTTAGCCTTTGCTTAATTTGAGCGCTATCTTATCCAGCATATCCCCGACCATTTTCGACAGATTGAAGCGCGGCTGCCAGCCCCATTCTGCTCTCGCAGCACTGTCGTCCATATGCCGGGGCCAGGAATCGGCGATCGTCTGCCGCACCGGATCGATGCGGTAAGCGAGCGTGAATCCGGGCAGATGCTTTTGAATTTCCGCGGCTAATTGCCGCGGCGTAAAACTCATGGCCGTGATATTGAAAGCATTGCGATGATGTAGCTTGTGGCCGTCCGTCTTCATTAATTGAATCGCGGCATCGATGGCATCGGGCATATACATCATGTCCAGTTGCGTGTCGGCGCCAAGAAAACAATCATAATGCCCGTTTTTGACGGCCTGGTAAAAAATATCCACGGCATAATCCGTCGTGCCGCCGCCCGGCAATGCAATATTCGAGATCAGCCCCGGATAGCGCAAACCACGCGTATCGACACCAAAACGCTGGTGGTAATAATCGCACAACAATTCCCCTGCAACCTTGGTAATGCCGTATAACGTGGAAGGCCGCTGGATCGTATCTTGCGGTGTATCGATAGCTGGAGTACCGGCACCGAAAGCGCCGATAGAGCTGGGAAAAAACACTGCGCAGTCATGCAGGCGCGCTGTCTCCAGCACGTTGAGCAGGCCGTTCATATTGATATCCCAGGCTTGCTGCGGTTTTTCTTCCGCGACAGCGGACAACAGCGATGCCAGGTGAAAAATCGTATCGATTTGATAGTCTTCGACGAGTTGACGCAATGCCGAGCTATCACGCACATCAAGCTGACAATAAGGTCCCGACTGCTGCAAGTTGGGGAGCGGTTGCCTGCTGTGTCCGGCCGCCACAACGTTATCCGCACCGAACTGATCGCGCAAGGCCATTGTCAATTCGGAGCCTATTTGGCCAGTAGCTCCTGTCACTAATATCTTTTTCATTTTGTGACCTTTGACACTCCGGAAACAAATCAATCAAACGTGGATTTTTACTTTCTCAGTTAAAGCAGTTTTCTATGCTGGCCAATAACAGCGATTTCTTGCACGCTGCTTTCATCCTTTAGCGCAACGCCTGAAAGTTTTCGACGTATGGCCTCTTTCGCCAACCAGATCAGTTTCTTTACGGCAGCCTCATAAGATAATCCCTCTGAGCAAATATTAGAAATACAGTTGCGATCTGCATCACTGCAATCGACTCTGGGCGCATAGGTCATATAAATGCTCAAGCTATCAGGCGATCTCAATCCCGGACGTTCACCAATCAGCATGAAAACAATATCGGCACCCAGTAACTCACCAATTTCATCAGCCAAGGCTACACGCGCCTGGGTGGCAATCACGAGGGGGCCTAGCTTCCATTGTTCTGGGATATTCTTTTTGATTTCAGCAAGTAATGGCCTGGCATGCCGCTCAACCGCTAATGAAGAGAGCCCATCGCCGATCACGATGACCAAATTGACTGAGTCAGATGCAGTTACAAGCTTGAGAGTCTGTAGCTGCCGCCTACTTTGCTGAATAAGCTGCCGTCCATAATCAGGTCGTAACAGATAACTCATTCGGTCAGGTGCTTTGCTTTGCACCAGCTGGGTAGAGAACCCTTCCCTTCCCAAATCCCGAGCAAGTGCAGTCGCATTCAAAGCAAGGTGTACCGCATCTCTCGCCATGGCATGCGATAAGGTAAAATCCAATAATTCTTTTGTTGGCAGGCTGCTACCTGCCCTTCCCAAGGCAATGCGCGCGCGGGTGAATCCCTTTAACTGCTGCCAGGGATCTTTGCTCAGGATTGGTTGATCAATTTTTTTCAAGGGGTGTTTTCAAAGTCAATAAATGATTAGACATACCTTGTAATAAATGATGCGTGGGCTCCACTGGCTGGATCTGCCCACTGGCATTCATTATATTCATGCGCTTCAACCACTGTTCGAACTCCGGAGCAACGCCCAAACCCATCACTTTGCGTAAATAAAGCGCATCATGGAAAGAAGTAGACTGGTAATTCAGCATGATGTCATCAGCACCCGGAATGCCCATCATAAAAGTGACGCCAGCGACAGCAAGTAAAGTCATTAAGGTATCAACATCATCCTGATCAATCTCAGCATGATTGGTGTAGCAAATATCACAGCCCAGCGGCACTCCCAACAACTTCCCACAAAAATGATCCTCCAGTCCAGCACGAATGAGCTGTTTCCCATCATACAAATACTCCGGGCCGATAAAGCCAACGACAGTATTGGTCAACAAGGGAGACAAGTGACGTGCAATTGCGTAGGCTCGTGCTTCGCATGTCTGCTGATCTACTCCGAAATTTGCATCGGCCGAGAGCGCTGATCCCTGACCTGTCTCGAAATACATGACATTGTTGCCGATAGTGCCGCGATTAAGCGATAGTGCTGCAGATCTGGCTTCGCGAAGTAGTGCGAGATCTATTCCAAAATGCCTGTTCGCTTTTTCAGTACCTGCAATTGATTGGAATACCAGATCCACCGGTATATTTTTTTCAATTAACTGAATCTGGTTAGTTACATGGGTAAGAATGCAGGACTGCGTAGGAATATTGTATCGATGGATAATCTCATCCACCAAATAGTACAGATCCATCAGAGCTGGCACACTGTCTGATGCGGGATTAATGCCAATGACTGCATCTCCAGAACCGTATAACAAACCATCGAGAATGGAAGCAGCAATGCCATATGGATCATCAGTGGGATGATTAGGCTGCAAGCGAACAGAGAGGTGACCTGGCAAGCCAATAGTATTTCTGAATGCGGTAATCACCTGGCATTTTTTAGCAACTAAAATCAGATCCTGATTACGCATAAGCTTACTCACAGCGGCTGCCATTTCTGGTGTAATAGCTGGTGCGACACGCTTTAAACTAACTGAATCAGTACTATCTGCAAGCAGCCAGTCGCGAAAATCTCCCACAGTCAGGTGACTAATCTCGGTAAATGCTTGCTTATCATGGGTATCAATAATCAAACGCGTGACTTCATCCTTCTCATAAGGAATCAGTAATTCCTCTAGAAAACGATTTAATGGGACTTCCGCTAAACACATACGTGCTGCCACACGCTCAGCGTAAGTCTCAGCGGCAATACCCGCTAAACAATCACCAGAACGGATTGGAGATGCCTTGGCAAGTAAATCTTTCAAGTCATTAAATTGATAGCGCGATGCACCTATACTAAAGCGATATACCATAAATATCCCTCTTGCTTTAATTGCAATACGATACCTGACCTATCTTAGAACCTGTTGTCACACCTCGACGTTATATCACTCACGCCACAACCCCTAGCTATCTCAGTATGGGATAGCTTAACAGCTAAGTAAGTTTCCCTGCTATATTGTTTATGCTTCTTACCCATCTCATGGCTGCTTTGTGCGATGTCAGAGCTTAATTACTTATACGTTCTGATGTACGCGCCCATAATGGCGTACTTGAATTACTTTTCATACTTTTTACTTTCATCTGAAGGACCGAATTTCTTTTTAATCATCGTCATGATAATCTCTATCATGAAATACTCGTATTAGTCACATTTAAATCTTCTTTAACTGCCTGAGACCCTTATAAAAAACTACTTTTATTATGGGATACTGAATTTAATGTAAAACAGTTTAATTTTTCTCTGGAGATTAATATCATGAACAATATCTTTTTACTTACATTATCGATTTTTATCAGTTCATTTTTTTTGATGAGTAATCAGGCCAAAGCAACACCTGAAGTGGCACTCGACTTTTCCCAGACATCCAGTACCATTGAGATCGATACCCTTAGCACAGCCTCGCCTAATGTGCTAAGAACAGTCACAGTAGTCTGCCCAGAAGCAGGATTTACAGTTGCAACTGCAAATGCGCTCTTTCAATTCAGTGTCAGCCATCCAAGTTTTCCGGGAACCATTGCTTATAGCCTCACCAGAAACTCGACCTCCTTTCAATCGGCTCATCAACACAATATATTCGGACGTTATGTTGATGACTTTCACGTATTCCCAGCTACCATACAAAGGATAGATAGCTGCAATGATGGCCAATCCGTGACTTATCGTTTTCTGGCTACCCGGGGCACTTTCTCCTTTGATGCTTCCGCCAGGCAACCGAATCTGGTGGTAGTGTTCTACCGTGATAGGATTTAGTAAAGTATAAAATCAATTTTTATGCTAGTGCCAGGGGCAGGTTAATAAAATGATATCGCTGATATCGCGCAATCTCTGCACTTTAGAGTGTGTTGCATCACCAGAAACATCGCAATCACCTATTGACCCAAATACGCTGCTGCTCCAGCACCAAACACGCAGTTTCTTCCACTTTGCTTGGCTTTATACAGGCCTTTATCCGCCTTGTTCATTAGCAACTCGAACAAGGCGGAGTCGCTTTGCAATAATAATGCTGCATCATCAGACAGAGCCGCCACACCAATACTGACGGTCGATGCAATCCACTCATCACTATTGCCGACATTGATTCGCTGAGCTTCCACCGTTTTACACAGCCATTCAGCCAAGCTGTAGGCATTAGCATAATCGGTTTGCGGCAGAACAATAGCGAACTCTTCCCCGCCGATACGTGCAACGACATCCAGATCTTTGCGTGTGCTGTTAAGACAAACATCGGCCACCATGCAAATCACTTGATCACCAATGGGATGACCCCAAGTGTCATTGATCTGCTTGAAGAAATCGATATCTACAATCAGCAGCGAGAGTGAGTGCCGGAAACGCTTGGCGCGTTTGCATTCATTCGTACCCACTTCCATTAATTTGCGACGATTCGCCAGGCCGGTCAGAGAGTCGGTTGTCGCTAACAGTTGCAAGGAGGTATTCATACTTTCCAGCTGCGCATTCTGTTCAGCAAGCTTGCGATTGATCTGCTCAATCTCATCTTCTCTGCGTTTACGGTCATCAATATTGAATGTCACTCCAATAAACCGCCTGCCGCGATCACTGCCGCCAACCTCCATGATCCGGCCGTAATTGGCATACCAGATCCATGTACCATTCTTGGAGCGTAGTCTGAATTCGCATCGGTATTGCGCAGTGATGCCGGAAAAATGCTCCGCAACAGCGGATTTGAGTACCGGCACATCATCAGGATGAACGAGCAGAAAAAGATCATCAATGTAAGTGCTGATTTCTTGCTCGCTATAGCCAAGCTCCACAAAAGTCTTCTTCGCTTTATGGGTGACATCACCACTCACCAGATCATTTTCCCAAAGATCCAGGCCGGCAGCTTCCAAGGCTAGTTCCAGTCGTTCCTTGTTGAGATCCTCATCGATCATGACCGAGTCAACTACGAGGCAGCTTACCGGCGTAACCAATGCCGCGTAACAAGCCGGCAAAAGATTCGATCACGCCGGCTGCTTCGCAAAGCTGCGGCGCAGCCGCGACTTTGATGATACTGATGACTTTGCCTGTGCTCGTTGCATTGCTGAAATCGAAATACACCGCGAGATCGCAAATCGCATTCGAAAAGCCGCGCCCAGTGCTTTCCGAGTAATAACAGATTGAATCTGGCGCAACAATCAGCGGCGCGTTACTTACGCTCGAATACATGATAAGGTTTTCGTTTAGGTTGTAGAGGTAATAGGACTCAGTGCCGTCTGCTTGACTTGGCGCATTGTCTAAGCGGATTAAACCAACATCAAGCGAGGTACTGGACGTCGATTGCGTCACAGCAGTAATATAGAAATTAGTAATAATCGCGATCGTTTGTCGTCGGGTAACGGTGTTGATCTTTGCGACCACATCGGCCGTTGATGGTAGAGCAGGCGCAGTTATCAGGTACTGACCGATCTGCCATGCCTGAGTCAACGTTCCGGAAATATAGCTGCCCTGTAGCGCATGTCCATTGGCCACATTGGAAGGCCAAAGCGCAATACCGGAATAGCTGCCGAATGCGGAAACGATGCCTCCCGCCAAGGTTTCTGTCACGGCAGCTGTCGGCGCATTCAAAACCGCAGACTGGAGCAGGGCATCATTTTCTGCACTGTTCGCCAAAACACAAAGCGTTGCAGGCAAATTGACATTTCCGGCATAGGTCGTTTGCGGCAGCTCTGGGACAGCGCGTCCGGCACCATCACCATTCATCACCCACAAACGCCTCTCCATCATTGCTGCGATCAACGGAACGATGGAATTGATCGGGCCGATCTCGACCGGAATGATGCAGCCGGGCATAACATCGACCGAGCTTTTAAATGTATTAAGGGTATTAGCGATAGCGTATTCGATCTCAGCCAGCGTCATTTGATTAGCGGCATCTGGTGAACCCATGATAGCCAACACACAACAATCGGTAACACCATCATAATCCTGTACTGTGACTGTACCACGCCAACCGCTCTTAGCAATCTCGCTCAGTATGCTGACCGCGTCTTCGTAGCTGCCACCCCCTCCGCTGGCAAGAATTGCAGCACCTGCAGCAATGTATTCAAAATCAGTGATTCCATATTGATGAGCGACCATCATTTCTCCTTATTCAATCCAGACTACACAGGCAGCTCACTCTTTATCATCAAAGCTACTGGCTCGGTAATTTGATCCCCATAGTAAGAACTATTTTCAAAATAACATCTTACCCACCCCGTTATCGACCATCACCTTGTAAACTTAAGCAAACGGATTAAAGAATCACCCATTAACCGCGCGGTTTTTGTGTGGCTGAATATCTGGAGTTACGCTTGATTTAGCTATCATTCCCCGTACTGTGTGGAAGCAGCAAGAGGCAGTTTGCAAAGCCCGGATTGATCAATCATGCTCGACCCTTTAATCTACTCAATCAGGAAAGTATGAGACTGTCTTTTTTATTTTGATTAACGAGATTCATGACCAAGCATCTCCAAAATATCCAAACCCGCTGGCAAGCCATCAAAATGGCATTGCAATTTATCGCCCCTTACCGGCGCCAAGTCATCTACAGCTTAATGGCTTTATTCTTTACTGCAGCAATTACATTGTCGATCGGACAGGGCATTCGGTTGTTGATTGACCAGGGATTTGCGACTCAGTCAAAGGATCTCTTGAGCCAATATGTCGTGATCTTCTTGCTGTTAGTGATCGCCTTGGCTGTGGGCACCTTTACTCGCTATTACTGGGTCACTTGGCTGGGCGAGCGGGTAATTGCAGATATTCGCCGCAAGGTGTTCAATCATCTGATCCATCTGCATCCAGGGTTTTTCGAGGAAAATCGCAGCCTCGAAATCCAGTCGCGCCTGACTGCCGATATGACGTTACTACAAACCATGATTGGATCGTCCATTTCTTTTGCACTACGCAATTTCATCATGATGCTGGGTGGTATCATTTGGTTGTTCATCACGAATGCGAAGCTGACTGCATTGGTAATAATCTGCGTACCGCTGGTGGTGATCCCCATTCTGGTATACGGCCGCCGGGTGCGGCATTTGTCGCGCCAGAGCCAGGACAAAATTGCTGCAGTGGGCGCTTATGTTGGTGAAGTGCTCGGGCAGATTAAAACCGTGCAGGCCTACAACCACCAATCCATCGACCAGCATCAATTTCACGATCAGGTGGAAGAAGCCTTTACGGTTGCCAAACAACGCACCACGCAACGCGCTTTACTGATCACCATCGTCATCCTGCTAGTGCTGGGTGCAGTAGGGTTGATGCTCTGGGTGGGCGGCATGGATGTGATTGAAGGCCGCATCAGTGCAGGTGAGCTGGCAGCTTTTGTTTTTTACAGCGTGATCGTCGGTTCGGCGGTTGCCTCTATTTCGGAGGTCATCGGCGAATTACAGCGCGCCGCCGGTGCTGCCGAACGAACAATGGAATTACTGCAGGCACCTAATCTGATTCAATCGCCTGAGAATCTCCATCCATTTCCGAAAGTATTTGGAAATATCGCCATTGAGCAATTGTGCTTCGCCTATCCCTCTCGCCCCGATACATTAGCCATCAACGAACTGACACTCAACATTCGAGCAGGTGAGACGCTAGCGCTAGTAGGCCCTTCCGGTGCAGGCAAATCGACATTGTTTGATTTACTGTTACGCTTCTTTGACAGCCAATCCGGTTATATCAAGCTGGAAGGCATCGATATCCGGAATCTGGATATTTTCGCCTTGCGCCGGTGCTTTGCGCTGGTATCGCAAAACCCGGTGCTATTTCACGGCACCATCAGCGACAATCTGCGCTACGCGCGCCCCGATGCCAGCGATGCGGAAATGGAAACTGCGGCCAATGCAGCGTATGCGCATGAATTCATCTGCAAGCTGCCGCAAGGCTATCAAACACCGTTAGGCGATTCAGGCATGGGTTTATCCGGTGGTCAAAAACAACGACTGGCTATCGCACGTGCTTTATTAGCCGATGCACCAATTCTATTGCTGGATGAAGCTACCAGCGCATTAGATGCGCAAAGTGAATATTGGGTGCAACAAGCGCTGCAACAACTGATGCGCAACCGCACCACTTTGGTTATTGCCCATCGTCTGGCTACCGTGCAATCGGCCGATTGGATCGCCGTGCTTGATCATGGGCGACTGGAGGCACTGGGCACGCATACCGAGCTGCTGCAATCGAGTCCTTTATATGCACGGTTGGCTGCGTTGCAATTACAGCCCCAATAAGAAATCGCCCTTAGTGACCCGGATTAGTTGCTTGACTACTCAATCCGGTACCAACCGATTGAATCACCCGTGATAACGTTCTGCGCGCAGCACGCATGCCTGCTGCCATATGCAGTAACGTACTCAAATGTACTGAGCGTTTCAGTAATAGTATCACCAAACGCACTGGATTCACCCTGCCATCCGGATAGATGGCATCCAGCAGTGCTTGTGGTGGCGAGAATTGAACCGGATCAATGATGGCGCGCACCGCGATGAATGGGATACCCGCTGCTGCTGCCACTGCCGCAACCGCACCGCTTTCCATATCCACCGCCCAGGCTCCCGTGGCTTGTGCCAGGTCGAATTTTGCTTTTTCACTTGTCAATGGCACTGCGCTGTGAGCCAATAGGCTGTTGACCACATTGATATCAGCTGGAAGTGAATTTTGCAAACGGTTGCGCCAAGCCATATCTACAGGCAACTGCTCACCGGTATGGATAGCATCCGGTAGTATCAGATCACCGGGCTTCAGATTGGAATTCAATGCACCAGCGACGCCAAAGCTCACCAATGCTGCCGCACCATGCTGTTGCAGCCCTTCTGCTGCTGTTCGTGCTGCCTGCGCGCCCATACCACTCAACCACAAAACCGTATGATCTTCAATCCGCGTTACCTGGTTGAATGGAATATACGCCGCCGGTGATACGCAACTGGCTTCAGCCCGCAACGCAGTCACCAAACCAGTTATAGTCACGTAATTTATACCCTAATCAGCGTGCGATAACGCGCCAGCGCCCATAGCGGGAAGAATTTTGAATAGCCATGATAGCGCAGATAGAAAACGCGCGGAAAACCAGGGGCTGTAAACCAAGGCTCTTCCCATAAATGATCACTCGATTGATTACACAGCAAGTAATTGATACCTTTGCGTACTGATTCGCTATCAACTTCGCCGGCCGCCATCAAACCCAGCAGCGCCCAGGCCGTTTGAAATGCCGTGCTGGTCTCGGGA
Source organism: Nitrosomonas sp. Nm166 (assembly GCF_900112825.1). Taxonomy (GTDB): domain Bacteria; phylum Pseudomonadota; class Gammaproteobacteria; order Burkholderiales; family Nitrosomonadaceae; genus Nitrosomonas. Next base: position 6,915 of record NZ_FONE01000012.1, on the reverse strand, counting down.
AACTGCCCTGCGAGCTGGGTATCCAAATAGGAATCGTTGGTTTCTCCCCAACCACCATCAGCTCTTTGCACAGATTTTAACCACTTCACGGCTCGACGCACTGAATTGTGCTGCATATCGAACTTGGCCAAGTGGAAGGCTTCCAAAACAGACCAGGTGCCATATATATAATTAGTACCCCAGCGCCCGAACCAGGAACCGTTTTTTTCCTGTTCTTGCAGTAAAAAATTGATACCTCGCCAAACTTCTTGCTGGTGCTTTCCGTATTTTCCGAGCAAACCAACACAACGCGCAGTCACGTCGCTCGTAGGAGGATCGATCAGCGCACCATGATCGGCAAACGGGATTTCGTTCAGATAGTGGTAGACATTATCGATATCAAACGCAGCAAAACCGCCATTACGCGATTGCATACCCGCCAGCCAGTTAGCCGCCCGTTCAAGAGATTTCTGATGCCGCTCCGGGCTACCCTGATTCAGTGCCCAAGCCACCGCAGCGGTGTCATCGAGATCCGGATAATGCGGATTAGCATATTGAAAAGCCCAGCCGCCACCCGGCAGGTCCGGGCGACTGCCACGCCAATCACCTGGTTCATCCAGGATCTGCTGCTGCACCAGCCAGTCCAGTGCTTGCTGTACCGGTTTCTGGTCAGTCGCCGGATCTTCCTGTAACGCCAGACTGGTCAACACTGTATCCCAGATCGGTGAGGTACAAGGCTGGCACCAAGCGCGTTCTCCCTCATCAACCAATAACCCGCGCAATGCGTTCCGGCACTGTACCCGGTTGGGGTGATCATACGCATAACCCAGTAATGTTAATGCTTCATGCGCATTGACCATGGCCGGAAAAATGGCACCAATGCCACATTCACCATTCAGACGCTCGAGCGTCCAGCTTTCTGCACGGCGAATGGCGCATTGACGTAGCGATTGGGGAAGATAGGGTTCTACACGTGACAGCAGCCGCTCTACCAGCATAAAAAGGCGTTTGAGCAGTGTATCTGCTTTCGGAAAATAGTTTGTTTCTTCTTCCGGCGGAATAACGAATAATTCGCGGATATTGACCTGGCGTGGATTAGCGGCGCGCGCCTTCAGCGTGCATAAAATGGACAAAGGTACCATTACGGTACGTGACCAGTAAGAAACCTTGCTAAGATGAAAAGGAAACCAGCGCGGCAGCAACACCAACTCCGCCGGCACAACAGGCACACCCCGCCAGGGGATCTGCTCATACATTGCCAGCAGTAAGCGAGTAAAGACATTGGCTTTGGCCGCACCACCATGGGCCAGAATGGCTTTCCGGGCGCGTACCATATGCGCCGCATCGGGAGAATCACCCACCAGCTTCAAAGCATAATATGATTTAATGGTGCAGCTAATATCAAACGCACCGCCATAATAAAGCGGCCAACCGCCATGGTTAAGGTCCTGCTTCTCACGGATAAAACGAGCAATTTTATTTTCCAGGATGACGTCGATTTCATCCATGAAATGCATCATCAAGATATATTCTGCAGGAATTGTGCAATCCGCTTCTAGCGGAAAGCACCAGTGCCCGTCTTTATTCTGCAAAGACAACATGGCATCGCGAGCTTGCGTGAATTTCTCTTCCAGCTCACTTACACTAATTTCTTCCTGATTCAAATCCGAAGTTGTGTACGACAAAGGTATTTTACCTTTAAAAGCCAGACTACTCGGTTGCTGTAATATATCAAATATTCTCTGAGATCCGTCCATATATTCCTAAGCGCTATATCGATAGCTGTCAAATTTCTAATAGGTATAAGTATATATACCAGCCTTGTCTAGCTCTACTTTATTTTTATAAAGATTTTTCTATCAGTCATTACAACTGAATCAAAGTGTCTGATGATCTGATTTTAATCAGAATTTATTTTCTGTTTCGGCTTTATTTTAGATTTTTCTGAATCCTTTTCAAAGGGATTATCTTGAAAAGGCTCATAATAAAGATCCAGAGGTAATTTACCATCATGTACCAGAAATTCACGCTGCTGCATAGAAGCTTCGCGTACAAACAAGTAAGGATCTAATGCGGCTTCATCCCGAATGCGCATAGGACCTATTAAACGAGCTCGTTTGTCGATAGCGCCCAGAATCGTTAATGGAGCAGCAAATGATGTGCCCACCGCTATGCCTGCGTAAAAAAGTACATTGGTCAATAGACCAACCGGAATATTCGTGACGTCACGTTGACTGCTGGGCCCCAGAAGTGGGATAAACAAGTAAGAACCTGGATTTATTCCCCATACGCCCAATGTCTGACCGAAATCTTCATCATGCTTTTCTAAGCCCATATGGGTTGCCATATCGAAAAGCCCGAATAAACCAATCGATGAGTTTACAGCAAAACGCAGCGTATCCTGAAGACCCTGTTTCACCTTGCCTTGTAAGAAAGAATTCAGAACCACATTGGGATACGATAGATTATCGTAGAAATTTCCAATAGATCGCTGCGCTGCATTAGGCACATAATCTATGTAGACATTCGCAATGGGCTCAAATATCGCCCGATCCACCCGGTCAGTAAAATCATAAGCAGCGCGGTTAACCTTCTCATGGGGATCAACAGGGTCTAAATCCTGATCATTATTTTTTGGGGTTGTTGCACAGCCTTGCAGAATTGCAAAACAGATAAACAATACAATAAGAAACAAATGCTTGTTATTAAATAAAAAATTTATATCTCTAATATTCTCAGTCACTTATTTGTAAACCCAGCCTTTAGGCTTCTATAAAGCATGCGCCGTCTGTGAGGAAAAGGCAAACTCCGCATAATCAATCCATTACTTAACAGCCATTCAATTTCATCAACCAGCGCCTGGCGCACTGAATTCTGCGGAAAACCAAGCTCACGTACTGCTTTTTCGCTATCAAAAAACATTGGATAGCGTGCCAGCCGCACACCTGTAAGGAGAGCTCTCGGCGGACGGTGAGTCACATAGTCAGCTATAAATTCGGAAATTGCACCTGCCACCAAAGCAAGCCAATATGGTATACGTTGCTTTGGCATAGACAAACCCGTGATTTCTTCAATCCAATGCAACAGCTCACCCAAGGTCAAATTCTCATTGCCTAAAATATATCGCTCACCCACACGACCATGCTCGGCTGCAAGGATGTGTCCCTTTGCTACATCCCGTACATCCACCATATTAAAACCGCAATCCAGGTAAGCTGGAGTCTTGGAATTCAAGAAATCAAGAATCATTCTTGTCGGCGGTGTTATCAAACGGTCTCCAGGACCCACCGGTAACGTGGGTGCCACAATAACGACAGGCAATCCTTTTTCTGCGGCCTTAAACGCTGCTTGCTCGGCAAGAAATTTTGAACGGCAATACGGACCCGGCATCTCGCTAAGCGTACGTTCTACCGATGCATTTACTTGCCAATTCCTTCGCGCCTTTCCGGTTAGAATAGATTCAGTCGAAGTATACACCACTACTTCAATATCATGCTTTGCTACCTCAGCAAAGATTGTTTGTGTTCCTTCAAAGTTAACGAGATTAAAGTCACTTTTTCTGAGTGTCCATAAGTTTGGATTGGCTGCTAAATGATAGACTCTTTGAACCCCCTTGAGCGCTTTACGAACCACATCCGCATCACAAATTGAACCACGCACTACCTCTACAGTTGCAGGCAACGGCACATCAGGTAACTCTAACACTCTGACTATCTCATCATTTTCCTGCAACAGCTTAACTAAATGTGATCCAATAAAACCACCACCACCAGTAACTAAAGAACGCCGGCTACTCATAAAATCTATACTCACATAAGCAGAAATATTTAAGAAATAAGCTTCTAAATCTAGAATTGATTAGTTTTGATTGAGTTCGCACACATAAAGAAAGCAACTTAAGCAATATCCATTGAAAAAATTCAGCTTTCCCGCTCTCCATGCACAATTTCAACTAATTTCAGGGCCTGCAACTCCATTTCGATGACAAAATCATCAACTTTTGCACGAAAATAGCGGTAGAAGATCATACTGGGGATTGCTACCAATATGCCAAATGCAGCATTATACAGAGCCACAGAAATTCCATACGCAAGCTGTGCCGGATTACTGCCAGCAGGGGAGTTTGATCCAAAGATTTCAATCATACCAACCAGAGTACCAAACAAACCCATGAGAGGACTCAGTGCAGCAATAGTTCCCAGAGTTGTCAGATAACGATTCAAATCATGAGCAATTACACGACCAGATTCTTCAATGGATTCCTTCATGACTTCGCGTGTGCTTTTTACATTTTTGAGTCCAGCGGCAAGAACTGCGCCGAGGGGCGAATGCCTCTGTAAACGTACAATCATCTCGGGGTTTACGCCACTTCTTTTATACTCGTTTAATACCTTGGGTAACAACTCCTTTGGAGAAATAACGCTTAAACGCAGTGTCCACATTCGCTCAACGATAATACTAACGGCAACAACGGAAGCAATAATAATCGGCCAAATCGGCCAGCCGGCTGCTTGAATCAAAGATAACACGAGATAGTCTCCTCATTCACTATAGGTCCAAGTATTATTCTTGTAATTGATGATATTACCTAATTTGCTTACTTATAACCAAGTAGTCAATTTGATATGCAATGTATCGGAATAGTGCATTTTCAGCAACACAGCAACTATCCACAGTTTCTGTGGATAAGCTTGTGAGTATATTAAGGAATAGGTGAGTAAGTGAGCAAATTCAAACAGCTTTTCTAACTTGACTATTTTTTAACCGAAAAAAATATCTATTAAACAATTAATTAAATACTTATCTACCATTTGTGCTTATTCTAACGGTATATTTGCATTTTTAATAAGCATGTGGATATTACCAAATGAGCCTGCTTTCCATATTCAGAGACTTTCTTAAAATACTCACTGTCAGCGAATTGAACCGTAATACTAAACAATTTTTGGAACAAAACATACCTTTACTATGGATAAAGGGTGAAATTTCAAACTTGAAGTGCTATCAATCAGGTCACTGGTATTTTTCCCTCAAAGATGCCAATGCACAAGTTCGTTGCGTTTTATTCGGTCATAAGAATCAGTATATCGATTGGCAACCTAAAGATGGTATGCAAGTCGAAGTGCTCGCACTCGTTACATTATATGAGCCACGCGGCGACTTTCAGTTAAATGTTGAAACCATGCGGCGCGCTGGTTTAGGCGAATTATTTGATGCATTTGAGAAGCTTAAATCCAAATTGGAAAAAGCTGGATTATTCAGTCCCACGAACAAAAAACCACTTCCTCCACTCCCTAAACAAATCGGCATCATTACCTCTCCAGATACTGCAGCATTGCGAGACATACTCTCGACACTGCAGCGTCGCATGCCATCACTGCCTATCATCATCTATCCTACCTTGGTGCAAGGAAAAACGGCAGCGGGCAGCATCGCTGATGCAATTAAAATTGCTTGCCAACGAGCGGAATGTGATGTACTGATACTTTGCCGGGGCGGAGGCAACGTTGAAGATTTATGGGCATTTAATGAAGAAACTGTTGCGCTTGCCATTGCCGCCAGCTCTATCCCCATCATTAGTGGCATCGGTCATGAGACAGATTTCACGATTGCAGATTTTGTCGCCGACATCCGTGCACCCACGCCGACTGGCGCTGCTGAACTAGCCAGTCAGGATCGCAAAGAGTTAAGCCATCGCCTGAGCATGCTGCATCAGCGCATGTATCGTACCACCTTGCAGCATATTGAATACGCTATGCAACAAGTGGATATTCTAACGCATCGGTTAATTTATCCAGGTGATCGAATCAAACAGCAACGCCTCCACCTGCACCATATACAGGAGCGCCTCATCAAGGCTTGGGCTTATCAAATCGATAGGAAGTGCTGGAAATTATTAGAATTCAATCAACGACAAACCATTGCAGGTTCCGCTTTCGCTCTATTAGAACAGCAACAGAAAGAGCTTGCTACACGTTTTCGCTACACATTTTCTCGCTATTTGGAAAGGTTGGCTATTAAGCTACAACATTTGCAAGCACAGCTATCGTATCTGAATCCACAATCCGTGCTTGAGCGTGGGTATAGCATCACTTACTTGCAAGACACAGTGATCCATGACAGCAAACAAATTAATTCCGGCGATAAAATTCAGGTAAAATTCGCGCATGGAATGTGTGAAGCTAATGTCAGCAAAATCAAGAGTTATTGATCAAAGCACACAAACCCAACGTTAATTATATTTATTTTACAGAATAAAGACTTGTCAATGCCAAAAACTTTTCTGATTCTGGGTGCACTGAATGCGTTCTTATGCATTGCATTAGGCGCTTTCGGCGCACATGGCCTGAAACGAATATTATCAACAGATATGCTCGCGGTATATCACACAGGCGTACAGTACCATTTTTATCATGCCTTTGGAATCCTCATCATTGGTTTATTATTGCTGCATTTTCCCAACTCTCGCCTGATCCCAATATCTGGCTGGTTGATGATAGTTGGTATTATTTTGTTCAGCTTAAGTCTCTATATATTAAGCCTGACCGGAATACGTGGTCTTGGCATTATCACGCCATTTGGCGGTATTTCATTCCTTACTGCATGGGCCTTGCTTATCTATGCCCTCTGGAAAGAAAAATAACAACACTAAACTTAGCACAATCGATACTTGGTTGCCCATAACAAAGAAATAAAAATTCATGTGCCAAGGACGGGCCTTGTAAATATTCAATACAAGACCTTAAGTAGTTCAGTCTGAACAATCCATAACATTCTGATTCTGTGTGATGAATTGATGAATTAAGGCGATTAAATTCACCAGTTTTTGGTAAAATTGCTACAATTTCCTGCAAATTTAGCGAGGGTTAGATGGGGCCAAAGCCGTGCACGCAAAAGAGTAATGACCTGTTCCGCCAGCGACTGGACGAACTGGTC
>NZ_FONE01000005.1:70778-110555 GCF_900112825.1 Nitrosomonas sp. Nm166 | reverse complement strand
TCAGCGTCGTCTTACCATGATCAACATGCCCTATCGTTCCTACATTAACATGTGGCTTCGAACGCTCAAATTTACTTTTTGCCATCACTTGTTCCTTTACATTCTATAAATTCGATTACTTTTTATTTATTATGGCTTCTGCCACATTCTTAGGAGCTTCAGAGTAATGCTTAAACTCCATAGAGTAAGTAGCCCTACCCTGCGTTGCTGATCTCAATGCTGTTGAATACCCAAACATCTCAGCTAATGGCACCTCAGCCCGAACTACTTTAAATCCGGGAACATCTTCCATGCCTTGTATCATGCCACGTCTTGATGATAGATCGCCCACAACATTTCCCATAAAGTCTTCGGGGGTCTCTACTTCAACAGCCATCATGGGCTCCAGCAAAACTGGGTTTGCTTTCCGCATTCCATCCTTGAACGCTATAGATGCTGCCATCTTAAATGCATTTTCATTAGAGTCAACATCATGATATGAACCATCAAAGAGGGCAACCTTTATATCTACCACTGGATATCCGGCCAATACTCCACTTGGAAGAGTTTCTAACAAACCTTTTTCAACGGCAGGTATATATTCACGTGGGACTACTCCACCTTTGATTTCATCGACAAATTCAAAACCTTTTCCAGCCTCATTTGGCTCCATTCTAAGCCATACATGACCATATTGCCCGCGACCACCGGTTTGTTTAACAAATTTCCCTTCTATCTCAACCTGCTTTCTTATTGCTTCACGGTAAGCAACTTGAGGTGCTCCCACATTGGCTTCTACACCAAACTCACGTTTCATGCGATCAACGATAATTTCCAGATGCAATTCACCCATTCCAGAAATAATTGTTTGCCCAGATTCTTCGTCTGTTCGAACTCTAAATGAAGGATCTTCTTGCGCAAGTCTATTCAATGCAATACCCATTTTCTCCTGATCCATTTTAGTTTTTGGCTCAACTGCAACATGGATAACAGGCTCTGGAAAATCCATTTTTTCCAAGGTAATAATTTTTTGTAGATCACATAAAGTATCGCCCGTCACCACATCCTTTAGACCGACGGCTGCCGCAATATCTCCTGCTCGAACTTCCTTGATCTCATCTCGCTGATTGGCGTGCATCTGCAGCAATCTGCCAATCCTTTCTTTTTTTCCTTTGACTGGATTATAGATAGTATCACCTGAAGTGACGATGCCTGAATACACTCTAAAAAATATAAGCTGACCCACATAGGGATCTGTTGCAATCTTGAAAGCTAATGCTGAAAATGGCTCTTTATCGTCTGCAATCCTTTTATCGACTTCTCCACTTTCATTCTCTCCTTGAATCGCCAGAATATCGGTGGGTGATGGCATGTAATCAATGACTGCATCCAGCATGGCTTGTACGCCTTTATTTTTAAAGGCAGTTCCACACAACATGGGCACTATTTCATTATTAATGGTGCGCATACGTAAACCACTCTTGATCTCGGAAATTTCCAAATCTCCATTCTCAAGATATTTATCCATCAAATCTTCACTTGCCTCTGCTGCTGTTTCTACCATTTTTTCGCGCCATGCTTGAGCGTCCGCTTCGAGACTGGCAGGTATCTCACGCTCCTCAAACTTCGTTCCGAGGCTTTCAGCATCCCAGTAGATAGCTTTCATCTTTATCAAGTCGACAACACCTTCGAACTTATCCTCAGCGCCTATTGGTAATTGTATTGGCACGGGTGCAGCTTTAAGCCGCGCTTTGATCTGCTCATATACACGCATGAAATTAGCACCCGATCGATCCATCTTATTAACAAATGCCAATCGCGGAACTTTATATTTATTTGCCTGCCTCCAGACCGTTTCAGTTTGTGGTTGCACACCCCCTACTGCACAAAATACCGTACAAGCTCCGTCCAGAACGCGCAAGGATCGCTCGACCTCAATGGTAAAATCCACGTGCCCGGGTGTATCGATGATATTAATCCGATGCTCCGGGTAATTCCCAGCCATTCCTTTCCAGAAACAAGTTGTGGCAGCAGAAGTAATCGTAATTCCTCTCTCTTGCTCTTGCTCCATCCAGTCCATAGTAGCCGCACCTTCATGAACTTCACCGAGCTTATGAGATACGCCAGTGTAAAAAAGCACACGTTCAGTGGTAGTTGTTTTACCAGCATCAATATGCGCCATAATGCCGATGTTTCTGTATCGTTCTATGGGAGTTTTTCTTGCCACAGTCTAATGCCCTACGTTTATTTCAATTTATGAATGGATTCTTTAATCAACCAAAACTTAAAATCTAAAATGTGAAAATGCCTTGTTCGATTCGGCCATTCTATGCACTTCTTCACGTTTTTTAACAGCGCCGCCTCGCCCTTCAGCTGCCTCAGCCAATTCACCAGCCAATCGCGCATCCATAGATTTTTCGCTTCTTTTCCTAGCGGCATCCCGAAGCCATCTCATGGCCAATGCATTACGCCGCACTGATCTTACTTCAACTGGAACCTGATAATTAGCACCGCCAACACGGCGACTTTTAACTTCTACCATTGGCCGCACATTGGTTAATGCCTGAGTAAACACTTCCAATGGATCACTACCTGTTTTCTTCTCTATGTGATCAAGCGCCCCGTAAATAATTCTCTCTGCCACCGACTTTTTACCGCGCGTCATGAGAACATTAACAAATTTTGCCAATTCTACATTATGGTATTTAGGATCCGGCAGAATCTCACGTTTTGGAACTTCTCTACGTCTTGGCATTATGTAACCTCATTTCCTTTCGCAACATATTTCCTTTACAGCTAGAAATAACATTTAAATTTTACGCACCCTTCGGTCTTTTAGAGCCATATTTCGAACGCCCTTGTTTACGGTCTTTTACACCTGCCGTATCCAAACTACCCCTAATCGTATGATATCGCACACCCGGCAAATCTTTGACGCGACCACCACGTATCAATACCACTGAGTGTTCCTGAAGATTATGCCCTTCACCGCCAATGTAACTCGATACCTCAAATCCGTTCGTTAACCGAACCCTAGCAACTTTACGCAAAGCTGAATTCGGTTTCTTCGGTGTCGTTGTATACACTCTTGTGCATACCCCTCTTTTCTGCGGGCAGTTTTCTAGCGCAGGAACATTACTTTTAACTCGCTTCTCAACACGCGGTTTTCGAACTAACTGACTGATTGTCGGCATTTCTTCGTCCTAAAAAACTGGGACGGCTTTTTAGCCGTCCACATACTATTACTATTTGCTAATTATTTTATTACTCGCCAATGTCATCACGATTAGCAATTCGACACCTTCAACCATACTGAAGATGAGGCAAAAAAGAGAGCGGATTCTAGGGGGTTTATCGTGATATGTCAAGACAAACACAAATCACGGCATTTTATTTTAAAAACAAAATTAAATTACAGGCCCATGCCTCAATTAAATCCTGTGTTTATCAATCTCTAAAATTCTGGAATTGTAATGGAAAATCACTAATCAACTTCTTAACCAATTGTATAGTTTCCTGCAACACATCTTTTTTTGCACCTGTTACTCGCACTACATCTCCTTGAATACTCGCCTGCACTTTAGGCTTACTCTCTTTAATATTTCTTATAATTCTTTTGGCCAGTTCTGAATCAAGCCCTGTTTTAACAGTGACTACTTGCTTTACTTTATTTCCACTTATTTTCTCTATTTGTTCCTTATTTAAACAACGCACATCCACATTCCGCTTTGTCAATTTGGTTCTCAAGATATCGAGTATTTGCTCCAGTTTAAATTCGTCATCTGCAAAAACTGTTAACTGATAATCCGCTTGCTCCACTCTTGCATCGGAACCCTTAAAGTCAAATCGTGTGCTGACTTCCTTATTGACTTGATCTACCGCATTTCTGACTTCCTGCTTATCAACCTCTGAAACGATATCGAAAGATGGCATTATTTTTTTGACCGTAACAATAGAATTGTAATTTTACCAAAATGACCTAGCGTAATCCTATAATTCCTTAATATCCTTGTTCTTCTCAACCTCAGCGGCTATACGCAATCTTAATGCGTTAAGTTTTATAAAACCTGCTGCATCTGCCTGATTATAAGCACCAGCATCATCTTCAAAAGTAGCAATATTAGGATTAAACAATGAATCAGTTTGCGAATCTCTTCCCGCGACGATAACATTTCCCTTATATAATTTTAATCTTACCCATCCGTTCACCTTCTTCTGGGTCGCATCAATCATCGTTTGCATCATCTTGCGTTCTGGACTCCACCAATAACCGTTATAAATCAAGGCCGCATAGCGCGGCATTAAATCATCTTTTAAATGCGCCACTTCCCGATCCAGAGTTATTGATTCTATTGCTCGATGCGCACGTAATAAAATTGTTCCACCCGGCGTTTCGTAGCACCCCCGCGATTTCATACCGACATAACGATTCTCCACTAAATCCAGTCTACCGATACCGTGCTTACCCCCCAACTGATTAAGTCTCTGCAATACACTCGCTGGTGATAATTGATGACCATTCAAGGCCACGACATCGCCATGCCTGAATTCGATATCCAGATACTCAGGCTCATCAGGCGCTTTTTCCGGTGATACGCTCCAGCGCCACATTGATTCTTCTGGCTCTGTTGCAGGATCCTCGAGAATCCTGCCTTCGTAAGAAATATGCAGGAGATTCGCATCCATGCTATAAGGCGATCCACCCTTCTTTTTCATTTCAACCGGAATACCATGCTGCTCTGCGTATTGCAGCAATTTTTCCCTTGAAGTTAAATCCCATTCGCGCCATGGCGCGATCACATGGATATCCGGCTGCAAGGCGTAATAGCCCAGCTCAAAACGAACCTGATCATTACCTTTACCTGTTGCACCGTGGGAAACCGCATCTGCACCGGTTTCATTGGCAATTTCAATTTGTCTTTTTGCAATTAATGGACGTGCTATGCTTGTACCCAGCAAGTATTCCCCTTCATAGATCGCATTGGCCCGGAACATAGGAAATACAAAATCACGTACAAACTCTTCACGCAAATCATCAATATAAATTTCTTTAACACCAAGTTGCTTTGCTTTTGCACGCGCCGGCTCAACCTCTTCTCCCTGCCCGATATCAGCAGTAAAGGTAACTACTTCACACTGATAAGTATCCTGCAACCACTTCAAGATTACCGAAGTATCCAATCCCCCTGAGAAAGCTAGCACTACTTTATTAATTTTTTTCATTGTTTTAAAACATCCGTTTTATCTAACACTACGATAGCTTAATTTATTATCACTGATTCCAAATTTAGAACTTAATTTCCAGCATTTAACTTACCCAATAATAAATATTCCATCAATGCCTTCTGGGTATGCAGTCGGTTTTCTGCTTCATCCCATACCACGGATTGCGGCCCATCCAGAACTTCCGAACTTACTTCCTCACCGCGATGAGCCGGCAAACAATGCATAAACAATGCATCTTTTTTAGCCAACGCCATCATTTCCGCATTGACGCAAAATTCAGCAAAATCTTTTTTTCTTTGCTCGGCCTCCACTTCGAATCCCATGCTGATCCACACATCCGTAGTAATCAGATCCGCGTCAATCACAGCTTTGCGAGGATTAGCAAATTCTTCATAATGCCCCGTTCCGCTTAATCCTATTCGCTCAGGATGAATGCCATAACCAGGTGGCGTTGACACATGCACTCTAAAATCAAAAATTTCGGCTGCTTGCAACCAGGTATTGCACATATTATTAGCATCCCCGATCCAGGCCACTGTTTTACCTGTAATGCTTCCCCGGTGCTCAGTATAGGTAAAAATATCACTCATGATTTGGCATGGATGATATTCATTAGTTAAGCCATTAATAACAGGCACCCTTGAATTTTTTGCAAAGCGCTGAATAGTATCGTGTTTATGAGTGCGAATCATAATGATATCGACCATGCGTGAAATAACCCGTGCGGCATCTTCTACCGGCTCTCCTCGCCCCAATTGCGTATCATGTGTCGATAGATAAATGCCCGTTCCGCCTAGTTGATGCATTCCGGCTTCAAATGACAAGCGCGTACGCGTCGAATTTTTGTCAAATATCATCGCCAAGGTACGATCAACCAAGGGCCAGTATTGCCGATATTGTTTGAACTCCTGCTTTATCCAGCGCGCACGTTCAAATAAATACTCATATTCTTCACGAGAAAAATCATTAAATTTCAGAAAATGCTTAAATTGCATAACAAGATAAATAACCAATCAGCATTACAGCATCTTATGTAATCTGTTTCAGCTATTCAAAAACTCCTTTATTAACGAGCAAGTAATATCCACCACTTGTTCAGCCTCGGCTTGCTGCATGACAAACGCGGGTAATAAACGAATTACTTTATCGGATGTTACATTGATCAGTAATTTTTTTTCCAAAGCTTTTCTTACCAGCTCGCTGCAAGGTACTGAAAGCTCAATACCGATAATCAAACCCTGGCCTCTGACTTGCACAACCCCCGCCACATCAGTCAGCTGATTTTTCAGCCGATCACGCATGAAGTCCCCCAATTTCATTGCATGGTCCAGAAGACCTTCCTCTTCAATAACATTCAATGTTTCGATCGCCGCTGCGCACGCCAGCGGGTTGCCACCAAAAGTGGACGCATGATTGCCTGGTTTGAAAACCTCTGCAGCTACACCTCTTGCCAGGCAAGCGCCGATCGCCACGCCGGCACCCAAGCCTTTAGCTAATGTCATCACATCGGGCATGATATTACTGTGTTGAAATGCGAACCATCTTCCACTTCGTCCGATCCCAGATTGAACCTCATCCAGCATCAGCAGCCATCCGTATTGATTACAGAGATCGCGCAGCCCTTGTAGATAATGCACCTCAGGTATATTAACGCCCCCTTCCCCTTGGAAAGGTTCCACCAGGACCGCAACGACATCTTTATTATTGACAGCAACTTGTGTAATCGCTTCCATATTGTTATAGGGAACGCGAACAAATCCAGACAACAAAGGTTCAAAGCCAGCTTGTACCTTGCGATTTCCACTGGCTGTCAAGGTGGCCATCGTACGTCCGTGAAAAGAACGTTCCATTACAATAACGGTGGGCAATGAAATTCCCTTGTTGTGCCCGTGCAAGCGGGCAAGCTTTATCGCTGCTTCGTTAGCTTCTGCGCCCGAATTACAGAAAAAAGCATTATCCATACCTGATAACGCAATCAGGCGATCGGCTAATCGCTCCTGCTTATCGATATGATAAAGATTAGAAGTATGAATCAGCGTTCCGGCTTGTTCACATATTGCTTTCGTTAACCTTGGATGACAATGACCCAGTCCACACACAGCAACGCCAGCTAGTGCATCCAGATACCGTTCATCCTGATCATCCCACAACCACACTCCTTCGCCTTTAACGAAAGTAACGGGTAGCCGTGAGTAAGTATTCATCAAATTAGACACTACAATACTCGCATTTCAAATGAAAAATTCATTCCAGAATCCTCATCTGTAGATCTGTAGGATAAGGAAAATTTGAAAAAGCGATTATGTTTACCTATTTAATCTGTTTTTTCAAGCTTTTTTTCTCTAATGATCTGCTTCTTATCGCAACTCTAAGCGCTTTATTTCAAAGTTAACTGAGAAACGATGGCAGCGTGTTAGAATAAAGAAATTTATTGTTAATTTAAGAAGATACGCTCAATCTTCATAACCTACTGTTTCTAAAAAACAATTATAATATATGAATCAATTTGCCAAGGAAACCCTGCCGGTCAGTCTTGAAGAGGAAATGCGGCGTTCCTATCTGGATTACGCCATGAGCGTGATTGTAGGCCGGGCCCTGCCGGATGTTCGTGATGGCCTGAAACCGGTACACCGACGCGTATTATTTGCCATGCATGAACTTTCTAATGACTGGAACAGACCGTATAAGAAATCTGCGCGTATTGTGGGCGATGTTATTGGTAAATACCATCCCCATGGCGATACCGCTGTCTATGACACGATTGTTCGCATGGCACAAGATTTTTCTCTGCGCTATATGTTGATCGATGGGCAAGGCAATTTTGGTTCTGTAGATGGTGATAACGCAGCAGCCATGCGCTATACCGAAATCCGCATGTCGCGCATCGCCCATGAATTACTGGTTGATCTTGACAAAGAAACAGTAGATTTTGGCCCTAACTATGATGACACTGAAAAAGAGCCGCTGATACTTCCCACCAAAATCCCCAATTTGCTGATCAATGGTTCTTCAGGTATCGCCGTCGGCATGGCAACTAATATCCCCCCGCATAATCTGAATGAAGTCGTAGAAGCCTGCCTCGCCTTACTCAAAAATCCGCATATTAGTATCGATGAGCTCATTGATTTTATTCCGGCGCCTGATTTTCCAACCGCCGGGATCATTTATGGTGTTACCGGTGTCAGAGATGGCTATCGCACTGGACGTGGCCGTGTTGTCATGCGCGCACGGACTCATTTTGAGGCTCTGGAAAAAGGCAGCCGCCAATGCATTGTGATCGATGAACTACCCTACCAAGTTAACAAAGCTAATTTACTGATACGCATTGGGGAGCTGGTTCGCGACAAGAAAGTTGAGGGTATTTCTGATCTGCGTGATGAATCCGACAAATCGGGTATGCGCGTCGTAATTGAACTAAAACGCGGGGAGTTACCTGACGTTATTCTGAATAACCTGTATAAAGAAACACAGATGCAGGACACTTTTGGCATAAACATGGTGGCCCTGCTGGATGGCCAGCCTCGTTTGCTGAATTTGAAGCAGGTTCTGGATGCGTTCTTGCGTCACCGCCGTGAAGTCGTCACGCGCCGCACGGTATTTGAACTGAAAAAAGCCCGTGAGCGCGGTCACTTGCTGGAAGGTCTGGCGGTTGCGCTTTCCAACGTCGATGAAATTATCGCACTGATAAAAGCTGCGCCGACACCAGCTGACGCCAAGGAAGCCCTAATGGCGAGAGCCTGGCATTCTCAATTGGTAGAGGAAATGCTGTCACGCGCCCTGGCAGACGCCCATGCACTGCGCCCGGAAAACTTGGATACCGCATTCGGTTTGCAAGCGCAGGGCTACCGTTTATCCGATGCCCAGGCACAGGCCATTCTGGAATTACGCCTGCAGCGCCTGACCGGCCTGGAGCAGGAAAAGATCGTTACAGAATATAAAGAAGTCATCGACAAGATCATTGATTATCTGGATATCCTGGCAAACCCGGAGCGCATCACCGGCATCATTACCGAAGAACTGGGTTCAATCAAACAGCAATTTGGTGATAAACGCCGCAGTGAAATTATTGTCGATACGCAGGATTTGAGTGAAGAAGATCTAATCGCACCGGCAGATGTCGTTGTAACACTATCGCACAGCGGCTACATTAAATCCCAATTACTCGATGATTATCGCGCCCAAAAGCGCGGTGGGCGCGGTAAGCTGGCGGCCAGTACTAAGGAAGACGATTTCATTGATAAGCTGTTCATTGCCAACACACATGACTATATTCTATGCTTCTCAAGCTTGGGACGGGTATACTGGATTAAAGTCTACGAAGTGCCGCAAGGCGGCCGGCAATCCCGAGGCAGACCAATTATCAATTGGGTACAACTGGAAGAGGGCGAAAAAATTAACGCCATTTTGCCGGTCAAAACCTTTGATGAAAACCGCTTTGTCTTTATGGCAACAGCTTTTGGCACCGTCAAGAAAACACCGTTATCAGAATTCTCCCGTCCACGAAACAATGGCATTATCGCCCTTGGATTGGATGAGGGCGATTATTTAATCGGTGTTGAGCTGACCGAAGGCAAACACGACGTTATGCTGTTCTCAGACAACGGTAAGGCCATACGCTTCAGTGAAAATGACGTTCGTCCAATGGGACGTACCGCCCGTGGTGTGCGTGGCATGAAACTCGGTCCCGGGCAGAAAGTCATCTCAATGCTGGTAGCCGAAAATGAAGAGCTTACGGTACTAACAGCGACTGAGAATGGTTACGGCAAGCGTACTTCTATCAGCGAATACACGCGTCATAACCGTGGTGCGCAAGGGATGATTGCGATTATCACCAGTGCGCGCAATGGTAAAGTTGTCACCGCAAAACTAGTTAAACCCGATGATGAAATCATGCTGATCACTTCTGGCGGCGTGATGATTCGCACCCGTGTCAATGAGGTGCGGGAAATGAGCCGTGCCACACAAGGCGTGACTTTGATCAACCTGGATGCGGGTGAGAAATTAGCCGGCTTGGAGCGGGTAGTGGAGAGCGAAGAAGATGGTGACAATGTCGGTTAATATTAAACAAACTGACCGGAAAAAAATAATGGACCCCATTTATAATTTCAGTGCAGGACCCGCAGTTCTTCCCAAAGAAGTGCTGCAGCAGGCACGCGATGAAATGTTGGATTGGCATGGCAGTGGTATGTCCGTCATGGAAATGAGCCATCGCGGCAAGGAATTTATGGCCATTGCTGAGCAAACTGAAAACGATTTACGCGAACTGGCTGGTATCCCGCAAAATTATAAGGTGCTATTTCTGCAAGGCGGTGCTTCCAGTCAATTTTCCATGGTGCCAATGAATCTGCTGCGCGGCAAAAGCAAGGCCGACTATATCAACACTGGTCAATGGTCGACCAAAGCCATCGAAGAAGCCCGTCGATATTGCACCGTCAATGTCGCCGCATCCTCTGCGGATGCCCATTTTACGTATGTACCAGTACAAGATAACTGGAGCCTGGATCCTGAAGCAGCTTATATCCATTACACCAGCAATGAAACTATCGGTGGTGTCGAATTTCACTGGATACCGGAAATTCCCCCGGAAAATAATGTCCCCTTGGTTGCTGATATGTCATCCGATATCCTGTCACATCCATTCGATGTCACCCGTTTCGGATTGATTTATGCGGGCGCACAAAAGAATCTGGGGCCGGCAGGGCTGACCTTAGTAATTATTCGCGAAGATTTACTGGGACAACCGTTGGTAGGCACACCCACGCTGTACGATTATCAGGTGCATGCAAAAAATGATTCGATGTATAACACGCCGCCAACTTACGCGATGTATATTGCCGGCCTGGTTTTCGCATGGCTGAAGAAGAAAGGCGGATTGGTTGCGATGGAAAAAATCAATATTACCAAAGCCAACCTGCTGTATGATCTGCTCGACAATACTGATTTTTATCATTGTCCAGTGGTTAAATCCGATCGCTCTCGCATGAATGTGCCTTTCACATTAAAAAACCCTGCACTGGATGACGAATTCCTTAAACAAGCCCAGATAAATGGCCTGATTCAACTCAAAGGGCATCGCTCAGTGGGCGGTATGCGCGCATCAATATATAATGCCATGCCGCTTGAAGGTGTGGCAAAATTGGCGGCGTTTATGAGGGAGTTCGCCAATCAGTATGCTTGATCATCAGCACAGAGTGTTCAAGATTCTTACGCTTAATCAGATATCTTCCCGTGGTCTGAAACGTTTTCCTGCGGGCAGCTATCAGGTGAGCGATGCCATCGCCGAGCCGGATGCCATCCTGGTACGTTCGCACAATATGTTGGACAGCATCATTCCCGGTAGTGTGAAAGCAATCGGGCGTGCCGGTGCAGGTACCAATAATATTCCTGTGCAGGACATGAACCTTCGTGGCATTCCTGTATTCAATACCCCCGGTGCCAATGCTAATGCAGTCAAGGAACTGGTTCTGGCTGGCCTGTTTTTAGCCGCACGCAATCTGGTACCCGCATTACAGTTTGTTGAAAATCTGCAAGGTGATGATGCAGCGCTGAACAAGCAAGCCGAGGATGGAAAAAAGCGCTTTTCTGGCATCGAATTACCTGGTCGTACGCTGGGTATTATTGGCCTCGGTCAAATCGGTCGATTAGTTGCGAATGCCGCACTCAAATTAGGTATGAAAGTCATCGGATATGATCCCAAAATAACCATCGAGTCAGCCTGGAGCCTGTCCGCAGAAGTCAAAAAAGCGCACAGCATGGAAGACTTGCTGCGCCACAGTGAATTTGTCAGCGTGCATGTGCCGTTGCTGGATTCCACTCATCACCTGATCAATGAGAAAAATATTGCCATGATGAAGCAGCATGCGATTCTACTGAATTTCTCACGCAGCGCTATTGTTGATGAAGATGCTGTTTTAAGAGAAATCGCCGGCGGCAAAATAAAAACCTATGTCTGCGACTTCCCCAGCCAGAAATTGCAGCACCAGCAAGCAGTCATCACACTGCCGCATCTGGGCGCATCGACACTGGAAGCAGAAGAGAATTGTGCCGTCATGGTGGTGAATCAGCTCATGGATTATTTAGAGAATGGCAACATCACCAACACGGTCAATTTTCCTGACATCCAGATGGAGCGTGAATCGTCTTACCGGGTAGCGGTAGCAAATACCAATGTGCCCAACATTCTGGGGCAAATCTCCACCAGCGTAGCCAAGGCTGGGTTGAATATCCATAACATGATCAACAAATCCCGCGGTGAAATGGCTTATACGCTGGTGGATGTAGACAGTCCAGTACCACAGCAGGTATTGGATGAAATCGCCACCATTACCGGTGTGCTCATGGCACGCTATCTGCCACTTCCCCAATAAAATTTCAAATTCTGATGAATCATCGTTAAGCCAACATTTCGCCATCCATGTCAGAACAACTCAAACAATTACGCGGCCAGATTGACGCCATTGACAACGAATTGCTCGAACTGGTGAGTAAGCGCGCCAGGTTGGCGCAACAGATTGGAAAAATTAAAAAGAACGGTATCGTCTATCGCCCTGAGCGCGAAGCACAAATACTGGCGCGTATGCAGCAACAAAATCCCGGTCCTATCAATAACGAACACATTAAACAATTATTTATTGAAATCATGTCGCTGTGCCGCGCCCTCGAGAAACCCATGAGCGTAGCTTATCTTGGCCCAAACGGTACTTTCTCAGAAGAAGCAGCGTTGAAGCGTTTTGGCAGCACCATCACAACGGTTGCCTGCGATTCGATCGACGATGTGTTTCGCACCGTGGAATCCGATGCAGCGAATTATGGCGTAGTGCCGGTTGAAAACTCGTCTGAGGGCGCGGTTGGCAGATCCATGGATTTGCTGTTACAAACACCGCTGACCATCTGTGGTGAAATCCAACTACCCGTACATCAATTTCTGATGGCACAACAAACCGAATTTGCACAAATCAGCAAAATTTATTCGCATCCGCAATCGCTGGCGCAGTGTCATCAATGGTTAAAGACCAACTTGCCGCATATTTCCCATTCCGCACTGGTCAATACCGCCAGCAATGCCGACGCAGCACGGCAGGCTGCAGCAGACAAGCAGTCAGCGGCTGTGGCGAGCAAACGAGCCGCCGAGTTATTCGGGCTTTCTATCTGCGCAGAAAATATTGAGGATGATCCCAAAAATACCACCCGTTTTCTGGTCATCGGTAAACAAGTTGTCGAAGCTTCCGGAAAGGATAAAACCTCACTGATCATGTCGACCAATAACTGTTCCGGCGCTATTTATAAATTACTGGAACCACTGGCACAGCATGGTGTCAGTATGAGCCGACTGGAGTCGCGTCCGTCGCGCACAGGTCTCTGGCAGTATGTATTCTTTGTAGATATTGAAGGGCATCAGCAAGATAACAATGTAGCTATCGCACTTGAAGAATTGCGCGAGAAAGCAGTCTTTCTGAAAATCCTGGGATCTTATCCAGCGACCTAATGGTTTGCCGTCACTAACTAACCTTTTATTAAATTCATTTAACCTTTGTATTTTTTCTTTAATAACTTAATCTTATGAATCTTTGTGACTTTGCTCCGGAATATATCCGCGCTATCCAACCTTATCAACCTGGTAAACCGATCTCTGAACTGGCGCGGGAAATGGGATTAAACGAAGCCTGCGTCATCAAATTGGCTTCCAACGAGAATCCGCTTGGAACAAGCCCCCTCGCACTGGATGCCATGATTAATGCATTGCATGAGGTCTCGCTGTATCCGGACGGTAGCGGCTATGCGTTAAAAGCTGCTCTTTCCAAACGCTACGGGGTTGATCCAGAGCAGATCATTTTAGGCAACGGTTCTAATGATGTACTGGATCTTGCCGCGCGCGTTTTTCTGAAGCCAGGCGCGGCTGCGGTGTATTCACAACACGCCTTTGCGGTTTATCCGCTGGTGGTACAGATGATTGGTGCTAACGGCATATCGGTTCCCGCCAGAGACTATGGTCATGATCTGCCCGCCATGCTGGATGCCATCACGCCTGAGACTCGGATTGTTTTTATCGCCAGCCCGAACAATCCAACCGGCACCTTATCCAGCGAAGATGAATTGTATTGTTTCATGGAACGGGTATCCCGCGACGTACTGGTGGTTATAGACGAAGCCTATTACGAATACCTGCCGGAAGCCAACAAACCAGACAGTATCAGGTGGTTGAAACAGTTTCCCAATCTACTGATCACACGCACCTTTTCCAAAGTATACGGCTTGGCCGGTGTACGCGTCGGGTTTGGCTTAACGCATCCTGACGTGGCTAACCTGATGAATCGCGTGCGGCAACCGTTCAATGTCAACAGTATGGGCTTGGTTGGCGCGCTGGCTGCGTTGCAGGATGCTGAATTTGTGCAGCGATCCTATGCATTGAACCGCGCAGGCATGTTACAGCTCGCTGACGGTTTCCGCAAACTCGGCATTGAATACATTCCTTCGTATGGCAATTTCATCAGCTTCCGTGTCAAAGGCGATGCGACCAATACCCCGCAAGTCTATCAAAGCCTGCTGCAGCAAGGTGTCATCGTACGTCCTCTGGGCATTTACGAAATGCCGCATCACCTTCGGGTCACAATTGGTCTGGAATCCCAAAACAAACGATTCCTCGAATCACTTGAAAACGCAATGGCAATAGGAGAATTCGCGTGATCATCGTCATGAATAAAGACGTTACCGAAGAGCAAATCGGTACGGTTGTGCAAAAAATCCAAGGCTTCGGACATGAAGTCAATATTTCCCGGGGTACCAAACGCACCGTAATCGGTGCCATCGGTGATGAAAGCAAGCTCGATCCGGAAATGTTCGATTCTCTGCCGGGCGTGGAATACTCGATGCATATTGTCAAACAATACAAAATCGTTTCGCGCGAATCGCATAAACAGGACTCCATCGTCGAAGTCCGCGGCATTCCGATCGGCGGCAAACAAGTGCAAGTGATCGGTGGCCCCTGCTCAGTGGAAACGCAGGAACAGATGGATCTGGCAGCACAGCAAGTCGCAGCCGCCGGTTGCCGCCTGATGCGCGGCGGCGCCTTCAAACCGCGCACCAGTCCGTATACTTTCCAGGGCAAAGGCGTCGACGGTCTGGGCATCTTCCGCAGGGCTGCCGACAAATATCGCCTGCCGATTGTCACCGAGCTGATGGATGTGCGCATGCTCGACACCTTTCTCGAGCATGATGTCGATGTCATCCAGATCGGCACGCGCAACATGCAGAATTTCGACCTGCTGAAAGAAGTCGGGCGTATCAGTAAACCGGTGATTCTCAAGCGCGGCCTGTCCGCCACTGTTTCCGAATGGCTCATGGCAGCTGAATACATTGCTGCGGGCGGCAATCACAACATCATTTTCTGCGAACGCGGCATTCGCACGTTTGAAACTGCCTACCGCAACGTGATGGATGTTACCTGCGTGCCGGTACTTAAACGAGAAACCCATCTGCCGGTCATCATCGATCCTTCGCATGCCGGTGGTAAAGCCTGGATGGTGCCAGCGCTGGCGCGCGCAGCGGTCGCGGCAGGCGCCGATGGTCTGCTGGTGGAAATGCACCCGAATCCGTGCGAAGCCTGGTGCGATGCCGACCAGGCGCTGAATCCACTGGAACTCAAGGATCTGACGGGAACATTAAAAGGTATTGCCGAAGTCATCGGGCGCAGTCTGTAACAAAAAGCGGTGATTCACTCATGGCAAATATCGCGATACTTAATAAATTGGTCATCATCGGTATCGGTCTAATCGGTGGATCGTTCGCTTTAGCGCTACGCAACGCCGGGCTGGCCAAGCATATCGTAGGCATCGGACGCAGCCAGCAAAACCTGCAACGCGCCGTTGAGCTGAACATCATTGATGAAATCGCCACCGATATAACATCTGCCCTGCACAGCGCAGATCTGGTATTTCTGGCCATGCCGGTCGGTCAGACCGCCCACATCATGGAAAAAATTGCCCCGCATCTGCAGGCCAACACGATCATCACCGATGCCGGCAGCACCAAGCAGGATGTCATCGCCGCAGCACGCCACCATCTTCCGATGCAAAACCGCCACCACTTCGTCCCCGGCCACCCGATCGCCGGCACCGAGCAAAGTGGCGCACAAGCCGCACAAGCGGATTTGTATCATGACAAGCACGTCATCCTCACCCCGCTACCAGAAACCAGCACCGATGCTGTCGATCAAGTCCGTCAATTATGGCAAGCCTGCGATGCGCAAGTCTCCATCATGCCCGCCGACGAACACGACCAGATACTCGCAGCCACCAGCCATCTGCCGCATCTTCTGGCATTCACGATGATAAACCACCTCAATCACATCACCAGCAACCCTGAAAAAATGCTGCGTTTCGCCGGCAGCGGCCTGCGCGACTTCACCCGCATCGCCAGCAGCTCTACAGAAATGTGGCGCGACATCTGTTTGGCGAATCGTGAAGCGTTGCTTAAACAGATCGATGGGTATCAGAATGAATTGAAATTATTGCAGGAAATGCTGAAAAATCAAGATGGCAAGGCATTGGAGAAGGCTTTTTCTCAAGCGCGGGGTGTGCGGGAAGATTGGTTGAAGAATAATAAAGATTAGAAAAAGCGAATGGTTCCAAATAATTTCAAAGAATGGGCATGCTCCTTATCCGGCTGCGATGGTGGAAACATTAATGCTGACACCTGGTTATGCGGCATAGAATGGGGCGGGGGTAGCAAAAATGATTATTACGCAGAAAGGCTACCGAGAGAAATTAAAAATGGTGCATCTACACCAGAGCAGAATATCTATGACTGGAAAGATAGTATTACTTATCCGTTTGGTCGGAGTTTCGCGAAGCTTTATTCTGCGATAGTTGGGGAAAAGGTCGAGAATTACTCTGAGTTTGTATCTAAGAAGTGGAAGGGCTCTGAGATATTTAAGCTCAATTTATATCCGATAGCATTCGATTCTACAGATTCAGCGCTTTGGCATATGTATAGGTTAAAATTAATCGTTTGCACTGGAGTTAGTTATTTAAGAGATTTTTTCATTTGTTTTGGCGGTAATAGCGAAAATAGCGCTACGATACAGTACGAAGATCTATCTCCTTCTCCTGGGAGTAAAGTTGAAAATAAAAGGCGTTTTTATTGGGTTCACCTTGATCAACATACTACGCTCGTCGTTATTCCCTTCTTTTCAGGATCTTATGGTTTAAACAGTAACTATCTTCTACAGAAGATTGGGAATAGAATAAGGGAAATTTGTCCTTATAGAATTGGTCATTAAACAGTTTGATTTTTCATAGTAGAGAAGGGAAGGCTAGAATACGGAGATTCTAATAAACCTTTTTATGTCTGGATCAATAGATAGCCGAAGAATCAGATTTTACGGCATTATTGGTACCATAAAATCATCGGTGTCAAGTCTTGCAACTTTCACATAATCGCCCCACTACAAATCTTCCAGCGCATTACGAAGACCAAGGGCTTGATGAAAAGGCAAAAAATCCTTGTCACAATGCAATAGCGCAAAATCATGCTCGAGGCAAAAAGTCGCAATAATCACATCAATCGTTTTACGTACGGTAAAGCCCTTTTTTCTCAGCAAGCGATAATTGTCAGCGCTTTTATAGGCCAGTTCGGTGTTGAGCATGTTGTAGATGGGTAGGGATGAAAGCAGGTCTTTGGCAATGGCAAAGTCACTATCGCGCCGGAATCCTTGCAATACTTCGGTCAACATGATGTCGCCGGTACCCACTGGTGCAGTGCCGAGAAGGGAATCCAGCCGGTCTGTCTCCGGGCTGACAACACCATTGAAGTAAGCAATCCACACACTGGAATCGATCAAAATCATTGATCGGTTCTCAATTGATCCAGATCATTTTCCCAGTTGAGCTTACCGCGAAATTTCTTGATGTTTTCTTGTTTTTTTAATGCAATTAGCGTCCTGAGGCCAAGTTCTACAGCCTCTTTTTTGGTTTTTGCACCAGTCAGCTTAATGGCATCAGCAAGAAGACTATCGTCAATAATAATATTTGTTCTCATCGTTGGATAAATGTGTATCTACATTCAAAAGAATACACATTAAAACATAAGTATAACGCGTGATCAATGAGGCTGGCACAAGATATCCCGACGCTGATCAGCCTTGCATAAAGCCGTGGAAGTAATAGGCAAGGACTTCCGCATCAGATCGACCCGGTTAAGACATACCATTTCTATTACTTTGATTTTAATTTCGTTATACTGCTTGTTATGGCCAACCCATATCCGCACAAATATCCTGATTCAAGATCCGGGCATTTATTGCACCGGCTGTATGCGCTGCAGGAGCAATTCCTGCATATTTCGCCCGAGTCGGTACAGCAGGTTGCCGCCGAATTCAATGTGCCCGTCAGCCAGGTGGCTTCCGTTGTTGAATTTTATTCCTTTTTTTACACCCAACCGCGTGGGCGTTTCCATATCCTGTTCAGTAATTGCACCAGTTGCGGTTATCTGCTGCAGGAGCAAAACCTGATGCTGATGCTGTGCCAGCAATTGCAAGTCACGCTAGGTAAAACGCGCCAGGACGGATTGATCAGTATTGATGAAACTTCCTGCATCGGCATGTGCGACCACGGCGCATCCTTGCTGGTCAATGGCGTTCCGATCACCGGTTTGAATCCGGACAGGATTGCCCAGATTGCACGCCGGATTGCGACTGAAACGCCAGTAGCTGATTGGCCGACGGAATGGTTTGCAGTGCATGATACCGTGCATCAGCGCAACTTGCTGCTAGCAGAACAGTTCGTGTCCGGCAGCGCGCTACAAAGAGCATTCGATCAGGGTGCTGAGTCGACATTGACCGCAATCCTGCAATCCGGATTGCGCGGCCGTGGTGGTGCCGGATTTGACACCGGCAAGAAATGGCAATTCTGCCGCGAGGCGCCCGGCGAAACACGTTATGTCGTTTGCAATGCCGATGAAGGCGAGCCCGGCACTTTCAAGGATCGCTTGTTGCTGCATGACCACGCTGATGCGCTGTTTGAGGGGATGGCCGTATGCGCCTTTATCATCGGCGCAGAGAAAGGATTTGTCTATCTGCGCGGCGAGTACCGCTATTTGCTTCCGCATTTGCACGCGGCGCTCAAGGGGCGCCGGAAACAAGGATTATTGGAACAGCATATTCTGGGACATGCCCATTTTCACTTCGATATCGAAATTGTCGTCGGCGCTGGCGCTTATATTTGCGGTGAAGAATCGGCGCTCATCGAATCGCTCGAAGGCAAACCCGGCATTCCGCGCATCCGCCCGCCTTTTCCGGTCACGCACGGCTATTTGAATCAACCTACGGTCGTCAATAATGTCGAAACTTTGATTGCCGCAGCGCATATTACCGTGCATGGCAGCGCCTGGTTTAAATCCGTCGGCACGGAAAAATCATCTGGCAGTAAAATCCTCAGCGTCAGCGGCGATTGTCAATTACCCGGGATTTATGAATATCCTTTTGGCGTCACAATCCAACAGGTTCTGGACGACTGCGGCGCACAGAATGCCCGGGCGGTGCAAATTGGCGGACCCGCCGGAAGATTGATCGGTGCAGCGGATTTTCATCATGCTATCAGCTTTGAAGATGTATCCACTGGTGGATCGTTTCTGGTATTCGGACAGCAGCGTGATCTGCTGGCTATCCACTGCAATTTTGCCCATTTTTTTGCGCATGAAAGCTGCGGTTTCTGCGTCCCTTGCCGCGTCGGTACCCAGTTGCTTAAATGCCATGTGGATAAGATCGCCAATGGCCGGGGCACTGCACAGGATATCGCGGAAATGAAACAAATCGGCCAGTTGATTGAGCGTCATTCACACTGCGGTCTGGGGCATACGGCGGCCAATCATGTGCTGGATGGCTTGCAGCACTTCCCGCAGACGTTTACCGCAAATCTGCAACAACACTTCACCGCACGCTTTGATCTGGACCAGGCGCTGGAAGATGCCCGGCAAATCACCCAGCGTGACGCGGCGGCGCATCTGGATTAACTGTCATGCAGGCGAGCCAAAACACGATCACGATCGACGGCCGGGAAATTCCGTTCACGGCTGGGCAAACCATCATGGATGCCGCGCTCGCTGCAGAAGTCTATATTCCGCACCTGTGCCATTATCCCGGACTGCCACCAAGCGGTAATTGCCGTTTGTGTGTAGTGGAAATCGGCAACCGCAGCGCCGCTGCCTGCATCACGCAGGCTGCCGCCGGTCAGGAAATCCGCAACAACACCTCGGAATTAAACGCAGCGCGCAAGGCCCTCACGCAAATGCTGTTTGTCGAAGGCAATCATATCTGCCCGTCGTGTGAAAAAACCGGCAATTGCAAACTGCAGGCGATGGGCTATTATCTGGGCATGCTGGAGGATCATTTTCCCTATTTCTACCAGCGCCGCGAGACTGACGCCTCGCATCCCGATATCCTGCTCGATCGCAGCCGCTGCATATTGTGCGATTTATGTGTGCGCGCCAGCCGCGAAGTGGATGGGAAAAACGTGTTTGCCATCGCAGGCCGCGGTACGGAAGCGCATCTGATCGTCAATTCCCCGACTGGAAAACTGGCCGACAGCACGATGGAAACCACCGACCTGGCGGCGACTATCTGTCCGGTCGGCGCGATTCTGATCAAGGAGCAAGGCTATCGGGTGCCGATCGGGCAACGCATCTATGACCAGCACACCATCCGTGACATCGGCTTGCAGGAACATGCCACCAAGAAACAGGAAGAAAAATGACGACTGAGCGAGAAATTAACCCCAGAATCAGAATCGCCACCACGTCATTAGCCGGTTGTTTCGGTTGTCACATGTCTTTTCTCGACATGGACGAGCGCCTGGCAGGCTTGCTCGAACAGGTCGAATTTAACCGCTCGCCGTTTACCGACATCAAACACTGTGGTCCGTGCCATATCGGCCTGATTGAAGGGGGCGTGTGCAATGCGGAGAACGTGCAGGTATTGCGCGAATTTCGCGCCAACTGCGCCATCCTGATCGCGGTGGGAGCCTGCGCGATCAATGGCAACGTTCCTGCACTGCGCAATTATTTCGATTTGCAGGACTGTTTGCAGGAAGTGTATCTCACCGGAATTGGCGTCACGAATCCGCAAATTCCCAATGATAGTGAGCTGCCTTTGCTGCTCGATAAGGTGTATCCGGTCAGCGAGGTGGTGCACATCGATTATTTCCTGCCCGGCTGCCCGCCTTCCGCGGATGAATTCCTGCAGATACTGGAGCCGTTACTGGCCGGGCAAAAGCCGGTACTTTCCCAATCCCGGTTGCATTACGATTAACAAATTATGGAACCTGATAATAATCCGCTACCCCCCGCTACCCGGCGCATCGCCATTGACCCGGTTACCCGCATTGAGGGGCACGGCAAAATCACTCTGCTGCTGGATGCAGACAATCATATCCAGGAAGCGCGTCTGCATATTGTCGAGTTTCGCGGTTTTGAAAAGTTTATCCAGGGCCGCCCTTACTGGGACGTGCCATTTATTGTGCAACGGCTATGCGGTATTTGTCCGGTCAGCCATCAATTGGCGGCAGGCAAGGCAGTGGATCAACTGGCCGGTGTGCGGCAACTCCCGCCGGCTGCTACCAAACTGCGCCGCTTGCTGCACTTTGGCCAGATTCTGCAATCGCATGCACTGCATTTTTTCCACTTATCTTCGCCGGATTTCCTGTTCGGCTTCGGCAGCGATCCGGCACAGCGCAATATCGCGGGAGTTCTAAAACAATATCCTGAGATTGCATTGAAAGGCGTCAAACTGCGCAAGTATGGCCAGCAGATCATTGCCGCGATTACCGGCAAGCGCATTCACGGCACCGGTGCGATACCGGGCGGCATGAACAAGCCGCTGACAGTTCTTGAGCGCGCTTCGTTGCTGGCCGATATCAGCGATGTCCTGCAATGGAGCCTGGAAGCACTCGCGCTGAACGAAGAAATCCATACTGTGCATCCGGAACATCGTGATTTCGCCACTGTGCCCAGCAATTATCTCAGTATGACGGGAGCAAACGGCGAACTGGAGTTCTATCACGGTGGATTGCGCGCGCGCCACGCCGATGGCACTCACATTTTTGACCAGTTTGATTACTGTGGTTATCAGCAGATTCTGCGGGAAGAAGTGCGCCCGTGGAGTTATATGAAGTTCCCCTACCTGTCGGCATTGGGGACTAAACACGGCTGGTACCGCGTCGGCCCACTGGCGCGCATCAATAATTGCGATGCGATTTCAACACCGCTGGCAGAAGCGGCACGCCAGCGCTTCAAGGCATTTGGTCAGGATGGATTGGTGCATGATACGCTTGCTTATCACTGGGCACGCATGATTGAAGCATTGCACTGTGCGGAATCGATTCATAAACTGTTGCAGGACCCGGAAATTACCAGCACGCAATTAGTGGCTGAAAAAGGCGAGTTGCAGCCAGAAGGGATCGGCGTGATCGAGGCGCCGCGCGGCACCTTGTTTCATCACTATCAGATTAACGAAGAAGGATTAATCACGAGAGCGAATTTGATTGTCTCAACCACCAGCAATAATCAGGCGATGAATGAATCTGTCCGTTCGGTTGCCGACCAATATCTGGATGGGCAGGAAATTACTGAAGCCTTGCTAAATCGTTTGGAAGTCGCAGTGCGCGCCTACGATCCCTGCCTTTCGTGCGCGACGCATGCGTTGGGTAAGATGCCCTTACAGGTCGCATTACAGGATGCAAATGGCACAGTGATCGATCAGTTAACCAGAGGGATAAACAATGAAATTTACCGTTACCAGTGAACCAGCATTAACTCATGCCCAAATTACTGTTATTCGGCTACGGCAATCCCGGACGCGGGGATGATGCGCTGGGCCCGCTGTTAACCGAACGGGTAAATGCGCTGAAACTGGCGCATGTGACATGCCTCGTTGACATGCAACTACTGATTGAGCATGCTATCGATCTCACGGGATATGATCAGATCCTGTTTGTGGATGCCGATATGTCATGCAGCGAGCCATTCGAATTTTCAGCAGTCAATGCTGAAAAAGACGAGAGTTATACCAGCCATGCGCTCACACCGGCCGCATTGCTGTTTATCTATCAGCAGATATACCGGCATGCTGCACCACCGGTTTTTTTATTGCGTATTCGCGGCTACCGTTTTGAGCTGGGTGATGCCTTGAGTCGGCAAGCCAATAAAAATCTGCAAGCGGCAGTCCGGCAGATACAACAATGGTGTTTACAGCATCAATGATAAACAGTGAAAAACCGATGCACGAACTGTCATTAGCCGAAAATATAGTGCAGCTCATCGAAGATACCGCGCTCAAACAATCCTTCGCGCAGGTCACAACCGTCTGGCTGGAAATTGGGCAACTGGCTTGTGTGGAACAGGAATCGTTGCGTTTCTATTTCGATGTAGTGGCACAAGACAGCATCGCCCGGCAGGCTAGACTGGAAATCATCGAAATAGCAGGGCAAGCTTTGTGCAAACAATGCAATCAGGATATTTTGATCGCTACTTATCATGACGCTTGCCCGCACTGTGGCAGTTACGCCCTGCAAGTCACCCAGGGCGACGGGATGCGAATCAAGGAACTGGAAGTGAAATAAAGAGGAGCTTATGTGTACAACCTGTGGATGTGGCAATAGCCAAACCTACATGAATGGCAAAGCAATGCCATCGCATCGTCATTTGGATAAGCCATTGCGCTATCGTCCGCTGGCACAGCCTATACACGGCCATACGCCGATATCTGTTGCTGCTGATCATCCATCCCGAACCATTCATCCCGGAACAGGCATTGCAGGTACACATGCAGCGGGGATAAGCCAAGCAAGAATAGTCAAAATTGAACGCGACATTCTGGCGAAAAATAACCAGTATGCCGCTCAAAATCGCCGGTATTTATCGAAACATGGCATCTTCGCGCTTAATCTGGTTTCCAGCCCGGGTTCCGGCAAGACAACGCTGCTGGTCAAAACCATCCAGATGCTGCGCGACAAATTTCCGATCGCGGTGATTGAAGGCGACCAGCAAACCGATCGTGATGCGGCGCGTATCCGTGCAACCGGCGTTCCGGTGATCCAAATCAATACCGGTAAGGGTTGCCATCTGGATGCGCACATGGTGGGTCGTGCCATGCAGCAATTGCCGCTGCAGCATGACAGCCTGCTGCTCATCGAAAATGTCGGCAATCTGGTGTGTCCCTCGAGCTTTGACCTGGGCGAAGCGCATAAAGTGGTTATCCTGTCCGTCACCGAAGGGGAAGACAAGCCGCTCAAGTATCCCGATATGTTCCTTGCTTCGAGTCTGATGCTGCTGAATAAATGCGACCTGCTGCCATACCTGACCTTTGATATCGATCTGGCGCTTGAATATGCGCACCGTATCCATCCCGAACTGCCCGTAATCCAGGTTTCTGCCACGCAAGGCAGCGGCATGCCGGCATGGGTAGACTGGATTGCTGCAGGATGCCGCTGTGCCACGGCTGCAAAACCGCATTTGCAAGCAACGGACCCATCGCTTGACTAAATCGGACCCTACCCTCATTCCACTGGCGATCAGCGGGCCTGCTGTTCTGGCTTGTGGTGCCTGGTTAAAAAATACAATCTGCCTGACTCAGGGAAACCAGGCGTATGTTTCACCGCTCATCGGCGATCTAGCAACCGCGGAGGCGCGGCATCGACTGGACGAAACCGTACAGCGAATGTGCCAGGATCATCCGCTGCCGCCCGCAATGATCGTGCATGACTTGCATCCGGATTTCTACAGCACACAATTTGCCCAGGCCTTTGCTGAACAGCAGCAGATTCCAGCGCTGGCGGTGCAGCATCATCACGCCCACATTGCCGCAATCTGTGCCGAACACGGGCTGACTCAAGCTGTATTAGGATTGGCGCTGGATGGCGTTGGATTGGGAACGGACAACACGCCTTGGGGCGGTGAATTACTGCTGGTCGATGGCGCCCGCTTCCAGCGGCTGGGTCATCTGATCACCCTGGCTCTGCCGGGTGGCGACCGCGCCGCGCAGGAACCTTGGCGCATGGCTGCGGCAGCTTTGACAAAACTCGATCGCGGCGATGAAATTATGCAGCGTTTTGTCCGTCAACCGGCTGCCGAAGCTGTTGCAATCATGTTGCAGAGAAATTTGAATTGTCCGCAAACTTCCAGCATGGGAAGATTATTCGATGCAGCGGCTGGCCTTTTGGACGTTAATTGGGTTCAATCCCATGAAGCGCAGGCAGCCGTGCAATTGCAACAACTGGCCGAACAACACGGTCCGGTAGCCGCGCTGGCTGAAGGCTATCGAATCACTGACACCAATGAGCTGGATTTCTCGCCTTTACTCTGCGCACTGATCGACTGCCATGACGGAAATGATGACACTTCCTATGCTGCTGCCCTGTTCCACGCGACTTTAAGCGCGGGATTGGCTGCCTGGGTGGAAAAAGCCGCCCGCCAGTACAACATTAACCATCTAGCATTAGGTGGCGGATGTTTTCATAATACCTTGTTGCGACAGGACTTAACCAAGCAGCTGACTGCACGATCCTTACAAATCATCAGCGCCCGGCAAATAGCACCGGATGATAGCGCCATCGCCCTGGGTCAGGCATGGGTGGCACTGCACAGCTTAAAGGCGGGATTCCCCTGTCCAGACCATTCAACCTATTTTCCTCAGTTGAACCTATAAAAACGAGCGTAAACGTAGTACTGTAAAGATTCTACAGTTGGATGAAGGAGTCATCAACGGATGAAAAGGATTTTATGAAAAAAGAGTGGCAAAAGTAGTAAACAGTGCTGTGCAGGAGGTGGAGCAAGCTGCACAGGAGTTGTTCTTGTTTACCGCAAGGGTCTTGACTTTATTCTAGCAAATGCGCCTCAGTTGCCAAAAGTGAAGCGATGGACTACCTTGGTACGCTACATGTCAACAAAATCATCGCTACCAGGCCAGAAAATCCTCCAGTTTTCGATTCACCACCCTCCATTTGGCTTCCAGTTCTGGTTAAAAGAGGAATCTAGGTTGAACCCTTTGGTCTGAAAAGACGCGCCTATCAAATTATTCCTGTTATCCTGGAATCCAGCGCGATCGCCAGCATTCTTGATCATCTCGACTTGCCTGTTCTGGTACCACCTAGATCGCCTGTACAAATCCGTGATCTTTCCGAGCTTGCCTGGATCCAAACCTATGTATGTCTTTTCAATTCTCTTCCTGACTGAGCTGGACATTCCTCTTGAGTGTCTTCCATCTCAAAAGCAAAAATGCCTCTAATTCTGGATTTTTAACGCTACTTAAATAAAAAAGAGTTTTTTCATTGATCAGCAGCAATCTATAAAATTGTTCTTGACAATATTTAATTTTAATATCACAGTTTTATAGAAAATTCAAAATAGACATAAATATCTTTAGCGCTATAAACCAATCTTCCCTGAGTAAAAATGGGACAAAAATATTACGTCCTAAGTGTGAATTTGGAGGTTTATTATATGGCAGACACTCTGATTGCAAGCAGCGTTATTTCCCTTCCACTTGTGCATAATAGCTTTTGGCCCCAAAGGCTTAGATAACATCGACAATCAGAATACTTTTATTTATCTATACAAGGAGGACGCTTACTATGGCTATAAAAAATCTTTCCAAACAAAAAAAAGATTGCGGTCGCAAAGAAGACTACAGTATGCCGGGTTCAGCCAAAACCATGGAAATAGGCAATGAACAGTCGGAGGAAGCTCACACCATGCCAGGAGAAAATATGAGCAATGAAGATATCAGCGGAATGCCAAGCGGTGGCATGGGCAGCGGTAACATGAGCGGTGATAAGGGAAACGAACTCAGTAGCGGCATGCCTGGAGGCAACATGAGTGGTGACAAAAGTAGCATGGAAGGCGATAAGGGAGACGAAGCCAGCAGCGGTATGCCTGGAGGCAATATGAGTGGTGACGGAGATGGAGGAGGTGATGATGGAGGTGGAACGCCACGTTCGAGAAGCTGTGCCACGATGGATGTGCACAGACAATTACTGTCCCGATATCCATTCTATGCGCGAGCCAGGGATGAAATCGAGAATTTGGCGTATCAATATGCAATAAACCCTGAAGTGGTTCAGCGTCCTGGTGTAACTCGCATTCCCATAGTTGTTCACGTTGTATGGAATACTCCCCAACAAAACATCTCCGATACACAAATCAATAGTCAGATCGATGTTCTCAACCGCGATTTCCGCCGCACCAATCCAGACGTGAACAATACACCAGCGCCGTTTCTGCCGTTGACTGCGGATGCGAGGATTGAATTCTTCCTTGCCAATGTAGATCCTAACGGTGCTCCATCCACAGGAATTGACCGTAGACAAACAACGGTTACTTCTTTCAGTCATGATGATGCTGTGAAATCCCAATCGACTGGCGGAGCGGATGCTTGGCCGGCCGACCGCTATTTAAATATATGGGTTTGCCAGCTGGGAGGTGGGTTACTAGGTTATGCTCAGTTTCCTGGCGGTCCTGTAACAACTGATGGCGTAGTGATCCTGCATTCAGCATTTGGAACTACTGGAACTGCCTCGCCGCCGTTTCATCTTGGACGCACGGCAACCCATGAAATCGGCCATTGGCTGAATCTCAACCATATTTGGGGAGATGACGGAACGGGATGTTCTGGCACGGATAATGTTGCTGATACGCCTAATCAGGCTGGAAGCAATACTGGTACCCCGATCTTTCCTCATGTCTCATGCAACAACGGACCTAATGGCGACATGTTCATGAACTACATGGACTACGTGGATGATCCTGCAATGCTCATGTTTACAGCTGGTCAAGTGACACGTATGCAAGCTTGCCTTGATGGGCCACGAAGTCTGATTGGTATAGAGGCGGGTGCTCCGCGGCAGAGTTCTTCGCCAGTTGTGGCCTGGGGAGCGAATCGGCTCGACGTATTCGTATTGGGCAGCGATCGCGCGCTCTATCACAAGTGGTGGAATGGCTCGGCCTGGGGCCCTTCAGTCACCGGTTACGAAGCCATGGGCGGCGTCTGCACAAGTTCGCCGCAGGTGGTAGCCTGGGGACCGAACCGTCTCGACGTTTTTGTGATCGGCACGGATAGCGCGCTGTACCACAAATGGTGGAACGGCTCGGCCTGGGGGCCTTCTGTGACGGGTTACGAAGCCATGGGTGGTGTCTGTCTCGGCGATCCGCGGGTTGTATCGTGGGGGCCAAACCGGCTTGACGTATTCGTTATCGGCACCGACCGGGCACTCTATCACAAGTGGTGGAATGGCTCGGCCTGGGGCCCTTCAGTCACGGGTTATGAGCGCATGGGTGGAGTGTGTATCGGTCAGCCCGAAGTGGTGGCTTGGGGACCGAACCGGCTTGACGTGTTCGTCATCGGCACCGACCGGGCACTCTATCACAAATGGTGGGATGGCTCGGCGTGGGGGCCGTCACTTACCGGTTACGAACGGCTGGGTGGAGTGTGTATGTCCGCACCGAGGGCCGTGGCTTGGGAGGCGAACCGATTGGATGTTTTTGTGGTGGGTACTGACGGAGCTTTATATCACAAATGGTGGGATGGCTCGGCCTGGGGGCCGTCGCTTAACGGTTTCGAGCGTATGGGCGGCATCTGTGTCGGTCAACCCGAAGTAGTGGCCTGGGGTCCAAATCGACTGGATGTATTTGTGATTGGAACCGATAGTGCGCTCTATCACAAGTGGTGGAACGGCTCGGCCTGGGGGCCGTCGCTTACCGGCTATGAAGCTATGGGTGGTATTTGCACTTCCATGCCACGTGTGACTGCGTGGGGACCGAACCGACTGGATGTATTTGTGACCGGCACGGATAGCGCCCTGTACCACAAATGGTGGAACGGCTCGGCCTGGGGCCCTTCAGTCACCGGTTACGAAGCCATGGGTGGGGTAATATCCTCGTTTTGAACTTTAAAATTTAAGTGGAAAAGACAATGAACCAAGCTTCGATTCAAGGTAGCTGGACACATTCATTCGAGGAAGATCAGGGAGACGTTCAGGTTTATCGCCCGACACATTCATTCGCGTTTCCACCTGCGCGGGGACGCGATACACTAGAGTTCGGTGAAGGAGGTGAGCTGATCAAGCAAGTACCGGGACCGGATGACCGCCCACGCAGTCTGAGAGGTAACTGGACAGCACTTGGCATGAACCGCTTCCGTTTGGAGGGGACAATGGATGCCCCCGGTCAAGTTATCGAAGTTGTGGAGCAAACAACGTCCGTTCTCAAAATTCGCAAAATCTGAAGTAATGCGAAAGGCAGACAGACATGATTGAGTTTACCGTAATCCAAGCTGCATCCGATCAACTCGCACGGACTCATGCCGCGCGTCATCCTGATATAAAATGGTGCCGTTTTAACAATGAAATAGTGTATTGGGCAACGCCCGGCGTCGATAGCTCATTACCCAGGGAGCTGCGTCTGCTCGGTGGACCACCGCAGGCAGCGCAAGGCGATCTTTATCTTATCGTGCAGGTTGGTAATGCCTTCCTGTCCCACTTTCCATACGCACGCGTTGCCATCAATAAAGGACGTTATCTCGCTGTCGATCTAACAGCGGAAGAAGTAGAGCATATGAGGCAAGAATCTGCCTGTTTCGGCTTTTGCCTTCTTCCCGAAAACGGGATCGCGTTCGAGACGAAGGATCGAACTCAACGCCAGCAGATTCCTGAAATCGCAGCACTCGTAGCATTAGTGTCTCAGGCGCGATTACGAGATACTCTGACCAAACTCACCGACTTTCGCACGCGCCATTCTCTGACGGCTGAGTTTTCGGCCGCTGCTGATTGGATGAAGGTTGAACTGGAAGCAATCGGTTTTGCTGTGTCTAAACGCAAAATTTCTGTCGGAACAGGTGACAGTTTTAATGTCATCGCTGATAAGGCCGGTATGGGCGCTAATCGCCGATTGGTTATTGTAACGGCACACCTTGATTCAGTAAATACAGTAGGTGGTTCCACTGCAACCGCGCCAGGTGCTGACGATAACGGTAGCGGTACAGCAGGCATCTTAGAGCTTGGCAACATCTTGGCTGCTCAGCCTGCCGAGCACGATCTTCGCCTCATCTTGTTCGGGGGCGAAGAGCAGGGTTTACATGGCAGTCAGCAATATGTTGCATCTATGGACCAAGGTGATCGCAACCGCCTGGACAGTGTAATTAATATGGATATGATCGCGACACTCAATACATCAGCGTTAACGGTGCTGCTAGAGGGAGCGGCCGTATCTCAGGCCTTGATAGACGATCTCAGTGATGCAGCGCATGACTATACTTTACTCACGGTGCAGACTTCGCTTAATCCTTTTGCAAGCGACCACGTTCCATTCATTAATGCCTCGCTGCCCGCCCTGCTGACTATTGAGGGTGCAGATTCAGCCAATCCCAACGTCCATACAGTGAACGATACTATTGATCATATTCACTACGGGCTTGTTTCTGAAATCCTCAAGATGAACTTAGCGGTTATCGCGCAGCGATTAGAAATCAGCGCAACTGCAGCTCCGCGGCAGAGTTCTTCGCCAGTTGTGGCCTGGGGAGCGAATCGGCTCGACGTATTCGTATTGGGCAGCGATCGCGCGCTCTATCACAAGTGGTGGAATGGCTCGGCCTGGGGCCCTTCAGTCACCGGTTACGAAGCCATGGGCAGCGTCTGCACAAGTTCGCCGCAGGTGGTAGCCTGGGGACCGAACCGTCTCGACGTTTTTGTGATCGGCACGGATAGCGCGCTGTACCACAAATGGTGGAACGGCTCGGCCTGGGGGCCTTCTGTGACGGGTTACGAAGCCATGGGTGGTGTCTGTCTCGGCGATCCGCGGGTTGTATCGTGGGGGCCAAACCGGCTTGACGTATTCGTTATCGGCACCGACCGGGCACTCTATCACAAGTGGTGGAATGGCTCGGCCTGGGGCCCTTCAGTCACGGGTTATGAGCGCATGGGTGGAGTGTGTATCGGTCAGCCCGAAGTGGTGGCTTGGGGACCGAACCGGCTTGACGTGTTCGTCATCGGCACCGACCGGGCACTCTATCACAAATGGTGGGATGGCTCGGCGTGGGGGCCGTCACTTACCGGTTACGAACGGCTGGGTGGAGTGTGTATGTCCGCACCGAGGGCCGTGGCTTGGGAGGCGAACCGATTGGATGTTTTTGTGGTGGGTACTGACGGAGCTTTATATCACAAATGGTGGGATGGCTCGGCCTGGGGGCCGTCGCTTAACGGTTTCGAGCGTATGGGCGGCATCTGTGTCGGTCAACCCGAAGTAGTGGCCTGGGGTCCAAATCGACTGGATGTATTTGTGATTGGAACCGATAGTGCGCTCTATCACAAGTGGTGGAACGGCTCGGCCTGGGGGCCGTCGCTTACCGGCTATGAAGCTATGGGTGGTATTTGCACTTCCATGCCACGTGTGACTGCGTGGGGACCGAACCGACTGGATGTATTTGTGACCGGCACGGATAGCGCCCTGTACCACAAATGGTGGAACGGCTCGGCCTGGGGCCCTTCAGTCACCGGTTACGAAGCTATGGGTGGGGGGAACGCGGTTCTAATAATGTAATTGCAGTAGTGATCTCAGTAGAGATACGGATACGCGCAAGCGGCGGCAGCTCCTGCCATTGATCACATTCGGGTATGATGATTTCACCGTACTCCGTAGCATACTCTCTGACATGGACCAATAGTCGCAATTAAAGCGACATTCTTTCAGGGGCTTAACGCTTCTAGATTCTTCAGGTTAAGCCACAAAATGGTTCTCTTATCGAGGCAATAAGATTCTTACAAGCACACTTATCAGAGATTAATTCGGGTATTGAAGTTAAAAGGTCTGACTGATCTACTCAGTCATATTCATCCTAACTTGGAGGGGAAGCATGTCGAAAAAATTGGTAGTGTAAATTTTCTTGTGTCTGAGGCGGACATGTAAGATCTGATTTTGACAAAAAATCGCGTTATAAAGACGCAAAGGGTTCTGCATGCTCGTAAAGAGAGCTTATCAAGAATTTTTAACTAAAATAATCATCAAGTTAGATAGAGAACAAAGGCTGGATATATAAGCGATACCGCTCCAGGTATTTTAAAGTCTAATGGAATCTGAACGCAAAGTATTCTTAAAGGAATCACAGAATAATAAAGGCAATGGTTTTTATAATCGTTTTATCAACCACCTGCAAGGTCGCAAGGTCGTTTTAAAAATCACAATATTGCACAGGAAACAACCTAGTGTAATGGTGTAATGGGGCTAAAAAAGAATTATAGCTTCATAATTAAGAAAATGAATAGTTATGTCATAATCTTAGCATCTGAAAATTCACATAAATACCCATGTGCCTTGCCATTCCTGCCTGTGTTGAGCAACTGACCGCCGAAAATCATGCGATTGTAAACCTTGGCGGTATCCGCAAGGAGGTTTCGCTGGCATTGGTTGAGGATATTGCACCCGGAGATTATGTCATCGTGCATGTTGGTTTTGCGCTACAAAAGCTGGATCCGCTTGAAGCGGAACATACACTGGCAATGTTTGCTGAAATGTCCACCTCCTCCAATGACGATTCACACTAAAGCTGGCATGAAATATATCGACGAGTTTCGTGATGGCAATCTGGCAGGAAAAATCGCCGCCAATATCGCAGCTGAAGCTGATCCCCGTCGCCATTACCATTTTATGGAATTCTGTGGTGGACACACGCACGCCATTTCACGCCATGGCATCGTTGACCTGCTTCCCGGTAATGTGCATATGATCCATGGCCCCGGCTGTCCAGTATGCATATTGCCGGTCGGCCGTGTCGAGAATGCCATTCAATTGGCGCAAACCCCCGGTCTGATACTGTGCAGTTATGGCGATATGTTACGCATACCCGCCGCAAACGGTATGAGTCTGTTAAAAGCAAAGGCACAGGCGGATATCCGGATGATCTATTCTGCTGCGGATGCAGTAACCATTGCACAAAAAAATCCGCAACATCAAGTAGTGTTTCTTGCCATTGGCTTCGAAACCACTACACCGCCCACCGCTGTAGCCATCAAACAAGCCCAGCAACTGAGGTTGGACAATTTCACGGTATTTTGCAACCATGTATTAACTCCCTCAGCCATTTCCCATATTCTACAATCGCCGGAAGTGCGCCAGCTTGGCGTGGTTCCGTTGGATGGCTTTGTCGGTCCAGCGCATGTTTCAACTGTGATCGGCAGTCAGCCTTATGAATATTTTGCCGAAGAATTCCAGAAACCGGTGGTCATAGCAGGTTTTGAGCCGCTGGATGTCATGCAGGCCATATTGATGCTGATACGCCAGGCCAATGAA
This sequence comes from Nitrosomonas sp. Nm166, assembly GCF_900112825.1. Classification (GTDB taxonomy): domain Bacteria; phylum Pseudomonadota; class Gammaproteobacteria; order Burkholderiales; family Nitrosomonadaceae; genus Nitrosomonas. The sequence continues at coordinate 77,030 of NZ_FONE01000005.1, read as the reverse complement.
GGCCGCGCCGAAGTTGAAAATGAATTCACCCGCGCGGTACTGCCCGCAGGCAATATCAAGGCGCAACGGCTGGTGGCGGAAGTCTTTGAATTGCGCCGCACATTTGAATGGCGCGGCCTGGGATGGGTACCTTACAGCGCACTGAAAATTAAATCATCCTATGCCGATTTTGATGCCGAACGACGCTTCCGGATTCCGGCCATATCGATCGCAGATAACAAGGCTTGCGAATGCGGCGCCATTTTGCGTGGTGTTAAACAGCCACAGGACTGCAAGATTTTTGGCACCGTCTGCACACCGGAAAATCCCATCGGTTCTTGTATGGTATCGTCAGAAGGCGCCTGCGCCGCTTATTACAGTTATGGCCGTTTCCGGGAAAAAAATCCTATCATGACGCGGGAAAACTGATGACTGGTTCAGGCAAAGTCAAACCAGGCTACAGCCGTTCACTCGACCTGAAAAAAGGTTGCGTTGAGATGGTGCACGGCAGTGGCGGACGTGCGATGGCGCAGTTAATCGAGCAACTGTTTGTTGCTGCATTCGATAACGAATTCTTGCGCCAAATGAATGATCAGGCCTGTTTCCAGAGTTTTAACGGACGCATGGTCATGTCAACCGACAGCCACGTCATCACGCCATTATTTTTTCCAGGTGGAGATATTGGTAGTCTATCGGTTCATGGCACTATCAATGATGTCGTCATGTCCGGTGCAAAACCGTGCTATCTGGCGGGCAGCTTCATTCTGGAAGAAGGTTTTCCACTTTCCGATCTGAAGCGCATCGTGGATTCCATGGCACAGGCTGCGCAAGCAGCCCAGGTGCCGATTGTGACCGGTGATACGAAAGTGGTGGAAAAAGGCAGCGGTGACGGCGTGTTTATTACTACCACCGGCCTCGGCGTGGTGCCGGAAGGAATCCACATCGCCAGCAACAATGCACGGCCGGGCGACAAAATATTGGTGTCCGGCACCTTGGGGGATCACGGCATTGCCATCCTGGCATTGCGCGAGAATCTGTCTTTTCATACCAGCATCGAGTCCGATACCGCTGCATTGCATGATCTGGTAGCCTGCATGATTGCTGCTGTTCCAGACATCCATGTGCTGCGTGATCCAACACGCGGCGGCCTGGCCGCTGCACTTAATGAAATCGCGCTGCAATCATTCGTTGGCATGATGTTGTATGAAAATGAGTTGCCCATTCATGAACCGGTTAATGCAGCCTGCGAGTTTTTAGGTTTGGATCCCTTGTATATCGCCAATGAAGGTAAACTCATAGCAATCTGCACGCCAGATGATGCCGAAAAATTGCTGCCTGCCATGCAGGCACATCCCCTGGGACAAAATGCCGCCATTATTGGCGAGGTCATCGAAGACACACATTGTTTCGTGCAGATGCAAACTCGTTTTGGCGGTAAGCGAGTCGTCGACTGGCTCAGTGGTGAACAACTTCCGCGTATCTGTTAAAGCTATTGAAGATTCTGTTTCTTACCCACAGTTTCAACAGCCTGGCACAACGCTTGTTTATCGAGTTGACCCGGCTCGGGCATGAGCTCTCCATCGAATTCGATATCAACGACGCCGTAACCCAGCAAGCAGTCGACCTGTTTCAACCCGATCTGGTGATTGCCCCGTTTCTGAAGCGCGCCATTCCGGAGGCGATCTGGCGCGAACGGGTATGCCTGGTTGTTCACCCCGGTATCATCGGCGATCGCGGCCCTTCCGCGTTGGACTGGGCGATCATGCATAACCGGCACGAATGGGGGGTTACGGTATTACAAGCCGATGCGGAAATGGATGCAGGCGATATCTGGGCATTCGAAATGTTCCCAATGCGGTTCGCCAGAAAAAGCAGCCTGTACCGCCATGAAGTCGTTGAAGCCGTAACCCATGCCGTGCTGACGGCCGTGATGCGCTTCCAATCTGGCATCTACAAACCGGTTCCTTTGGATTATTCGCGCCCGGAGGTACAAGGCCGGCTGCATACTCCCATCCGGCAAATCGACCGCAGCATTGATTGGCAGCAAGACGATACGTTTACCGTTTTACGAAAAATCCATGCTGCCGATGGGTTTCCCGGTGTCCAGGATATCCTGTTTGACGAACCCTATTATCTGTTTGATGCCTGCATGGAGAAAGATTTAAACGGCAAGCCAGGAACCATTCTGGCAAAGCGTCACAATGCTATCTGCCGTGCCACAACGGATGGTGCAATCTGGATTGGTCACTTGAAACATAAAAGTAATATCGAGCCAACTTTCAAGCTGGCTGCTACACGAGCACTGAAAGATCATCTTGCCGATGTGCCGGAAATACCCTCTGATCCTTTCTCTGCAAGACCCGTCGCTACTTATCGCGACATCTGGTTTGAGCAGAAAAATGATGTGGGGTACCTGCACTTTACCTTTTATAACGGCGCCATGGATACCGGACAATGCGAGCGTCTGCGGGAAGCCTATCTTCAGGCCGCGCGCAGTCCTGTCCGGGTCATCGTGCTGATGGGTGGACCCGATTTCTGGAGTAACGGCATTCATCTCCGTCACATCGAACATGCCGCCAGCCCTGCTGATGAATCCTGGCGCAACATCAACGCGATGAATGATCTGGCGCATGACATTATCACCACAGACCGGCAATTGACGATTGCTGCGCTACAAGGCAACGCCGGCGCCGGGGGTGTTTTTTTGTCGCTGGCTGCCGATTATGTTTTCGCCCGCACCAGCGTCATTCTAAACCCACATTATAAAAACATGGGCAACTTGTATGGCTCGGAATACTGGACTTACCTGCTGCCCAGACGCATCGGTGAATCCCAAGTGAAATCCGTGACGCAGAACCGCCTGCCCATCGGCGCACAGGAAGCGCGTGACATTGGCTTGATCAATGGTTGCTTTGCCATGAACCATGCCGATTTCAACAAAAAGATAGCGCACATCGCTGAAACCATCGCAATTCACCCGGATTTTCCCGCGTTGCTGCAACAAAAATTGCAGCAACGCCAATCAGACGAACAGCGAAAACCCCTGCAAAGCTACCGCGACGAAGAACTCCGCCACATGCAACTCAATTTCTACGGCTTCGACCCCAGCTATCATGTCGCACGCTACCATTTCGTCAACAGAATTCCCCATGGTTGGACGCCTCTTTATCTTGCCCGGCATCGGCGTCTGCGGTAGTGCCAATAACCCGGGTCTGAGAGAAACCAGTAAAATTATTTATCGTACTGTTTAAATGGATAAAATCAGGGTACATTGACCAACTCGGATCAGATCGTACCGCTACCGAATTGACTGAATATCCGACTTTACATATATTTCATCTTTGGTAAGTAAATAAAAAGCGTTTTATTTATACCGTCACGATGATCTGGTTTTTCCGGCTAATCCCGTCATACGAAGGAGACTCGGTCCATGCACCCCCCACTCATACCTTCCTCTTCGGGGCTAAAAAATTATTGTTGCCTAATGTATGCCGCCAGCCTTTTGATCATCCTGCCGGGTGGTCAAGCACTGGCGCAGGTTGTTATACAGGATACTGAATTTCTTCATTCTAATCGCCCTGAAGCATGGGCAATGAATTATGTCACCTCTATCACACTCCTCTCCGGACTCAGCGTACCACGCAGCAGGGTCCCTGGTTCGATCGAGGTTGGCGCCGAATTGGACTGGATCCCTCAGCTCAGCGCCTCACAACAGCGCATTGCTTTCAATGGCACGCATGAAGTCGATGTGACCAAAGCACCTATTTTTGCCCGGCCGCGTATCACCCTCGGACTTCCGTGGCGATTTGCCTTGACCTTGTCTTATGTGCCGCCCATCCGTGTTTTTGGGGTCAAACCCAATCTCTTCGCGTTCGCTCTGGAACGCCCCTTGTTTGAACGTGACCCCTGGACGATCGGCATGCGAATGTACGGACAGATCGGTGATGTAGAAGGCGCGATTACTTGCCCCAGTGACGTTGTCAAATTCCCGCCGGGTTCTTCAGAGAACTTTTTTGGTTGCGAGAAAAAGTCTGCGGATAGGTTGAGCCAACACTCTGCAGGACTCGAACTCAGCGGATCATACCGCATCGAACGATTAAGAGGGTTAACACCTTATATTGCCGTAGCGGGAAATTTCCTTGACACACGAGTTCAAGTCAATGCCTTGACGTTTGGCATTCTCGATCGTAACCGCCTGGAAGCTGAAACCTGGACGTTCTCAACCAGCGCCGGTATCGCTTATCCCATGACTAACAGACTCATGCTGAGCGTGGGAATGTTCTACAGCCCGCTGTGGGTGACACGCCCTCCCGCCGCTACCAGTCAGAATGACGGCCTTCTCAATGTGCGCGCGCTTGTCACGTACCAATTGAAGTAGGCGCAAGCGATCATGTTGGCTCATCATTCACGGATTCTTATTCATCAAAATCACAGATTAATCATTTTAAGATCATAAACCACAAGGGTTTGTCAAGTATTAACCGCGAACTCCGGTTCAAAAAATTATTGTTGTTGGTATATAATTTGGGCTTTCATTCCTCATTTGCTAAATCACATGCAAAAACCGGAGCCACCCGTAATAACACCGTATACCTTTGTTTTCAGTTGGCAGCGTTTTTTGGTGCATTGTTCAATCATGGGCTTTTGTGTGTTGCTCGGCCTGATGACGTGGTATTTTGGTAAACCGCATAGCATCCGATTTTATGAAACAAAATCGGAAAAACCCCTTACTGCTACGATAGCACCCAATATCGATATGGCATTGGACATTCACAGTTCTATTGCCGTGAAAGATGATAAACCGCTGCAAGTCGAGTTATTCAAAGGAAATGTTTATTTTGATGTCAAAGAAAATGCTGCCAGCAAACTCGAGGTAAAGGTAGGTAAAGCGCTCATCAAGGATATCGGTACCCGTTTCAGTATCCAAATGCACAAGGATGGCAATAACCATATCGCAGTCGCAGATGGCTACATTAAGATCTATGTTGCATCGGGAGTCTATCAAATCAGTGCGCTTGAGCAAGCTGATTTCGATGACGTCGGGATCAGCAAACATAGTCTCACTACTGAACGCGATATCGCACCTTGGCGCTCTGCTCAATAAGCATGGAATTGAAGCAACTCTTAAAAGATTAGGATTCTTCTTTATCGTACTGGCTATATAAGAAATTGAAATGACTTGAACAGAGCAATTGAAAGGAGGGCATGAGGGTATGAGGTTATTAAGCTTGTTCAATCCGATACTTCTGTAAGTATAGCCCTATGGTGCATATTTACAGACAAATTTACAATCCCCTGGTCTGACCAGGAGATCGCTTTAATATTACAGTTTTAAGCGGAACTGCTGTCCGCCTGGATGTGAATGGTAATTTTAGAACTCTTCCCAATCATCACTACCACCGCCTGCAGCCACCTTACGAGGCTGAGCAGGAATCGATGCGGTATCGATATTTGAATTTACGGTAACTTTCTTAATTGCAGGTCCTCGATTTGGTAGCTTGGCAACAGAAGATGGCCGATTACTTCTTCTAACCGGTGTGGCCACGGCATAACTGTTGCTACTAGACAATTTGAACACCATTACCGCTTGCGTGAGTGCACGTGCCTGATCCTGCATCGATTCAGCCGCTGCCGCAGCCTCTTCCACTAACGCTGCATTTTGTTGAGTGACTTCATCCATCTGCGTCACAGCCTGGTTCACTTGTTCTATGCCTGAGCTTTGTTCCTGTGAAGCCGCAGAGATTTCACTCATGATATCGGTCACACGTTTCACAGCACTGACAATCTCATCCATCGTCGCGCCGGCTTCGTCCACCAGCCGCGTACCATCTTCCACCTTGCTGACAGAGTCGCTGATCAGTTCCTTGATTTCTTTCGCCGCTGCTGCAGAACGCTGTGCCAGTGTGCGCACTTCTGTCGCCACTACTGCAAAACCACGACCCTGTTCACCCGCGCGTGCAGCTTCCACCGCGGCATTCAGCGCCAGAATATTGGTCTGAAAGGCAATACCGTCAATGACACTGATGATATCGACAATCTTCTTCGAACTTTCGTTAATCGAGCTCATGGTCTGCACGACCTGGCCAACCACTGCACCACCTCTTACCGCAACTTCCGATGCGCCGGCTGCCAGTTGGTTCGCCTGGCGGGCATTATCTGCATTTTGTTTGACGGTGGATGTCAGCTCTTCCATGCTTGATGCTGTTTCTTCGAGGCTGGAAGCCTGCTCTTCTGTGCGCTGGCTGAGATCTGAATTACCTGATGCGATTTCGC
>NZ_FONE01000005.1:0-69796 GCF_900112825.1 Nitrosomonas sp. Nm166 | reverse complement strand
CTGATCAATCAAACCCATATCGCCACTACCCATCAGTTTCTCAATATCCATCAATATCAGCATCCGCTCATCGACTGTTCCCAATCCCACGATGTATTCAGTATCAATCACTGAGCCAAATCCCGGCGTGGGACGGATCTGGTCGGCTTCCAGACTGATGACATCCGATACCCCATCCACCACGATACCCATCACCCGTCCGGCTACATTTAAAATAATCACTACCGTAAATTGATCATAATCCGCATTACTCAGCCTGAATTTGATCCGCATATCAATAATCGGCACAATGATACCTCGCAGATTCACCACTCCTTTGATATACTCCGGAGCATTCGCAATCTGGGTAATGGAATCATAACCGCGTATCTCTTGTACCTTGAGTATCTCGATTCCATATTCTTCAACTCCCAGGCGGAAGGTCAGAAACTCATTGGCCCTACGGCTGGTCACCGCACCAGGTGGCTCAGCGGCTTTGCTTGCTGTCTGTTCCTGTAACATCATTGAGACTCCTGTACTTTTATACAAAATTCAAACCAACTAGCGCCTTATCCGCTATCTTCTCTTTTCCAAATTGACAAAAGTAATAAGCTGACTTAATGAAATGCCTTTGAAATTTATGGTCGAGATGGTTCTTGAATGGATGGCGTAATTCTAGACAGAATCCATGAAGAGAAAAGGGTTGAATAAATGGTAAAAAATGCACTATATCCGTATTAGAATAATGGATATAATTATAATAGATTGATTAAATGAAAAAAATTTATGTACAAGATAACCTGAAAATTCGTGTTATAAAGTCTTTTTTATACGAGATAAGCAAAATGACCATTCAAGGGATGAATCATTTCACTGTATTAAGTAGCAATCTGGAAAAAAGCAAGGAATTTTATATCGACATTCTTGGGCTGAAGGAAGGCTATCGACCGCCTTTTGCTTTCCCAGGCGCATGGCTTTATGCCGGGAATCAGGCAATTCTGCATATCATGGCGGGCAGATCCATGCCTATCAGTGCAGCTGGAGTAATTGATCACATGGCTTTTACTGCATCCAATTTGCAAGGTGTAATTGATACCTTAAAGCAAAGGCGCATTCCCTATAAACTACACCGCCTGAAGGGTCTGGAAAACTGGCAATTATTCTGTCATGACCCAGACGGTGCCAAAGTAGAACTGGATTTTCCGGCAGATGAACCGAAACCCAGGGAATAATCTATTATTTTACACAACTTGGATTCTTGCCTGCCGCATGAGCCTGCCGCATCATCTGCATGGCTTTTGGCATGTGTGCACGTAAGTCCTCAATACGTGTTTCATGGGATGGATGCGTTGATAAAAATTCCGGAGGCTGTCCACCTTGACTAGCCTGCGCCATTTTCTGCCATAAGGTGACGCTTTCGGAAGGGTTAAATCCCGCCTTTGCCATTAATTCAAGGCCAATCACATCGGCTTCACTTTCATGCAAGCGGCTAAACGGCATGATTAATCCGTATTGCGTACCGACACCGAGCAGGCCCAGAGCTGTTTGTCCTAAGGGTGTTTGTGGTGCAGCCACCGCCGCAATCAGTGAAATACCCATTTGCGCCCCCAGTTTCTGAGACATTCGCTCATTACTATGCCTGGCCAGCACATGGCCGACTTCATGGCCAATCACCGATGCCAATTGATGCTGATTATCCACCAGATCAACCAATCCGGTATGTACACCAATTTTGCTGCCCGGCAAGGCAAAAGCATTCAGTGACTTGTCCTCAAAAACAACTACTTCCCAATTACCACCCACTTCACGTGTAATAGCTGTTGCAATACAACGTACAAACTCGTTTTCTTGCACATTCTGACTGGTTGCTTTCTCTTCTTTCAAATTCTCAAAAGCTTGCAGCCCCATGCTATCGAGTTCGTTATCAGGCATAAAAGCTAACTGGCTTCTACCCGTTGGCGTAGTCGAACAGGTTGCTAGAAAAATCATCACCAACAAAAGCGAAATTATTCTGAGTATCATAGCAGTTCCTTAAAGTAGATTATCGAGGTCGTGTTTCATCATCAGTATGATATAAAAACAATAACTTCTTATGTCATTATCACATAAGGTTCTGGTACTGCTGATGGTTCAAAGTATGATATAACGTTTCTTTCAACAATATAAAGTAAGGAGAAGTCAAAAATGAGCGATCACATCTATAAAGTTATTGAAATTGTTGGTTCATCAACTAAAAGTAGCGATGATGCCATTCAACAGGCAATTGCAAAAGCCAGCGCAACCCTTCACAACCTGGATTGGTTTGAAGTTGTGGAAATCCGTGGAAATATTGTTGATGCCAAGGTTGCGCATTATCAAGTCATCATAAAGATCGGCTTTCGCCTGGATTAATAGGCCTAGTCAAGATTACGGTATCGCTGTAGGAATAATGCCACAAGCGATCATGTAATTGCAGTAAAACCTCAAGTGTCGAGGTAAATTTACAGTAGAACCTAGTTCTTACTGAAAGGAGTGTATTGCGTAAAAATAAAGTACGCGAAAGAAACTTTTGTAGAAAAAAAGTGATTACCTCAGGTAATACCAGCTGATCTCTGCCAGATAATAGGCACAATCCCTCCAAATACTTCACGGTATAATTAGCGCTTTTTTATAATAAAAAGCCAAACTCCATGCAAGAAAAATATCACCCCCAGGAAATCGAAAAAAACGCACAGCAATATTGGGAACAAACAGCCGCATTCAAAGCCATCGAAACTCCGAAAAAACCCAAATACTACTGTTTGTCGATGTTTCCCTATCCGTCTGGTAAGCTGCACATGGGGCATGTGCGCAATTACACCATCGGCGATGTATTGTCGCGTTATCATCGCATGCGGGGATATAACGTCCTACAACCGATGGGCTGGGATGCGTTTGGCCTGCCGGCCGAGAATGCTGCCATGCAAAACAATGTTTCCCCGGCCAAATGGACGTATGACAACATCGCGTACATGCGCAAGCAATTGAAAAGCCTGGGGCTGAGCATCGACTGGATGCGCGAGATCGCTACCTGCGACCCGAGTTATTACCATTGGAATCAGTGGCTGTTTCTGCGCATGCTGGAAAAGGGGCTAGCGTATCAAACCACTGGCACGGTCAATTGGGATCCGATTGATCAAACAGTGCTAGCGAATGAGCAGGTGATCGACGGTTGCGGCTGGCGCACTGGAGCGCCGGTGGAAAAACGTGAAATCCCGATGTACTACCTGAAAATCACCCATTATGCGGATGAATTACTGGCTGATCTGGACACACTGAGCGGCTGGCCGGAGCGAGTTAAAACTATGCAAGCCAACTGGATCGGCAAAAGCTATGGCGTTGATATCACATTTCCCGCGGACACTGAATCCGGCACCCCGCAAGATCTGAAAGTCTTTACCACCCGCGCGGATACGCTGATGGGCGCCACGTATGTGGCTGTCGCTGCCGAACATCCCGTCACCTTGCATGCTGCCCAAAACAATTCCTCACTGCATGCTTTTATCCAGGAATGCAAACTCGGCTCAGCCAAGGAAGCCGATTTGGCGACGCAGGAGAAAAAAGGTATGGATACGGGTTTATTCGTCATCCATCCACTGAATGGCCAGAAACTACCAGTATGGGTCGCTAATTATGTGTTGATAGGCTACGGCGAAGGTGCTGTCATGGCGGTTCCTGCGCATGACGAACGTGATTTCGAGTTTGCCCAGAAATATTCACTCCCGATCAAAGCGGTCATCAAACCCCTAGATGCTGAACCGAAGTTACCGTTGACACAGGCTTATACGGAACATGGCATAACGTTTGATTCCGATGAGTTTTCCGGACTGGAGTTCCAATCTGCGGTGGACGCCATCGCCGCAGCACTGCAACAAAAAAGCCTGGGCAGCAAGCGCGTGCAATACCGCCTGCGTGATTGGGGCATTTCACGCCAACGCTACTGGGGTTGTCCGATCCCGCTGATTCATTGCGCTAATTGCGGCGTGGTACCGGTGCCAGATGATCAACTGCCAGTTGTATTACCACAGGACCTCGTGCCTGATGGCTCAGGCAATCCGCTGACCAAAACGCCATCCTTTTATGAATGCACCTGCCCGAAATGCGGCAAGGCCGCGCGCCGGGAAACCGATACTATGGATACCTTCGTCGATTCATCCTGGTATTACGCCCGCTATGCTTGTCCGGACCAGCATCAGGCGATGACCGATGAGCGCGTCAATTACTGGCTTCCGGCTGATCAATACATCGGCGGCATTGAGCACGCCATTTTGCACCTACTGTATTCACGCTTCTGGAGCAAGGTAATGCGTGATCTTGGTTTGCTGGCTCTGGACGAACCGTTTACTAACCTGCTCACGCAAGGCATGGTGCTGAATGAAATTTTTTACCGCAAATCCGGCAGTGGGCGCATCACTTATTACAATCCATCGGAAGTCAGCATTCAATATGACGAACAGGGCAAACGCTGCGGCGCCATCCTGCAAGCCGACAATCAGCCGGTTGAATCGGGTGGCATCGGTACTATGTCGAAATCCAAAAATAACGGCGTTGATCCGCAAAAGCTGGTGGAAGAGTACGGTGCCGATACCGCACGCCTGTTCATGATGTTTGCCAGCCCGCCGACGCAAACCTTGGAATGGGCTGATGCCGGCGTCGATGGCGCGTACCGTTTTCTGAAACGTTTATGGAGACAGGCTTACACTCATCTCCAGCACGGTGCTATCCAGATCGATCCCGCATTGCATCAGTCATTGGCACCGGAACTCAAATCCCTACGTTGCCAGTTGCACCAGACCATCGCTAAAGTCAGCGATGACCTGGAGCGGCGCCATACTTTTAATACCGCCATCGCCGCGGTGATGGAGCTCATGAATAGCTTGGCAAAAATTCAAGATACCGATCCTGTAAGCCACAACCTGATGCAGGAAGCACTGGAAAATATCGTATTATTGCTCTCGCCGATCGTTCCACATATTTGCCATGCACTGTGGCGCGAACTCAAGCCGGGTACTGAACTTTTTGACCAGCCCTGGCCACAGGCAGACAACGCTGCCATGGTGCAGGATCAAATTAAACTGATCGTGCAAGTCAATGGTAAATTGCGCGGACAAATCGATATCGCTAAAGATGCCGGGAAAGATGGCATTGAAAGCGCCGCTCTAGCGAATGAGCATGTGCAGAAATTTGTTGAAGGGCAAGTGATCAAAAAAATCATTGTTGTGCCCGGCAGGTTAGTTAACATTGTCATATAAACTATTTGTTTCCATTCGATCATGAAACTGAATAAACACAGAATCCTCATCCTGCTGATCTTGGTGCTGCTGTCAGCCTGTGGCTTTAAACTGCGCGGGCAGATTTCCTCATTGCCATTTAAATCGCTGTATATCTCCGCACCTGAGGGACATACTATCGGCATGGATCTGGAACGTGCGGTAGGTACTTCCTCCACCACCAAGGTGGTTGCTAATCCGGAAAATGCCGAAGCAATGCTGGAAATCACCAGTGCCGTCAGTGAACGGGCTATTCTTTCCCTGTCCGGAGGCGGCCGGGTGCGTGACTTTAATTTGATTTACCGTGTCGTGTATCGCCTTGTCGATAAACAAGGTGCTGAAATCGTCCCGAACACTGAAATCTCTTTAACGCGCATTCTTCCCTTCCTCGATGCGCAAATCCTGGCCAAAGAAGCAGAGGAGAGGTTGCTGTACAAAGATATGCAGGCAGATGCCATCCAGCAGATCATGTGGCGCTTGTCTGCGATCAAAGCACCGTCTGAATAATTTTTAATTCTCTTATCGCGTCATTCGTTGGCATGCGGATAACACTCGAACAACTCCCCCAACATCTGCAAAAACAAACTGCTCCGTTCTACACGCTATTAGGTAACGAACTATTGCTTGTTCTGGAAGCCGCCGATTTAATCCGCATCCATGCACGCCAGCAAGGTTACACCGAGCGTAAATTATTTACCGTTGATCAGCACTTCGACTGGTCAGACCTGTTGAATTCAGGCAGTAATCTATCCCTCTTTGGTGATCGTAAAATCCTGGATATCCGCATTCCCTCCGGCAAGCCCGGCAAGGAAGGCGGCAAAGCTATAGAAGCTTATTGCAACGCCTTGCCGCCTGACACCGTAACACTCATCACCCTGCCCTGGATAGATAAACAGGGGCGTGCTACTAAGTGGTTCAAAATCTTAGAAAATACTAGCGTCCTGATCCCAGTTTACACTATTGAGCACGACCAGTTACCCACTTGGATTGGGCATCGCCTCGCCAGGCAGAACCAAAAAACCGATTCCGCTACGCTACAATTTTTGGCTGATCAGGTGGAAGGCAATTTGCTCGCCGCGCATCAGGAAATACAAAAACTCGCACTGCTCTACCCCAGTGGCAACCTGACATTTGATCAAGTAAAAGATGTGGTTCTGAATGTCGCACGTTATGATGTCTATCAATTATCAGACGCCATGCTTTCAGCCAACGCCACCCGCTACACCCGCATCCTGACCGGATTACAAGGCGAAGGCACCGCCCCACTGCTGATTCTTGCCACACTGACCGAGCAAATCCGCCAATTGATCATCATCCGCACAGGCCTTGATAGTGGGCACTCCCCTGCACAATTACTACAGACAGCTAGAATCTGGGGTGACCGCCAAAAATCAACCATCTCTGCAGCCAGACGCATCAGCCTGCAATCGCTGACGCAAGGATTATCCGCCGCCGCAATAATAGACCGGATCATTAAAGGCGTTGCGAAAGGTGACGTCTGGGATGAATTATTGCAGCTGGGCTTGCGTTTTACTCAGCCTTCGAATCATTCTCAGCTGTCTTAGTGCCACGCAATTTTATTTGAATTCGAATAGCACAGGATACTATTGTGCTCAAGCAGCATAGCAAACTTGTTCACGGCTGACTAACCACAACAGTCTTGAAAGTGTGATAGATGAAAAATTCCTCTTCCGGTACTACCAGCTTCGCGAATTCTGGATAACGGAAGATACTACTGGTCGAACGGGGATCAAGCAATAAAGCTGCCTGGCGACCATTGGATTGAGCCAGATCGATGAATAAATCGCCAGGTTTGACACTAATCGATTTGCGGATCTCCGCCAGCAATTCGGCCCGCTCGACGATATTACTACGCCCTTTGACGTGAATTGCGATCACCTCCGCAGTGATCGATTGCAGCACACGCCAGTGATTCACGTGATGGCGCTCGAGCACTGGGCGGATAACATCTTGATGATGGGTAATGACCAGCATTGGCGGATAAGCCACTTCATCTGCATTTACTTGTTTGCGGTGATCACGAAATTCGAGCTTCTCGAGTTCCCGAGTATCGAGTCGGCGCATTGGAATCCATACTTTCGGGTTATCGCGGTCGACTTCAAAGCCTGCAAATAAAATCAATGGCTCACTGTGCAACATTGCGCGAGCAGCAGCAGTTTGGGCGCGAATCTCAGTACGTCGTTCATGCACCAGGCTGAGAAACGATCGAATGCATAGCAGCTGGCGCCCCACCCGTACTGCAATATTTCGATAGGTCGGGAACGTATCTTCACGCGAATCAAGCTTGGTTTCAACCAGCATCGACAATGCACCGGTCATGCCCGCAGTATTTCGGAAATTGCGCAATGTCAGGCCACCGTTCGTAATCGGTTGCTTGATGCTGACGATTTCTCCAAGATAACGATGTGCCGTTAAACCATCAGCCGACACTCGTGCAGTAAGCGCGGGTAGAAACGTGTTGAGTGCATAATCGCGCAACGCAGCCGGTACCGCCGGGTTGTTACTGATTTCAAACTGTGCATCAAAATCCGTCAGATAGCCATCCTTGGCGAGCGTTTCACGCTTCAGTACGGCCGATTCATGAGAATCCAGCAGGGCGTCTGGTGCATAACGGTCAACTGCTTTTTTCAACAGGCGTGTTTCCGGTTGCGACAGCAGTACGAAATCGGTATTAATATTGACCCCATTAGCGTTTGATCGCCGCATGAGGTCCCGTCCATCGGGATTCGCATTCGGTAGCAGAATCACATCAAGATGATCGAGTAATGGTCGCAAATCGCCTGTCAGCAGCCCACGCGCAATCACTAACAATGCCTCACCTCCCGCAGGTTCTGCCGCACCATGCAGCGAACCGATTACCATTACTTTGAGGCGCTGTGTTGCACCCTCGGCATGCGGTGCCGTTAACCGTATTACTTCAATCGGACGCCCTTGAACACTATCACCGATTAACTCCACGCGCGCAAGTGTCGGATGACGATCGGCAAGCGCATGCATGAAAGCGCTTATCTCAGCGGATGTGCTGATTCGTGTGTAATGCGCTGTTTCGAGAGGTGTAGCCAATGGCGTAGCGACATCTGTCGTTGCATGGAGCGCAGTGGCCGCACCTGCGATGAAAATAAAAACAAGCGTATATAAAAGTTTCATCACGACGAAAATTCCGTTAAATTGTCGCCAAAAGTTCTCGTTAGATCTACTTATCAATTGAAATTTCTCATACTATGACTTATCGCTAACTGATACCGGGCACTTTATCATGAAGATTCGAATTTCAGCCATCATTATTCCCTTGCTTGCCACTATCCTCGTAGCCTGTAGCTTCTATCTTGGCATCACCCTCATAGCCGGTAATGTTTATCCGCTGAAAGCGCCCCCACCTCCTGCTTTTGTCAACCAAGTACCGGACAATTGGTTGCAGGCGCAAACCAAAAAATCTCAGCAGAAAACTGACTATATTCAGTCTCATCAAACGGCTTACGACTGGTTTGCCAATTTTGCTTTCAGTGAAGCCGATGGTATTCCTTATATTGCATTCAAGTTATTGCCAAAGCTGGCACCGGAACTCTGGGGCAGCGAAGAAAACTTTCTCGACACTGTGGGTTTGTTTATTGATGAGCGACAGAAAACTTACCCGATTGCGCGTGGAGTTGGTTTTAGTGGCTTGTCCCGGGCTGAGGCACAAGGAAACATCGACTATGCTTCCTTTACCTGCGGTGCCTGTCATATCGGACGTGTGCGGCTGGAAAATGGTCAGATAGATTACTTGGACGGCGGAGTGAATACCACATTCAACATTGTGCAGTTCCGCGTCAAACTGTATCAAACCTTGCAAAAAACTTATGCGGGTGAAACCGGTAACAGCAAGTACAAGTTATTAACGCAAGAATTGCTGAGTGCACTGGACGCAGCGCATCAACAAAACCCGAATTACTTCTATAACAATTTTCAATTTGCCGGCAGAAACTTTGATGCTGACTACGAAGCCGCGCAAATCGCATTGTTCAAGAAAAACGCTGAACAAACGATCAAGCGGTTCGCACAACGCGCCGAAGCCGAATATGAGGGTTTTGGCGCGTTGATCGCAAAGAACTATCAGGGGCTTGAATCTGTCATGCTGGCCGGTTTTCCCGGCATGGCTGATGCCACCGGCTTGAGTGCGATCAATGGCTATATCAGTCTGCACAACATTCCCATCGTTAAATGGTTTGCCAGCATCACCCTACCCCCGGAACCGGGCATTACCGATTTTATGTCGGTGTGGGAGCAGGATAAACGCCGTGCGAGTTGGGATGAAAAACATAAAAGGCTCATTAATGGTGGCGGTCAATGGAACGGCAACGTACCCATGCCGATATACCGTAATCTGATTGCCATGCTGACCTTAGGCTTAGAAAAAACCGATGTGCGCGTAGCCGCCTTTGCTGAAGAATTGCTGAATGACTTGCCCGCCACCCCTTATCCTTTTGATGTCGATATCGAACTGGCAAAACAGGGGCAAGCACTATTTGCCGAGCATTGCGCAGACTGCCATCAACCCAAAAACGGCAAAGTGTACGACAATCTGGGTACCAGCCTAAAACGAGCTTACGTGGTGGGCCCACTGCTCAACTATGCTGCGCGCAAAGAACTGCATGAAAACTGCTCGCCGGATACGACAATCCAGCTCTACGGCAAAGATATCAAGCCTTGCGCTGAATTTGATGGTGTTCCGCTAACCTATAAAAAAGATCTGCTGATGTCGCCCAACGACGAACACCATGGCTACAATGCCCGCCCGCTGAGCGGCGTGTGGGCGCAAGCACCGTATCTGCACAATGGCACCGTGCCGACTGTTTATCACCTGTTAGTACCGGATGAACGCCCGGCCAACTTTATCAAAAGCCGACTCGATTACGACCAGAAATACCTTGGGTTTTCCTGGAATCCGCAACAAGCAACCAGTCAGAGTCAGAATGAGGGTTACCTGTTCCAGACCAACGCGATCCCAGCTTTGAGCAACAAAGGCCACGACAAGGATATCGTGGAAGGCAGCAAAACTTACCGCCTCAACTGGTCTGGCGACAAACAGGGTGCTTTTGCGATTATTGAATATTTAAAGACTTTATGATTTCATGTCGGTAACAGAAAGTATCCAGTCACAGGAAGTGAGGACGACCTCATCGCTCCAATATTGATAGGGGACGACCCCATAACTCGGAAGGAAGGAAAAGCATATGGCTTGGGTAATTCTTGTGACCGCAGGGTTATTTGAAGTGGTTTGGGCTATCGGACTGAAGTACACGGAAGGCTTTACGCGATTGTGGCCTACGCTTGGGACAATACTCGCGATCATCATTAGCCTTTGGCTATTGGGCATTGCAATGAAATCACTTCCGGTCGGGACCGCCTATAGTATCTGGGTGGGAGTAGGCGCAGTCGGCACGGTAATCCTTGGGATCGTGCTATTTGATGAGCCTGCAAATGCTGCACGTTTAGTCAGCATTGCGCTCATCATCGCTGGCGTCATTGGACTCAAACTGGCAACGCCAGACTAGCAATGTTATTAACACAGACAATGGAGTGTACTGCCAAATATGAGATCCAGAAGCTAAGCAGCAAGTAGGTTTGACTAGATTAGATGGAGGTTATATGAGAGCTTATCAATTGTTACAAGCAGCATCTGTAGTGGGCGGAACTCTGATGACTTGCAGTGTATCCCTCGCTGACAATTGCTCTGGCCATGATGTGCTGGTGAACCGATTTACTGAAGCAACAGAAGTCGCCAACGGTCACACCTTAACTACGATGATCGACTATAGTGTCGTTACTAGCGACGATTACCGAATTGTCGATGCAACAACCGGCGAATGCGCCGCCACTATGCTCACATTTCCGGATGGAAATACAAAGGTTTCAGGCCACTGCGTTCGCAGAGACAAGGATGGCGATAGTTACAGCGTAGAATTCTCATCAGTTCCAGGTACCGCGGGGACCGCTTGGAAGGTTATTGCAGGCACCGGAAAGTTCACAGGTAACGCCAGTTCAGGACGGGCACAAAGTGTCGTGCATGATGGCAAAATCATCTTGGTTAAATGGACAGGTACCTGTAAATAATTATAAAAATAAGTATTTGGAATCACCAGTGCCTGTGAGAAAGACTGATAAAGAAGACAAGAAGGCCTAACGATGACAACAAGACTTTATGCCATGTGTGGCGATATCACGATGCTGGAAACGGAAGCAATCGTGAATGCTGCTAATTCATCATTGCTCGGTGGTGGTGGCGTTGATGGTGCTATTCATCGGGCTGCTGGTCCAGAGCTGTTACAGGAATGCAGGTTACTTGGCGGTTGTAAAACTGGCGATGCCAAGATTACAAAAGGTTACCATTTAAAAGCAAAGTATATTATTCATACAGTAGGCCCTGTTTGGCATGGAGGAAAAAGCAGTGAGCCAGAACAACTTGCTTCCTGCTATCGACGCAGCCTCGAAATTGCCGTCGCCAGCGGCATAGATTCTATTGCGTTTCCATGTATCAGTACCGGTGCTTATGGTTATCCGGCTGAATCTGCTGCAGAAATAGCGGTCAAAACCGTGCGCCAGTTTGTTGCAGCTGAGACTCCGCTCAAGGAAGTGATATTTTGTTGTTTTTCTGAGCAAGACCTTCAGTTATATCAACGGGTACTGAATGAACCGGCGGCCAAATGAAAATTTTGACCAGAAATACAAATTAATCCTAAATTCAAGGGATTAGCATGACAAAAGCATTGATTCAACCTTACTTGATGTTCGGCGGGCGCTGCAAAGAAGCGCTTGAATTTTATCGCACCGCGCTTGGCGCACAAATTGACATGCTGATGCGTTATAAAGACAGCCCGGAACCACCGCCGCCAGGCATGCTGCCGCCGGGATTTGAAAACAAGGTGATGCACGCAAGCTTCCGTATCGGCGACAACATCCTGATGGCCTCAGACGGCTGCGAGAAAGGCCAGCATTTCAGCGGTTTCTCGCTTTCAATCTCAGTTGCTACGGAAGTCGAGGCAGACCAGTTTTTCACCGCATTATCCGATGGTGGACAAGTAGAAATGCCCTTAGCCAAAACATTCTGGTCACCGCGCTTCGGTATGCTCACCGATCGTTTTGGCATCAGCTGGATGATCAACGTCGTGGCAGCAGAATGATGTAACCGTTGATGAATCCACCGGGATATGGTCATCAGAGGATGGCTATATTCGCTGGTATTTATTTAAAAAATTTATTCGTGATTATCTGGGCCACAACAAATCCCGCTACCAGTGCAATCACTGAATAAAAAACAAGTTCTATCATCTCAGTCATTGGATGTCCTATATTTCTTACTTAAATCAAACCCGATTTAATTCTCTGCTGGGTTCAATTCTCCGCTCCTTGGGGCGAAAGCTGGTTGAAAACCAGCAGATTGAAAAGCGCAGTTAATACCCCGCTGCTTGCGGCGGGGTGCTTTATTCTTTTATTCAGAAGACCAATGCTTCAGCATTCCATCCTTATCAAAGAACAGATAAATTCCATTTCCAATACCAAGAAAATCGGATCCCGTCACTAAATTATCTGATCCAAAAGTAATATACTCCCACGTGTCTCCACTCGGGCTTCTGCGTGTCCCAAAGCACCATTTACAGGGCAGCCCCCAAGAAGCAATGACTTGTTCTTTTGTCATGCCAACCATGAGCTCTCTGTAATCGACTGCCTTGCGTATTTCTTCCGTGGTACTGGCATCAGATAATACCGCTTGCCTGATTCTATATTCTCTCACCGATCCACATCCGTTCAGCAATATGATGGCTGCTATTAAGACAATAGAGAGTTTGTTATTCATAAAAGGAAACATCTACAGAATGACCAAATTTAATGCACAACCTGATAAGGATTGCTTGTATATCCCATCATACTTTACTTTTCGGATAAATAACAACGCACTATTTCTGAATAGTTCAGCCTTGCTTGCTTTTGATATTGATTAATATGATCATAATAGAAAAGGAAGTCTAATTATTTCAGTCTCGGATTCGGCTTACTTCTAAAGATTTAAATGAACATTTTTTTCTTCAGTATTTTTTTAAATGCTTAAGAAATTTTTCGCCAGATACTCTTCGAAGGAAAAATGATGACTATTACACTTAATCACACCATCGTACCCTGCTTTAATAATGTGGAATCTGCAAAATTTTATTGCAGGCTGTTTGGTTTTGAATATGCCGGCGAGTTTTCACATTTCGTGGTCGTACGGGTAAATGATACCCTGAGTCTGGATTTTGACAATCGAGAAAAATTTGACTCAAATCACTACGCATTTAAGGTTTCGGAGCAGGAATTTGATGAGATATTCGAACGAATACAGATCGAGAATATTAAATATGGCAGCGGCCCTGGCGAAGCCGATAATATGTCTATCAATCACAATTTTGGCGGCCGTGGGGTTTATTTTCGTGATCCGAATGGACATTTACTGGAAATGCTTACGGCTGATTATGTGTTGTAGTAGTTCAGATTTGATCTGAACTACTACTGTAAGGTACCAAGACCTCACGCATTGCCACATTCGACTCAATCTCATCCAATGTACGCCAGGCGGGACGGAGCTGCTGCTTGGCGGCCAGACGCAATTGGTCGCCTATCTCAAAAACGCTGTTCTGAGTGGCATTACCATAGGTTGTGAGCACCTGAGCACGAACAGGCTGCGAGAATTCAACCAGCGCGATATAAGTATCACCAGAGAATGACTTAAGTTTGCCATCTTCATCCGGCTCATAAACAATTTCACGAAAAACGCCTAGTACAGTGCCGGCACCGTTACCAGGCAAATCAATCTTGCCGCGGCGCAGGCGGGCAATATCGCCCCACGCCACATCGAGTGCACCTTCAGTTGCCTGCAACTTACCGGCAGCATCATGCAGGGCCAGTAGCGCCAGCGGTACATCCGCCAAGCCATGCGGCGTAGTCAGTGGCTGGGCCGGGTCAAAAGGTTGAGCATAGAAAAGACCACCGACAAGCTGACCATAGGTAAAATTGTTATCGGTATCAGCATCGGCGGCTTTGGCAATTGTTCTTTCCAGCCATTTCTCGAACCAGATACCGAAAAGCCATGCTCCCTGGCTTGCTGCCAGATATTGACGGTCCCAGCGATCCAGCACATCGGCAGCCTGCTGCAGCAACTGGTCGCCACTCCCGCGCGCAGCAGCAACTAACTCATCGAGCAACTGATCAGCAACCAGTGCGCGTGTCGAATGTTTGGCAGCAATCAATTCCGCGTAACTCATCTGCTTATGGGCGTTCAGCATCTGTAATCCGCGCAGCTCGCGATTATTGGTCACATCAGCCGCGATGTTAGGAGAGTAATGGCTTTTGTCGAGGAAAGGCATCGTCATGTACCAGGGTGCGCCATTGGCATTCTGTACCCAACCACTGGCAGGATCAATCGATTTGGGCAAATCCGCATAGGAATGCGTCTCGCTCCAGATCAGACTCGAATCATCTCCAGGAACAGGTGCTCGCCAGAATATTACATCGCCCGTAGTCCGCACGGGAATAATGCCATTGAAGGCAAGCATAATATGCTTGTCAGCATCCGCATAAATCACATTGAATAAGGGCAGATGCTGACCTCGCAGCACATCCTCAAATTCTTTCAGGTTACGCGCATGCCCCATTTCCCACCACTGCCGGTTCATACCGGCCAGCAATGACGTTTCCAATAAGGCAAAGCGCACCGCCAGAATCTGGTCATCTGTCTCGATTACTGGTCCCTGTTTGGACCGGCGGATGAATAAAGATTCGCTTGTCATGCTGCCGTCCTGCTGGCGGATTTGAATAACTTCGATAGTGACATTAAAAGGTTGTGCCAACCCATCTAGCAAATAACCATCATCCAGCGTAGCGCCTGCCCGCTTCAGTTGATAGAGATCACAACCATCCATCGTATTGACAGTATGCGTCCAACCCAGGTGATCGTTAAAAGCAATCTGTAAAACAGGAGAACCCACCAGTGCTGTACCATAAAGATTAACATTCGGCAGCAGAAAGTGTGACTCATAGAACATCTCTAGTCCATGCCAACTCAGATGTGGGTTGGCAAGTAACATGGCATTACCGCTGGCTGAATAAGTAGGGCCTAGCGCCCAGCCATTCGAAGCAACCGGCTGGTCAAAAAAGTCAAAACCCGGCAATACCGCACTGCATTCAGAAGTACCGGCGATAAAAACGGTCATCACACGCGTCGTATGCGCGATGACATCTTGCGGCGTCACCGGCAATACAGCTTTGACCATATCGGAAATGGTCTCCGGATGTTGGCGGGCGAAATCATTGATGCCGGCAGCAAATGCGTCCAGATTGGCGCGGAAGGCAGCATCTTGTTCCATATACCACTTCTCGGCCAAACCAGGAATACCCAGCATCCGCACAGACCGATCCGCGGGCAGGTAACTTTCACCAAAAATCTCTGCACCGCGCCCACGTGCTACGGCATAAAGTTTGAGTAATAAATCTGCATGGCTTCGCATCTGCGCCCAGCCAAAAGCATAGAAGGCATCGCTGTCTTTCTGGACAACAATATGCGGAATGCCCCAGGTATCCCACAAAATTTCCGTACCGTCATGGACCTGTGCAGGTGGCTGGACGGGCTGGCAGGCACTCAGCAACAGAGCTGTCAATAGCACACACCGGAATGAGTGCAGTATGAGTCGGATTTTCATATTGATTTCCTCAATTGAAACTAATTGTCTGATGATGTGATGAAATTCAGCTAAACACAGTAAAAAAATTGGAATCGCAAACTGCTTAATGTCCAACAGAGTGCTCAACACGCAAAGCTTTTTTATCGATTTTGCCTACGCTCGTTTTGGCAATGACATCAACCTGCTTGAATTGCGTCAGCAATGCATGTTTTGAAATCGATCCCTGCTCGATGAATGCACGCAGTTGCTGATAGGCAATTGATTCATTGAACAAATTGTTATCCACGATTAGCAACGCCAGCGGGCATTCTCCCCAGCGTTTATCAGGCATGCCGATCACGGCAACTTCCTTGACACCGGTAACCAGTGCCAAGGCATTCTCCAATTCCAATGATGACACCCATTCGCCGGCGACTTTGATGACATCTTTCAAACGATCGGTAATGCGCAGATAGCCATCCTGCTGAATGACACCGATATCCTGCGTATGCAAGTAATTACCGTGCCAGAGTGCTGCGCTGGCCTCCGGATTATCGAGATAACCCTGCGTCAGCCAAGGCGCACGCACAACGATTTCACCACTGCTTCGTCCGTCATGCGCTTGCGGTTGCATCGCATCATCAACGATTTGCAAATCCACCAGTGGTATTGCACGTCCGGCACAGCATAAGTCAGCCAGCGCATCATCCGTAATTGGGTCTTGCATGCCACGACTGATATTCAATTGCGCAAGCGTCAATATGGGTGCAGTTTCTGATAAGCCGTAGCCAGCGAAACAATCGACTCCCATTTCTAGCGCTTGTTTGGCGAGTGCTTGCGGTAATGCCGACCCACCCACAACCACTTTCCATCCACGAAGATCCACACCTGATGTCTGTGCTGCAGTCAGTATCATTTTCAATAAAGTAGGCACGCAATGCGAGCAAGTAACATGCTCTTCACGGATCAATTTCAGCAACATATCGGGCGCGTAACGCCCAGGATAGACCTGCTTTACTCCAAGCAATGTAGCGATATAGGGAATACCCCAGGCATGCACATGGAACATCGGCGTCAACGGCATGTAAACATCTTCGCTGTGAAATCGCTGCCGAGCTGCCGGTGCCATTAATGCCATACCTGCTGCAAGCGTGTGCAGCACCAATTGCCGATGGGTGTAGTAAACCCCTTTGGGCGCGCCGGTGGTGCCGGTAGTATAAAACATCGTCGCTCGGGTATTCTCATCAAAATCCGCAAAATTCAAACCATCTGTTTGATCCGCCAACCAGGATTCGTACTCATCGTCAAACTGCAGCGTAGTTTGCGGCAGCACTGCCTCCGCCGATGTTCCATCCGTCAGCAAGATAAGCTTTCGTATGCCCGGCAACTGCGTGCGGATACTTTCTATGACCGGGATGAAGTCCGCATGCAGCAGTAACATCGAAGCGTGTGAGTGATTCAAGGTATAGGCAATCTGTGCCGGTGTCAGTTTCGTGTTGACCGTCATCAGAGTCGCACCGTACATCGGTATGGCAAAGTAGCATTCGAGATAACGATGGCTGTCGTGATCCATAACGGCGATCACGTCACCTTGCCGGCAACCACCAGCTGCCAGGGCAGCGCCGAAGCGACCAATGCGAGCATATACCTGGCGATAACTCAGGCGCAATTGATCACGATAAATGATCTCTTGATCGGATGCATTCGCCAAAGGCGTATGCCAGAGTTGTTTCAATAGTAGTGGATACAATGTCATTTTCTCTAATGAGTGAAAGGTTCAACCAAAGTGCTTCTCCCCTGCGCTAACCAGTAATTTCTGACTGGATATTTCCTTCAATATCACACAACTGATCGGCACCAACAGCAAAGTGATCAACGTCGCAAATAAAATACCAAACGCAAGCGTAATCGCCATCGGTAGAATTTTCTCAGCATGCGAACTCTGCTCAAATAGCAGGGGTAATAAGCCAATAAAGGTAGTGGCGGTAGTCAGAAATATGGCTCGAAAACGGGCTTTACCGGCTGATAGCACCGCATCAGCCATGGGTGTACCTTTTTGCACAGCTTCATTGATTTTGGCCACCAATATCAAGCTATCATTAATCACAATTCCTCCCACAGCGAACAATCCCAAATAGGATTCCAGCGTGAGCGGAATGCCCCATAACAGATGTCCCACTACAGAGCCAATGAAACCAAACGGGATAGCCGACATAATGAGTAATGGCTGGGTATACGAACGTAACGGAATAGCCAGTAACGCATAGATTGCCAGCATCGCCAGCGCACCGTAGCTCCATAAAGCAGTCATGGCCTTCTCTTGTTTCTGTCTGGCTTGACCAGGTTCAATCCTGAGGCCGGGATATTGCTTCTCCAGTTCAGGAATCACATGAGCACGCAACTCGGCAAGAATAACTTCAGCATTTGCCTCATCTTTATAAACCTCGGCACTGATTAACTGAATACGCTCACGACCCTGCCGGGTAATCACGGAAAACCCCGCCGCATATTCGGTTTCAGCTACATTAGCAAAAGGAGTAGTGCCGCCGCCGGGAAGCCTGATCGGCATATGGTATAGATCATCCAGAGAACGGCGATGCTCGGCAGGAAAACGCAGCATCACCCTGACTTCATTCCGATCTTGAAAAAAACGTTGTACCTCCAGACCTCCAAAACTATGGCTCACCTGCTCTGTCAAGCTTTGCATCGTTAGTCCATGGAATGCTGCTTCAGGTTTAAGTTTGAGGCGCAATTCCGGTTTACCTGTCTTCATAGAACTGCTAATACTGTGCACGCCGGCATATGATGCCAGCTTGTTTTTAAGCACTTCTCCCGCAGCACTTTGTTGGGCAGGATCCGATGCAATCAGCTTCAATTCAATCGGCTTCGCCCCTTGGCTCGCTGGCATACCGAGGTTCTGCGGCCAGAAGCTCTGGAAAGATATGGTAAAACCAGGTGGTGCTTCGCCAAAACGCTCTTGCCAGCGCTTCTTAATTTCATCCACCCGGGCGCGAATGCGTTCATCAAAGGCTGTCTCAATAAAAACCAGGCTTTCAAGTTCTTCAATGATAATAAGGATATACCGGAAGCTATCGTGCAGCTTCTCATCGGGCGAACCTACACCGAGTTCAGTGTTCAGCTCTCCTCGAATCTCATCAGCGATATATTTCAGCTGCATGACCACCTGTTCAGTCTCAACAAATGGAGTGCCGGCTGGATATTCCAGTTTCCCAATCAAATAATAATCATTGACGGGTGCTTCCAACGTACTTGGCACGCGACCAGACTCCACGAGCGCTCCTGTTATCATCAGCATCACAATAAATCCGGCCAGGGTGATATAGCGCAAATGCAGCAATTTTTGCAGCGTTGGCTGATAGATATGGTTAATAAGCCATTGCAACTTCGCATCTATCCGTTTTTGGATGGCATCAATTGCAGAGGACCAGGCATTTTTATTTGCGGTTGAGGTAAAATCAACAGCCAAATGAGAGGGTAAAATCAGCAGTGCTTCTAGCATGGAAAACACCAGCGTCACAATAATGACCATGGAAACGTTGTACATCAGATTGCCACTCAGTCCCGGCAAAAAAAGCCCGGGGATAAAAGCAATCATCGTGGATAACACCATCATTACCACCAGGGGTGTGACTTCCAACGTTCCGCTGATCGCACCCGCCAAGCCCACTCGTCCTTGCTGCTGATGGGTATAAATATTCTCACCTACAATAATGGCATCATCCGCCAGCACCCCCAGAATTAAAATAAGCGCAGAAATGGAATATGCATTCAAAGAAATCCCCAGCATCGGCATCATCCAGAATGCACCGGCCAGCGAGATTAAAATACCGCTACTCACCCACAAGGCTAAATAGAATCGCAAAGTAAACACCAATATCAGAAAAACCAGAATGAAACCTGATATCGCGTCTTCTATCAGCATATTCATGTATTCATTATATTTGACCGACCAATCTTCCCAGGTAAAGATGTCGACACCTTCCGGCAATTCCGGACGAAATTCTTCGATGACCTGATTAACCGCTTCCACTGTCGCTTTAATTTGATTCTTAGGCAACACATAAACCGTTACGAAACGCTTGCCATCAATATTCATTGCTGCATCTCGTTCGCCGATGGTTTCACGAATCTGCGCAATATCTCCCAGCAACAAACGTGTACCTTGATACGCAGGCCGCAATTCAATGGCCGCAAAATCAGCAACCGTCATTGCCTGATTCTTATTTCTCAGGAGAATGCTGCCATCGATTTTTTTCAATTCACCTGCTGGCAAATTTTTTGAGGCATTTTGAATAGCGGCTGAGACTTCTTCAAAACTGAGTGCGTAGCGACGTAAATCCGATTCAGTGATTTCAATCGACATTTCATAGGGATCCTGCGGCCAATAATAAACCATGCCAATGTCAGGATGCTTGCTCAACCGAGTCCGTAATTGATCGCGTAGGCGCAGCAAAATTACCACATCAATTTCTCCACGCACGGATACATTGACTGCTTGTGTACCCGTCTTGACTTCTTCGATCTTTAATCCTTCGATTGTTTTTGGAAACGTCGGAATGGCATCGATTTTAGCCTGGACAGCAGTTTGGAAACGTGCCGCTGACCCAACTGCCGGATCAAACTCAACAAAAAGCTCACATTTTCCTTGCATAGCAAACGAGTTAATATTCTTGATACCTTCCAACAGGTAGATAGCTTCTTCGATCGGAATGCAGAGCGCCTGCTCCACTTCGCTGGGACCCGCATTCGGATAGAGGATGTCAATTTCTAATTGATTCTGTGGTGCGGGAGGAAGCGTATAGCGATTGACCATCGATAATCCCAGCGCACCACCTGCAATAATGAGTATCATCAATAAGTTGGCAGCAATTGGGTTTTTGGCAAACCAAATAATCAGTTTCATACAATGACCTGCGTACCCATAGATGATTCTTTGGCCATTTTCCCTCCACTCATGGAATTAGATCTTTCGCCGCAGGAGAATTAGATTCTATCGGAGTGACCACCAATCCTTCGATAGGATGAAGCAGGCCAGAGACCAGTATGCGCTCGTTCGCTTGCAAACCGGCTTTGATAATGATTTGTTCGCGCTCCCTTTTTAACACTTCCACATTACGAAAGCGCACCCGGTTTTCCTCATCAATTACTACCACGCGATTATTCGAAAATAGTGCACTCGCTGGCAAAATGACTAAATTATCAAGCCAGCGCCCCTCAATGCTGGCTTCTACATACAAGCCCAGCGGTAAAACGGCCGTGGCTGACTGGGCGCCGGATAATTCTGGTTTCTTGGCAGCCAGACCAAATGGGTCAGGAATTTGGGCAACCACCATCACCATGCCGGTTTCTTTGTCAACAATACCTTCACTGCGCACAATATGACCTGACCACGCCTGCTGCTGGCCTTGGTAATTGGCAGTGAGTCTCACCAGCGCTCCACGTGCGGGTTGAGTACGATTGGGCAATTCCGGAAAATCGACAAAGGCCAGTTCCTGAGTGCTCAAGGGTAAACGAATTTCTGCCAAATCACTGTTGTAAATGACCCCCAAAATGGCACCTTCGCTGAGATATTGCCCCATACCTACTTCCTTGCTGCGTACCCGGCCATCAAAAGGCGCACGAATGTCGGTACGTTGACGCAGTAATTTGGCATTCTTCAACTCTTCCTGTTCAGCTGCCAACTTGGCTTTCTTTTCCTTGAGTTGGGGAATCCTCAGACTCAATGGATTAGGATCTCCCTGCCCCAAATGCCGCCATTCATCGCGTGCCTGCTCGGCTTCCGCTTCTTCGCGTGTCAGTTGATATTGAGCCTCCATCACCCGGGCCTGGGCTTGTGCCACGCGCAGATCGTATTCCGCCGGATCAATCGAAACCAGCAAATCCCCTTTCTTGAAAAAGCCGCCACTGACAAAAGCAGGCGATATCTTGATGATATTGCCTGCCACGCCGGTGACCAAGTCTATTTCCGTTTGCGCCGCGACACGCCCTTGAGATCGCACATCCATGCGTAATCGCTCGGGCTTTACCTGTAAAACCTGAACCGGTGTTGGCGGTTTAACCGTATCTTCCTGCTGATCGGTTTGCGGCGGAAAGCTGACAATAGCGACAACAGCCAAACCTCCTACAATCGCAATGATGAGTGCGATAAGTAATTGCCGACGCACTTTCATAATGATAGAACGATTGAATTCAGAGAGATTAATGGCATCAACGGCATCACACGTCTCCACCCAGTGCCAGGTAAAGATTGATGCGATTGCTGAGCAATTGCCGGGTAACCGATAGGTGGGCCGTCTGAGCGTTGAGCGTACTGCGATAACTATCCAACAAGGTAATGATTTCAATCAAACCATGACGATAGGAATAAACTGCCAGCTTCTGGCTGGATTCGGTTTGTTCGACGGCCTTGCGCAAAGACGCCTCTTGCTGCCGTAACCATTCCTCGGCTGCCAGGGCTTGCTCCACTTCCCGGAATGCATTCAGTGCGGTATTTTTGTAAATATTCAGCGTCTCTTCCGCGCGTGCGCGGTTGCGAAAAATTTCGCCCTCGATACGCCAGCCGGTAAACAAAGGTTGCATCAATCCGGCAAAAACATTCCAGGCCGCGGCTCGAGGATCGATCAGCTCCGTCAGATCGGCGCTGCGTGTACCGCCAGCAGCGGTCAGAGTAATACGCGGCAGACGCAATTTTTCCGAACTGACTGTGCGAAGATCGGCAGCCTGCAGGCGGCTAAACACTGCGACCAGATCCGGCCTGCGCTCCAGCAGCTCGGCAGGTAATCCGGCAGGAATAGTGGCAGGCAACTGCGGCAGTGTGGTTAACCCCATTTCTTCTCCTGCCGGATAATGTCCCAGTAAAATCTCCAGGCGCCGGGTCACCATTTGAATTCTGTTGCTCGTCTGTTTGAGTTGTGCTTGCGCATTTGCCAGATCGGTGAGCGCCAGACGCAAATCCAGGCCACGTACTAAACCACGTTGAAAGCGCCCGCGCACCAGCTTGGCGATAACAGTGCGATCTTTGATCGACTGCTCAACTACTGCTGCTTGCAGCTTTGCTTCCACCAACTCGAAATAGCTCTGTGCCACTCGCGCGGCCAAGGATAGTCGTGCGCCATAATAGTCAGTGTTGGTTGCATCCGCTTCCTGCACCGCAGCTTGCTGAAAATCGCGTATCCGCCCCCAGACATCTACTTCCCAGCTCATACCAAACAACGCTTCGAACACGCTGAATCTTGATGAACCGAAACCCGCTTCGCGGATCTGAACTTGTTGATGGTCCGCAGTAAAGAAAATCTGCGGCCAGCGACCCGATCCATCAATACGCGCCTGCGCGATCGCTGCATCAACCCTTGCCGCCGCCGCTTTGAGTTCATAATTATTAGCCAGCGCAATGTCAACCAGGGCGCTGAGTTGAGCATCGCCAAAAGTCTCCACCCACTGCGTCGGTATGGGTTGACTGAAATCCTTGCCTTCTTCACCCCACTGATTCGGTATCGCCGCACCCACTTCCTGAATATGCCGCTGAGGCAGCATATTACATCCTGCCAGAATAATCAGCACTATCCAAATAAAAATCCTACTCACCCGGATCCATCCACTTCCAATATGACACCTAATCATCAATAACAGCCTAAGAACATAGGATCGCTATGCTAATTCATATTCTGATTGGGGTAAAACGTCTTAGCGAGTGCATGGGCGATATCTTTACGCACTTGATCGGCTTCACTGACGATGTTCCCCAGGCGGGCAAAATCGTGCGTCATGCCAGGATAGATCTTAACCAAGGTAGAAACACCAGCAGCTTTCAATTTATCAGCATACAGAATTCCTTCGTCCAACAAAGGATCGTATTCAGCCAGAGCCAGGAATGCTGGCGCAAGATGACCTAGATTATTCGCTTGCAGCGGCGCAAAACGCCAGTCCACTCGATCGGTTTCAGCGAAAAGATAGTTATTAAACATCCATTGCAGTGTCTCCGCTTCAAGTAAATAGCCTTGCTTAAGGCGCTGATGCGATGCAGTATCTTGCCAGGCGCTGGTACAAGGATACAGCAATACCTGATAGGCTGGCTGTGGCCATTTCTCCTGCTGTGCTGCGATCGCCAGGCCAGTTGCCAATGTCCCGCCCGCACTATCCCCTCCTACTGCCAGACGGGTGACATCCAGATTGTACGCAGTGCCGCTTGACAGCACCCATTGATAGGCGTCTTGAGCATCATGTACAGCAGTTGGAAATCGATATTCAGGCGCTAGCCGATAAGCTACATTCAACACGCAGCAGGGCGTCAGCGCTGCCAGTGACCGACATAATGAATCATGAGAATCAAGACCGCCAATACAATATCCTCCACCATGAAAATAAAGCAATACCGGGAAAGGCCCCGGTTTTCCGATAAACTCAGTCGGCGAATAAAGCCGCGCATTGATCAATTGCCCATCCCGGCAGGCAATATCAAGGGTAGTAACGCTTCCAACCGCTGGGCCGGGAACATCCAGTATCTGTGTGGAGGCATCGTATTCTATCCGCGCCTTTTCAGGCGACAACATATGCATCAATGGTGTTTCTCCGCTTATTGTCCTTGCCTCAACAAGTTCGAGAAACGCTGCCAGATCCGCATCAAGTGACATCAAATGTTCTCCATAAGAATTAGACTGATATAAAAAATAAACTTACGCAACATACTAGAATCTGAACGTCATGGTACCTATCACTGTGCGCTCCGTTCCAAGAAAGTGTCTGCCAAAGAAAGTAGAAGCAATATATTTGTTATCAAATATATTGCTGGAATTGATTGTAAATAACATGGGGCCTTTTTCGTAACGAAGTGTTGCGTCAAATAAGGTAAATGACGGCGTCGAACTTGTATTTTCCTGATCATCAAAAACCTTACCCACATAACGAACACCGCCTCCCAACCCAAACCCCCGCAACCAGTCAATGCCTAATGCTCCAAAGGAATAATCCAGCCAACCGGATGCCATGGTAGTTGGTACTTGTACAGGCATCTTTCCTTTGAAATCAGTATCTTTTATATTTTTCACATCCAGATAAGTAAAGGAACCGATCGCATTCAAACCAGGCAATACTTCTGTACGTGCTTCCAGTTCAACGCCACGTGATCTTACCTCACCTGTCTGCATAAGACGAAAACCCGTTTCATCATTGGGATCCCGCGTCAACACATTTGTTTTGGTCAGATCAAAAAATGCCACAGTGTACAAGCTTCTTCCATTCACCGGCTGATACTTGATACCCGCTTCATACTGTGAACCGCGTGTAGGGTCAAAAGGCTTCCCATCACTGCTAATGCCCGGTTGCGGCAAGAAGGATTGCGAGTAACTAAAATAAGGAGCAATGCCATTTGAGAAAAGATAGGTCAAACCAGCCCGACCGGTAAATGCACTATCCTTGGTTTTTATGGATGCGACATTCAGGAGATCATTATCCTTAGAGTGAATTCTGTCATAACGCCCGCTCAAGGTCAGAATCCAATTTTCCTTATAACGCAGTTGATCTTGAATGTAAAAACCGAGCTGGTCAATTCTCTGATTCAGATTCATTCCCAATACATCGGGCCTGGGGATTGGTTGAGAATACACTGGATTCAAGATGTCAATGGAAGGAGGAATAAAGCCGCTGGCATATCCCTGAAAGTATTTCAGCGCTAGATTGGTCTGATTCCAGTCAGCACCTAACAACATGGTATGGTTAACCGGACCGGTATTCAGCTTTGCCTGCAAGTGGGTATCGAGTACTATTTGATTCAGCCGCTCATTGGTGGCATATGCGTCACGGTCTGCCAGCGTGGGTTGATCAATTGAATTGAATCCGGTCGTAAACAGATCCTGGAAACGCCCCCTTTGCTGGGCATAACGAAAATTCTGCCTCACGGTAAAGATTTCGTTGAAATGATGCTCAATCTGATAGCTGAATGACGCTTGGTTAGCTGCGTATCGGGTGAATTTCGGATCACTTTGCAGTACATTGGTACGAGTGCCATCGGGGGCAGCAATATAGAACGGTGATGCCCCACTGCGATTATTGAGTATATCTCCCATCAATGTAATGGTTGTATCAACGGTAGGTCGCCAGGTTATCGATGGTGCAATATAAAAACGTTCAATCCCTGCCCGTTCACCGCCCGTATTGGGGAATCTGACCTGCGTATCGGTATCAAGCGCCGTCGTAACCAATCGAAACATAATTGTTCCGTCTTTACTTACAACACCTAAATCAGCCGAAATTCTTTTGCGATCGAAATTGCCATATTGAAATTCGATTTCCCGAATCGGGGTGGCGCTCGGACGCTTGGTTACACGATTGACAATACCCCCTGCATCACCACGCCCAAATAACACTGAAGACGGACCACGCAATACATCAATTCGCTCCAACCCATAGGGGTCTGTTATAAACTGGGTAAAAAAACCGACTGCCGAATTACTCAAACCATCCCGGAAATTTGCGGTATTCAGGCCGCTAAAACCCCGCAGCAATAGATATTCAAACCCGCGCCCTTCAAACCCGAATTGATCCACGGTAACACCTGGCACATAACGTAATGCCTCAGTAAAATTTTGTACGCTTCGCATGTCCATTTCACGACGCGTAACAACAGAAATGGATTGCGGTATCTCAATAATCGGCGTATCGGTTTTGGTTGCGGTCATGCTGCGCTTGGCGACATTTCCCACGACTTCTTCGGATGCCTTATCTTTAACGGTTACCGTAGGAAAAACCGGAGGGTTTGATTTATCTGATTCTATCTTGCTTGCTTCTGCAGTATCCTGAGTTTGCTGGGTTTTTGATTCAACAGGCTTGTTTACACCATGTTGCTGCGACTGCGCATGGCTATTAAAAATAAACAATGGTAGAGCAGATAACAGCATTAAATGTTTTAGTTGATTTTTTTGCTTATGGCTTTTTTTATATAACTTCATGATTTAAATAAATCTTCTTATTAATTTTAAAATTAATGACTCAATACCAGAATAAACTTCATGTAACTACACCAGTGCAGAAGACATCGTTCGTTTTGCCTGTAGGCTTTTTGACTGACTGAATAAATTGATAACCGCCTGGGATATTTCACTGGTACGCACGGCCGTCACCGACAGTAAGGTATCGCTCAGGCCATGGCTGGCTTCGCAAGCACCTTGAAGGAAAATTGCTGGTTTGAAATGCAGTGTGCTGCATACCCGATATTGACGATCGACCTTCAAGTCATTGAAATAAGGCATCAATGGGTTTAGCAGCGATTTGTAATGATCACGGTGGTAGCCTGTTGCAAGCACCACTGCGTCATAAGTGACGATACGCTCCTTATTGGTGTTCAAATCCTGCAAAATGAATTGAATCCCTTTGGGCTGTGCGAGTGCTTTTTTGACTACGTGCCGTCGCAAAAAACGGTGCCGCTCAGCACCGGCAACTTTCTGCTGATAAAACACATTAAAGATCTGCTCAATCAAAACCAGATCAGGTGCCGCATAGTTGGTATGCCAGAACTCGTTGAGAATCTTGCTGCGCTCCTGTTCAGGGCTATTGAAAACATAATCGGTAAAATCGGTATTAAAGATCTCATTCACAAAAGGGCTATCATCCGATGGCTTGATCGAACGGGCTCGCATTATCAGATCAATCTGTGTGGTATCAAAGCGATGATGCAAATCCATAAAAATTTCCGATGCACTCTGCCCCGCACCGACCACAGCAATTTTTTGGGCATGCGTATGCTGTGCAATTTCTTTCAAATAGTTATTGGAGTGAAAAACACGCGCATCCCCTTTTAAGGATGAAAAGCAATCTGGAATTCTGGGGTGGCCGCCAATACTGATCACTAAACTGCGGGTCAGCCGTTCATGAACGGTTTGAGCATTGTCACGCGAGCGAACTCGCAGCAATGAAACTTCATCACCTTTTTTTTCCGGAAGCACTTCGATGACTTCTTCGCCATAGGCACAACAGTGATCAAAATGCGCTGCCGCCCATGCCAGATAATCGTTGAATTCACGGCGGCTTGGAAAAAAAGTCTTGAGATTAATGAAATCCTGCAACCGATTTTTTTGGTGCAGATAATTGATGAACGTGAAATGACTGGCAGGATTACGCATGGTGACCAGATCCTTGAGGAAGGAAACCTGCATATGCGCATTATCCAACATCATATTGGCATGCCAGGCAAAGCTGGGCTGTTTTTCGATGAAAAAAGACTCGGCATGATGCCCGGTCTGTTTTTGCTCTTCGAGTGCAATGGCAAGCGCTATATTGGAGGGACCAAAACCAATGCCGATCAAATCATAAATTTTCATAACCAAATCCTCAAGATAAAGATACAGAATAGGGTGACGCAGTAGCACGTGGCACCCATAATTGTTCAGTAAAGAAACGTTCGCGTAACAACATGCCGAGCATTGCGCGCTTGTGTGGGAAATCGAATTCCTTCAGATTTGCATATCCGCATTGCGCAAGATTGCGGATCATCTTGTGATTGTCAGCGCGGGGTTCAATGACAATTCGCTGTGTTCTGTCATCATCTAAAAACAGATAATGCGAGATAGAGGGCAACCAGGCAGTAACGAAAGGTTTGCCTCGCATGCGGGGCTCCCCGATCAGTACATGCCAGCCACGGTCAAAATCATCCACGTCGTAGTAAGGGGCGATGCGATCTTCCTTAGCCCAATAAATTTCGAAATAGCCAAATGGCTCATCATTCAGGCAACCGATAAGATTAATCACATGCGGATCTGCCTGGACGCCTTCAAGATAAGCACGATGCTTGGCAAGGTCACCTGTTTCCTGCCAGAACTCTGCCACCACGGGATCATTCATCCAACAATTGAAAAAGCCTAGATCAGTAGCAGGATCAACGGTTCGGAATGTCAAAACACGACCCAGCCACGTGATATAGCGCTGGTAGACGGTACCCCTGGGCTTTGGTGGCCGTAGCGGATGGCGCCTTCCATGACTGAAGACGTAACGAATCGGAAAAGCCTGGCGGCGGGCTAAGGGATGCCATATCCGGGCTTGTTGCCAAAAAAGCTCTGCATAAACAGACAATTGATTATCTTCAGCAATGAAAATACCTGAATCAAGCAACTCTGCAAACTGATCGACAGGAACAGATAGGCTTAATTTTTTCTGGTAGGGATAATGGGCAAATGCAGCTTCCACTGCCGCCAACAACTCGGTCACTTCAGGCTGCTCTGAATGAGAATCAGCCAGTGCCAGTTTCAGTTGGTCCGATTGTCGGTACAAATGCCAGATCGTTTTTTTCTTGGTAGCGTCATTTTGCACATACAGTGCAGTATTTTCGTGAGTGACCTGGTAACGAATCTGATCCGGACAGCATGACAAGCTTACCGGTAGCATCGGCGATGCTCCCAGTAATTCACCAGACTGATCATTTAATCGACTTAACTCCATTTGTCTTCAAGAAAGTTTGATTGAGTAATACGCTTATCTTATTGGTTGAAGACGAATGAGAAGTATTATTATTTATAAATTTCGTTACTAATAAATATCGATTGCTTGGTTAGGCGTGAGAAATTGA
Source organism: Nitrosomonas sp. Nm166 (assembly GCF_900112825.1). Lineage (GTDB taxonomy): Bacteria > Pseudomonadota > Gammaproteobacteria > Burkholderiales > Nitrosomonadaceae > Nitrosomonas. The sequence continues at coordinate 40,265 of NZ_FONE01000005.1, read as the reverse complement.
GCACAAAATGTTTATGGTATGGATGAATATTATTCTTGGCTCATTATAAAGAACCAGTGAATTAAATACTTATCATTGAAGACTTACTGAAAGTATTGCGCAGCAGAGTAAACATTTATCCCTGTCATTCGTCTCTCTAAATATATTCTCTTTTATTTAAACGGGTAAGCCATGCTGAAATATCTTATTAAACAATCTAAACCTCTGCTTCTGGGCGCATCGTTTGCAAGCATATTGCATGGTATTCTTAGCGTTTTCTTAATCGCGCAAATCAGTTCTGCGCTTACGACGACAGAGTCTGATTATGAAGAAATGGCATTAATTTTTGCAGTGACTGCACTATGTGTGATGCTAAATTATATAGCGACTGCAATTTTGTTTGAGTGGCTTGGGCAACGTGCTCATTCTGAGCTGCGCAGTTTTATCGCAGAGAAAGTGATTGTGGCAGATTACCGCCAACTCGAGTTACTGGGGGCCGCACGTGTACAATCCGCCCTTTCTGAGCACTGTACCCGGGTTGCCGAATTTTTCGTCAGTTTTCCAGTCATTCTCACCAATGCGGTCATTGTGATTGGCTGTCTGGTCTATATGGCCTTTCTCTCATGGCAGGTTTTTCTTCTCGCAATCCTCGTCCTAGGGTTCGCTTCACTGGGTTATCATCTCGCTCATTTGCGCGCCATTCGGCATCTCGATATTGCCGCCAAGGAGCAGGATAATTTGTTTGCCTATTTCCGCTCACTCACCGACGGCGCAAAAGAATTACGCCTTAATCGCGATAAGCGCATCACTTTTTATGATGACGTACTCAAGCGATCCATTGAGAAAGTGCGCAAAGAACGCACGTTCGGCATGTCTATTTTTGTAGCTTCAGCAGGTTGGGGTAATTTTTTACTGTATGCATTCATTGGTATGGTGTTGTTTCTATTGGTTGGCGATATACCTGATCGAACATTAGTCATGACTGGATATGCATTAATTTTTGTTTATATGATAGGACCGCTCGAAGCACTACTGTTGAATATTCCTCGTGCCAATCTTGCGCAAGTATCCGCTGATCGAATCGAGGAGATTACGGATTCCATGTTCTCCTCGGAATCTCAAACCAGCAAAGTCGAGCTGCCAGCGCTGCAATCGATCGTGTTACAGGGCGTGTTGCATCGTTATTATCATGAACAAAAAGATGAAATGTTTACCTTGGGACCTATTGATTTACAGTTTCACCCAGGAGAAATCACTTTTCTGGTCGGAGGTAACGGTAGCGGCAAAACTACCCTGGCAAAATTACTGGTAGGGCTTTATCCGCCAGAGGAAGGCAAAGTCATTCTCAATGGCAATATTATTGACGATACCAATCGTGACTACTACAGACAGTTTTTCACGACCATCTTTTCTGATTTTCATCTTTTTGATCGATTGCTTGAAACAAGTCATGGCAAAGATCTGGATCAGAAAGGCAATCAGCTGTTGGAAAAACTCCATCTGCAAAATAAAGTAAAAGTTCAGGATGGCGCTTTTACCACCCTCACCTTATCGCAGGGACAACGTAAGCGGCTTGCTTTAGTGGTTGCTTATCTGGAAAATCGTCCATTCCTGGTATTTGACGAATGGGCCGCTGATCAGGATCCTGTCTTCAAAAATATTTTTTATCATGAACTGTTGCCAGAATTACGTGCAATGGGCAAGGCAATACTGGTCATTTCGCACGATGATCGTTACTTTCATCTAGCCGACCGGCTCCTGCGCATGGAAAATGGCCGTTTGACTTTTGATCATCAGAAATTATTTAATAACGAAGCTGAAACCACCATGCCATCCATGATCGCTGTAAATAGCGCAATTTAACCCATGAAAAAATTCATCGAATCCAACCTGTCTGCTGACATCGAGCAGGAAAAACCATCCACTAAATCCAGAACAGGTCGTCAGATCCTCACTCTCCTGCACCGCTGGGCTGGTCTATTTCTGGCAGTGTTCCTGTTTATTTCAGGACTGACCGGCGCGATCATCTCCTGGGATCATGAACTCGATGAATGGTTGAATCCGCAATTGTTTGAAAGACAAAGCGAGGGCGATCCCCTCTCTCCTTTAGTCCTCGCCGACCAGCTTGAAGCATCTGATCCAAGAATACTGATCACCTGGTTACCACTGTCACTCGAACCTGATGAGAACCTGGGACTCGGCGTGATTGGCCGCCTCGATCCCAATACAGGCAAAGCCTTTGATTTAGGTTTCAATCAAATCGCGCTGGATCCGGTCAACGGGGAAGTGCGTGGTTCGCGCATGTGGGGTGAAATCTCCCTCAGCCGGGAAAATTTCCTGCCTTTTCTGTATAAATTACACTACAGCATGCATATTCCGGACGTATTCGATATTGAAATGGGCATTGTATTTATGGGCATACTGGCGATGGTATGGTGCATTGATTGTTTCATCGCCTTATGGATTTCGTTTCCTAATTTTCAGACCTGGCGCAAATCATTTGCTTTCCGCTGGAAACAAGGCAGCTATAAGCTGAATTTCGATTTACACCGCTCCGGCGGAGTATGGCTATGGGGCATGCTGTTGATACTCGCCATAACTGCGGTATCGATGAATCTCAAACTGGAAGTCACACGTCCCGTTGTGGCGTTTTTTTCTGAACTGGCACCCAATCCATTTGCCATGCGTACACCTAACCCGCACGATGAGCCCATCGAACCCCTAATCGGACGCCATGAGATCATTCAGCTTGCCAGCGCAGAAGCAAAAAAAAGAAACTGGGATACGCCGCTCGGTGGACTGTTTTATGCGTCGGAATATGGTATCTATGGGGTGACATTTCATGAACCAGGGCACGATCACGCTGAATTTAGCCTCGGCAACCCCTGGCTTTATTTCGACGGACGGGATGGCGCCTATTTAGGCGACAGAATCCCCGGAAGCGGCAGTGCCGGCGATATTTTCCTGGACGCCCAATTTCCATTGCACTCCGGCCGCATTCTTGGCTTGCCTGGTCGCATTATGGTTTCCATATTGGGATTATTGGTCGCAACACTCTCGGTGACAGGCGTAGTTATCTGGCAAAGAAAACGCTGGGCACGAGCGAGAATGATTAATAATCACTGAGAGCAGTCTTCGTTTATATCTGGAGCTACTATATTTATCGATCGAATCTTTCGATCATTTCTTTGATAAGAAATTCGCAAATTCAGGAATACCTAATTCCATTTCTATTTCATAAGTGAATTTATAATCAAGCAACAATGCATTGGATACATTCACGATCCTTCTCCATGTCACGCAGTGCTGTTTCCAAGTGATTTTCAAGTGCGTCCAGGCTATCGAATTGTGCTGAGTTGCCCACCTTCGTCCCTCCTATTGCCTTCCAACCGCATACGCCCAAAATCTCTGACTTTGTGAGATGCTGCCTAACAACCTCGTGTGGGGCGCGACGATCAAGGCGCGTCCCACTCCACGCGATAGTTAGGCAAAGCCTTCTTTGTTCGTGTCTGACTCATACCTACTCTCCAAATACATTTTGTTGATTTTGACTGATACTTTGGGGAGAATAGCTTCGCCGTGTATCATGGTCATCGCTATCGAGGATACCATCCTCATCGCGGTCGATGCCAATCCGTATGCCGGAGCCGGGGGGCACGCAAGTGTAGGTGATCTCTCCTTTAGGCAGGAGCGCCGTGGCGCGGAGGATCCCATCCGGGATATCCGGTATCCCCTGGCGTGAGAATTTAAACCTTCCTTCACCGATATAGAGGAGTCCACCCCAGCGATTCTTTGCTACCAAGTCACACTCGTGCGCGTCGGCTCGCGCGATGAGGAGATCGATGCGCGGTCCGACTACCGCGGTATTGTGTTCGGTGAGAGTTACCTGCTGGCCTACGATCGGTGCCAGGTTGCTATCAAAGGCGAGCATGAAAGCTTCAAGCGCGCGGCGCTGAGTGATGCCTTCCGGGGTCGGCGGCAGGCCACCGATATTGCCAGGGTCAGGCACCATTTCGGGCGGTGTGCGCGGGTCGAGGCTTGGAATTGTCCCGGGCGCTCGGGGGAGGAAGACCGAGCCACTCACGAACCGGAACGCGGTATCAACGCTGCCGTCATGGAGGAAGCCGAAGCCGCGTACCTGAGGCCCCATCGGACCGTTGTTCGCGAGCGGGGCGAAGAGTAAGCTCCCGAGCGGCGCCACCTGCGACGGATCGAAGGGCGGCGGTGACGACGGTGGAGGCGGAGCCATACCGAACATCCCGATCTTCTGGTACAGGTTGCGCAGATGCGGAACCTTGAAGAATTGCGACTCACCCTCGAAGGAGAACTGGCCATCGGTGCCGAAGAAGCCCGGCCGCTTCACCACGGGAAACTCGCGGTTGCCGTTTCGGTCCAGCACGTGGCAACCGTTGCAGTTGAAAAAGGTATCCGACTTGTCCCCGAAGTAGAAGTTCCGGCCAACCTGCTGTTGCGCTGTGAGCGAGTTATCCAGGTTGCGGATCGGGTTCGGCGGGTAGGTGATTTCAAGTATAAAGTCCGTGAATTTCTGCATATCCTGCGCGGGGATGAACTCGTGCCGTCCGTTGAGGCCTACGAAGGCGACATTAAACTTGCGAAAGGCGAGGTCCTCATTGAATGCGCCACCGTTGGGTTGCTCGTTGGGTCCGGCGTCCTCGTCCAGGATGGCTTGGTTGCCCCCGGTGCGATCCCCGCGCCAGTGCATCGAGCCGTGATTATCTAGACCGCGCAGGCTCTGGGTGGTCATGGGGCCCTTCATAGGGCGAAAGTGCGGATTCTCGGGGAGTCCGCGCAAGAGGAAGAAGCCGATCCGCTCATCGACGCGGAACGGCCCGGTGTTCGGGGCCTCATTGTCGTCTGGGTCGCCGAGGTCCCAGGCGAGGCTGTCGAAGTCGCCAAAGACATGGCAGCTCGCACAGGCCGAATCCCCATGACTGGAGGTGAAGGAGGCGTCGTAGAGGAAGGGCCTGCCTTCGACGATATGCCTCGGCTCGGGGTTGTACATCGGGATGTGAGCGACCTCGGTACGGCTCGCTGTATCAATGATCGAGATGGAATTATCGAAACGGGTTAACACGTAAAGGCGGTCGCGGGTCTCATCAAGCACCACGCCACTGGGGCCACCGCCCGAGACCGAGATCTGATTGGCGGTGTTGGGAGTAAAAGAGTCGTTCTCAAGCTCGTCCGTGTCGTAGACCCCAATCTCACTCGTCCCAAACATCGCCACATAGAGCGTCGAGCCGTCCTGGGTGATCGCCATGTCCTGCGGAGATGCAACACTGGTCTTATTCTCCGCGTTTGGGATCGGGGCGCAGCACTGGCTGAAGTCGATGTGTTTGTTCAGGTGCCGCGGTTCGACGCGGGCGGTACGGCCCAGCACGGTGATATGGCTCTCGTGAAGGTGACCGCGCACCGTGCGTCCGCCCGAGAATACCCCAGCCCCCTCGAAGCGATTGTGATTCTGGGCCTCGGTGTTCGCTACGTATACATAGCCGCTAACCGGGTTCACGATCATGTTAAAGAGGACTGTGCCCACCCCACTGTACTCTCCACCCTCTACCGCCCTAGGCGGGTTGGCCATGGCGTCGATTGTGAAAACATCCTGATCCGGTAGCTCGAACATCACCATGTCATCCCAGGATTGCCCTAGCTCGTCGACCCAGTGCGTGCCATCAAACTTCACGATGAGACCTACCCTAGGCTGGGGAATGCCTGCGTGATTGGTGAGCGGCCCAGGGTAGATACGGGCAAAGGGTGGAGCGGTGCCCTGGCGCACCAGGAACTCGTTGATCGTCGTGGTGCGGTTTCCCGTCTGGAAGCCTGCGGCGTACACAGATGTCCCATCCGGGGTGGCGGCAAGGGCACGCGGTGTATCTGTAAAGAGGGTGATCACGGTGAGCGGAGTGCCTTCGAGTGAGGCACCCAGATGGTCGGCATCGAACACCCACACATCGGCACGACCAACACTCGGGGTAGTGAGTTGTGGGTCGCGGCCTGTATTTTGGCCACGGTGCGCGGTCGTGATAAACGCCCGCTTGTGGCCCGGGCCAGCGAATACAATATCTCGCGGCTCATCGCCCACCAGTAGCGTGCGCACCACGCGACGGGAGTGCGTTCTACTCACGTCAACGATGCTCACGCTGTCCGAGAGGTGATTCACGACCCACACCTCGGTGTTGGAGCGCGCCGCAACTGCGACCGGCTCAAGGCCAACGGGAATGGAATCGATGTGCGTGAGCCCGCGCTTGCGGACACGGAATATCTCGAGCCGGTTATCCGGGGTGTTGACGGCGAAGAGGTGTTTGCCGTCAGGCGAAAGCGCAAGGGGGCGGACCTGACCGCTCTCGAACAGGGTAAACGAGGATTCAGACCGTGCTGGCAAAGTCGCGATGACGCATAAGATCGCAACCACGGCTACTGCCCATGCACGAAACTTCTGATGGAACACCATTACAAGAACAGCAACATAAATTACGATGACAAGAGTGATAATCTCCACGACTGTATCCTCCGTAGTACGATTCTGGTATTCGTCCGTGGCCTGTCGCTAATTAGAATTAGACCTCCGAAATGACGTAATACTTTACGTTAACAATAAAATCTAACACGGCAAACTGCATGCTCTTAACTTAAGTTTTATGGAATTGCGTCGATTTAGTTTTCATCATAACAGGCTTTGTTAGATCCACAAATATATGATGAATAAACCCATGGAAAACAAACCCCGGAATTTGGACCAGGTGCGGGACAAACTCAGGCTCAAGCATTACAGTTACCGCACCGAGCAATCTTATATTGTCTGGATAAAGCGTTTTATTTTCTTCCACAGCAAGCGGCATCCGGATACGATGGGGAAAAAAGAAATTGAGTCGTTTCTGTCTTATCTCGTTGTAAAACGCAATGTGGCTGCATCTACACAAAATCAGGCGTTGTGCGCACTGCTGTTTTTATACAAAGAAGTTTTGGGGCGTAAATTGGCATGGTTGGAATCGATGCAACGCCCCAAACGCCCGGCACGTTTGCCAGTGGTGTTGACAGCATTGGAAGTGCAAAAGTTATTGAATAAACTGCAAGGGCGTTCCTGCTAATGGCAAGCCTGTTGTACGGCGCTGGTTTACGTTTGATGGAGTATGTGCGGCTGCGTGTAAAAGATATCGAGTTTTCCCGTCAGGAAATCTTGTGCGAGAGAGCAAAGGCGGCAAGGATCGGGCAACTATGCTGCCTGCTTCACTGGTTACGCCGCTGCAATCCCACTGGCTTTACATGCTCAGGATTTGCAGGAAGGATTTGTCGAGACAAGCAGTCCAGGCAGCAGAGATTCACAAACCGGCCAGTTGCCATACCTTGCGCCATAGTTTCGCGACCCATTTACTGCAGGCGGGATACGATATCCGTACCGTACAGGAATTGCTCGGGCACAAGGATGTTTACACCACGATGATTTACACCCATGTGTTAAACAAGGACGGAAAAGGTGTTATCAGTCCAATGGATCGGCAGTATTAACTGCTAATGAGAGGGAAAAGGGGTATCAGCACAGAGGCCAAAAGAAGAAACTGGCATACGCCGCTTGGAGGACTGTTTTATGCATCGGAGTATGGTATCTTGATTGCTCAACTCATAAACACATGTTCAAGGTATTCTTGAAATTTAAGTTTTACATTCCCTAGATGCATCACAATCGTGTTTACGAGTTGAAATAACGGATAATTCGAGGTGTTAAGTAATTGATATTGATTGATCATTTTCAAAGTATGAGGACCTTCTCCGAAATATCATCAGTTTCTTCTCTTACCAATCTGCGCCCTAATTCATGGTGATGGGAGCCTTCACTGGTAGCCGTGGTGATGAGATCTCCCAATCCTGCCAAATGATAGGGGCTGCCTGTCTGTCCACCAATCAGATGAACAATCTGATTGAGTTCATGTAAAGCTGCAACTGCAAGATAACCACGCATGTTATCACCCAGTTTGAGTTCATCGGCCATGCCAAATGCCATGGCATAGACGTTCTTTAAAATCACTGACCAACTGATGCCCGTGATGTCAGAAGTATGGTCGATATATAGCTTAGTGTGGCGAAAACAGGTCTGAACGGTATGCAATGAAGCAAGATCACGGCAATCCAATTGGCCAAAAGCATAACGATCCGCCCGGATTTCTTCGGAAATCATGGGGCCATAAAGCATACGATTGATGCATGGCCAGGTTTTCTGAAAAGATTTGTGCCGCGGTTTTGCCCGTTTCATCCAATCCTTTAGCGTTGCTGACGCAAAGGCAAGTTTTTTTCATCAATGGTGCGATTTGCTGGACAACTTCATGATGCGGATTAACTGGCAAGCAGAACAATACGATATCTGCATGCGGCACACACTTTCTTCCAAGACGGCATGCGGGTAAGTACTTTGCGGAAATTTTTCCCAAATATCCAATTGATGATGATCTTGGAGCAAATATTCCATTGCATGCCCCATTTCACCATGGCCCAGGATTAGAACTTTAAGAGGCATTGTCATATATTCATATGTTTTTTAGCGAAATTATCTGATAAATTGCCTAGCTCATAAGCAAGTTCATCTGGTTGTTTTTACCATCGCTATTCAGATTCTTTTAAATGCAGCTCAAAGTTTACTGACACACCATTAAAATAGTGGGAGATCATTTCACTTCTATTCTTCCAATACAAAACTAAACGGCTGCAAGGCAATAGCCCGCACTGGCTGACCGTTCTGTAGAGGGGGATTGCAACGCCAACTTTTTACGGCAGCAATGGCAGCCTCATCAAGACGTTGATATCCGCTGCTATTGAGCACTTGGATCTCTTTCACCCGGCCGTTCTCATTCAACTCGAGCTTCAGTGTCAATTTACCCTCTTCGCCAAGCTGGCGAGACTGACGAGGATAGGGAGGAGGATTCAATACCGGACAAATAACCGATAGCTCTGAGGACAACATCACTGGATCAGAGCCCCCTCCTCCTGTTCCTGCTCCTGTTCCTATTCCTGTCCCTATTCCTGTTCCTGGCTGCATAGCGGCTACATTTGAAGCGGTTGATGTTTCTTGAGCACTAGCGGACTGCGGTAATTCTGTTTCCACCTTGGCCCTGTTCTGTGATCGAGCAATTGGTCTTGGCGGAATAGGCGCTGCTGTTTTGTTTTTGTCTTGATAAATTTTCTTGGGAGGAAATGGTTTCTTTTCCGGCAAAAATCCAGACTGTCCTCCGGCAGGCAAAAGGGATACTTGAGGAAGTGATACTAATTTAAGCGTAACTATTGTTTCGGATACTGGATCATTTCTCTTTGTAAAATGAATGGGCACTATAGTAATAGCGCCATGCACAAGGCATGTCACCAAGATAGGGATAAACCAATCCCCTACCCCATTCATGGCGCGATTCATGGCGCATGGCCTTCAGGATTTTGAGTCGCAATACTCACTGCTATAAATCCGGCTGCCTGAGCATCGCTCAAAATCTGTACGACGCGTTGAACCGATGCAGACTGATCCGCTACCAATAGCACGGTTTCAAAGCGAGATACCATCGGTTGCAAAACGTCTCTCAACTCGTCCAATTCAATCTTCTTACCCTGTACATCGATTGCACCTGTTACCGGGATCGTAATGACAAGAGATTCTGCGTCGGCTTTGCCAGATGATTTTGCTTCTGGAATCGAAACTTCCATTGCCTGAATCCGATGAAAATTGGCACCCAGTACAATAAAAATGACCAGGATAAATACACAATCAATCAAAGCCGTGAGATTGATCGTGGGTGAAGTACGATTACGTGTTTCAAATTTCATCCGTCACTCCGGTCTGACTTCACCGTTGGGTGCAACGTATAACATGCATTGAATAATATCGCTCAACTGCAGGCGAACCTCGTCTAAGCGGCTTGTAAGATAGCCATATGCTGCAAGCGTGGGAACTGCAATCGTCAGGCCGGCAGCCGTTGTCACAAGCGCTTCCCAGATTCCCGAGGATAATTCTGACAGATTGATGCTGGAATTACCGGATTCTTGAAGGCCCATGAACATATTGATCATGCCAAATACCGTGCCCAGCAAACCCAGCAGCGGTGCAATTTGAGCAATAAAGGAAAGCAGTGAAAGGTTCTTTTCCAATTTCTGCAGCTCGAGGCTGGCTACTCGTCTAGCCTCAGATTCAGCAAGATCAGGCCGCTCTTTGAGCGCTTGCGCGACGGCACATACTACGGCAACTGCAGGGTGAGGATGGTGATTACACGCTCCGCTCACGGCGTCGAAATTTCCCAAACGGATTAGGTTGAGGGTATTTTCATACCAGCTGAGGTCGGACAAATGTACCGCCCGGTACTCTATGAGCTTGCGAAGAAACACCGTAAGCGCCACGATTGAACACGCATAGAGCGGTATCATGGTCCAACCGCCTTGCGCAAGAATTTCTCCTAGTAATATCATGGTATCGCCATTCACCATCGTTCTCCCTCATTCCACTTCACCTATTATGGGTCTGAATATGTTCTAACTAACTCTTCTTCTTTTGACCATATATTAAAGAATTATTTCCATAAACAAGAATTATAATTATTATTATTTACATCGTAAGAAAAAATACTTTTTTACTGTTTCAATTTAATTTAAGCCTGAACATTCAAGGTTGTCTAAAAAATTGTAAATAACACCTTGAAATTACTTTGAAAAAAAAGATACTGTTGACACGGCAACAGAAATGCATTGAAAGTATGCAGGCAATTTCCCAGATCCTGGTGCAGCTAAAAGCCTCATCTGCGCAGCTCATGTCTTAATTACTAGCTTTTGCACCAGCTACGGATGGATTCTGATGTAGGCCAGCATCAATCATCAGATCTCATAAATCGGATTATCAATCAATCGCTCTAAGCGGTTTAAAAATATCTTTCCATTGAAATGCAGTTTTTTATAAACCATTTTAACGAACACCGATAAAGTGCATTATTTTTTATCCTATTACCTTCCACTTCAGAAAGCTCCCCAAGGCCGTGTATAGTTACAAAATACAAGACAAGGAGTTTACGATGAGTGCAAAGAAGATTTTGATGTTAGTCGGCGATTATGTGGAAGACTACGAGGTCATGGTACCTTTCCAGGTACTTTTGATGGTAGGACATACCGTTCACGCCATCTGTCCCAACAAAAAGGCGGGCGATACCGTGCGCACGGCAGTGCATGATTTCGAGGGAGATCAAACTTACAGCGAAAAGCCTGGTCACAACTTTACATTGAATGCAACGTTTGCCGAGGTTAAGGCCGAAGACTACGACGCGTTGATCATTCCTGGCGGGCGTGCACCGGAATATATTCGCCTGAACAGGATTGTGCTCAAAATGGTGCGGCACTTCTCGCATGCCAACAAGCCGATTGCGTCCATCTGCCATGGTGCGCAGCTGCTGGTGGCAGCAGGCGTTCTTGAGGGCAAAGCATGTGCTGCTTACCCAGCGGTGGAACCTGATGTTACTCGTGCAGGTGGCGAATATGTAGATATCCCCATGGATAAGGCTCACGCAGATGGCAAGCTGGTCACCGCCCCCGGCTGGCCTGCGCATCCTGATTGGCTTGCCAAATTCCTGCAAGTGCTGGGAACGAAGATTGAACCATAAAGCACTCTAGGCAAGCTGCGTAAAATAGACGATGAGGCGGTAGAGTCATATCGACGTGTCAGATAATTAACATTTGCGCGATAACATTTCTCACCATTCACCTCTTGTACATGGCAATTGACAAGGAGGAGGAAAACGCATGGCAAAGCTTAACATCGCAATCATCGGGTTTGGGCGAGTGGGACGTGCGTGTGCACTTGCATTACGTGACACCGACGATCTCGTGCTTGCCGGCGTTGTGCGCCACCTAGACACGCCAAAGACACTGCCTGATCCATTCAGTCGAGTTCCAGTAGTTACGCATGTTCGTGACTTAAAGCGTGTCGACAGAGCGCTTGTCTGTGTGCCAGCAAATATTGTCTTAGGCGTTGCGCGCGAATTACTACAGGCACGAATCCCGATCATCGAGTGTGCGATCCTCGAAGAACATGCGCTCAAGGCGCACTATGAAGCAATCGACAATGCAGCGCATCACCATGGGGTGCCCGCCATGGTTGGCGCAGGATGGAATCCAGGTATTCTGCCGCTGTTTGAGCGCGCATTCGCAATACTGGTGCCTGATGGTCATACTACGCACACTAATCGGCCAGGCGCCAGCCTCCATCACACCGAAGCGGTAGAGCGCATTCAAGGCGTAAAAGATGCACTCACTACTGAAACGCGAGACGCGGAAGGGCAACTGACCCGCTATGTTTACGTCGAACTTGCAAAGGGTACAACACTTGAAACGGTCGAAGCTGCACTCGTCGCTGATCCGCTTTTTGTCGGTGAAAGAACGCTGGTATTTGAAGTCGAGAGCATTGCCGCACTCGAGGAGGAAGGCCGCGGCATTTTACTCGAACGAACCGGCACAGAGCGAACAGGTGCGCATGCTGCGCTGCTCCTTGAGGCCCGGTTCGACGTATCGACTTTCACTGCACGGATCATGCTGGATGCCGCGAGGCGCATCTCAAGCTTCAAATCGGGCGCGCATCGCTACTCGCTCTGAAGGTAGAACAGATCCATGCTCGACATTGACGGCAGTTACGGTGAAGGAGGTGGCCAGTTGCTGCGGCTCTCTGCAGCGTTGTCCGCCATCACTGGTATCGGGGTTCGCATCACGAACATCCGCGCGCGACGCGACAAACCTGGCCTTGCACCCCAGCATCTCGCTGCCGTGCACGCGGTGGGAAAGCTCTGCGACGCGAAGATCGAAGGCCTTGCGCTACGGTCACAAATGATTACTTTCGAACCGAAAAGGCTTCGTGCTGGCGAATATCGCTTCAATATCGGGACTGCGGGCAGTGTGACGCTCGTGCTGCAGGCCCTGCTGCCGGTCATGCTGGTGATGCACGCGACCTGTAAGGTCCATATCACCGGCGGCACCGACGTTCGGCAGGCGCCTCCCGCCGATTATCTGTGCGAGATACTCATCCGCCTCATCAAGCAGCTCGATGCGCAGGTGGAAATGCGCATACTGCGGCGCGGCTACTATCCGCAGGGCGGTGGCGAGATCGAAGTCGTAGTAAGGCCAGCGCAGCTCATACCTGTAAAATTCTCTGCATTCGGGCACATAAAGGCGATTCGGGGCATCGCGCACGTGACCAATCTTCCCGATCACATCGCGATGAGGATGAAGCAGGCAGTGCTCGACCGGCTTGGCATTTACGGTACCCAGGCGCGCATCGAAACCCAAACATTGAGTCACGAGGCGGCTTTCGGTCCTGGCGGTGCAATCGTAGGCTGGACTGAGAGTGAACACACGATATTAGGCTCAGCGCGCGTCGCAGAACGAGGCGTACGGGCAGAAGCACTGGGTGAAGCCGTCGGCGAGGAACTTGCGGCAGATCTCGCTAGCAGTGCTGCGCTCGATGTGCATGCGGCTGACCAGATGCTCGTCTACTTAGCCCTCGCGGGTGGCGGATCATTCAGCACACGAACCATTTCGCTGCATGCGCGTACGGCCATGTGGCTGATTGAACAATTCCTGCCAATAACATTTGACGTCTCGGAAGCGGCAGGGCTCATACACGTCACTGTGATACCACGTCGGGAGCAGTAATCATGATCCCCATCCACGAACTGCTCGCCCGCATCCGCTGGGACCCTGAATTTGGCAAGGGCCAGTTCGAACTTGCCTATGAGGATAGGGTTGAGTACCAGCTCAAGCGCGTGCCGCTCGCACAGATAGTTATCGAACCCGGACAGCACTTCATGTTCGAGTCGGTGGAGGACGACGGCACGCTGCACACTGTGCCATTTCATCGGGTACGGAAGGTATGGCGAAATGGTGTACTCATCTGGGAGCGGCATCCCGAAATAAAAGGAAAAGCGAAATGAAATCATTACTCGAGCAACGCCTACAGATGCACGTCGAACAACTTGCCGGCCAGATCGGCGAGCGCAACGTGTGGCGGCCGCAGGCGCTTCATGCTGCTGCCGAGTACATCCGCAGCGCCTGGCATCAGCTCGGCTACGAGGTTCATGCCCAGGGCTATGATATGGAAGGCGTCTGGAGCGAGAATCTCGAGATCGAAATTCAAGGTGGCGCGCACGCCAGCGAAATCGTGCTCGTGGGTGCGCACTACGACAGCGTGCGGGGTAGCCCAGGTGCGGATGACAACGCCTCGGGTGTTGCCGCTCTCCTCGAGATTGCGCGACATCTCTCAGCAATAAAACCCGAGCGCACCCTGCGGCTGGTCGCATTTGTCAATGAAGAGCTTTTTAATTCTGCTGAAATGGGCAGCAAAATCTACGCACGGGCTGCGCGTAAGCGCAATGACGATATCCGCATCATGCTCTCGCTCGAGATGCTAGGCTGCTATAGCGATCAGCCAGACAGCCAGAACTATCCATCCTTTTTGCGCTGGTTCTATCCCAATCGCGGCAACTTCATCGGCTTTGTTTCAAATCTCAAGTCACGCCGCGCACTTAAGGAACTCGCCCGGGCATTCGCTGCGAACTCAAACTTCCCGTTTGAGACACTCGCAAGCCCAGCTTCCGTACCCGGAGTCGGATGGAGCGACCACCTCTCGTTCTGGCAGCAGGGCTACCAGGGAGTGATGGTCACCGATACGGCGTTTTATCGCTATCCACACTATCATCGGGCTAGCGATACACCCGAGAAGCTTGACTATAACCGGATGGCACGTGTCGTCGAAGGTGTTGCCGGTGCACTGGCTGCGCTGGTGGGAACTGTCAAACCTGAGTCTTAAACTACCATTATTAAAAAAACAGACAGCACCGGTATGAATTTTTCCTTGATATGTTTCAATCTTGACGTAACATATCACGCATTTTGGGCGTAATTTTAGTGATCCAGCCTGGCGAAGCTCCCATATTATAGCCATTTGTGAGGTAGCTATTGGCATCACACTCTAGTAAGTGCTTAACTTCCCAAGACCCTCTGTTTTTTGCAACATTGATGAATATAAGGATTTCTCACCGCTCGACTTCATTCTCTACCAAATTTTTTCATTGCTAACGAAGAAACAATCAAAACCGGTAGAATTTATCAAGTTGAACTTCTGAATCGCTCCAATGACAGCAATCGAACCCCAGATCGAACAAGGCCTGATCGCCAAACTAGCCGACCTCAAATACAACTACCGCCAGGACATTCGTGACCGCGCCTCGCTGGAGCAGAACTTCCGCCAGCATTTCGAGGCCCTGAACCGCGTCAACCTCACCGATAGCGAGTTTCACAGGCTGCTGGAGCAGATCATTACCCTGGATGTTTTTGCGGCCGCCCGCCACCTGCGCGAACTCAACAGCTTTGAGCGTGATGACGGCACACCCCTTTTTTACACCCTGGTCAACATCAAGGACTGGTGCAAGAACAGCTTCGAGTTGGTCAACCAGCTGCGCATCAACACTGACAACAGCCACCATCGCTATGATGTGATTCTGCTCATCAACGGCTTGCCGGTGGTGCAGATCGAGTTGAAAACCCTTGCCATCAGCCCGCGCCGGGCCATGCAGCAAATCGTTGATTACAAGAGCGACCCCGGCAACGGTTATAGCAAAACCCTGCTGTGTTTCCTGCAACTGTTCATCGTCAGCAACCGCAGCGATACCTGGTACTTTGCCAACAATAACAACCGCCACTTCAGCTTCAACGCCGACGAACGCTTTTTGCCGCTCTACCAGTTCGCAGGCGAAGACAACAACAAGATCACCCATCTGGACAGCTTCGCCGAGAAATTCCTCGCCAAATGCACGCTGGGTGAAATGATCAGCCGCTACATGGTGCTGGTGGCCAGTGAGCAGAAACTCCTGATGATGCGCCCCTACCAGATCTACGCCGTCAAGGCCATTGTCGATTGCATCCACCAGAACTGCGGCAACGGCTACATCTGGCACACCACCGGCAGCGGCAAAACGCTCACCTCCTTCAAGGCATCGACCCTGCTCAAGGACAACCCGGACATCGACAAATGCCTGTTCGTGGTGGACCGCAAAGACCTCGACCGGCAGACGCGGGAAGAATTCAACAAATTTCAGGAAAAGTGCGTCGAAGAAAACACCAATACCGAAACGCTTGTAAGGCGGCTGCTCTCCGACGACTACGCCGACAAGGTGATCGTCACCACCATCCAGAAGCTCGGCCTGGCGCTCGACGGCGGCAACAAACGCAACTATCTGGCCCGGCTGGAACCGCTGCGCAATCAGCGCATGGTGTTCATCTTCGACGAATGCCATCGCTCGCAATTCGGCGAGAACCACAAGGCCATCAAGGAATTCTTCCCCAACGCCCAGTTGTTCGGCTTCACCGGCACGCCGATCTTCGACGACAACGCCAGCTATCAGCAGATTGAAGGCCAGCAGGCGTCATTCAAGACCACGGCGGACATCTTTCAGCAGCAACTGCACGCCTACACCATCACCCACGCCATCGAAGACCGTAACGTGCTGCGCTTCCATGTTGATTACTACAAGCCCGATGGCAAGAACAAACCCAAGCCGGGCGAAGCACTCACCAAGAAAGCGATTGTTGAAGCAATCCTGACCAAGCACGACGCCGCCACCGCCGGACGCAAGTTCAATGCGATTCTGGCCACGGCCTCGATCAACGACGCGATCGAATACCACGCCCTGTTCAAAACCGTGCAGGCGGAAAAACTGGCCGCCGATCCTGACTTCCAGCCGCTCAACATCGCCTGCGTGTTCTCGCCGCCTGCCGAGGGCAACAAGGACGTGCAGCAGATTCAGGAAGACCTGCCGCAGGAAAAGGCCGACAATGAACAAGCACCGGACGAAAAGAAAGCGGCGCTCAAGGCCATCATTGCCGATTACAACGCGCAGTACGGCGCCAACCACAGCATCAACGAATTCGACCTCTACTATCAGGATGTGCAAAAGCGCATCAAGGATCAGCAATACCCCAATCAGGACCTGCCCCATGCGCAGAAGATCGACATCGTCATCGTAGTGGACATGCTGCTCACCGGTTTCGATTCCAAATACCTGAACACCCTCTACATGGACAAAAACCTCAAATACCACGGCCTGATTCAAGCGTTTTCGCGCACCAACCGCGTGCTCAACGACACTAAGCCCTACGGCAACATCCTCGACTTCCGCCAGCAGCAGGAGGCCGTGGATACGGCCATCGGACTCTTTTCCGGCCAAGCCGGCAAGCCCGCCAAGGAAATCTGGCTGGTGGACAAGGCGCCGGTGGTCATCGGCAAGCTGCAAACCGCCGTGCAAAAGCTTGGCGACTTCATGCAATCCCAAGGGCTGGACAACAAACCGGAAGCGGTGCCCAACCTCAAGGGAGACGTCGCTCGCAGCCAGTTCATCAACCTGTTCAAAGAGGTGCAGCGCCTCAAGACCCAGCTCGACCAGTACACCGACCTGACGCCTGAGAACAAGGCCAGCATCGAGCAGGTGCTGCCCAGGGAACAGTTGCAGGGCTTCAAGGGCGTCTATCTGGAGACGGCTCAGCGCCTGAAAGAACAGCAGGACAAACACGACGACAACACCGCGCCGGAAGTGCAGCAGCTCGATTTCGAGTTCGTGCTGTTTGCAAGCAGCGTGATCGATTACGACTACATCATGGCGTTGATTGCCCGCTACGCCAGCCAAGCGCCGGGCAAGCAGAGAATGAGCCGCGAACAGCTCATTGGCCTGATCCAGTCCGATGCCAAGTTCATCGACGACCGCGAAGCTCTCACCGAATACATCGATAGCCTCGACACCAGCAAACCCCATACCGTGCAAGGCGTTCGAGAGGAATATGCTCAATATAAGGTCGCCAAAACCAACCAAGCCGTCGCCGATGTGGCCGCCAAACATGGCCTCGCCACCGCCGCCCTGCAAGACTTTGTGGACAGCATCCTGCGCCGCATGATCTTCGACGGTGAAGTCTTGAGCGAACTCTTCGCCTCGCAGGAACTGGGCTGGAAGGTGCGCACGCAAAAGGAGCTGGCGCTGATGGAAGAGCTGATTCCGCTGCTGCACAAACTTGCTCAGGGGCGCGAGATTTCAGGGCTGGGGGCATATGAGCAATAAGCGGAAGATGTGGCTATGACGGCGGTGAAGAAACGCGGATGGGTGCCCAAGCTGCGCTTTCCTGAGTTTCGGGAGGCGGAGGGGTGGGAGGAACATTCGCTTGAGGCCTTGGAAGAATTCGGCTGGCTAGAACTTGGCCGAGGTAATGTTATTTCAGCTCAAGACATGAATGAGTGCCTCGGCCCATATCCGGTCTATTCTTCTTCGATCAAGAACAGCGGCCATATGGGATCATATGGCCGATTCATGTTTGATGAAGAGCTCATTTCTTGGTCGATCGATGGGGGCGGGGACTTCTTCTATCGCCCCAAACATAAGTTTTCAGTTACAAACGTTTCCGGTTACATGAGGCTGAAGGCGGATCGATTGATGTATCGGTTCACCGCTGGCCAGCTTCAACATCTACATCGAGCGCTCACATTCGACTATCAGCTAAAGGCACATCCAAGTGTCATTCGCAAGCTCTACCGATTGGGCGTGCCAACCACCGCCGAACAACAAAAAATCGCCGACTGCCTCTCTTCCATCGACGAACTGATTACCCTGGAGGCGCAAAAGCTCGACACGCTCAAGGCCCATAAACAAGGGCTGATGCAGCAACTTTTCCCCGCCGAAGGCGAAACCCTGCCCAAGCTGCGTTTTCCTAAGTTTCGGGATGCGGGAGAGTGGGAGGAGAAGAAGGCCGGAACCTTGTTTGCAAACCGAATTGAAGAAGGTGAAGACGGGCTTCCAATCTATTCGGTCACAATGAATGATGGGATGGTCAAACGTTCATCTCTTGATCGTAAAGTTGATGATATTGCAGAATCATCCGGCAATAAAAAAGCATATAAAGATGATATTGCATACAACATGATGCGAATGTGGCAAGGGGCTTTTGGTGTGTCTGCGGAAGACTGCATGGTAAGTCCTGCTTACGTTGTTCTTGCACCAGAAGATAAAGTCTGTTCTGATTTTTTTGGCTACCTTTTTAAATTGCCGAAATATCTGCTACTTCTTACATCGCATTCACAAGGGTTAACACTGGATAGATTGCGACTTTATTACAAAGATTTTGCACAAATTTCACTATTAATTCCCACTTTTCTTGAACAACAAAAAATCGCCGACTGCCTCACTACCCTCGACGACCTCATTGCCGCCCAAACCCAAAAACTCACCGCGCTCAAGACCCATAAAAAAGGGCTGATGCAGCAGCTTTTCCCTGCGTTGGAGGAGGTGAAGGAATGAGCGTATTGACCACATTTCACGCGGATATCAAAAACATCTTCGAACAGGCGCGCGGCAAGGCGCGTTCGGCGGTGAATGCCGTCATGGCGGAGGCTTACTGGCTGATTGGTCGGCGGATTGTTCAAGAGGAACAGCTTGGGCAGCACAAAGCCCAATACGGTACACGCCTGATTGAAGACCTGTCGACGGCGTTAACGGCGGATTTCGGCAAGGGTTTTTCCTATGCCAACCTGTACAACTGCCGTCAGTTTTACCTGATCTTTCCCGATCAGGAAATTCTCTACACGCTGTGTAGAGAATTAAGCTGGAGCCACTTGCGCTTGATCATGCGGGTCGATTCGCCGCAGGCCATTGAATATTATTGCCGCGAAGCCAGAGAGCAGAACTGGACGGTACGCCAACTGGAACGCAATATCAAAAGCCAGAGTTTTCAACGCCTGCTGTCAACCCAGACCCCACCATCGCCAACACAGGGGCACATCTGCCCACCTGGAGTTTATCAAAGACCCTTATGTGCTGGAATTCTTGCAATTGCCGGAGACTGGCGAGGTAAAAGAGAGCCGGCTGGAGCAGGCGATTATTGATGAATTGCAAAAGTTTCTGCTGGAACTTGGCAAGGGGTTCTCGTTCGTCGCGCGGCAGATGCGTATTAGCACTGAGACCAGCCACTTTTTTATTGACTTGGTTTTCTACAATTATCTGCTCAAGTGTTTTGTCATCGTCGACCTGAAAACCGGCAAGCTCGGCCATCAGGACATCGGTCAAATGGATATGTATGTGCGCATGTTTGACGACCTCAAACGCGGCGAAGACGACAATCCCACTATCGGTATTATTCTGTGCGACAGCAAGGATGAAACCATCGTCAAATACTCGATAATCAAAGAGAGTCAGCAACTTTTTGCCTCCAAGTATCAGCGCATACTGCCGACCGAAGAGGAATTGATTGCCGAGATTGAACGGGAGAAGCGGCTGATTGAGGAGGGCGCATGACGTCGCTGGAAATGGCGACAACTACCGAGGAATACTTGGTAGTTCATATACGCGAATAAGACAAAAAATGACCGAACAAGACAAAAAACAACTGGGCAACACCCTTTGGGGCATTGCCGACCAGCTACGCGGCGCGATGAACGCGGATGACTTCCGCGACTACATGCTTTCCTTTCTGTTCCTGCGCTATTTGTCGGACAACTACGAGACGGCGGCGCAAAAGGAACTGGGGCCGGATTATCCGAGGCTGGATGCCGGCGATCGCCGCACACCTTTGGCGCTATGGTATGCGCAGAACCCGGACGATACCGTTGAATTTGAAAAACAGATGCGCCGTAAGACGCATTATGTGATCCAGCCCGAATACCTGTGGGGCAGTATTACGGAGCTGGCCCGCACGCAAGACAGAGAATTGCTGCATACTTTGCAAAAAGGCTTCGATTACATCGAGAACGAATCCTTTGCCAGCGCCTTCGGCGGGCTGTTCTCCGAGATCAACCTGAACTCGGAAAAGCTCGGCAGGGGTTATGAAGCGCGCAACGCCAAACTCTGCACTATCATCAAGGCCATTGCCGAAGGATTGGCGCAATTCTCCACCGGCACGGATACCCTGGGCGACGCCTATGAATACCTGATCGGACAATTTGCCGCCGGTTCCGGCAAGAAGGCGGGCGAGTTCTACACGCCGCAGCAGATTTCCAGCATTTTGTCGGGCATTGTCACGCTGGACAGCCAGGAACCTGCCACCGGCAAAAAGAAGCAACTGGAGAGCGTATTCGATTTTGCCTGCGGCTCCGGCTCGCTGCTGCTCAACGTGCGTCATCGACTCGGCCAGCACGGCATCGGCAAAATTGTCGGACAGGAAAAGAACATCACCACCTACAACCTGGCGCGCATGAACATGCTGCTGCACGGGGTGAAGGATTCGGAGTTCGAGATTTATCACGGCGATACCCTCACCAACGACTGGGATTGGCTTCGCGAGACCAACCCGGCCAAAAGCCCCAAGTTCGACGCGGTGGTGGCCAACCCGCCGTTTAGTTACCGCTGGGAGCCGACCGAAAGCTTAAGCGAGGACATGCGCTTCAAGAACTACGGTCTGGCACCCAAATCCGCCGCCGATTTCGCCTTTTTGCTGCACGGCTTTCACTACCTGAAGCCCGAGGGTGTCATGGCCATCATCCTGCCACACGGCGTGTTGTTCCGTGGCGGCGTGGAAGAACGCATCCGCACCAAACTGCTGAAAGACGGCCACATTGACACCGTGATCGGCTTGCCTGCCAATTTGTTTTTCTCGACCGGTATTCCGGTCTGTATTCTGGTGTTGAAGAAGTGCAAAAAACCGGATGATGTGCTCTTTATCAACGCCAGTGAATACTTTGAGAAAGGTAAACGCCAGAACCGGTTGTTGCCGGAGCACATTGAAAAGATTATTGCCACCTACCAGTTCCGCAAGGAAGAAGAACGCTATTCTATGCGGGTATCGATGAAGCGAATCGAGAAAGAAGGTTACAACCTGAACATTTCGCGCTATATCGGTACCGCGAAGCCGGAAGAAGCAATCGATTTGGGGACTGTGCACACGGAATTAACGGAACTGGAAAAACGGATCAAAGAATATACCGGGGAACACAACGAATTCCTCAAGGAACTGGGGTTGCCGCCATTGCCCTAGTTTGGGCGAATGTTGCAAAGCAGGTGATCAATGAAGAACCCCATTGAGTGTTAGCGGTTTCCAGTGTATCGCGTGGCCGTGCTAGAGCTGATTGCGAAGTAGGAGCCGATTCCAGGCGTTAGCGTGAATCGGTTTTTTTGTGCAACAGATGAAAACTAAATGGGAAGTTGTAACCCACGTGCAGGCATGATTCGCCTGAATACCGGATTGGCGAAGAAACCGAAAGAGTGCCTGGAATATATCGTCGTGCATGAAATGGTTCATCTTCTTGAACCCACACAATATACGTTTCGTCGCACTGATGGATCAGTTCATACCCAAGTGGCCATTCTTCCGTCATCGGTTGAATCGCCTTCCTGTGCGACATGCCGGTTGGGGGTACTGACCATTTATAATGTGCAGCAATCTTATATCCTTGCCTGTTTTTGTCTGGCAATCCTGCACAACCCAAAAAGTTATATTTTCTTTTAACCTAAAAAACCGCTTTAAGATTTCATCTCGCGAAAAGACAATAGATCAGTATTACCCCCTACCGCTGCTGTATTGACAGTGACTACCCGCTCAGTCGCAAAGCGCTGCAGATAATGAGGGCCGCCAGCTTTGGGACCGGTGCCGGATAATCCTTCGCCACCGAAAGGTTGCGAACCGACGACAGCGCCAATGATATTGCGGTTGACGTAGGTATTACCGCAACGGACATGTCGGGTGATGTAGTCGATCGTGGTATCGATTCGGCTATGGATACCGAGGGTGAGGCCGTAACCGCTGTTGTTGATGGCTTCAACCACTGCATTCAATCGGCTGGCTTGATAGCGAATGACGTGCAGGATAGGGCCGAACACTTCGTGCTGAAGTTGGCTGAGCTTTTCGATCTCATAAACGCGCGGGGAAAAATAACTGCCCTGCTCGTTCCCTTGAGGCAATTGCATTATCTTGATCAGACGTGCCTCATTGTTCATTCGCTCGCTGTGCCGTTGCAGATCGTCACGGGCAGATAAACTGATGAGAGGCCCGATGTCTGTGCTGAGACGCATGGGATTACCGATGTGCAGTTCATCCATTGCACCGCTGAGCATTTCCAGGATTTGCGGCGCTATTTCCTGCTGCAGAAAAAGCACGCGCAGTGCTGAGCAGCGTTGTCCGGCACTGTTGAAAGCGGAAGCGGTCACATCTTTCACTACCTGCTCCGGCAATGCGGAACTGTCCACGATCATGCAATTCTGGCCGCCGGTCTCGGCAATGAACGGCAGAATGCATTCATTTTGCGCAAGCGCCTGGTTGATCTGCCGGGCGGTGCTGGTAGAACCGGTGAAGGCAACACCGGCAATACGTGGATCGCTCACCAGCTTCATGCCGATTTCCCCGCCGCTACCTGGAACAAAATGCAGCACCGCTTGAGGAATGCCGGCCCTGTGCAGCAAATGGATCACGTAGGCGGCACATAGCGGCGTGAATGCCGCCGGTTTGACGATCACGCTATTACCGGCTGCAAGTGCGGCGGTAATCTGGCCGGTAAAGATGGACACCGGAAAATTCCACGGACTGATGCAGATGAATACGCCGCGCCCCGCCAATTGCAATTGACTCGTTTCCCCTGTGATGCCGGGCAATGCGATGGGGCGCTCGAAATGGTGGCGCGCCTGAGCGGCATAGTAGCGGCAGAAATCAATCGCTTCGCGCACTTCGTTCTGCGCATCATGGATGGTGCGTCCGCCCTCGCGGATGATGCGCGCCATCACTTCAGCGCGTTCCGCTTCAAATAGCGCTGCAGCTTGTTCCAATAGTGCTGCCCGTTCGTTTGCGCTGCTGTTAGCCCATTCGGGCGCGGCATCATGCGCAACGCTGAGCGCCCTGTCAGCAGCACTGGTATCGGCAAGTGACACTTCACCGATTACATCAGTATGATCAGCGGGGTTGAGGATAGCTTGCGCATTGCCAGTGAGAACCTTTCCATCGACGATGGGCGCAGCATGCCATGATTGTCGGGATGCTTCCTCCAATGCTTGATCGAGATGCCTTTGCGCCTCGCGATCAGCAAGATTGATACCGCTTGAATTGAGTCGTGCTTCACCGTAAAGATGGCGCGGGATAGGGATATGTGATTGTTGATGTTCCAGTTGACTGACAGGATCGGCGATGATTTCTTCGACGCTGTGCCGCTCATTGACAATCTGGTTGACGAATGAGCTATTGGCGCCATTTTCCAATAGCCGCCGCACCAGATAGGGAAGCAATTCCTGGTAGCTGCCGACGGGCGCGTAGACACGGCAATTGAATTGCGGGTATTCATCGAGTACCGTGTTATAGAGGACTTCACCCATTCCATGCAAGCGCTGAAACTCAAACGAACGGGCACCGGCCATGGCGATGAGGGTGGCGACAGTACGGGCGTTATGGGTAGCGAACTGAGGATACAGCAGATCATTGCTTTCGAGGAGACGGCGGGCACACGCAAGGAATGAAACATCGGTCGCCGCTTTGCGGGTAAACACGGGGTAGCCGTCGAGACCACGCTCCTGCGCCTGTTTGATCTCGGTATCCCAGTAGGCACCCTTGACGAGGCGGACTGGGATCTGACGGTTACACTCACTCGCCAGTTGCGCCAGCCAGTCGATGATAGGAACGGCGCGTTTCTGGTACGCTTGTATTGCCAAGCCAAAGCCATTCCAACCACTCAGCTTGTCATTACGGTATACGGTTTCAAACAGATCGAGCGAGAGATCAAGCCGCTCCACTTCCTCGGCATCGATGGTCATGCTGATGTTGGCAGCCTTGGCGGCAAGCGCTAAGTCCAGCAGACGCGGCGATAACTCCTCGAGCACACGCTGCCGCTGGGTGTATTCGTAGCGGGGATGGAGAGCGGAAAGTTTTACTGAAATACCCGGATGAGCCAGCAATTCGCCCTCGCCAACCTGCTTACCCAAAGTGACAATGGCATGATGATACGCATCCCAATAGTGCACAACATCGGCCCTGGTGAGCGCTGCCTCACCGAGCATGTCGAAGGAATAGCGATAGCGCCTGTTTTCATCATCGTGACTGCGCGTTAGCGCTTCATCGATGGTATTGCCCATCACGAACTGATGACCGATGAGACGCATTGCCTGTTTGATCGCCACACGAATCACCGGCTCACCACTGCGGCTGATTAGACGATCAAGATGTGACGAGGATGTTTCCAGTTTGACAAACTTGCCGGTGAGCAATAGTCCCCAGGTAGACGCATTGACCAGCCAGGAGGCGCTATGACCCAGATGTTGACTCCACTCAGCGCTGGAAAGCTTGTCCCGGATCAATCGGTCAGCGGTCTCAGCATCCGGAATGCGCAACAGCGCCTCAGCCAGACACATCAGCAACACACCTTCCTCGGTACTGAGATCATACTCATGGAGCAATGCCTCAATCCCATTCCGGGCCTGCTCCAGGCTGCGCACTCTATTCACCAGCCGCCGTGCCAGCTCCTCCACCTGCACTTGCTCGTTTTCATTGAGTTTGATGAGAGGAAGCAAAGCATCAAGATGTTCGGCTTCATCGCGAAGATAACTACGGTTGATAGCGGCTCTGGAAGGGGTCAAGGAAGGAAATGGAGTGTCATGGATCATGGTGGTCGATGCCCCTTTTATTGTTGGGACACTGAAGAAGTAAATTATTCAATTATCATTGCACAAACCCCAAGATCTCGATGTCTTCGGGCTTCAAACAAATGACGGGCAAATGAGGTAACTGTTTTACGTAAAACCCGATGTTGCTCCATAAATGATATGGAAGGGGCGAGACCAGTCATAGGAAAACTCATCAATCCACCAAAAAACCACAACTAGAGCCGCAAAAACTACTGCCAAGACCTCAGCATTCACTCGATGAAAAAATCATGAAGCTGACACCGCACAGCCGCATTGAGTTCTTTCAAAGGTTTGAAGCTTGCAGGCTTTTAAACACTGACTAGCATAAAATATCGAAAGAAAGCTCCGAGGTTTTTTGAGACTAAGCATCTGTTTATTCAAAAAGATAATTTAAAGATGTACAGAACCTCATCCTTATTTCCTAAGTATTTTCCTTATATAAATATAAGATTTTTCTTATAGATAAAATAAGATTTTGCTTATTCTGATTTTCTTCTTAAAAGAATAACTTGTTACCTAACCAAGTAAAGCTTGAATTCAGCAACTATAACTTGGAGCGATTTAAATGCGATAAGTTTATTGCGGTACGCTTGGTTAAAGGCATGTGAGCTCAGAACAAGCATAAATATTCTGTTCTGGGCAAAACATAATAGCTAACCTAATTATTCTCACAGGAGGAATAATCATGAAAAAATCAATCTTAACATTGGCTGGAACGATGATAATGACTGGAGCATTCTTGTCGACCACTACAGTATATGGTTCGGATGAAAATGACAAGCATGGTAACAACCATGATAAAGACGAACTCGCTTGTTATAAGTGGGACATTTTTCCGGATGAGCGATTCAAGCTCGATATCAAAAAGCACAGCCCTCTCTCTGAAAGAAAGGAAGAACATAAGTTTGGTCATGCCAAACAAACTGCTTTCAGTGTCCATGGTAAGCATGTGCTCCATGACTGGATGGCAACGGTGGAAGGAACTGTAGTCACCGCTGCCCCATCCAATAACTCTTCTAATACTAAATCTAGTAAAGATACTGGAGCTCACCTGGGTCTGCTCGCTAAATGGGTTAGAGGAAATGGAAACCATGACTTCGCCCGGTCAGTAACGCTAGATTGTACAACGTCTGAGGTTAGTTCAGCGCCCAAAACTTGGCACTGTGAAAGCAGGAATGAATTCAATGTTTATCATGGCTTTTCCAAGCTCACTTGGGTAGATGAGACAAAAGATCCAGCTTGCAGCATTTTTCAAAATGGTAAAGGCAGAGGAGCAGATTCTTTACCGGATTCCGGCAGTATGATGGAGCAGCAAAGATAGTCATAGCAAAGGATAGGACAATCGTTACACGTATGTATAAGCAAAATCGAGTAGGTAAAAAAGGCCGCATATGCGGCCTTTCTGTGCTGACAGCTACTTCGTCAAATCGGATAATTGTCAGATCAGATCTAAAATACAATACCTTATTCCTTATGTGGAATGCTAACTGCTTTCTCTGATTTTACAAAGCGCTTCTTCAACGGAACGGAGCGAGCCTTCAATAAACCCTTGGTAATCCGAGAACGCTTCGCCGCATACGTGAATTTTACCTTTCCATTGCCCATTCTCAGGAAATGCCGCTAAATACTCGATGTGATCGCGTGATTTTTCGCCGGGCAGCCAACCATGGGCCGCTGCTCCAAACGGTGCCTTGCCCCAGTCGTGAATGCCGCAAGCCAGCAAGTGATCCGCCAGAAAATCATGATGCTCATAATCTCTGGCAAATTGCACAAATCGGTTCCAGAGCCGCTCTTGTTGTATTTTCTTGTGTTGCAAATAATTCTTCGCAGCTGTTCTTTTAGTATCTTCATAATACTTACGCAAGAGATCAGTTTGTTCTCTCGTTGACATCGAAGTCCACCATTTTTGAATGCTGTTCCACACACGCGCCACTGCATTCAGATCATCTGGATCGATTTCATGGTTGGGGGTATCTGAGTTGTTGTCTTTCCACAACTGAGCAAGCTCCTTCCAGGCCCCTTTCCAGTCCTTTATTCGATCAAACTGCTCCGGTTTGGGAGGTAATACAAATTTGTCCCGCCACCAAGTCGTATAGTAGACCTGATCTGGCTCTGCAGCTTGTTTGAATTCCCGTAAGTAATCTGACCAGAAGGTGATGGCAGGATGATCGGTATAGATCATGATCATGCCCCTAGTTTTGTCTTTGCTGCGGGAATAAGTAATTTCTCGCGTCGGAATATCGGCTGCCGCTGCGTTTAATTCCCGATCTTCATGCCACCAGGGATGCTCTAGAATAAAAAAACACTTCAGCAAAGAAAGGCACTTCACTGAGGCTAATGCGGACTCACACTTTTGGGCGTCATCATTGAGATCACAATTTCTCAAAACTTGAGGAAGCGGTGTTGCGAGTTTGTCCAGAGGCAGTTTCGGCAGAGCCAGGATGGCGTGCCTTGCAAAAACATGGGTATCTCCCCCTTGATTAAATGTCAGCTTCACTATGCCAGAATCCATGAGTTCAATGGATGTGAGTGTTCTCTGAACTTCAATCAGGGGATCTTCTTTTCGAGCAAGACATTGATTTAAATATTTCTGTTGCGCTAGAGCACTCTCATCAATTGGCTTATTCCTTTTAGTCTGAGTTTGCAATTCGCAGAGTTTGAACAGCAAAGTATAAATGATGCGACTCATACCGCCCTGGATACCTCTGAGCGAGTGCGTCCCTTTGAATGCCTTGAGCCAGAAAACCAGCCATTCCCCAGCATTCAGGTTTTCATGCAGAAAGTGATAATAGCTTCCCCAATCTCGAATCTTCACAACCGCATAATGGCTTAAAACATCGCTCATCAAATTCCAGAAACCCATATCCCATAAAGGGTGCCCGTCTATTTCAAAATAGATCCGTATTTTGTAATAGTCTGAATTTTGTTCCAGCCATTTTCGCAATTCCTTTTCTTTAATCTTTTCATCGGCTTCTTTTAATGTCTGATAAAACTCAGAAAATAAGCGTGGGTCATAATCCTCCAGGTGATTGATCCAGTCTAATAACTCCCCTTTCCAGTAATGCTTATAAAATGACTTTTGACTGACAAGATTCTTCCAGGCCTTATTGGCTTTAGGCTGACACCAAAGTTCGTTTCCTTGGTGATGTGTATCTTTGACTTCAACGATCTCCAGAATTCGCCGGATACCCAGCAGCAGCAGATCCATGATGTTTTTTTGTTCAGCTTCTTCCTCTTTCAGAATGAATTTTGCCGATTCCGGCTCTTGGGATGTATAGGGAAAAAAGGGTACAAGATCATTCAGCGATTCAGAAGCGCCCGGTCCCGGTTCTGTTATGCCAAGCTCGTTGAGAAATTCTCGCAATAACGTCTGGTCTCGTGGTTCAATGCGCATCGGGCCAAACTCAGCCCGCAAGTATTCCGCGGTTTCATCATATGGGCTGGTGTCAGGATCTTTCAATTCACCGAGCAAATGCCGGGGATCCCAGGTCGGTGCATAGCCGATCTCGCTTGAATCTCTTTTTAACGACCATGTTTCAATTCGACCCCCTAGGTGATCACTGGACTCGAACAGTCGAATTTTTCTTATCTCTCTAAACTGTTCCTTGTCTTTCAGCAAGCGATAAAGGCAATACAGCCCTGCTATCCCACCGCCAACAATTGCCACACCCAGGGGATTGTCTTCCGTGCCCATAATGTCTGTATTTTCACCATCTTCCATTTCACACCTTCCTCTTTAATATCAGGTCAATTAAAAGACGCTGGACAATTTGTGCAAGCATGAGAAAAATAAACAATTTTTTGTACGATTATATATCTGAGATCCAGTATGAGATCAAAAGTGCTGATCACAGCATCAGATTCTATCTGGCTCACAAGAAACTCCAAAGCACTCCTTGCATGGTTGCGCTTCAAATGCCGTAAACATGGCTGCTGAAAATTAATTTCTCCCCCCGTTTTGCATTAATATTCCAGCTAAAAAGCAGCGCTGCTGTCAGGCGATAATATGAGGTAAAGTATCCGTAGAAAGTATGATTTTATAGTGTAGATAGACGAGGAAGCGAGTACCGCGCAACGAAGCGATTCGCCCGTGCAGTCAATTAATTAGCGTTTCCCTAGAGCTTTAATAAAATTTCTTGCCAATCAACGAGGTTATATAATGAAAAGAATCCTTATCGCTGTCTGTGGTGGCTTAATATTATCTTCCTGTACATGGGTTAAGGTTACTTCGAAAGGTGAAGGTGTACGTTTGGTGCAATCAGCCAGAGCAGTCGAGCCATGCAAAACACTAGGAAAAATTAATGCTAAAGTCGTAAGCAAAGTAATGGTGTTTAACCGTGAAACTGAAAAGGTTGCAGCTGAACTTGCTGATCTTGCACGTAATGAAGCGGCTCTGATGGGCGGCGATACGATTGTTCCCATTTCGGAAATTAATGAGGGAAGGCGCAGTTTCGAAGTTTATCGATGCTTTCCAGTCAAAATGTAATGATGGGTATTTTATTTGCTTGGGAGAGTGTTACTTTGTAAGGTTACGCACCATAATTTAAATCCGCGTTAACTTTACAAGATCTTCAATACCTTTTAAATCAAAAGAAAAATGAAAATCTCAATTGCCACCTTTAATACAGAAAATCTTATTACAGCAGGCAAGCCAATTTATGACGAGCCCGACCCCTATTACAACCGAGATCAATACCAGAAGAAAACAGATTGGATAAAGAACCAGCTTTTGAAGATGAATGCAGATATCGTTGGCTTCCAGGAAATCTTCGAAGAACAAGCCCTCAGAGAATGTATACCTGACGAGATGAAAGGTCGGCATCTTTTTGTCGCCAACCCTACGTGCAAAAGTCCCGTGAATGCTATCTTGAGCAAATTTCCCATTATTAAAATTGAAGTAATTGAGGATTTACCTTTTGTTTTTGACTTTTTTGATGAAAAGGAGATAGCTGCACCTTTGGAAAGCACTCCTGTGAACATTCCTCTGAAAAAGTTTTCAAGAGGTGTCTTAAATGCAGAAATCAAGATCAATGAAAATATTTCAGTTTCGGTAATTGTTTTACATTTAAAATCAAAAAGACCTATCTTAGCTGATGGTATTGACCGCAATACAGCAACCTATCCTGAGTTGGCAAAAGGTAGTGCTCGTTCTTTAATTAGGAGAGCAATTGAATCTTGTGGTGTCAGACAAATTTTATCTGATGAAATCAATAGCGATGATAAAAAACCCATCTTTGTTCTGGGTGACTTGAACGACAATGACACGGCTGTGACCAACCAGGCTATTCTTGGAGAAGAACCCTTTCGCAAACTGCCGCGCGAGGAAAAATTAGAAAAATGGAAGCACGTTTTTCAAAACTGTAAAGATGTCCAGGCACGCAAAAGCATTGAAAATTTTTATTACACCTACATCCATAACGGGCATTACGAAAGCCTGGACAACATTTTTGTCAGCAATCACTTTGCTGAATTAAACGCCAACAAAATAGGGCGGATAATTGATGTCCGCTTATATAATGATCATGTCATCGATGACAAAACCTCGATGGATAAAAAGCCAGCCTATGTGACAGACCATGGACAGGTTGTAGCTAATATTGATCTGTTTGAGTCAGCTTTACCTGTTCGTAACCCCATCTCTGGGTAGTTTAATTACCAAATACTTTTCCTAAAGATTTTCTTTTACACTTTCCTTATCATTAATACGATCAGTTAAATCAGTCATCAATAACGACTCTATTCCCGCTAGCAAAGATTCAGCCCGTACGATATCAAAATGATCTGCATCGATTTCAATCGAGTGTATCTCAGCTGGCTTGATTTGCTGCCCGAGCGCTAGCCGTTCATTTCTCTCGCGTGTCGTTGTCCACCAGCAAACTGCCCGTGTTTTCAAAGGACTCAATGCACTGGCTTGTAATGAGAGTGCTTTTAACTGGCGGGCTACCATAAAAGTATGCGCCAATTCTTCCGCCCCCATCTCGAAATAGCCTTGCGCTTGACCATCTGCACTGGTACTGGTAGCTGCCTTCATTCGACTTGTCTCAAACAATTGTTGCAGTAGATGGATGACTTCTTGTTTCGATAATGCAGAATCGTCTGATAGTGAGGTATTGAACGCTTCATCAGACTCAACACCAGGAATCACTACGGAAACAAAATCAAGAAAATCCTGCCGCCAATCCTCTCGCTGAGGTAGCTCCGTTCCGGGAATATACGGATCGATCAGTCCTAAAAATGCCACGATTTGTCCCTTGGCTTCCAGTATTGCGGCCATTATGGCCACCAATGCGCCACCCAATGACCAGCCCAGCAAATGGTACGGTCCTTCCGGCTGCATGGACTGGATGATCTTGCAATAGTCTTCTGCCATCTGAATTAGAGAGGTATCCTGATGCGCAGGATCCGTCAACATACGGCAAGGCAACCCATACACTGTTCGCGTACCTTGCAATTGCCGTGCCAGCGGCTGGTAATCAAACACCGTACCCAGTCCGGCATGGATGCAGAACAGCGGTTTAATTTTTCCGTCTCCGCATGGCTGGTTGAGCGCCAGTAATTCGCTTGCACCTGTTGCAGTTTGCTTGTCCAGCCCCAGCAGACTGGCGATGGTAGGCCGCTGTATCAAATCCCTCAGCTTGAAATCCAGCTTTATATCGGTCAGACCGCGTATGCGCGCCATGACTTTGAGGCTTGATAACGAATCGCCGCCTAACGCAAAGAAATTATCCGTCTCTCCGACGCGCACCACGCCAAGGACTTCTTGCCAGATGTTTGCAAGTGCCCGGGCTTCAGGTGTCGATGGCTCTTGATAAGTATCGCCAGGTAAGGCATTGGGCTCCGGTAACTGCTTACGGTCGAGCTTACCGCTCGGCAGACGTGGCAATACATTTAATGGCACAAAGTACGCTGGCAGCATGTACTCAGGTAATTGCTTACTCAGCGTTTGCTTCAGTTGAGTGGTCATGTTCTGCGCTGATTGCTCTACGGCAGGAACCACATACGCAATCAGCTGCACACCCGTTGCACTCTCATGCACAACAACTGCCGCATCGGCAACACCAGCTACCTCACGGATACGTGCCTCGATCTCACCCAGCTCAATACGAAATCCCCGTATTTTCACCTGATGATCGGCACGACCGATATACTCGATATTACCGTCACTCATCCACCTGACTAGATCGCCGGTACGGTAAAGGCGACCGCCCTTGTCATCAAATGGGTCAGCAACGAAGCGTTCAGCAGTCAGGCCCGCTCGCCCCAAATATCCCCGCGCCAATCCATACCCGCCGATATAAAGCTCGCCCACAATACCCATCGGCACTGGCTGCATATCCACATCCAATATGTACACAACACGCTCACCGACAGGACGTCCAATCGGCGCATAAGCGCAATCAAAGCTGTTGCTGGCCTCAGTTTTCCAGATCAACGGCGTGACCACAGTTTCGGTCGGCCCATAGCCGTTAATCAGCATCCGCGGCCGTAAAGTCTGACGAATCAAGTCATATGAAGCCTTAGGCATCGCTTCTCCACCAAACACATATAGCTCGACCGGTGGCGGATCATGACGAGGCACAGCCCATTCCGCAACCTGACCGAGATAAGCCGGCGGAAAGGCGGCATTGGTAATACCGTACTGATGCAAGGCATCATAAGTCTGCTCGGCTGTCCACAATTCCTGATCCCGCACCGCCAGCCCCGCCCCGACAGTCAATGCGGTCAGCCAGCGTTCATGTGCGCCATCGAATGAAAAAGACATGAACAGCAACTCACATGAACTGGGGCTCATCTCGTAAATCCGGGCGGTCGCCCGGCAATGCATGGCGAGCGGACCATGTGTTACCGCCACACCTTTTGGTAAACCGGTGGATCCGGATGTATAAATGATATAAGCCAAGTTATGCTCATGAACCGAAATCTCTGGATTGAGCACCGATTCAGTTTCAAACTTAGCTGTATCCACCAGGAATGTAGGTACAGTGATATCGAATTTGAGCTTGGGCAATACCTTGCTTTGCGTAATCAGCAACGACAATGCACTGTCTGTTATCATGAATGCAAGCCGATCGGCCGGATAGTCGATATCCAACGGTACATATGCTGCACCGGACTTAAGAATAGCCAGCAATGTCACAATAATATCCAGGGAGCGTTCCATCGCAACGCCGATACGGATTTCCGGCCCTGCCCCCTGCTGAATTAACCGGTGCGCAAGTTTATTTGCCCGCGCATTCAACTCTGCATAGCAAATCTCTTGTTCACCCATTAACAGTGCAATGGCATCTGGCTGAAGCACTGCATTGCGTTCAATCAAATGATGAACAGGCTGATAGCTTCGCGACAACGCAGCACTGGAATCCGTACTGCCACGCAGCAGAAACAGCTGATCCAGTTCCAGCTTGCCTAACCAGCCCAATTCTCCAACCATCTGCTGTGGATCACTCATCATCTCCCGCATCAGGAGCTCCATATGACTGCGCAGATCCAGCACAAATTCATCGGTAAAATCGTTACACCCGTAGGCATACTCGATTTCCAGCGTATCACC
This sequence comes from Nitrosomonas sp. Nm166, assembly GCF_900112825.1. Taxonomy (GTDB): domain Bacteria; phylum Pseudomonadota; class Gammaproteobacteria; order Burkholderiales; family Nitrosomonadaceae; genus Nitrosomonas. Next base: position 6,089 of record NZ_FONE01000005.1, on the reverse strand, counting down.
GACAACAACCTGCAAGTCCATTGCATAACCAGTCAAACCTTTACCTTCCATCTCACCGAAACGCAAGCCATATGTTTCGGTGTCACGTAATGCCGCGTTGATGGGATAGTTCTCAAATACGATAATACTGTCGAACAGCGGTTGACCAGGAAAACCTGCCCACCGCTGAATATCCGCCAGGGATGTGTGTTCATAGTCGCGCAAGCGTGCATTGGTTTCCTGCAACGACGTCAAATATTCACTTACTGTCAAATCACTGCACCGTTCAACTGGAATCGGAATGGTGTTAATAAATAATCCGAGAATTTCATCAGACCGCGACAGACTAGGCGGACGGCCTGCCACCGTGGCACCGAAAACGACAGTCTGTTTCCCGGTATAACGTTGCAACAGCAGCGCCCATGCGGCCTGGACAAAGGTATTCATGGTAATGTGCTGTTGCTGCGCAAAAGCTTGCAAACGACGTGTTTCCTCGACGCTGAGGTAAGTATAAATCTGCGCAAAGCCTGATCGGGTCTCGTCTTTCTCTGTCTTAGCAATCGCTTTCGATAATAATGCTGGACCCTCAATACCGCTGAGCTCCGTCTGCCAGAAGTGCTGTGCAGCCTGACTCGTCTGCTTCGCCAGCCATCGCACATAAACACCGTAGCCCGGTCCCGGCTGTGCCAGCGTTTCACCGTGATAACAGCGTAGCCAATCGCTAATCAGGATCGAATCACCCCAGCCATCGAGCAATATGTGATGCCGGGTCCATATCAATTGATGGCGGTTCTCGCCGGTCTGGATCAGGCTTAAGCGTGTAAGAGGAGGATTGAGGAAATCAAATTCACGTTTCAGTTCCTGATCGGCATGAGCAGCAATCTGTTCTTCCAAATCATCTTCTTCGCGCCAATCCAGATGAATAACCGATGCATCAGTTTGCTTGAATACAATTTGTAAAGGACGTGCCAATCCTGCTCGCCACAAGAAACCAGTGCGCAATACCGCATGCCGGACAATCATTTCCTGCCACGCACGCGCTAGTCTTTCGGCGTCAAGTCCTTCAACCTCAACACTGATCTGATTCACATAAAGACCGGTGCCCGGTGCTTCCAATGTATGGAATAACATACCCTCTTGCGTCGGCGATAGCGGAAAAATATCCGTTATCTGATGATTTCCGAATGACAGTGTCGCCAGCATTGATGCATCAAGGTAGTCTTCAAGGCAAGCATGTTCTGGCTGAGATGGCTCAACAGCCACTTCTGTCACGAGTTCTGCCATTTGCGCCAACGCGGAGATTGTTTGCCGCTCGAATAATTGCCTTGGCGTGATCTTACAACTCGCCTGGCGCGCTTTGGTGACAATCTGCAAACTGAGAATCGAATCTCCCCCCAGTTCGAAGAAATTATCATTGCGCCCGACCTGATTGATTCCTAATACTTCCTTCCAGATCGCAGCCAGCATCTCTTCCACTTCACCCTGCGGCACTTCATAGTGATCCGCGCTGACAAACTCCGGTTCCGGCAACAGCTTGCGGTCCACCTTGCCGTTGGCGTTCAGCGGCAGATTCTCCAGCACCACAATCGCCGTTGGAATCATGTAATCGGGTAGAGGCTTTGCCAGCGCTTCGCGCAGCTCACTGGTATCGACGGTATTTCCGGCATGGCACGATGCATAGGCCACCAATCTGGCGCCGCCCGGTCCATCCTTCGCCACCACCACCGCTTCACGGATTTGCGGTTGTAGCAGCAGTTGCGTTTCAATTTCGCCTAGTTCAATACGAAAACCTCTGATCTTGACCTGATGGTCCAGTCGCCCTAAGTATTCTATTTGTCCATCCGGCCGCCACCTTGCCAGATCACCCGTGCGATAGAGCCGGCCGCCATTTTCATCAAATGGATCGGCCACAAACCGTTCCGCGGTCAGGCCGGAGCGGTTCAGATAGCCACGTGCAAGCCCGGCACCGCCAAGATATAGCTCTCCTGATACGCCTTGCGGTACCGGGTTAAGGCTGGGGTCCAGAATATAGGTTTGGGTAGCGGCTATTGGTCGCCCGATCGGGATACTGTTAGATGCTTCAGTACGGCAGGTCCAATGGGTGACATCGATTGCCGCTTCTGTCGGCCCATACAGATTGTGAAGCTTGGCGTTGGGAAGTTTTTCAAATACCGCTTCCTGCATCTCCAGTTGCAGCGCTTCACCGCTGCAAATAATTTGTTTCAAGCAGGTGCAAGCGGCAACACCGTCATCCGCCATAAAAGCGCGTAGCATGGAGGGAACAAAATGCAGTGTCGTGACATGATGCTGCTGAATCAATGCAATGAGTCGCGCAGCATCGCGGTGATCGCCCGGATTGGCGACAGCCAGACGCGCGCCATACATGAGCGGCCAGAAAAATTCCCAAACCGATACGTCAAAGCTGAAAGGTGTTTTCTGTAATACGGTATCGCCAGCGTTCAGCGGATAGGCTTCCTGCATCCAGGCCAGCCGGTTATACAGCGCGCTGTGGCGGTTAACAGCTCCCTTGGGTTTTCCGGTAGAGCCGGAGGTGTAGATGATGTAAGCCAGATGTTCGCCATGCAGGTTCACGTCCGGATTGCTTTGCGGCCAATCGCTCAGATCCAGGGTATCCAGGTCCACAACCTGGCAGGATGCCACCTGCGGAATCCGCTCCCTGATATGACTTTGCGTCAACAGCAATTCGACGGCGCTGTCGGTCACCATGTGATTTAACCGTTCACGCGGATAGTCCGGATCCAGCGGCACATATGCTCCGCCAGCCTTCAGCGTCGCCAGCAATCCAACCACCATTTCTATCGAGCGCTCAACGGCGATCCCCACCCGGCTTTCAGGCCTGACTCCCAGTGCAATCAGCTGATGCGCCAACTGGTTCGCACGTTCGTTCAGTTGCGCATAACTCAGTTCCGTATCGCCAAAAATCAGTGCGGTTGCGTCCGGGCGCACCACAGCCTGGCGTTCGATCAGCCGGTGTACCGGTTCGCTATTATCATAACGCTTCTCATTAACGCCCCAGTCCTTGAGCTGTTGCCATTGCGCGATACTTAACAGCGTAATGTTGCCTAAACACTGGGTTGCGCTGCTAATGATCGTGCGAAGCAATTGCTCAACTTGCATTGCAATAGAATTTACAGTTGCTTCTGAGAAATTCTCACAGGCATAACTGTACTGCAAACTGAATCCATCATTCTCTGTGATCAATACAGTCATCGGATAATTCGTTGCTTCACGGGCTTTGATCCCCGAGAAAACCAGTCCACCCGGCATATTTTGTTTGAATGCTTCATCAACAGGATAATTCTCATACACCAGGATGGTGTCAAACAATCCTTGCCGATGCTGCCCTGCCCAACGCTGGATTTCATAGAGCGGCGTATGTTCATGTTCGCGGGAAGCCAGATTCTGTGCTTGCAAATCCCGTAACCATTCACCAATAGCCAGTTCTGGCTTAAGTACAATACTCACTGGTAAGGTATTGATGAAAAGCCCCAGTATCTGGTCGGATCCTGGTAAATCTGCCGGCCGGCCTGCGACAGTCGCGCCAAAAGTGACAACCTGCTGTCCTGTGTAATGGCTCAGCAGCAAAGCCCAGGCAGCTTGCATCAATGTATTGACAGTGATTCGCTCGCGTTTAGCAAAGCGCAGCAAATCATCGGTAAAGCTGGATTCAAGTGGATTGGCGTATAGTTCATAGCCCGGCTTCTGCACTGGATTGGATATTACAGATGCTAGCCGCGTTGGTTCCTCCATATAACGTAATCGCTCTTTCCAGTATGTTTCTGAAGCAGTTTGATCACGCTCGCCCAGCCATGCGATAAAATCCCGGTAGCGGCTGCCGGATGTCGCTGGCGCATCACCCCCATACCACCGCAGCACCTCGCCCATCATTTGCGAGGTACTCCAGCCATCCAATAACAGATGATGGGTCGTCATAATCATGTGATAACGATGATTGGGGAGGTGTACAACAGCGATCCGGATAAGCGGTGGTTTTTTCAGATTAATGCCTGATGCATATTCTGATTGCGCGAGCACATCAAGCTCATGCTCGTAAGAAGCTGGCGGATGAGCAGTTTGATCGCGCCAATCATATTCCATAAACGGCAATTCAACCGCTTTGGCAACCCATTGCAGCGGTATCTTTCCTTCCTGCACGAAACCGGTACGCAGAATATCATGACGATCAATCACAGATTGCCATGCAGTTTTGAATCGCTCGACCGATAACCGGTCGATGTCAGCCCTCCATTGATTAACGTATATATCCCTGTCGGTATCAAACATACTATGAAACAGCATACCCGCCTGCATCGGTGACAATGGATAAATATCTTCCAGTTGCCCGACAGGAATCGGCAAGTTATCCAGTTCATGCTGATTGATCTGTAGTAAAGAAAAATCAGACGGTGTAATACCACGTACGCCACTCATGCAATGCGCAATCACTGACTGCAATTCTGTAATAAAAATGTCAGCCAGTGCTTGGACGGTTGTTTTTAGATAGCGTGCCTCACTGTAGTAGATGTCCAGACAAAACTCACCATTGTAAACAAGACTGTTGATCGACAGCTCATGTAGTTGCCGCACATTTTGATCCATCAGATCGCCCATCGGCTCGCTGGCCAATATCCATTGTGTTTTCTCGTCAAAGCTGGCATCAAACTGTCCCAGATAGTTAAATACCACCTGCGCTTTGGGCAAGCTGGCCAGTATTTGCCGTTGCGCCTCGGTGCCATAGTATTTAAACAGTCCATATCCCAATCCCTTATTGGGTATTTGCCGTAAGCTCTCCTTGACATGCTTGATGCGTCGCGTCAAGTCCCCTGCCGGATCAAGGACGACTGGGAACAGCGAAGTAAACCATCCGATCGTGCGAGAAAGGTCGATGTCAGGATAAAGATCTTCCCGTCCATGACCTTCGAGATCCACCAGGATCTTTTCATGCCCGGTCCATTGGCATAAGGCACTCGCTAATGGGGTAAGCAGTAGATCATTTACCTGTGTGCGATAAGCGGCAGGTGCATCTTTGAGCAAGGCCTGGGTTTGGATCTGATTAAGTTTTACCGTAATTTTGGTGTAGTGGGACGCATTGTTAACACCTTGGGGAAAATCGCAAGGAAGTGCGGCGGGGATATCCACCAGGTTTTGCCAATATGTAAATTCATCCACATAATCATGCGTGTACTGCTGCAACCGGTGAGTCCATACCGGGTAGCCGGTAGTGGTTTCAGGCAAGATAATGGTTTCATGGTTCCTTGCCTGAGAATAGGCAGTTTCAAGATCCTCAACCAGGATACGCCAAGATACGCCGTCAATCACCAAATGATGCACAACCAACAGCAGACGCTGGGATTGATCGGCCATATTCACGAGCAAGGCGCGTATGAGCGGTCCTTGCTGCAGATTCAAACTGCGTTGCGCTGCATTACACAGCGCTAATAACTGCTCAGCATCCGCTGCGTCCCGCACCCACAACACATCCTGAGCAACGGATTGCATAGCAATTTGTTCCCATTGGCCGTTTTGCTCTCGATAGCCGAAACGTAAAGCGCTATGATGCTGCACTATAGCCTTTAATGCTTGATCCAGCCACTGCGTCTCTAAAGGCTGGCGGCTTTCCAGGAATATAGCCTGATTCCAGTGCTGCCGCATCGGGATGTCATGTGCGAAAAAATCAAGCTGAATCGGCAGCATGCCAATCGGCGCATCCGGTGAAACATTAAAATCATGGCTGGTTTTAGCAATTGTTTCGACCGGTTTCACCAGCGGTGCCAGCGCGGCAACCGTTTGCCGTTCGAACAATTGCCGCGGTGTGATCTTCCAGCCTGCCCGGCGTGCTTTGGTAACGATCTGCAAACTGAGAATCGAATCTCCCCCCAGTTCGAAGAAGTTATCATTGCGCCCGACCTGAGTGATTCCCAGCGCTTCCCGCCAGATTTCCGCCAGCATCTCTTCGACTTCGCCCTGTGGCACTTCATAGTGATCCGCGCTGATAAATTCCGGTTCCGGCAACTGCTTGCGATCCACCTTGCCGTTGGCATTCAACGGCAGATTCTCCAGCACCACAATCGCCGCCGGAATCATGTAAT
>NZ_FONE01000066.1 GCF_900112825.1 Nitrosomonas sp. Nm166 | reverse complement strand
GGTCAAGAACAAACCACTAACGCAACGACAATTACAACGCAATAGCCTGATTGCCAAAGTTCGCTACGTGGTAGAACGAACCTTCGGCAGCCAGACACGATGGTTCGGATCCAAGGCACTGCGTTATCGCGGTAACGCCAAAGCACATGCTTGGCATATTTTACCAGCCATAGCCTACAACCTGAAAAGATTGCCAAAATTGTATGTCGACAAGCAAATACAGGCACAATCATGGGAATAATCCGCCCGTCTAATCCGATAATGATCGGTTTGAAGCGATTATCCCTGGAATTTTTGCGAAAAGCTTACAAAAAGTACTTCATTGCTCACAAAAAAATCTGAACTGAATACGCTTCAGGTAAAGTTATGTTTTTGCAAAGGTCTCGGATAGTATTTTCATATCAATATTTTTCTTAAAACTGAAGAACCAAAAGCAGGAGGGCTTTATGAATTTAAGGGATAAATTGATGCTATCAATGATCGGATTGGTATTGATTATGTGGAGTAACGCGATGTGGTCGGCAATGCAAGCAATTACATTTGTGGAACCAGGCATCATTGCACTGAAGCATATTCCGGCTCAAGAGCATGCAGGCGGTGCAAATAAGAAATCTACTGCATTGATCGAGAATATTTTCTGATGTAAACGCTAGTCCACGCCACATAGAATTTTTACTACTGTCCTTAGGACGCAAGAACAGACTTTTAAATCAAATGAGGAGAAGGATATGTTCAAAAAAACAATTGCTGCGCTGTCATTCATTATCGCAACTGCTTTCGCAAATACTGCATTCGCTACGTGTAGTGCGGAAACCGAGAAGGATGGAAAAACTGCATGCGCAGCTAATCAAACTTGCTATCTGGTTGAAGGAACTTGCATTGATAAAAAGAGCCTCCCCGCCGGGAAAGCATGCAAAAAATCCGGCGTTTGCCAGAATATGTGTGTAAAAGAAGACGGCACAGAAATCAAGAGTGATGGCTCCGAAGCAGGAAAATGCAATTAGATATTTAATCTCACGGCATGGTGAATAACCGTGCAGCATTGGCGGGAATTGCAGCAGAACGCAACTTTGGTCAATCAACTGACTAAACGTTGCGTTTTTTCTTAAAAATTGATCACAGTTAAATTACTGATTACTGTTTAACAAAAGTACCATCCTGCTTGAATGGTGGCGTTTTTTCCGCGTCCATATAAAATAATCATACTGTCACATACTGCTCGTCAACATAAAAATTTCTGTTGCCCAGTTTGGGATGCCTGCGAAGAAAAAGCAATATAATCTCCAAATGCATAATGTTAATTTGAAGCAGGAATTCAGGTTTTCATGTTGTTTTTTTAGTGACTAGCACATACAGAAAATGGACTACAAAATATTACTCACGGTTTTTGCTACCGTATTTATTGCAGAATTGGGTGATAAAACGCAATTGGCTACGATGTTGTTTGCCGCAGACAAGGAAGTCAGCAAGCTGACGGTATTTATCGGCGCATCACTGGCGCTCATCGCGAGTTCAGCGGTTGGGGTTGTGGCGGGAAGTTTTATTTCCGAATATATCAGCCCGAAGCATCTACAGTATATTGCAGGTGCAGGGTTTATCATTATTGGCATATGGACGCTGCTAAGGGCCTGAAGCAGAATCACTGATTCTCAGATTAAACTGGTACAGTTTGAGACATTATTTTGTTTTCTTTAAGTAGATGGTCACGCACGCACCCCCGCCTGGATTATTCTCAATCGCCAGTTCCCCGCCATACACCTGGATGATATCGCGCACAATGGCCAAACCAATGCCGTGACCCGGGGTGGATTGATCGGCGCGTACGCCGCGTTCCAGAATTCGGGCGATTTCATGCGGCTGGATGCCAGGGCCATCGTCTTTGACTTGAATGACTACTTGGTTTTCCTGATAGTCAGCGGATAAAAGGATGCTGTGGCGGCACCATTTAAAAGCATTGTCGACCAGATTGCCGAGCAATTCCATTAAATCACCTTCGTCGATGCGCAGGCCGATAGTATCGTCGATCTGGATGGTAATTTGCGGATGTTTGTTGCGATAAGCTTTTTCCACGGTTGTTACAATTCTGTCAACCATGGGACGTAAGGCGATCTGCCCAATCCCCGGTGAACTGCTAGCAGTTGCAGCGCGGCGTAACTGATACTGGATAATGTTATCCATACGGTCAATTTGTTCGTGAATCGTTTTGCGCCGGGATTGCTCGTCTTCTTCGCTATTGATTGCACCTTGCAGCACGGCAAGCGGTGTTTTGAGGCTATGCGCCAAGTCGGCAAGACCGTTACGGTAGCGTTTCTGCTGCTTGTGTTCATGATGAATCAGAGAATTGATGCTATCCGTTAACAACTTTAATTCACGGGGATAACTACTTTTCAGGTTTTCCTGCTGACCGGATTCTATCGCGGCAAGTTCCGCAGAGACTTTACGCAGCGGTTGCAAACCCCAGCGCAATACCAGCATCTGTGTGACCAGCAGCAAAACAGCCATCACACTGAGCCAGCCCCACAGGTCTTCGCGATAACGTTCTATCTGCGCTTCAAACAACAGGGTGTCCGTAATCACGGTAAAGGTAAGCGGATAGTCGCCGGATTGCGTTTCCCAGGCAACACCATAGCTGTAAATAAAGTGAGGCTCATCGTCAATCATGATTTGCGCGAATTGTTTTTTGCCTTTCTCAAGCAGATCCACTGCTGGAATTGGCTTATTGAACGATGACGTGGAACGCCACGCGATCGTATTGTTATAGTCGATAATGAGCGCATAGGTATCGGAATTCACGTGACCGAATTCCGCATCAAGCAGATTGGTTGGCACATCCAGGGCACCGGATTCCTCCACTTCTGCATCGCCCATCAGCATAAGCAGCTTGGCAAATAAACGATCCTGCACTCCTAAACGCGCACTGTCATAAAAGGCACGATCCAGTGTCAAAGCAATGCCAATGATAAAAATCAATAAAACCAGCGTAGCGCTGAGCAGAATGCGCTGATTCAGCGACATCATGAAGATTTGTTGCACTCCAGTGTAAAGCGATAACCACGGCCACGCATGGTTTCGATCGGATTGAGGGTACCCGTGGGATCGAGTTTGCGGCGCAGACGGCCAACCATGACTTCGAGTACATTGCTGTCTCGATCTTCATCGTGGGGATAGAGATAATCAGCCAGGGTATGTTTGGAGAGCACTTCACCATAATGGCGTATTAATTCTTCCAGCAGGCGATATTCAAACGATGTCAGTTCAATAGCTTCCCCGTTCACGGTAACTGTTTGGGATGAAACATCCATGGTAATCGGACCGCACTTTAAGAGTGTTTGCGGAATGCCTGTCGAGCGGCGCAGCAACGCTTTAACGCGGGCTTGCAATTCTTCCATCTGAAACGGTTTAGTGAGGTAATCATCTGCGCCCATTTCCAGGCCTTGAACCTTGTTTTGCCAACTGCTTCTGGCCGTTAGAATCAGAATGGGCAGCAAACTACCTCGTTCACGCAACGTTTTGATGATTTCCAAACCGGATTTGCCAGGTAGCCCGATATCAATAATGGCCGCATCTAATGGATATTCAGTGGCAAAAAACAATCCCTCCTCCCCATCACTGCACGTGTCGACCATATAACCAGCCGCCTCCAGTTGTTGGCGAATCTGGCTCTGCAATTTGACTTCATCTTCGATGATCAGAATGCGCATTCTTATTCCTGAAATTCAAGTTGAAAGTGAAAATGATTTTGGACTTACGAGACAACAGCTGAGTTTCGAGCAAATCTGAGTTAGTGGCTAGAGATAATGGTTCCATCGGTTGCATTAATCAGAATAATGTGAATAGTTCCTTGATTGCTCAGTATTTTAATGCGATAGGCATTATCAGAATGATTAATTGCCAGCACACGGCCTTTGAAACGCTGTTGTGCAATCGAGATGGCTTTCTGCTCACTGATTCCGATCGACGAGTTACTGGTGCGGTAATAGTTTGAAGCATTGCTTTGCCAGCCAGCCGTTGCCTGGGTGGCTGAACCTGTCATGACCATCACTATCACTAAAATGCCCCGCAATCGGCTCATTACAAACAATCCCATGCGCTGGATATATAAGCCAAGCCGGTAACAGGACAGTATGATTGCCCATTACCAGCTTGTATCGTCAGAAGCGTATCATAAAGTCCATGTTTCCGGTACCAATGCCCATCATCACATTAGGAGGATAGCCATAAACCGGTGCTGATGGATAATAGTTATATCTTGGTCGCGGAAAATAGGGCTGACTAAAATAAACACGAGGTTGATTATAAATAAAATGGTAGCCCACGTGGTGATGTTGGTGATGTCGATGGCCGTGATGATGGTGACCATGATGATGGCCATGACCGTGCCCATGATGTCCTCTGCCTGCTTGCGCCAAAGTAGGTGCTGCTAATGTGAACATTAACAACATCATCAAAAAGAGGCGGGGCAGCATTGTTTTTGTGGTTCTCATTGCTATCTCCTTTCAGTTAATCGATTCAGGTTATTCCTGGTGACGCTAATTTACCCTGATCAATATGAATGGAAACTGAATAGGACGAAAAACCAATACCGAAGCAAAAAAGTCCTTTGGTCAAACACACTGCTCTGATTTCTTGCATTCGCCCCTTCTTCTGATTTTTCCTCGTATTTATCCAATTTATAAGCAAAAACTTAGGGAAACGCTAATTAATTGACTGCACGGGCGAATCGCTTTGTTGCGCGGTACTCGCTTCCTCGTCTATCTGATTGATATGTCTCGGTTGCTGCGTTCCGTGCGCCTCGCGCTTCATTACGTTCGCCGAATTAATAAGTGTTTCCTTAGATAAAAATAAGTGAAATGCTTATTCGCTTATCAGAGTGGCAGCCTTATTGTGAGAAGAAGGTAAGTATCTGGAAGAGTTCTGAACAAGTCGCAACTTGCCAAAATCGTGGCTAAACATTAAATCTAATTCTAATTAGGCACCCTGCACACTCAGATGCCTAACAACTACATGAACTCGGATAGCCCATGAGATCCCAAAATAGGAGGGAAATATGAATGAAGATTGAATTAGCAATGAAGAAGCACGAAGAACAGGTGATGCAGTTGCCCAATGTCACGGGCATCGGCATCGGAAAGAAGGCAGGGAAGGATGTGATCAAGGTGTTTGTGACGCGAAAGCTACCTGAATCCACCCTCCAATCCCATGAGATTATCCCAAAGGCGCTGGATGGTTACGAGACTGATGTCGAAGAGATCGGCATTGTGACAACCCAAACGTTATAACTCTAAAAGAAGGAGATGTGCCATGAACACAAAACAAGATGAAAGCAAAATGGTCTTGTCGGTGAAGGCCAAGGAAGAGACGGACAAAGCGCATTGCGCCGCTGTCGAGGAGTTCCTGGAGAGGCCAATGGCCAATGTAGTCGGTTTGGCAGAAGGGATTAAATGGAAAAATGGCAAGCCCACCGGCGAACCGGCTCTTCTCGTGTTGGTCACGCATAAGTTGGAAAAAGGCCAGGTAGACTCCAAGGACCTCGTACCGGTGAAACTGAGTGAAATGCAAACCGATGTCCTCGCCGTAGGCTACCCTTTCGCGGGCGGTGAGCCGCAGTCCTCAGGAACCGGAATTCAGACGCTCGGCAAACGCACCCGGCCAGCGCAAGGTGGCTACAGCGTGGGACACAAGAACATCACCGCAGGCACGATCGCCACCTGCGTCTATGATATTCTGCCCGGCGGTTCGGTCAGTCCACCCGTGCATGGTGTTGGGATTCCTAACAAGTACTATATTCTTAGTAATAATCATGTGCTCGCCAACAGCAACGCCGCTTCTCCCGGCGATGCCGTGCTGCAGCCGGGACCTTTCGATGGTGGAATCGACCCGTCGGATCGCATCGCTGCCTTAACGCGATTTATTCCGATTACCTTTAATCCGCCGACTCCATTGGCCAATCAAAATAACCTGGTGGATTGCGCCATTGCCGAGGGTCAATTCCATGATCTCAATCGACTGATCTGCTGGAACGGCCATGTACGGGGCTGGCGACGCAAAGCCAACGTCACCGTAGGAATGCTGGTTAAAAAGACTGGACGCACCACCAACTTCACCACCGGCAGAATCACCGCGATTAACGCAACAATTGATGTCGACTTTGGCAGCGGCAAGGTGGCGCGCTTTAAAGAACAGATCGTGACGACCAATATGTCCGCCGGCGGCGACTCCGGCTCTCCAGTGATGACACTGGATAACGTTGCGGTAGGGCTGCTGTTTGCTGGTTCTTCTACCTCAATGATCGCCAATCAGATAGAGAATGTGCGTTCACTGCTGAGAATAGAGGTTGCGGAGCAGATTCTGTAAACAGGTAGTGCTTTCTTAAAAGAACCAGTCAGGATGGGTAGGCAAGAGCAAAGCATTGCCCATCATAAGAGCTTGACCTTACTGCATCAGCGAGCACTTCATCAAGAATTTGCGCCTCATGCTCCAGATCTGTATGGGCCCTGTTTCGCAACTGGCGCTTACTGCGCGGGGCTTAGCCATATCAGCCGCCACTTTTGCAAAAAAGGGGTACGCATCGCGCAGGTCGCATCCCGGGAGCGCCCAATGGCCAATGCTGTATCTTCAATGCTCAATCCAGGCTGCAGCGGAAGCAATACTTACTGCTTGAACCAATCGTAATTCGTTCGCTGTCCTGGCATTATGCAACGAGGCACAGGCCGCATCGATGTATTCCGCTTCGCTCCCATTTCTCGCCATAACCTTTCACCGTTTGAAAATAGTTAGGCTGAATTATTCATGTTTCTGATGCAAATTAGAAATTACTACAACTACTACAACAACAATGATCGAACCCATCAGGACAAGATTGTTGTGAGCGTACACCATACAAACTTTAATTGACGCAAAGGAGGTTTGGCACGATAAAATCCTACACTAAATAGCTGAATTTGAACTGGCAGTCACTTCGTCAAATCGGATAACTGTCAGATCGAGTCTGAGCTACTACATCTATCTTAGAATAAGCCACATCATCAAAGTATAGTCTTAAACTTTGAGATGGTAATAAGCAATCTCAAGGCATTCTTCTAATGAATAATTATAAAATCTTGCGATGCCAGATAGCATAATCAATAAATCATCCACTATTGATCTGTAAGAATCCTTATCATTTACTGCATCGGACAGCCTTCCGAGCCCTTGCCATAACTCGTACATGAAGCTGCTAACGGAATCATGAGTATCATCAATTTTTGAGAGATCTGACTGTGCAATGAACTCTTCTATGTTATATTCATCCATAGCAGAAAGTACTATTAATCTAATAAAACAATTGCCGACATTACTCCTGCAATCTTCTTTAAAATTTAAAGATTTTGATAATTTGCCTGCTTCCGAAATAAGTTTCAGAGTTTGAGTCTTGTGATCAGATCCGCTGATCAAATTTCTCTCTTCTGCCCAACTGATTACATCTTGTATTAAATGATTCATAGCATTAATTCCTTTTTATGAAAGGCGATATTTTCATGAGTTCTTTCCGCCACTTGCAACGCATCGTCTAATTGATCATGATATCATTCTGCTGATTTGTTCCCGTAACGCTTCATACAGCCAAGAACCTCCAAATGCTGTTAAAAGCATGATGCATAGGATTGCCAAAATATAGAGTGCGCTCTGGAAAATTTTCTTAATCATTTATCTCCTTATCTTCCAAGTTTCATCAAAATAAAATTTCACGGTTCTACTTTAGATTCTCGATTTTTCAGAATAGCCTGTGCACCTTGGTAACTTTCGTCTGTATCCTTGATAAAGCATCCATCCAGAAGAATTCCATTGCGGTCTTTGATTTCATGATAGGAGATTTCGAGGCATTCTCTGAGACTTGAGCCTTGCATTTCAGAAATTTTCTTTAATCCAGCTACCATATACCCAATCTCCTCATTAAAAATTAAGCCCTTTATAACCGAATCAGAAATAATTCCGAGATAAAGGCCTAGCTCTATTAAGACAGATCTCGGATCATCACCAGAGACAAGAAAATTATGATCAATTTTTTCATTGATACATTCATCGATTATATAATTACTTGTAGCTGCCAAAATAATTAGTACTATTAGAGTATCTCCAATATCATCTCTACAATCTTGGCTATTTCGAATTGATCTGCATATTTCACCAAACTCTGAAACAAGCTTTAAAGCATGAGTCTTGGTATATGAAATATTAAGAAGTGTTTTTTCTTCAGCCCAAGCGATTATTTTTTGTACTAAGTCTTTCATTTGTTAGCCTTAAATTCTATGTCCCATACCCAAGGGTTTTGTCTCAAGATCCTTGTCGCTAATTGATTCTTATGGCTCTGATATGAAAATACCAATGACAAGTGTTGATTATTCTCTGTTTAATTCATCCATTGAAATGATCTGCATTATTTACACGATCAATACCCTCTGCAATTGCATCAGCTGAACTCATACTTATAAACTTCTAACACGAACATTCATTATCTTGAACCGAATTGATACTGATCGCGGCATGAAAAATGATGACTTCATTTTCCCGTACATTCGTTTTCATCAACGAATTCATATACTAATCCTAAGTTATCTTCAAAATATCCATAAGCGTCTTGTTTGAGTTTTCCTTTCATATTAGGATCGCACACACCATTGGTGTGTTTAAGATGGGTCACTTTTTGGTGTAGGGATCATTTTTTAACCCCTGAGAAACTGCTGGCGGGCGGAGCTGTACAAACTCCTCGCGGCAAGAAACGCTAAGCCTCCCTTTAATTTCTTGTCCAGTGCCGCCCATAGAAAAAACCCAGTGCACCTGCGAGGGAAGGTAGGGAGGTTGAATGGCGCACTGGGTGGGGAAATTTTCCAGCCATCCGACTACACAGTAATTGTGCTAGCTGGTACGGACTATTTATAAATACGTTGGCAGATATAAGAATAGGTTTAAAATATATTTTAAATCCAATTCCTAGAATTTTCTGTGCGGTTGCGCTCATACTGATAATTTCAATTCAAGTTCTTGGTTTTTAGGCATTCGTGCTATTGCAATAGTAGTGGTCTAAATCCGGACACCAAATAAGATTGTAAATATATTACTATCTTGAGGAGGTGCTCAATGACAAAACAACGATGATCATTCACAACTGATTTCAAACGAGAAGCAGCTCAACTGGTAACCCGGCAAGGGAATACGATTATCGAAGCCAGCCGTTCGCTGGGTATAAAGACTCCTGCATAACTCTCACTAACAGCTCCTAAGCTATTAAAATAACGAGCAATAAAAACCAACCGGAGCAGAAGATACAAATGAGTTTTGGATCAGTGGAGTTGGACCGACGCCTGAATCAAAACAATGTACTGAAGAAGATTAATGCACTGATTGACTGGGAGAAGTTATGCCCAAATCTTGCCGCTTTATATAAGCGTGAGCAATCGAATAGTGGCGGGCAGGAGCCATTTGATACGTTGATGATTTTTAAAGCAATTCTGCTTGATCAATGACACAGTTTATCGGATGCGGCACTGGAACAAGCCCTGTATGTTCGAATAGATTTTATCCATTTTTGTGACTTATCCTTGACGGATGCGGTACCGGATGAAACGACACTATGTCGCTTCCGTAACTGCTTGGCGATGAACGATAAGCTGGATGGTCTCTTGGGTTCGATCAATGAAAAAATTCAATTGCATGGCTTGATGGTCAAAGGTACAACGGGTTAGCCTGGATATTGCACGAGCATCAAAAATAAGAGCGAATTTGCCAGAGATTCATTTTTCAAGGGGGATAAATCGAGTTTCTATTCAGAATTTA
>NZ_FONE01000008.1 GCF_900112825.1 Nitrosomonas sp. Nm166 | reverse complement strand
GCAGCAGTTGCAGCAGGAGCTGTTGTTGTAGCTGGTGCTGGGGTATTCGTACTTGCTGGAGATGGATTTGCTGCATGCGCCTGAAAAATCAGACACATCATTCCTGTACAGCATAAACAGAACTTAAGTAGCCATCCAGCTATTCTTGCAAAAATCATATTACTTCCTTTCTCTTTAAAATTAAAAGTATCTGAATTCATAAATTTTATTCCCAAAAATATATTTAGCATTAATCATGCCAATAATAAGATACTGATTAATATATGTTTATTATTTATTTAGAACAACAAGAATTTGTGATTCCCAATATTCTGAGATAGAATTCACAAAAATTTGTGAATTATGCAGGAATGATCGATACCTTTAAAGCACTGTTTCAAGGCTCGCCCTGGTTTGTTGCGCTCATGGACGACACACTGATTTGTCGTGAACTCAACACAACCTGGCGTAATTATTTGAATCTGGCTACAACCGATGCAGTTGCCTTATCTGTGGAGAAATTATTCGCTGATCTCCATGAATCCGCCCTCAGGAATCAAATCAGCCAAGTGGTGCATGAGGGCCACACCATCCATGAAAGTCCCGTCACTTTATTCGAAAAGAATCATTCCACTCAGTCGCCACAGAAAGGATTATTATCCGCTTGGCGCATCCGATCAACACATGACAAACCAATCTGGGTGTTATTGGCATTTAGCCATATCCCCGGACACAATCAGGCATCCAATGAACTGCGCCGCTTAAAAACCATACACGAATTGATCCTTAATGCAGCCGGCGAAGGCGTTTACGGGGTAGATTCCCAAGGCAATACTATCTTCGTCAACGAAGCTGCAACGCAGATACTGGGCTGGCATGCAGCCGATGTGATTGGCAAACCATTGCACGACATTCATCATCACTCCTATCCTGACGGCTCACCTTACCCAAGCAGCGAATGCCCGATTTATGCGGCTATCAAAGATGGCAAGGTGCATCACGGCGATGATGAGGTTTTCTGGCACACCGACGGTACCGCCGTTCCCGTTGAATATACCAGCACACCCATCCGGGAAGATGGCAAGCTAAAGGGAGCAGTGGTGATCTTCCGGGATATTACTGAGCGCAAAAAAAACGAACAGCAGCGTGAAACGGCTTATGAGCAAATCAAAATACTGAAGGATTTACTGGAACATGAGCGTAATTATCTGCGCGATGAGATCAATATCACCATCAATTTTGGCGAAATCATCGGCGAAAGTCAGGCTTTGAAACGCACGCTGATGCAAATTGAAGCAGTCGCCAAAATGCCGACGAATGTGCTGATCCTGGGTGAGTCAGGCGTTGGGAAAGAAATGGTCGCACGCGCGATTCATGCCAACAGTTCCAGAACTGATAAGCCACTGGTGAAAGTAAACTGCGCCTTTATACCCAAGAATCTTTTCGAGAGCGAGTTCTTTGGACATGTTCGCGGATCATTTACCGGTGCTCATCGCGACCGGGTCGGGCGTTTTCAGTTAGCTGCGGGCGGCACCCTGTTTCTGGATGAAATCGGTGAGATTCCTCTGGATTTGCAGGGAAAACTGCTGCGCGTATTACAAGAACATGAATTTGAACGGGTGGGAGATGATAAAACGATTAAAATTGATGTGCGCATCATCGCCGCAACCAACCGCAATTTGAAGGCTGAAGTCGATGCGGGACGGTTTCGTGAAGACTTGTATTATCGCCTCAGTGTTTTTCCGATCGAAGTACCGCCATTGCGGGAGCGAGTTAAGGACATCGGGCCCTTAGCAGTCCATTTTCTGAATAGCATCTGTACAGAGCTGGGACATGAGCCTTTATCATTAACCCAGCAACAACTGGATAGCCTGAATAAATATCATTGGCCGGGTAACATCAGAGAACTCAAGAATGTCATTGAGCGCGCTGTCATTCTCACCAAAGGCAAGCGACTTAGGCTCGATCTTGCGATGCCTGACCATAACGAAACCAGACAAGCTTCTGTATCACTACCAACAGCAGAAACAGAATTCGTTACCGACGCTATTTTCCGTGAGAAAGAACAAATAAATATGCACGCGGCGTTACGACAAGCAGACTGGCGTATATCCGGCATAGGCGGTGCCGCGGAATTACTGGGCATTAAGCCTTCTACATTGGCTTACAGGATGAAACTATACGGCATTAAAAAGCCTGATTAGTTGCGCTCCCTTTATCTTTTAACAAAGAAACGGATAAAATGCATTCCCGACCTGTTTCTGTATTCAGGATCTTGTCACTCAATTTCATGCTTTTCACATCAAAACAAGCCTATCTGGTGTGTTTGAACGGAACAAGCAGTGTATACTGAAACAATGTCTGGCTGTAAGCACCTGGTTGTCAGCAATGAAATTCAAAGCTAGCAGTAAACTTTGAACTGAACTTGAAAGAATCAGAGCAGCGCTGCAAGAACAGCCTGATGAACTTGCTCATGAACCATGGCATCTTTATTTCTGATCTCTGTAGTTTAGAGCTTTGGAAAATATTCGGTAGCGTCTGAAATTTATAAGATGACTTTGAAAAATCAAAAACCCCGCTTTGAGTAGGAGTCAGGATTATGGTTAATCGACAAAAACCGCTGGTCATTATCACAGGAGCTTCCGGCAATATCGGTGGCACCCTCTGCGAAGCCTTAAGGAAGAACTATCATGTAATTGGGCTTGATATTCATCCCTGTAAAAAAGCAGATACCAGTATTGACTGCAATTTAACATCCGACAGTTCCGTAAAATCAGCTTTTGACAAAATACATGTGCAGCACGGACCCAAAATCGCTGCCGTTATTCATCTAGCGGCCTATTTTGATTTTACTGGTGAACATCACCCACTTTATCAGAGTGTCACCGTTGAAGGGACCCGACGCCTGCTCAAGATATTGCAGGATTTTGAAGTTGAGCGGTTTATTTATTCCAGCACCATGCTGGTGCACGAACCCAGTGTGCCAGGTCAAAAAATCAATGAAGACACGCCGCTTAAGCCTGGCTGGGCTTATCCGCAATCCAAAGCCGAGGCAGAAAAAGTCATCCAGCAGGAACATGGTAGCATTCCTTTTACCATCTTGCGGTTAGCCGGCGTATACGATAACGATAGCGCGGTTCCCACATTGGCGCGCCAGATTGCCCGAATTTATGAGCGCGACTTTAAAAGCCATCTATATGCTGGGGATATGATGGCTGGCCAAGCCTTTATTCATAAAGAAGACATGGTGGATCTGTTCATGCGCGTTGTAGATCGCCGCAGGAGTCTGCCGAAAGCCAATATCATACTCGCTGGCGAGGATGAAGTGATGGGCTACCGGGAATTGCAAAATCGGATTGGCCACCTGATTTTCGGCAAGAAGGAATGGCAAACAATCGATATTCCGGAATTTATCGCCAAATCGGGGGCATGGCTGGAGGAACAAGCTGAGCCAATCATTCCTGATACCATTGATCATGGCCAAAAGCCTTTTATCAAGCCATTTATGATTAATCTGGCTTCCGATCATTATGATCTCGATATCAGTCGTGCACGGGAATTACTGGATTGGCAACCCAAACATAATATTTATAATGGATTAAAAAATCTCACTGCCTCGCTTAAAAAAGACCCCGCCGCCTGGTATAAAAGAAACGGCATTCCGCTGCCTGATTGGGTACAAACAGCGGAAGAAAAACACGGCAATGCGGATCAAATCAGGCAACAATATGAAGCCGATTATCGCCGTCAGCACAATGAGAATCTCTGGGCGCATTTCCTCAATATGGGTTTAGCGTGTTGGCTCATGACATCGCCTTCCACTCTGGGATATGAATCGCAAGCCATGATGTGGAGCGATATTATTTCTGGTGCAGTGCTTTTTATTTTCTCATTCATGTCCTTGTCCTGGCGTTTTGCTCTGTCCCGCTGGCTTTGTGGCGCAGTAGGATTCTGGTTATTGAATGCACCATTGATCTTCTGGGCACCCACCGCAGCCGAATACCTCAACGACACGATTATCGGCATACTGGTTATCGGTTTTGCAGTTTTAACCAAGCCGGTACCTGGCGTTGCAGCAATTGCAGAGCAAACTGGACCAGCGATACCGCCAGGCTGGACATATTCACCCTCTAGCTGGTTTCAGCGTTTACCGATCATCGTACTGGCATTTATCGGTTTTTTTATATCCCGCTATCTGTGCGCTTATCAGCTTGGCCATATCGATGGCGTGTGGGAGCCATTTTTTGCTGGTTCATCGCAAGACCCTAAGAACGGAACGGAAGAAATTATTACTTCATACGTTTCTAAGGCCTGGCCGGTACCAGACGCAGGACTTGGAGCAATGACCTATGCCCTGGAAATTCTGACCGGCATTATCGGCTCAGCGAAGCGTTGGCGCACCATGCCGTGGCTGGTGATATTATTCGGCATCATGATTGTCCCCTTGGGCATCGTTTCCATCTTTTTCATCATCATTCAACCCATCTTGCTCGGAACGTGGTGCACATTGTGCCTGATTGCTGCCGTGGCAATGCTGATACAAATTCCTTATTCCATTGATGAATTGATCGCGACGAGCGAATTTCTTTACCGTAGAAAGCAACAGGGACGTTCTCTCCTGCGCGTCTTTTTCCAGGGAGATACCGATGAAGGAAAAGGGGAAGCCGTTGAAGAAGATTTTGCCCAAAAACCATCTATAATTTTTAAGGAAATGCTAGGAGGGGGGGTAACTTTGCCTTGGAATTTAGCACTCTGTATCCCTATTGGTATCTGGCTCATGTTTACACGCGTTACCCTAGATGCTGGAACAAGCATGGCTAACGCAGATCATTTAATTGGCTCGCTTGTACTTACTGTAGCAATTACGGCACTGGCTGAATCAGGCCGTGCTGCCCGCTTTTTCATCATACCGCTGGGCACAGCTTTATTGGTTACACCGTTTTTTTACGATACAAGCACTCTGTCGTTAATTTCTAGCATTTTATGCGGCCTGCTCTTAATCGCATTCAGTTTGCCGCGCGGCATCATATATAACCGCTACGGAAACTGGGACCGGTTTATTATTTAAGTCCTCTAATTCCCCTTAGCATAAAAGTGACCAAATTTCGTAACAGATGCATAGAATGAATGAGTAATTCACATAAAACATGCATTAGATTTAATTGAATATTTTCGAGCATTTTGATGAGATGGTGGTGAATAGGAATCTTCTGAGCAATTCCTCCACCGCATCAGGAGGAACTTACTCAGAGTTTCACAGGAAGCAGATTATGGCCACAGATCAGCTCTTGCATCTGTGAAGACAGTATTATGGCAGGTTATGTAAAGTAGAGCGCCAGCCAATAAATGAAAAATTGAACCGATTATCTCCTTCGATAGGCACTATGCTGTGTCCCGGTTAATGAAGAATTTCCGGTTCCCGATTACCCTTCTCTCAAAACAAATATTTTTTGCGTCTTTTCTCAGCATAGTGCTAATGTTCGGGGACATTTTAATGTCATTTGGGTTTAAGATCCTAATTATTAAAATAAAGTCCATATTCCCTATTATATTGAAGAGAGCCTATGAGTTCGTGGCATGTAAAAACAGCTGAAACCGTCTTCACAGATCTGAAAAGCGATAGCTCCGGCCTTTCTTCTATTGAAGCGAAGGCGCGCTTGCAAACTTATGGAGAGAATAGGCTCCAGGAAGGCAAACCAGTGGCTGCGTGGGAAACGCTAGTTGAGCAATTCAAAAATCTCATGGTCGGCATCCTTTTGCTTGCGGCTGTAGTTTCCGCATATCTTGGCATTAAAACCGGCGACGGCGTGCTGGATGCGGTCATTATTTTCGCAATCGTCATTCTCAACGCGCTATTTGGCTTTGTTCAAGAGTTCAAAGCAGAAAAGGCGATGGAGGCTTTGAGGAAACTTACAGCACCCCATGCTAGAGTTGTTCGGGATAGAAGGCTTACGACAATCTCCTCAATCGAACTTGTTCCCGGCGATATTATCCTTTTAGAAACCGGTGATTCCGTGCCTGCAGATTGCAGATTATTATCACTGGTGCAGTTACAAGTCGATGAATCAGCGTTGACCGGGGAATCCGTTCCGGTCAAGAAAACGCTGGATGTTTTTAAGAACGAAACAGCACTTGCTGAACGGAAGAATATGCTCTTCACGGGAACGGTCATTTCCAGAGGCAGGGCAACAGCATGCGTTGTTGAAACGGGTCAAAAAACAGAACTTGGGAAAATTGCAACGCTGGTTACGGAGACAGAGGTGGAAAAAACACCATTGCAAAAGGAACTTGATAGCGTCGGGAAATTCCTTGTCATTACCATCGGCGTGATTATTGCAATCACATTTGTTGTGGGTTGGTTCAGACTCAATACATTATCGGAGAAGCTTCTTGTTCCAATCGCATTAGCGGTTGCCGCCATTCCGGAGGGACTTGCCGCAGCAATTACCGTTGCGCTCGCATTCGGCTCAGTTGCGATGACGAAAAGAAATGCGATCGCGCGAAAACTTTCGGTCGTCGAAAATCTTGGCTCAGTCAATGTCATTTGTACAGACAAAACAGGCACGTTAACAGCAAATCAGATGACAGTTGAAGCGGTCTATGTGAACGATACCCTTCTTGAAGTCACCGGGAAAGGCTATGCGCCGGAAGGACAAATTCTTGATGGCAAATCCGCTTCTTATGATATCAACAACCCCACATTGCAGATGCTTCTCCAAGCAGGAGCTCTCTGCAACGACGCAAAATTGACAAAAAATAATAACTGGGACATGTTTGGCGACCCAACAGAAGGGTGTCTGCTAACCTTGGCTGGCAAAGCAGAACTCACCAAAGAAGCGATGGAGAAACAGATGCCCCGAGTCGACGAAATTCAGTTCGATTCTGAACGGAAGATGATGACGACCGTCCATCAAACGGAAGAAGAGAGGCTTCTTTTTACCAAAGGGGCGCTTGAATCCGTTCTTGCAAAATGCACCCGTATCATGATGGATGGAAAAATCCAACCGTTGACTGGAAAACAAATCGACGCAATTCATGCGCAACAAAATCAGCTGGCTGATCAGGCCTATCGTATGTTGGCAATTGCATACCGACCCGTAACGACAAAAGACAGCGAAAAGACCTATGAATCCAATCTCATTTTCCTTGGCGTTGTTGCAATGGTTGATCCAATTCGCCCAGAGGTCTATGAGGCAGTCGATATCTGCCATCAGGCAGGTATTCGGGTTGTTATGATTACGGGTGACCACTTAAAAACGGCCGTGGCCATTGCAAAAAAGCTGAACATCCACACTGAAAAAGCACTGGAAGGGGTACAGCTGGATAGCATGTCACCAGAAGAATTGCAGAGAACGATCCAAACTGTCAATGTCTATGCACGGGCATCCCCGGAAACAAAGATACGCATTGTCACGACGTTGCAGGCGGATGGCCAGGTAACCGCCATGACAGGAGATGGAGTGAATGATGCACCTGCCATCAAGAAGGCAGAAGTCGGCATTGCCATGGGCTTACGAGGCACTGATGTTGCCAAACAAAGTTCTTCATTGGTTTTACAGGATGACAATTTTGCAACCATCGTTGCTGCCATTCGGGAAGGCAGGCGCATTTATAACAATATCCGGAAATTCCTTCTCTTCTTATTAGGCTGCAACCTCGGTGAAGTTATCGCTATTTCTGGAGGTTTGCTGATTCTTGGTAATCCTATTCTCTTGCCTATTCAAATCCTGTGGATGAATTTAGTGACTGATGGCGCACCTGCACTGGCACTCTCTGTGCAGCCGGAAGACAAAGCCATCATGAAGAAAAAACCTCGAGATTCAAAAGAAAGAGTTATTGCTCCCTGGATGCGAAAGAATATGATCTTTGTTGGTGTCTTCCAGGGTATTTTGACACTCCTCACCTATTACATTGCGGTCAACTACTTTGCTCTTGGAGAGGTTGAATCGGCTACACTTGCGTTTTCGATGCTTGTGTTACTGGAATTGTTTTATGCGTTAAGTGCCAAGTCAGAGATAGATAGCATTTTTACGATCAAAAAAGGAGAGGGATGGTTATATACGATTGTCTTCGGTTCTGTTCTTGCACAGCTTGCCATTATTTATATTGATTCCCTGAGGGTCATTTTTAAGACAACATTTCTTCCTCCTGAATATTTATTCGTTGTTCTGGTACTTTCTTTATCCTATGTAGGCACTGAAGAGGTCAGAAAGATTTTCAGGCGGCGACAGCTAAAAAAAGGAGAATTGTCTGACTAGGCGCACTGCTTTGCACTGCAATTCATAGCATGAAAAATGATTATTTACTTTTTGTACCCACTGCTTTGCTTCCCGCACCGTCCAGAATGCGCATAACGAGTTCAGATGTTGAGATACCGGGTGTATAGGCAAGCTCCTGAATCATTTCAGCTGGCAATGTGGCGCAAAGTTGGTATTTGTCCAAGCGCTCGTGCTCGGAGGCACAAGCGAAGGTATAAATATCAAAACCATTTTTCTGCATAAATCCCACAGTGACACTCGCCGGCGTTTCTGTCATGACGGCATCGACATATTTACAGGCAGCCACGACAGCCGCGCGCTCCGCCTGCTTCATAACGGGTAGCTTGCCTTTACTTTCTACCACGCGTTCATCGGAAACTACGCATACCGTTAAATGCGTGCCTAATGCCCGTGCTGCCCGCAAGAAATTCACATGGCCTTCATGAAACAGATCGGCCACCATGCGGGTATATACGCGTTTTTGCGGCTGATTTCCCGGCCACACCGGAATTTCTCGGTTTAAACGCGTGAGCGCGCGCTCCAGCCACTGGCGGCTGCGCAGCGCCAGCACATCGTCCGGATCCTTCAAAGCAATCTGATGCGCATAGCACCATGCCTTCGTCAGATTTCCCGATAACCAATGCTGCGCCAGCCTGTGATATGCATAGCAGCGTACCAGCAAAGTAAAATTTTCCAGATTGCGCGCGGATATCACGGTATCCCAGTGGGGATTGGGTGTGCGCCAGTCGCCGTAAAATGCTGCCAGAATTTTTTCTGGTTGACGCGGAAACCAGACTGCACCATAGTCTGTGCTATGCTGAATCAGATCAAATTGAGGAAAAACCGACACGCGCTGGTACTCAGCCGAGTACTTGGGTAACGAAAAACCGCTTATTATTTGCTGTCCTCTCGCTTGCAAGCCGCAGACATCCAGCGTTATTCCCAGTTCCGGATGCACATAATCACGGTAATTCGCATACTCAATCCGCATCGGCGCTCTCACCCAGCCGGCTTCTTCCAGCGCAACGCAGCAGGCATCCCATGAGTCCATCCATACTGCAATGTCCAGATCTTTATCGAAATCCAACAGACACCCATTGCGAACCAAGCCCAGCAAAGTACCCGCAAAGGGAAACGCCGGAATTCTTAATTTGGCCAATTTTACGCAAGTCGTCCACAACAATTTTTCTGCTTCCCCCGAAACAAACACATTGCCTCCAGGCCGCTGCGTTTTTGTTTTTTCCCGCAGCGGCGGGACTTTTCCTGCTTTGGCCAGCGCCATCAAATGGTTCAAGGTATCAATAAAATGCATATGTGCCTCGGACAAATCCAATAAAATAAAACTTGCCGTTCCTAGTACGTGCGCCCAATGTGCCTTATGAAAATCACTTTGCACATGCGCATAAATCCTTGCTGCATAGGGAAGAACATCGGCGGCACGGTCAGTGCGCATTGCCAGCGAACACCATAGTCTCGCAACATCTTGAGACAGCGGATGTTCCTGTTTTAACGGACCCAGAATCCGGTCCGCGTCATTTAACTTGCATGTAGCGATTAAATCCTTCGCTTTCAGCAATAACTCATCAAGCTTCTTACTCATAAAGATAGTCAATCATTTGTATTTATTCACAGATGCTTATAACACGTTATCTCCATCATGAGCGGCTGATAAAAGCATTGCATTTTAACTGTTATGCAATATAATAAAAATAATTCTCATTATTATTTTTCTTTTTAATGAGATCTTAAATATTTGTAATTAAACAAATTAAAGGGATTTCTGGGAATTCAGAACTCCAAGAATGTCTAAATCTATACATTGCTTTAATGCAATCCATAAGGAGACAACGATCATGACAGTAACGATAACAAATCGCCCGAATCTGGGCTCGGGAGCAATCAAATTTATCGACGGCATCCCTTTTGAGGGGATTGGATCGGCTGGATTTGATGACAATGACTTACTTATCATTGGCGACGATGCTGACAATCTTGATCTCATGGGTGGCGACGGCCATGATGAAATAGAGGGTGGCGGTGGCAACGATATTCTGAGAGAAGGTCTCGGCAATGGCATACTCAATGGCGGGGACGGCAATGATGATCTGGATGGAGGACCAGGCACTGAGAAACTGTTTGGCGGCAATGGGGATGATATTCTGCGGGCAGGCGGCAGCGCGCCACAACCCGGTCAAGTGGGGGATTATGACAGACTCAATGGTGGTCCTGGCAATGACACGTTTGGCTTTTATGGTGTCGGTCATTTTCAGATTGCCGATTTTACATTGGGTGAAGATCGCTTGTTCTTTGATTCAACGATACTTGGGATCAATCAAGTCGATCAGTTGGTCTCATATATAACAGGTTTTGAAGATAATGAGGATAGCGGTTTTACCGCTCATTTTGGCCCGACTGCATCCATTGAACTGGTTGGAGTCAACTTAGACTCGATCACAGCAGATATGATTATTTTCAATCTTTGAGTATCCTCAAAGCAAATCCCTTATCTTAGCTGCACATTTACTTCCAGCCAAAGGCTGGAAGTAATACTAATCCAATCTGGACACATCATTCAGACTCTCTAAGCAACATTTTCGGCCTTGCTTTTTGCATTATCCTAATTCCCACACGAACATTTGCTTTATAAAGGATACTTCGTATTCAACGCTGTATCCTCTTCCCCTATCGCCTCGGCGCTATTTTTGCCTTGCCTTCCTGAAATATTGTTTGCATTCCTTCTTCATAGCTTGGCTCTCTTATATTGCCAGAGCCTAACAACCTTCCCAGTTTGGGGTACATTCAATTGCTTCCTTTAGAGCCGTCTAAGTTGTAGTATGAGATGGCTGCATCGAAAGATGCTGATAAATATTGTTCGTTGAACCTTAAAATCATCAATGGGGGAAATGATAATGGAAAAAAGATTAGTTTCAGCATTTGCTGTGCCTTTTGTGTTGTCCTTTGCAATGTCGGGACAGATTCAGGCCGCCACAGTGATAGGTTTCGAAGGCGGGGCAGATCCATTGTTTACCTACAGCGGCGTTGATTTTGTTAACACGCCAGTAAGCGATGTAAGTGGCTATAATAACGTCGCAGCATTCACCGGCAGTACATGGGTTGCATTCAATACACTTGAAGCAACTCCCTCGAGTTTTTTTATCTCGGGAAGTCCAGCAATAACCTTCACCTTGCATTCACTTGTCATCAGCGGTGCCTGGGGGTCTCAGACGCTGACCGTTGAGGGATTCAATAATGGGAGTTTGCTCTTTTCAAGTACTCTTGACATATCTTTGACATCAAAAACATTCTCTCCAGGCTGGACTGGAATCGATGAACTTCGGATATCTACTGGAAGCGATTTTGTGGATGATCCGACTGCGACCGGAATTGGTACACATTGGGCTCTGGATAATTTGACAATAACTCCGATTCCTGAACCGAAAGTTTATGCCATGCTGTTGGCAGGTCTAGGCCTACTGGGATTTATGGCACGCCGGAAAGAATAGAAGCAAGCTGTTTAGTTGCACTTAGCAGGATATACAAGAAAGCCTCGTTGAGACGAGGCTTTCTTGTTTTTAGACTAATTGCTTAGCTATAAATGGTTAACAACCTGCCTTACCGCAAGAAACTTTTGCAGCAAGGCAAATTTGAACTTCTAAATTAACTCATTCTCGTATGCTGCAATGATCTCATTAATCGTTGATCGCGCAGTTAATGCTTTGGAAGCATCACCACTTTCAGTAGCTTCTTTCAAATCTTGCAACGCATTTTGCATCTCCACACGTTGTTGTGCACCCAAACGCAATTCCAGATCAGGCATAAAAATATTGGCATACAAAGATACTCTCTCAGAAGCAATAACTGCCTGATGCTTATCAGTATTAAATGCTGATTCGATTTGACTGATGCTTCTGTTCAACTGACCAATGATTCCTCTGCTGATATCACTAACGATTTCATTGGCAACTACATTAGCCAAATCACCAGTTAATTGGGTTTTGATGCGATTGCTACCTGACGGGTTGTCCTGAGCAATAAATACTTCAACAGTACGATAGAAAAGATCACCCTCAAGCTGTTCTACCCTTGCCTCATCAACATCTGCGCCTCTATTATCAATAACTCCTCCGACTTCGCGCAATACACCAATCAAGAAGCTTCTAACTAGTGGGATAACGATGTTTTCCCGCGCTATCGCGACATTGGTCCGATCATCGGCATTGGCTTTATTGAGCGCTTCTCTACCATTCACAAACGCTAGTGTAATCTGATCATCTAAATCCGGGTTACTACCAGCCTGAAGAGTTTGCTTATCCGCCGTCAATACCATATTTTCTCTGGCTGCAGTGCCAATGATGGCTCCGTAAGCTGAATGCGCCCTATCCCATTCCAGTGCTAATTCATCCGTTGCGAGTTGATCAAAATGATCAGTCACTAATGTAATCCGGTTATAGATACCAAGCGCAAAAACTCGTTGCAACGATTTGTCTATGACTTGTGATGCTAATGAAACCTCATTCCCATTTCTGATATCTTCAATAGCAGCCAGAACACTCTGATCAATCGCTAATCCATACGTTTGATCGATGAATTGCGTTATTTGCTGCAGCTCTCCGGCATATGCTGTAGCAATTGCATCTGCATTGATGGGATCTTGCTCGCGCAAGTCTTTAATTGTAAGAAAACTTGAAACAGCATTATCAACAAGCGCCGTATTACTTGTAGCATTATACTGAACCAAGTTAAGCTCATTCTCATAACTGGCCAGAATCGCTGAGATAGCGTCACGTGCTTCTGCAGATTTGGATACGCTATTCTCACTGCTTGCGCTTTGCAGATTACTGAGCGCGGTTTCCAGATTGCTACGCACCTCAGCGCCTAGGCGCACCTCTACATCCGGCAGAAAGACTCTAGCATAAGCTGCTGCACCTGAAGCTTCTGCCATGGCCTGAGCACGGTTACTGCCAATACTTTCTGCTTGACCATTCATTTCTCCTTTTACGCGGCCAATGAATCCCTTGCTGAGTTCACTAACAATTTCGTCTGCTACGAGATTTGCAGCATTTCCTGTTAGCTGCGCTTTGATGAGCATGTTGCCTACTGGATTGTCCCGTGCAACCAGTGACTCAATGATACGGTAAAAAATTTCTCCTTCTTTTTGCTCTATAGCTGCAGTTTCTGGATCTGTGTTCTTGTTTTCCATGGCGCCAGCCACTTCACGTAAAACTGCTATGTAATACGCCCGGGCTAATGCAATTCTTGTCGTATAACGTTCAACACCGACAACGCTGAAATCTTCCTCTGGATTGCTTTTATTTAGTGCCGCTCTCATCCGCGCAATCGACTCGTTAAACTGAATATCCAACCCTGGGTTGCTACCTTCAACGATTGTTTGTCTATCTGCAGTCAGTATTTCATTGGCTCTTGCAACAGTCCCGCTGATGGCTTGAAACGCTGCGACTACTTCATCCAACATTTGCACTAATTCATCAGATGCCGCAGTGTTAAATTGATCACGTATCGCTGTTATCCTATTCCAAATACTCTGATAAAAGACGCGCTGCAAAGTCTTGTCGATTACCTGACCAGCCAATTTTGGTTCATTGTTACTTTTAATCTCATCAATTGCAGCCAGAATGTCGCTATCCAGTTTTAGTGAATTGGCTGTATCAACCTCCTGTACCAACGTCTGCAGTGCACCGGTATAAGCATTAGCAATGGCATCTCCATTAATTGGCGATTCCTGCCGCAACGTTTTAATTGTATTAAAAGCAGCGGCAGCAGCTTCAATTGTCTGGACATTGGAAGATGTCGCAGCGAATACGCCTGTACCTCCTATACTTAACACAAAAAGAATTAAGCTCATAGCCAATGATTTATGCATTGAAACTATGAGTCTTTTTAATAAAGACATTCTTAAGCTCCCTTTAAAATTAATGAACACTAATACAACTTATAATGATAATAATTATTATTTACAAAATCAATGAAAAAGAAGATCTTGCATTCATAAATTACTAAAAATTAGCAATCAAAGTAGCTCGGACTGCAATGGGAGATCCTGGGGTTATATTGTTATTGTTGTGTACTGAGGCAAAATAATTGGCATCGAACAAATTCTCAATATTTAACTGACCACGAAACCTTTTTGTAAATTGTGCAAACAATGCAGCATCTACGCGAGTAAAATCCGGTATCCTTACGGTGTTATCCGCTGAAGCAAACATGCTGCCCCGATAGATCACACCAAATGCCGCACCCAGCCAAGGCGTAAAGTCATACCGATTCCACATTGAGAAAGTATGACGGGGAAGCTCTCCTACCGTAGCGCCTTTTCTTGCGATTCCTTGTACATCACTGGTAAATTCTCCGACTTGATAAGCGTAACCGCCCATCACGCTCCAATTCGAAGTCAATCGACCGTTGAGACTGACTTCAACACCCTCGGTGCGCTGTCCCTTGGATAAAAAAGTTCGCGATGGATCGTTCGGATCAGCCGTGATGACATTGGTTCGATCCAGTTGGAATACAGCACCTGTCAGTGCTAAGTCAGGGCGAATATCCCATTTGACTCCAGCTTCCAAGGTGGTAAATTTCTCCGGCTTCAACACAGCCGTTGTAACAGTTATACCCGTAAGCTGATCGCCGGCACGCGGAACATATGCTTGACTATAACTGGCATAAAATGAAACAGGTTCAAAAGGCTTATAAATGATCCCAAAACGAGGTGCAATCAGATTATCTTTTGTTTTCAGATGTGTTTTTTCTGCATTTCTTTGCTGAAAATCCACCTCAAACAAATCGTAGCGAACCCCTGCGATTAATTGAAGTTGAGGCAATAGCTCTATCTGATCCTGGATATATAGCGAGGTAACATTGACAACACTTCGATTATGCGCATCTGTGTCTCTCGTCACAAAATCTACCGGCGCATTGGTAATCGGATTACTTAAAGGCACACGTAAATTGACTTGTGCCTCATCATTATTAAAAAAACCGTTACGCCGTCTATTATGGGTGTCCTGACGCCCCACTTCGACACCTGCCATCAATGTATGTGAGATGGGTCCGGTATTGAGGGAATACAGCAAATTCGTTTGATTAAAAACATTCTCGCGCGTTGTTGTATTGTTGTATGCACCCAATGACAGTAATCCCAATCCAGGAATAACCTGGCTGTTTGCAAATATGTTTTGATAAAATTTATCATAGGTTGCATAATTCGTCCGGTTTTGCAGCGTAACACCTGAATCAAATTTGTGTTCAATTAATGAATTGAACGACAGCACATCAATATTTGCATGACTACGTCTCGGGTCGCCAAAAAACTGCGATTCATGTACATTAACAGGCCGCCCCAGAAATGAAGGAATTCCCCGGTCAGCTGTACGATCATCGTGAAACCGCTCCATGTTCACAATAATCTTGGTACGCTTGGTCGGTTTGATGGTGACTGTTGGCGATACTCCGAGCCGTTCCATATTAACGTCATCACGAAAACTGCCTGCATCCTCATACACTGCATTTAAACGAACGGCCGCCACGTCATTAATCACATGACCAACGTCCGCCGTCATTCTTTTCTGATTGAATGAGCCACCTTGAAATGTAAATTCGCGAACTGGATCCCAATTGGCTTGTTTCGTAACACGATTGACAACACCACCTGAGCCACCACGGCCAAAAATCATCCCATTGGCACCTTTAAGGACTTCGACGCGTTCAATGTTATAAAGATCACGGTAAAATTCCGCATCATCGCGGATGCCATCGATAAAGAAATCCCCTGTTGAGCGGTTGCCACGAAACACAAGCGCATCACGATTACCTTCGCCCTGTGATACGCCCACACCAGGCACATAGCGTACTGCATCGCCAAGACTGCGGATGGATTGATCTTTAATCAGTTCACTGGTTATTACCGAAATAGCTTGCGGTACATCGCGCAACAAGGTATTGGTTTTTGTCGCTGTACTGGTACTCATCGCTGCATATCGATTAGTGGCGCTGGCAGTGACTTTCACTGAAGGTAATGTTGTGACAGCAGGTTCGGCTGTAGATTTAGAAGTTGCTATAATTGCATAGCTATCACCCCGCTGCACCACTTGTAATCCAGAACCAGCGAGCAATTGATCAAGTGCTGCTTTAATTTCATAATCACCTGCTAATCCTTGTGTTGTTTTTCCTTGTAGCATCGCAGCATCAATAGCAAGTTGAATGCCTGCTTGTTGAGAAAATTGAATCAAGGCATCATGCAATGAACCAGCGGAAATATCGTAAGTTCGTACTACTGGTGCAGTAGACTGTGCAATACTTGATTTAGAAAGAAAAAATGTCCCCAGGCTCAGGCTGATAAGTGCTGCAAACAAACAAATGCGTCTAGCAAAACTACGGATAATCATAATGTATGATGAGCAAAAATTATTTTGCAGTTTTATTAAGCCTTGGAGCAAGCTAACTAATTCTCAACTCAACGCATCATGCCATCAATGCCACAGCTAACTTAACAACGATGCGCAAAGTTTAAAAAAGGAATAATTGAAAATGCAGATCCTCCGATTAATACACCGGATCTGATCTCTATTAATATCAAGATACCCTTGATATTAACTGAAATATTATATTTGGAAATCTTGAATAAGGCATAAAATCTTTTGTTGCCTTATAAGATAAGGTTATTATTGATCAGTAATCGGTTCGAATATTACCCAGACTTCGCACGGCAACGTGCGTTGCGCCCTTTCTTGCTTAAGTCACTGTTTCACACATGCAGGTTGATTGTTGCGAAATAAAATCCTGTAATTGCGATTTTTGTAACAATGCTTCATCCAAAATTTGTTTAGCATGGCACGCACAAAGACCGCACTGCCCCGTAACTCCTAGACAAGCTTTCAGATCTCTCATCCGACCAGCACCTTGATAAATTGCCTCACGCAATGCCTTTTCTGTTATCCCCTTGCAGACACATACATACATATTGAATACCTTAAGATCTATATAAATTTATTACTTAAAAGATCCAAAAATTATTGATAATGAAAAGATCCAAAAATTATTGATAATGAGAATGATTATTATTATACCGCTTCTTTCATAAAATGCAACTGAAGAATTCTTGTTTTCTTAATTTTCACTTGCAAAACCTGGAGAAAAAAATTAAATATACAAGTTAATGACTTATATAATTCAGAATTGTGCAAGAAGATTACGTGAATATATATCTCCGAACGAATTAAATGAATCCGGACGATAAAATAAATAAGCGTGAGGATGTTATCCGATTAACAGCGATAGTAAAGGCAGGATCGCAGACTCAAGTATTTAAATATTTAAAAAAAGCAACAGAAGTTTTTCCACAGCTTTTCATCTATACCTTATTTGAAAAATAATTTCTGATTGGATGCCCCTACTGTTCCGAGGGGTCAGTGACAAAACCGATTCTTGTCACTCCCGCTTTAGCGGCAATACTCATAGCTTGCGCTACATGCTCGTAATGCGCTAGCTTATCTGCGCGAATATGCAATTCAGTTTCAGGAGCCTGAACTACAGTGGCACGAAAACGAGAATCCAATTGCTGCAGCACGACAGATTCTCCGTTCCAGAACAAACTGCCATCGGCACGGATAGCCAACTCAATATGTTCAGGTCGAGTAATATTGGCAGTGCTTTCTGCTTTTGGCAGATCAATTTTTACAGAATGCGTTAGCAACGGTGCTGTAATAATAAAAATTATCAACAAGACCAGCATGACATCCACCAGCGGTACGACATTGATTTCTGACATTGGCGCTTGACGCCCATTACCCTGCATACTACCAAATCCCATTATTGCCCCCTTTCAATGGCAGCAATATGACTTACTTTATCTGCAGCCTGTTGCGATGACGACGGAGAAGTAGATCCATGCTGATGCTCAGCATCACCAACAGTAATGAGTGTGAACAAATCATGTGCAAAAGCTTCCAAACGCGCAAGCCAGATACGATTACGGCGCATGAAAGCGTTATAGGCGAGCACTGCGGGAATTGCCACCGCCAATCCCAATGCCGTCATGATCAGCGCTTCCCCTACAGGACCTGCTACTTTATCAAGGGTACCTTGGCCTGAGAGTCCAATCTGTATCAGTGCATGATAAATACCCCATACTGTTCCAAACAAACCAATATAAGGAGCAGCCGAGCCCGCAGATGCAATTAGAGTGAGGCCATTTTCAACGCGAGCCGCCTCCTGATCAATACCATTGCGCAGCGTACGTGTAAGAAAATCACTTGTACCACTTGCCACAGCCAATTTATATAAATTGTGCATTTTAGAATCCGTTGCTGCATCAATGCTGAGTTTAGCGAGTTCTGCAAACGCATTGTTGGGTGGCGTAGTCTTGAATTCAACATTGACAGCTTGCAAGGAATCAACATTCCAGAAATGTTTTAGAAAAGCCTCAGCACGACGTGTAGCGATAAAATTCGCAATACTTTTAGTGATGATCAGATACCAGCTCGCTACTGAGAGTGACAGCAGAAGCACCAGCACACAGGTACCTACACTGTCGATTTGAGCTAGAAAATGAGAAAAACCAAGTCCTTGTTCCATTGATTAATTTCCTTGTAATACAAAATTAAAGGGCTGTAAGGCAACTGCTCTGATTGGCTGGCCATTCCGCAGTGACGGATTGCACTGCCAGGTTTTCACCGCAGTCAACGCAGCAGTATCCAGACGTTCATAGCCACTGCTATCAATGACTTTTGCATTATCAATACGCCCATTTTCATCCAGCTCTACGCGCAATACCAGTTTACCTTCTTCACCCATACGACGAGAAATAGCGGGATAAGCAGGAGCAGTTAACTTAGGACAGGAAACAGATAACTCTGAAGATAATGTGATAGGCTCTGCTGGCATTTGTGTAGGTGGTGCTGCGGCCGCAGGCGTGGATTCCTTAGTCTCTACCGATTCCGATAACGGCTCTGATTGTGGTTCAACATATTCCCGCTTAGGTGTTGGCGACTTTACTGCAAGACGCTCTTGTTTGGGCTTGACCACAGGTTTCTTTGCCGGCTGGAGTTTAACAGGCGTAGGTTCGGGTAATGCCTGAGGTGCAGGTTCTGGCATCGGCGATGTGATTAATTCGGCAAATAAGGTCACCATCTGTTCAGGCTGTGGAATTAAACGCTGATTCCATATAAAGTAAAATAATGCTGCATGCGCCGCGAGCACGAGCAAGAATCCAGGTAATGAGATAAAGCGCTGTTGCGATCCCAAGTACTCAATATTTTTTCGAGATAATAACTGCATCGCAGGGGCAAAATCTAAAAAGGTGCTAAATTACAGGAGGCATTTCTAAAGTAATTCCTTTAGAAAATATATATACAGTAAGATTAATTTATCCAAAAGGTTATAATAACGAAAACGATAATAATTATCAATCGCTACAGCTTGCAGTCTATTATTCCCAATAAGTAAATTAGTTATTGCTCAGTAACTTATTAAAAATAAGCGTTGATAATTCACTCTACATCTCTAAATCAATGACATACTCAACACCTGGCTTCTGGCGACGAATAATCTGCCTCGTTTACGAATTTCTCCTTTTATTGGCCATCTTGTTTATTGCCAGTTTTATTTTTCACCTTATTTTCAGTGATACACAGACGGTCTATTTTAAACCGCTTTTTCAGTTCTATTTGCTTGTTATTATGGGATACTACTTCATCTGGTTTTGGACACATGGCGGACAAACATTAGCAATGCAAACCTGGAAAATGCGTATTGTCACTGCAGAGGGAAATGGTTTAACCAAAAAACAGGCTATTACACGCTATTTACTCGCATTAATCTGCAATTTCTTTTTTGGTTTGGGAATTATCTGGGCATTATTTGATCGTGATCATCAGTTTCTTCATGATCGATTAGCGGGAACGCGTATTATAAAAGTAAAGAATTGAGATTCACCCACTTTTATAGTAGCCCATGTGAAAAAAATTGCAACTTTGTATTCACTAATGTATATAATCTAAAATTGTTATAAACCTACGTACTGATAAAAAAGGTTTTTAAGATTCGTCATATTCATATGTAAATAAAACACTTTTTATAAAGACTCATAAAACAGATGCGTGGTCAAATTTTCTCAGTAACATCCAGCCTGAAGCTCTTATTCAGAGAAAGCGCAATCCAAACCAATAGCTTAATTATATTAGCTGCAACACTCCTTACTTTTATTATTGACTTACATTTACCGCTGGGAGTTGTAGCAGGCGTGCTCTATGCATTAGTCATTTTTGCCAGCTTATCAGTGAATGAAACCCATTTAACGCATTTAACCGCTGCGCTAGGGTTTCTGTTCACAATAATTGCTTTTTATTTATCACCAGATATCACAATACCCATGGAGATTGTGATTATTAATCGTGCACTTACTTTATTATTGATAATTTGCACAGCAGTCATGGTGATCAGGATCAAGAAAGCAAATATTGATATGTCGACCCTGATGACTCAGACATTGATTAATCCAATTACTGAACACAAGAATAGGCATGCTTTTGAAATTGAATTGGATACCGAGATACTGCGGTGCAAACGATATCACCGAAATTTATCGGTTGCCGTAATCGATATTGATCACTTTAAAATATTTAGCAACAACCATGACCCTGGCTATACACGCGATGTCATCAAAAGAATTTCCCGAGATATCAAAGCGAATATCAGAACTTCTGATCTCTTTTATCATATAGACACGGATGCATTCGCTATTTTATTTCCCGAAACAGAGCTTTCTGAAGCAAAAGAAGTATGTGAAGCTATTCGCAGGAAAGTTTCAATCAAGATGGATAAAAATAGCGAGAAGAAAATCACCTTAAGCATCGGCATTGCTATGCTTGGCAATAATGATAATAAAATAAATTTACGCCAACGCGCGGAAGATGCGCTAATTACCTCAAAAATCAATGGAAAAAATCTGGTTTCAACCTTACCTCCAGTGGTCAGCAAAGAAAAAAACCCAGTAGCGGCGATTTTATCGCGATCAAGATCTGACTAATTCGATCTTCCGGTTTTTCTAAAAATTTTCTGCTTCTCGTTCAGAGTAGACACGCCACTAGTTTAGTCGGGCTTAGTCATCCTCAATATAATGATGGCAATGCATTTTTTAATGATGCATCTAAAAATTGCTTCAGATTCTCTTATATAATTTCATGCATCCAAATCGGTCAAGATGATCAGTTTGTGAGATAACTATGAGTTTAATAAATAAACCAATGGCCAAGAAACCAAACGGCCACTCATCATTCTCACCTAGAGTAGCCCGACTGCTGCGCGAATCTGTTTGCCTCATTTTGGCAGGAGCTGCGCTTTATTTGATATTGATATTCTTTAGCTACAATCGCGGCGACGCCGGCTGGTCACACAGCGGAGATTTTAATCAAATCCAGAATGCAGGCGGACATGCCGGTGCTTGGTTGGCTGATTTATTACTGTATTTATTTGGTGTGTCTGCCTGGTGGTGGGTTGCATTTTTTCTCTCAGCAGTGGCTTGGAGTTACCGTCGTATTGATATTGCAGGAATCTTTGATCGGCACTCCTTATTACTCTCAGCGGGAGGATTTTTATTATTACTGTCCGCCAGCAGCGGACTGGAATCTCTACGTTTTCATACGCTTAACGTATCACTCCCACAAATGCCGGGTGGTATGCTGGGAAATGCCATCAGTTATTACTTCTCAAAAATACTCGGCTTCACCGGCGCAACACTGACATTGTTAATATTAATTGCTATCGGTTTCAGCCAATTCACAGGCTTATCATGGGTACGCTTTGTTGAGAAAATCGGTGAAAGCATTGAGATTTTCTTACTCTTCATAAAAAACACATGGCAAACACGACAAGATAAGCTGGCAGGGACTATTGCAGCACGTGAGCGGAAGGAAATCGTCGAACATGAGAAAAAGCGTATTCAAGAGAATCCTCAACTTCATATTGAATTGCCAGCCACAACCATTATTAAATCTCAGCGCATCAAGGAAAAACAAACATCCTTGTTTTCTGATTCACCCGATTCACCTTCACCCTTACCGCCTTTGCATCTATTGGATGAGCCCGAAAAGGATTTTGAAATTTTATCCAAAGAAACACTTGAATTTACATCCCGCTTGATTGAACGCAAACTCAAGGAATTTGGCGTTGAAGTTAAAGTGGTCGCCGCTTTCCCCGGTCCAGTGATTACCCGTTATGAAATTGAGCCGGCGGTGGGTGTCAAAGGTAATCAGGTAATTAATCTGATTAAGGATCTGGCGCGCGCGCTATCAGTTGCCAGCATTCGGGTAGTTGAAACCATTCCAGGTAAAACCAGCATGGGACTTGAACTTCCGAATCCCAAGCGACAAGTTGTGCGATTACAGGAAATCTTGGGCTCACAACCCTATACCGACTCCGCTTCCCCACTTACCATTGCGCTGGGCAAAGACATCAGCGGTCGCCCGATTGTATCGGATCTGGCAAAAATGCCGCACGCGCTGGTTGCCGGAACGACCGGTTCAGGAAAATCGGTTGCAATTAATGCAGTTATTTTAAGCCTTATTTATAAGGCCACGCCCGAGCAAACCCGCCTGATTCTGATCGACCCAAAAATGCTGGAACTATCCGTCTATGAAGGCATTCCGCACCTGCTAACACCGGTAGTCACCGACATGCGTGAAGCCGCTAGTGCATTACGCTGGTGCGTTGCCGAAATGGAGCGGCGTTACAAATTGATGTCAGCCTTGGGTGTTCGCAATCTCAGTGGATACAATCAAAAAATTCAAGAGGCAATCAAGAAGGAAGAGCCTGTTGTGAATCCACTCATTCCACTTGGAGAAACGCTGGAATACTTGGAAGAGTTACCGCTGATTGTCGTAGTGATCGACGAACTCGCCGATCTGATGATGGTTGCAGGTAAAAAGGTTGAACACTTGATCGCCCGGCTGGCACAAAAAGCACGGGCATCCGGCATTCATCTTTTATTGGCAACGCAACGTCCCTCGGTAGATGTGATTACTGGTCTGATTAAAGCGAATATTCCAACCCGGATCGCTTTTCAAGTATCCAGCAAGATTGATTCGCGCACCATTCTCGACCAAATGGGTGCCGAAGCCTTGCTCGGTCAAGGTGATATGCTATATCTACCGCCTGGTAGTGGTTACCCACAACGCGTGCATGGCGCTTTCGTCGCCGATCACGAAGTGCACAAGGTGGTTGAATACTTGAAAGAACATGGTCAACCGTGTTACATCGAAGAAATCCTAAAAACGGACGAGGAAGAAAGTGACATGGGGGGCACAGTGGAAATCAAAAAATCTGCAGAAGGTGAGGCTGATCCACTGTATGATGAGGCCGTTGCCATCGTCGTCAAGACCCGCCGCGCTTCAATCTCTCTGGTGCAAAGAAATTTGCGCATTGGCTATAATCGCGCAGCACGCCTTATCGAAGAAATGGAACGTGCCGGCTTGGTTTCATCCATGCAAAGTAATGGCAACCGGGAAGTATTGGCCCCGGCCCGAAGCGAATAATCAGATTGCCGGATTATCAGACATCGTTCTACAGACAACTTTTCATAACAGGAACATTATGTATCGCTCAAGCTGTTCCATTTTTTTGCTGTTATTCAGTGCCTTGATACCAGCATTGGCTGAAGCATCTGCCCTCAATAGTCTAAAACACTTCATCCAGGAAACCCGCACGGTACGTGCAAATTTCTCACAAACACTGTATGACAAGAATACCCGTAACATACAGGAATCAAAAGGTACTATGCAATTTGAACGTCCAGAAAAATTCCGCTGGACCTATGAAAAACCTTATGAACAACTGATTGTCGGCGACGGTACACAAGTCTGGTT
Source organism: Nitrosomonas sp. Nm166 (assembly GCF_900112825.1). Lineage (GTDB taxonomy): Bacteria > Pseudomonadota > Gammaproteobacteria > Burkholderiales > Nitrosomonadaceae > Nitrosomonas. The sequence continues at coordinate 62,949 of NZ_FONE01000008.1, read as the reverse complement.
TTATGATCCCGATCTGAATCAGGTCACCATACGACAATTCAACATCGCCATCGGCAGCAGCCCGGCTGCGCTGCTCGCTGGCAGCAGTACCATCGAAGACAATTTTATATTGACCGAACTGGGCTTGCAGAACGAAATGGAGTGGCTGGAAGCCATCCCTAAAAGCAAAGAAAGCATTTTTGAATTTATTCAGATGGGATTCTCAGTGGATGGCACCTTAAAAATTATGGCATTACGCGATAATTTTGGTCAAACGACCATATTGTCATTCTCAGATCTAGACAAAAATCCCGAGTTATCGAATGAATTATTCAAATTCACCCCCCCTGCTAGTGCTGATGTCATCAGTGAGTGATACCGACCTGTTTTCATCTAGCCAGCCTAAAGTACCGCTTGCAGAACAATTACGTCCCAAACATCTAGACGACATTATTGGACAGCGCCATTTACTCGGTGCTGGAAAACCATTACGCCTGGCGTTTGAATCGGGCAAACCGCACTCAATGATTTTATGGGGCCCGCCAGGCACAGGTAAAACGACGCTGGCGCGTATCATGTCGACCGAATTCAACTGTGAATTCATCGCACTATCCGCTGTGCTGTCAGGCATCAAAGATATCCGCAATGCGATTGAGCAAGCACAACTCGTGTTACAACAAAGCGGACGGCATACCATTCTTTTTGTTGATGAAGTGCATCGTTTTAATAAATCCCAACAAGACGCCTTTCTACCTTACATTGAACAAGGCTTGATCACCTTTATTGGCGCTACTACCGAAAATCCTTCCTTTGAAGTCAATAGTGCATTGCTGTCACGCGCTCAGGTTTATGTTCTGACCGCTCTGTCGGAACAAGAATTGACGCAGCTATTTGAACGCGCACAGAAACTGGCTTTGAGTCACCTACAATTCTCCGATGAAGCGCGGCAATCATTGATCGAATTCTCCGATGGCGATGCCAGGCGGTTGCTGAATCTGCTGGAACAAATCAGCATTGCGGCTGAAACCGAAGCTATCACCTGTATCAGCGAAGATTATGTCGTTAACGCACTATCACGCCATGCCCGCAGTTTTGATAAAGGCGGTGATGCATTTTATGACCAGATATCCGCCTTGCATAAATCCGTTCGCGGATCTTCACCCGACGCGGCGCTCTACTGGCTGTGCCGCATGCTGGATGGCGGAGCCGATGCTTTGTATATCGGTCGGCGCTTGATCCGCATGGCAGTTGAGGATATCGGCCTGGCCGATCCCCGGGCCTTGCGCCTGGCATTGGATGCCTGCGAAACTTATGAGCGACTGGGCAGTCCGGAGGGCGAACTGGCATTAGCACAAGCTACCTTGTACCTGGCTTGTGCACCTAAAAGCAACGCTGTTTATCTGGCCTACAATAAAGCGCGCTCTTTTATTGCCCATGACAAATCACGCCGCGTCCCCATGCATCTGCGCAATGCACCCACACAACTGATGAAACAGATGGGTTATGGCAAATCTTATCGCTATGCACATGATTACCCACAAGCGTATGCGGCAGGGGAAAACTATTTTCCGGATGACATGCCTGAAGTCAGCTTTTATCAGCCAACCACTTACGGGCTGGAACAGAAGATTCAGGAAAAGCTCGCTTATTTACGCAGCTTGGATGAGCAGGCCAAGCAGTAAAATACAAATAACTTACACCAGCTATTTTGGAGTTTTTGCATGTTAGAGATTCAACAATTACGCACTGATCTAGACAATGTCACCCGGCAGCTTGCCAAGAGGCGTTACGCCTTCCCTACCGAAGCATTCAATGCATTAGAAGCGGAGCGCAAAACAGTCCAGACCCGCACTCAGGAACTACAGGCACAGCGCAATGCAGCGTCCAAAAAAATCGGTCAGGCTAAAAGCAAGGGCGAAGATATCTCGATGATGATGAGCGAAGTAGCGCATCTGGGCGAAGCCTTGAAACAGGCTGAAGTGCAATTGGAGCAAATCCAGAACAGTTTGCAAAAAATATTGCTTGAAGTTCCCAACCTACCGCATGCCAGCGTACCGGAAGGAAAAGATGAAACGCATAACGTGCAAATTCGCCGCTGGGGCGAGCCAAGGTCATTTGATTTTGTTATCAAGGATCATGTGAGTATCGGTGAAGGTTTGGGATTACTGGATTTTGAAACAGCCGCTAAACTCAGCGGCGCACGCTTCAGCCTGATGAAAGGCGGACTTGCCCGTTTGCACCGTGCCTTGGCACAATTCATGCTGGATACGCACACACAAGAACATGGCTATATGGAAACCTATGTACCCTATCTGGTGAGTCGGGATAGTCTGCGCGGTACGGGGCAATTACCCAAGTTCGAACAAGATCTGTTTGCGGTCAACACGGGTGGTGTGGATCATGCCACTACAGAAAATACCCCAGAATTTCATCTCATTCCCACTGCAGAGGTACCCATTACCAACATGGTACGCGATGAAATCGTGCCGCAACAAGCGCTACCGCTGAAATACGTTGCGCACACCCCCTGTTTCCGTTCCGAAGCCGGCAGCTATGGCCGGGATACGCGTGGACTGATCCGCCAGCACCAATTTGACAAAGTTGAGCTGGTGCATATCGTCCATCCTGATCAATCCTACGAGGCATTGGAGCAACTGGTCGGTCATGCGGAAAAGATTCTGCAAAAACTGGCCCTGCCATATCGGGTTATGATCTTATGCACCGGGGATATGGGTTTCTCGGCAGCGAAAACCTACGATATTGAAGTCTGGCTGCCGGCACAAAACACCTATCGAGAGATTTCCTCATGCAGCAATTGCGAAGCATTTCAGGCGCGGCGCATGCAAGCACGTTTCCGTAATGAGAATGGCAAACCAGCACTGCTGCATACATTAAATGGATCCGGGCTTGCCGTGGGACGCACTCTGGTAGCGGTGCTGGAAAACTATCAGAACGCGGATGGCAGCGTCACCATCCCGGAAGTATTACGCCCTTATATGAATGGCCTTGACCAACTTGGGAGTTGCGGAGGAGAATGAGCAATGCAGCATAACTTTTTACTCTATAGGAGCTGTCATCATGCAAAATGAATATACCCATCAGCCTAATAGCAAGTCTGACGCTAGCAATGATATCGAAACCCTAGAAGCCGAAGTTCGTGATGCGATAGCACATGGTTCCCATATTCAGGAAACTGTATATCGTTTAACCCTGAAGGCAATGAATGCACAGCATATCAATATAGAATCCCTGGGCCGGATTATCACAGCCGTCATGCAAGGAGTGCACGACGGGGCAACACAACAATTGCAACGAGCAGCCAATCAAACCCAAAATACAAAATCACAAATCACTGAAGGAATCGCAGGATTGGACTCAGCGCTGGCAGATTTTGCCGAAGCTTCCAAACTCGCCGTTGAAGAAGTGGCAGGCCAGGCAAAAAAATTTTCTGATACGGAATTGAAGCGTACCCGTTCTGACCTGGAAAGTCTGGAAAGTCTGTTCCTGGAAACCTTGCATCATACCGCCACGACGGCTCAAGGGATGATTGCCGATATCCTGCTTGATCTGAGTCATCATGCTAAAAATACCGGAACCATCGTGGGTTCGCAATTAAAAGAAACGTTAGCCATTTTCACGCAGCAGATCGCTTCGGTTGGACACTCTCAACTGGAAACCGGCATCAGTTTGGCGCAAAAGACGGCTGATTTTGTCAACAAAATTGCAGAGGGCGTACTGTCTGGAATAAAAGATCAGTCCAAAACTGACCACTCTCATTAACCTCGCCGACTCAGTCTTGATCTTCGCCGCCCAACGCTTCGATGGTATCAGTGATCAATTGGCTCAGCTCGCCGGTCATAATGGCAAAATCACTGGCAAATAATTCTTCAGTACTTTCAGTGGATTCTTTAAGAATATCCTGCGGTGTAATTCGCCGCAGCTGAAGATTGTCATGCAAAACAAACGAGATTTTGCTGTTCCAGGTCATGGCAAGCTTGATCGCCTTCTTTCCTGCCCGAATATGCCGGGCTGTCTCTTCGGCATCCAGAACATGGCGGGTATACTTGATGGTCGCTTTCTCATCGCTCATGCCTTGCAGTTCACAATCGCGATCAATCGTAAAAGTGGACGGCAGATCGTCGCCAGACAGCCATCGCGTCATCGCTGAAGAAGGTGAAATTTGTGTATCTAAAGGTTTCAAAGCCAGGCCGTGCATTGATTTAAGCAGCACTTCAACGAACTCATCGGCTTTATTATTACTCGCTGTATCAATCACCAACCGGTTCTTGATCGCATCAATCCACGCATACGTCTTATGGCGCTGGGTAAAAGCACGCGGTAACAGCTCAATAATGGTCGCTTCCTTGATGTCTCTGACTTGTTTCTTACCCGGCTTGTAGCCTTGCATCTGTTCGATTTGTGCAAGGCGGGCTTTGGTGTGCTGGTTAACCACCCCGGCCGGTAATAACTTTTTCTCCACCCCTAAAGCAATCAGCCATTGCTGACCATAGGCGTGCACAAAGTTCTCCTGTTCCTCGCGCGGTACCGTCCAGCCACGGCTTTGCATTTCCATTTGCATGCAGGGTTGCAAGGTGTGTTGTGAAAGTGCTTCTTCGAGGCTATTCAGTGTTATATTTCCGCTGGTGATACGATAAGCTTGTAAATTTCTAAACCACATAGTATTACTCAATTAACTGATTGATTATTTTAAATTAGTATGGCATGAAAAAAGTTTATTCTGCCAATAACTTGATGGAAGCGCAGATAGTACTTGATCTGCTTGAGCACGCCTATATCCCGGCACGAATTTTTAACCAGCATGCGCAAGGTGGCGTAGGAGATATTCCATTTACCCATGCCTATCCGGAAGTATGGATCATACGTGATGAAGACTATGAGCGCAGCAAATGCCTCGTGCAAACCTATGAGAAAACACCGGCCACAACCGGTATCATTTACTGCCCTGCCTGCGGTGAGGAGAATCCGGCCAATTTCCAGTTATGCTGGAAATGCAATGCCGGTCTGGAAATTGCTCTGTACTCAGGTAATACTTCCAAATAATCACTGAAATCAACTCCAGAGCTTTTTTAACCAATAAATAACAATTCATGTTGCTACCCATTGAACATCGCCTTGCCGCAGAGCTTGCGGTAAAACTGCCACAAATTCAAGCCGCCATCAAATTATTGGATGACGGCGCCACCGTACCCTTCATCGCGCGCTACCGCAAGGAAGCCACCGGCGGACTGGATGACGCGCAACTGCGCGTACTGGAAGAACGCTTGTATGCTTTGCGCGAACTTGAGAAAAGACGGCTTGAAATTATTGCAGCGATTGAGAAACAAGACAAAATGACGCCAGCACTGCTCGAAGCCATCACCCATGCGCAAGATAAGGCACATCTGGAAGACTTGTACCTGCCGTATCGCAAAAAACGCCGCACCAAAGCGCAAATTGCCCATGAAGCAGGCTTGCAGTCACTGGCGGATTCATTGCTGAATAACCCAGCACTTAATCCTCAAAGCGAGGCCGCCAAATATCTTAAAGCGCCTTTCACCACCGAGGAAGGGGATAATCCCGGTATCGCTGATGCCGGGCAAGCGCTGGAAGGCGCTCAGCATATCTTGATCGAACGCTTTGCCGAACATGCGCCATTGCTGCAATCCTTGCGTGAATACTTGCGCAGCCACGCCATGCTGACGGCCAAAGCCACCAAGGACAAAAAAGACAGCGACACCAAATTCACCGATTATCATGATTATGCCGAGGCGATCAGCAAAATCCCATCGCATCGTGCATTGGCACTTTTGCGCGGTGAACGCGAGGCAGTTTTAAAGCTGAAACTGTACCTGAACTCCGAATTGGAAGAAAAAAAACGCAGCACCGCACTCAATCCCTGCGAATCACTGATTGCGCGGCAATTCAATATTCACAATCAAAAACGCCCGGCGGATGCCTGGCTGATGGATACCGTGCACGCAAGTTGGCGTACGAAAATCTTTTCGCATCTGGAAACTGAATTGATGAACAACCTGCGAGAACGCGCTGAAGCAGAAGCCATTCAGGTTTTCGCGCAAAACCTTAAAGCCCTGCTGCTCGCCGCACCCGCCGGTCCGCGCGTAACCATCGGCCTGGATCCAGGATTAAGAACGGGCGTAAAAGTGGCAGTGGTTGATGCCACCGGGAAGGTATTGACGACTACCACCATCTATCCGCATCCGCCAAAAAATGACTGGGATAGCGCTATCCAGACTTTACAGCAACTGGCTGAACAGCATCAGGTATCATTGATCGCCATCGGCAATGGTACGGCATCCAGAGAAACCGACCATCTGATCAGGGATCTGATCAAAAAACATCCGCAACTCAAACTCACCTCGATCATGGTGTCTGAAGCCGGCGCCTCGGTGTATTCAGCGTCTGAGCTAGCCTCGCAGGAATTACCCGAGATGGATGTATCGCTGCGCGGCGCGGTCTCGATTGCCCGCCGCTTGCAAGACCCCCTGGCTGAGCTGGTCAAGATTGATCCCAAATCAATTGGTGTTGGCCAATATCAGCATGACGTGGATCAAGGTAAATTGGCGCACACGCTCGACGCTGTAGTGGAAGACAGTGTCAACGCCGTTGGGGTCAATGTCAACACGGCTTCTCCGGCTTTGTTGCGGTATGTGGCCGGCCTCAACAGCAAAATCGCGCACAATATCTTCGCCTACCGCAATGCCAAAGGCCTGTTCACCCAGCGCACCGATCTGCTGCAAGTCCCCAGCCTTGGCGAAAAAACCTTTGAGCAGGCCGCCGGATTTCTGCGCATTCCCAACGGCACAAATCCGCTTGATGCCTCCGCTGTGCATCCGGAATCTTACCCGCTGGTCGAACAAATATTACATGATGTCAAATTGAACGTCGCTGAACTGATCGGCAATCAATTAGTGCTGAAATCCATTCGCCCGGAAAAATATGCCAATGCGCAATTCGGCCTGCTGACTGTCAAGGACATCCTGCACGAACTCGAAAAGCCCGGCCGCGACCCTCGCTCCACTTTTAAAACCGCCACCTTCAAGGAAGGCATCGAGTCCATCCAGGATCTGCATGCCGGCATGGTGCTCGAAGGTGTGGTCACCAACGTTGCCGCCTTCGGCGCATTTATCGATATCGGCGTGCATCAGGATGGCTTGGTGCATATCTCCGCGCTGGCTGATAAGTTTGTCAAAGATCCGCATACCATCGTCAAAGTCGGGCAAGTAGTTAAAGTGAAAGTGCTGGAAGTCGATGAGAAGCGCAGAAGGATTATGTTGACGATGCGGATGAGTGATGGCGCAGCTATAAAACACTAAGCTTGTTCAATCAAAAACAATTTTTTACTAATAATGTATTGCTTCGCCAAACAACAGCACCCTGTTTTGATTAAGAGGGATAATTGTGGAAGAAAAGCATTGGTTAGATTACTTGGCTGCGTTTGGAGCAGTTGCAACACCGATATTTGTCTTAATTTTGCTATTTCACGGTAAATTCCACTTCAGCAATCAGTTTAACCCAAAATAAAGGACTCCAACCGGTATCGGCGAATATCCCCGCTGCCAACGTCGCAGCAGCTGTGATCAGGGGAGGCATCAGCAGGAGCCTATGAGTCTCCCAACGGCCCCGAACATGAATACGTTCATGTAGCCACATTTGTGGCTGATTCTCAAACCAAAGCCGATACAAGATTGGCAAAAAATAAGCTGCATTGAGCAGACTCGAAGCAGTCAACACCCAATTCGCCCATGCCATCCCCACCATTTCCGCGCCCTGACTGAGATATAACTTGCTGATATAACCCGCTGTCAACGGTGCGCCAATCATGCCAAATGCTGCCACACTAAAAGCTATTGAGGTCCATGGCATACGCCGACCGGCTCCATTCATCTCGATTATTTTATGTACATCCAGCGTTTCGGCATAATTACCGGCACAGAAAAACAGCGTAATCTTCATAATGCCCTGATGAACTAAGTGTACAACACCGCCAATAGTACCTGTGGGACCAAATAAGGCCACTCCCAGGATAATATATGACACTTGACTGACAGTGGAATAAGCCAAACACCGTTTGAGGTCGTCCTGCCAAAGAGCACGTAACGACCCCCAGATGATGGTAATCGCAGCAACCACGGCCAGTGGCATGAGCAAATTTAGAGTTTGGACGAATTCTATTCCGTAAACTTCGTACACGACTCGTATGATGCCAAAGGCGCCTGCTTTCACGACTGCCACCGCATGGAGTAGAGCGGATACCGGTGCCGGTGCTATCATCGCTTGCGGCAACCAGCCATGCAGAGGTACCAGTGCAGCCTTTACCCCCAATCCGGCAATAAGCAGCAGAAAAATTACCTGCAATTGCGCCGTATGCTCCGATCCCAAGATGGCCGCTACACCGCCATGGGTAAATTCCACTTGTCCCAGCAAACCATACAGCCAGACGATACCTGTCAGTAACACCGCACCACCAGTAAATGTATAAGCCAAATAAACATTCCCGGCACGTATAGCTGCTTCTGTACCGCGATGTACAATCAGGGGGTAAGTGGATAACGTCAACAACTCATAGAAAATGAAAAAAGTAAATAAATTACTCGCCATCGCCACACCTACGGTAGCGGTAACGCAGAAACTGAAAAAGCCAAAGAAGCGGCTACGATGTGGTGAGCCTTCCAGATAACCGACCGCATATAGGGTTGTCAAAAACCACAGTGCCGCAGATAGCGTCACAAATAGCAAAGCCAATGCATCTGCCTTGAATATCAACTCCAGGCCGGGCAACACATCGTAACGAAAAACATAGCTTTGATCGTGTTGAACGCCCCATAACATATAACCAATCAACAGCAGCTTCAGTACTGCTCCTGCCAAATTCAACGTTGTGCGCAGGCGGATGCGTGACTCTGGCAAAAAGAAAATAATCATCCCTGGAACGAGGGAACTGGCCAGCACCAGCAAGGGCAAGCTTCCGTTAAAATTCACCCGCCCCCCAATAAACTCAAAATTTCACCGGACCGGAAACCCAACAACAGACTGATTAGCGCGAGTAGAAAAGCCGGCCATTCCAACACCCGTCTTACCGGTTTAAATTTTACCCCCGCCACTGGCGGCAAAAAAGCTTGACACAACACCTTGAACACATACGCTGCACTCAGTAGCCCGCCCAGGATCATCACCGCTACCCAGCCCCACTGGCCACCGTTCACAGCGCTGCTAATTAGCAACCACTTGGCGATAAAACCTCCCGAAGGAGGAAGCCCCATCAGCGTTACGCCGGCCAGAGCAAAAGCAAATAAAGTTAGCGGCAGATGACTGGACATCCCGCTTAACAAAGCAATGTCGTCCTTGCCTGCAGATAGTACCATCACCCCCGCGGCGGCAAACATGGCCGCCTTGGCTAAAGCATGCGCCACAAGCTGCATCATGCCACCTTGCAAGGCACTTTCGGCCGCTTCCGGAATAGGCAGCATCATCAAGGGAAATAATAAGAAGAGATAGCCAATCTGGGCTACAGTGGAGTAAGCCACTAACATCTTTAATCTCACTTGCATAAACGCCAAGACCGAACCCCACAGTATAGCAGCGGCGCCCAACCCCCCCAGCAATTGGGCTACCGGTATTGTCACTAGCGGTGCAAACAGATCGAACCACAGGCGCAGGATGAGATAGAATGAAGCTTTAATGACTAACGCTGACAGCAGTGCCGATACCGGTGCCGGTGCACTGCCATGAGCTGGTGGCAGCCAGAAGTGAAATGGAAACAGAGCCGTTTTGAGTAATAATCCTGTCAGCATCAGCATTGCTGCTAAAAATACCGCAGCAGAAATTTCAGTGGCTGCCAGTAGCGGCCCCAATACGGTCAGCGACACGCTGCCATAGGTTCCGTAAAGCAGCGCAACGCCCATCAGATAAGCACCCGAGCCCAGTAGGGTAACTAGCAGATAGCGTACGGCAGCTGCAATCGGCCCTGCGCTACCTGCGGCTGCCACCAATCCTACAGCCGCCAGACTTAATAATTCCAGAGTAACGTAGATATTGAAAATATCGGCAGACATGAACAGTGCATTCATAGCCGCCAATAAAAAGAGAGTCAGCGGCCAAAAATAACCGACCCCCTCGGCCTGGCAGGAAAAATAAGCACGCGCGTAAACAACCAACGGTAACGTCACCACATGAATGAGCAATAGCATGACGCCAGTCAGGCCATCTACATAAAGGTCAATACCCAAAGGAGCGCCCCAACCGCCCACCGCATAATGCCTGGCTCCTTCCATGGCAATTTGCCTTGCCAGTACTATTGTCAAAGCCAGCTGAATTATCAGGCCTGCGAATGCTAAACGGCCGCCCCGCCCCACTCCGGCCAGAAAGGCCAGACAACCCCAAGCCAAGGGCAACAGAATCAACCAAGGAATGGGATCAAACACCCGACTCTCCCCCGGTATTTCTTTTTCGTTACTTGCTTTTCCAGCATCTGTCCGAAGCTTACGGTTCTTCCGGGAGCCGTATCTCGCCGGTGAAATGCAATAAACGCCGTACCAAAGCCAGTGCCAAGCCTGTAGCCGCAACAGCCACAACAATGCCGGTAAGAACCATGGCCTGGGGTATCGGGTCTGGCGTACCGCTACGCTGGCCTAAACCCACCAGCACCAGAAAAATACCACTACCCATGATATTGAAGGCCAAGATTTTACGTAGCAAATGGGACAGCAGAATCAATCCGGTTACACCAAAAACAAACAGTGCGGCACCTGTACAGGCATAGATAAGCGCGCTGCTCATTTTTCCGCCTCATCTTCAATCGCATCACCGGACAGAAACAGAAATAAACCCGCCAGAATGAGACCAAGCGATAGAGTAAGCCCCATCTCAATAAGCAATATCAACATTCCTGCCGAAGCGGGCGGATATTGCAGTAGCAGACCCGGCGATGCAACCACCATTACCGCTGCGGCCACTAACAGAAAAACCAGTAAACCGAATACCAGTCCTGTGCGCAGATTCCACGCCGGTTCTGCCCAGGAAGGCAGTACACCGGACAGGTTCAGCAATACTCCGGCTGCCGCCAAAACGGCACCAGCCTGAAATGCGCCTCCCGGCTGATGTCCTCCTACCCATAATAAATATCCTGCCACCAGAACCATCAATGGAACAATCATCCGCACCAACCACAGCAAAACCTGCAAGTAAGGCTGGGAGAGGCGAAACCAGGCAGACAAGTTTCTCTGCTCTCGTTTTCCTATCTGAGCCAGCACACCCAATAAAGCTAGCAACAATACCATCACTTCCAGCAATGTATCGTAACCACGAAAATTAAGTAGCACCGCCGTCACCGGATGCGTCACACCGCTGGCATCAAGCTGTGTTAACACCTGTTTGGACAAATGAACATGAGTTGGAGGCTGCAATTCCAGAATAACCCAGATCAGCGTCAAGCCAAGAACAGCGAATAGAACGATAACCAGGGCATTGAACAGATTTTTCATGAAAGCGATTCCCGCTGTTTCTTGTGCAAATACCCCACTGTATCTAGCAGCAGTGCCCCACTAAGACCAGCACCGATAGCCGCTTCAGCCAAAGCGATATCCGGAGCATGGAGCCGCACCCAAACTATCGCCATGAGCAGACCAAAAACGATAAATAGTACTACTGCATGAAATAAATTCGGAGTCATCAGTGATCGCAAAGCACTCCACAACAAGGCAATCACCAGTAACAGATCCAGAACCAAATTGCTCATATTTTGTGCCCCTTCGTTCTCCAAGGTGCAATTCCCCTACTAAACGCTCGCCTGGCAATCAGGAAACTTACTGCGGAACTCGCCGCCAAGACCAGTAACCAGATCAGAATAATCTTCAAGGCAGCCATCAGTCCGGATGCTTGGAACAACAAACCGACAATGGTAAAACCCAATCCCAGGTTATCCACTTTGGTCAAGGCGTGCAATCGGGTATAGACATCGGGAAAGCGCAACAACCCTATTGTACCCGTCATAAAAAAAGCAGCTCCAGTCGTTAAAAAAACGATGCTGAGCAACTCAGGAATATTCATCTTTTCTTTCTTCTAACTGCCAGGTGCGCTGGGCAAATACTGCACCAGTGATAGCAGCAAGCAGAGCAAATACCAGAGCGACATCTATTAATGCCAATGTATCTTCCGAGAATGCTAGCAACAATAAAATCGCGACGCCAATGGTGCCGAACAGCAAGGCCACCAGTAGCTGGTCAGCATCGGTGGAGCCTCGCGCTACCCGCAGCAGGGCAACCAATAAATTGACAAGCAGAAACATGGCCAATAATAAATTGAAATCGTTCATAATTCCTCCAGTTCCATGCACAGCATGTGCGCAATCTGTTCCTCAATATCCCGCACTTGTGCCTCAACAGGCTGCCGTTCATCCAATACATGTAAATACAAATTGCTTGTAGTCAGATTCACGCTCAATGTACCTGGCAGCAAATTCAGCGTATTGACCAGAATCACTCGCCCTAAACCTTCTGGCAAGCGTAGAGAAATTATAAGTATATTGGGGTGGAGATCGAGATCAAGGCGAATAGCCATCAAGGCCACTTGGATACCGCTTTTCAGCGACTGACCTAGGAAGCGGATCAAAAAAATAAATAGACCTATGAAGGAAAACCGAGAAAAACCTGGTGGCAGCAAAATCAGGCTGACAACCAGCGCTAACGGAATACTGATCAGGCCAACGCCCCAGCTACTCGTGCTACCCTGTGTCAGTATCCACCAGACCGCGATTAATAACACAATTCGCCAAAGGATAGTTTGAAAAATCATATTCTTGTCTCAAAAGTATTGAACAGTTTAGACAAATTAACAAAATAAAGCACAGTCCAATCAACATGAAAATATCACTAGATATTTTAAAAAACGATCACTTCATGACTCCACCTGATCATAAATCCACCTCCATGGATAGTACAGGTAGATTTAAGAACCAACCGCAACCGCAACCGTTTATATATTTAGTAGCGGTTTATACATCAAAAAAACCAGCGATTGACAATGAAAGATCAATTTCCAGATGATTACTGGGCCAAATCCTTATCACAATTCGTTATTCTGGAAATTTGAAACACTAAATAGCTTTATATTCAGGGTTCCATTGATGTCAGCGATATACTTCTTTGAAAATACAGGATTACCAGTATTTATGTATGGCAAGTTACCGACCTCGCACGACCATCGTATCGCACTCGAGAAGATGCAATAGATTCTCGGCCGTACTTCCGATCAGTGTTTTGAGTAATCCACCTCGACCGTGTGTACCTAATACTACTAAATCGACCTCCTCGTGATGCACATAATCACACAACAGCGCTCCTGGCTGACCTTTCTCAATCACTCGATGAAGGCGATGCATCACTGATGGTTCGATCACTGTTCCAGCAAGGAAACTTTCGCACTGACTATGAGCGGTGCGACTCCATGCATTGTTCGCCGATGCGTCTCTCTCTAACCCAGCTCCCTCATAGGCATGAAACAGGGTCAGCCGCGCGTCACTAAACCAACGAACTGCCGTCTCTAGAGCTGGTCGTGATGCTGGTGATAAGTCTGTTGCTATTACTACATGCTGATAAGGTCCTCGTACCCGGCGACGTACAATCATTAATGGAATCGGTAGCTCTCTCAATAGCTCGTCTACAGTGCTGCCAAGCTGAATGCGAACAAGAGGCTCATCGTGCCCTAAGCCAGTAATTACTAAGCCACTATTTTCCTGATGAGCAGCCTTAAGCACGACTTCGCAAGGTACGCCTTCAGCCACATACACCTTAGCTTTAACTTCATCGGCCTCTAGATCCAAGCTTAATCGACGTTCCACAACGGTCTGATAATTCTCCGGACGCCGCCATGAAGGCAGTTCTTGTGTCAGCTTCGTATAGCGGGTCGCATGGACAGGATCTATTGCATGCACTACTAGTAATTCAGCCTTCCAGTCCCGAGTCAATTGCACTGCGCGGTCTAATGCTCGATCGCATCGGCTGCTGAGATCGTAGGCAAGTAGCAGGTGATGATAATCAGAATTGTGGGTCATAGAAGCTGTCTCCTTTAAGAAAAAGTGATCAGTGCGTAATTTAATTTTACCAAATATCTTGCTAAGGAAACGCTGATTAATTGACTGCACGGGCGAATCGCTTCGTTGCGCGGTACTCGCTTCCTCGTCTATCTGATTGATATGTCTCGGTTGCTGCGTTCCGTGCGCCTCGCGCTTCATCACGTTCGCCGAATTAATCAGCGTTTCCCTAAGAATCTGTTTGCAAAACTCAAGTAATTATAGAAGATGGATATTTTATTATTTCACATAGAAACCAGATTGCAACCCTGATGATTCTTATCTTCTCTACAATATCGCTTGACACCGATTTATCCTGAGCGCACCATCTAATCGAAATGGATTATTAAAGTCACTGAAATTTCTATCCTTCAGGAAGTTTCACTTGTTCCATTACATTCTTCTTTCACCAACAGGAGAATTCCAGATGAAAATCGTTACCATCGAAACCCCTTTCGTTTCCGAATGCAGTGCGCCGGAGCGCACCTACAATCTCAACAGCAACTGTCATGCTCAGGCCATCACTATCGGCGACGGGATGCACCCAGCTGCAACACATTTTTGGGCAGCAGGACCATGCCAAAGCTGCCACACGCACAGCAGGGATTGGTGCCTGCAAGATTGAAGTATGCCAATTCAACGATGATTTTGAATGCATGACCGAAAGTATCCATGTTGGACCTAGCAAGAGCGAGATTAGCTACCTCACAGTCGCACCACGCAATCAGGTTACTGTCACAATCTTTTAACGGGCAGGAAGTAAGATGCGTCTGCAATCTCAGTTAAAACATGAAACTCAGCATGGAATAAGCTTTTCGCTTTCTTCACGTCAGCTCTAGGAATCACGCGACATGCAAACGCCACCTCACCCGGACTCCCCAAGCAATGCGGAGCTGCTGCTTGGCATCGTGCGCAGTCTTGCCCACGAGCTGCGGCCGAACGCGCCTGCTACAGAACATCTTGGTTTGGATCATTCGCTGGAGCGTGACTACGGTCTGGATAGCTTGGCGCGTGTGGAGTTACTGATGCGTATTGAACGCGAACTGGGTGTAAAACTCAGTGAAAAAGCATTCGTCGATGCCGAGACACCGCGTGATCTGCTCAAGCAAATAGCAGGCATCATCGTAACTGTTGAGACGCCCGCACCAGCGGAAACAGCAGCGTCTGCAGAAGCACCACTCTATCATCCGCCAGAAGCTGCATCCACGCTAATCGAGATACTGGACTGGCATGTCGCGAAGCATGGCGAGCAGGTGCACCTCACGCTTTATGACGAAGAGGAGCACACTGAGGATATCACATATCGCATGCTGCAGGAGCATGCCAAGGCATTAGTGGCCGGCCTGCACCAGCAGGGATTAAGCTCTGGAGACAGGGTGGCAATCATGCTGCCTACCGGACGCGAATTTTTCGCCGCCTTCTATGGCACACTCTATGCCGGCTGCATCCCGGTACCGTTGTACCCGCCAACGCGTCCTTCGCAAATCGAAGATCACATGCGGCGCATCGCGGGCATCATCGCCAATGCCCAAGCCAGCATTCTTATCACGGTTAACCAGGCCAAACCCTTGGGTCACCTACTGCGTGCCCAGTGCGAATCGCTTCGCGCGGTCACCACTGTCAAGGATCTATCTGTCTTTGGCGCACATTCCCCCTCGCCGAAGCTGGGACCGCAGGATATCGCCTTTCTGCAATACACTTCTGGCAGCACCGGTAATCCCAAAGGAGTCATACTGACCCACGCAAACCTGCTCGCCAATCTGCGGGCAATGGAGCGTGCTTCTGGTATTACCTCAGCAGATACCTTCGTGTCATGGCTGCCGCTCTACCACGATATGGGACTGATCGGCGCCTGCATGGGCAGCCTGTATGTCGGGTTCCGGCTGGTACTGATGTCACCGCTCACCTTTCTCACCCGGCCGGGGTTCTGGTTATGGACGATTGACCGGCATCGCGCTACCGTCTCGGCGGCTCCCAATTTTGCCTATGAGCTGTGCGCCAACAAGCTCGATGATCGCGACCTTGAGGGTCTGGATCTAAGCTGTTGGCGGTTGGCCTATAACGGAGCCGAGCCGGTCAGTTCCGAAACGATAGATCATTTCGTAGCGCGCTTCGCTCGTTATGGTTTCAGGCATACTGCCATGACGCCGGTGTATGGTCTGGCGGAATCTTCCGTGGGGTTGGCCTTCCCCCCGCTGCAGCGCGGACCGCTGGTTGATTGTGTGGATCGCGGCGCACTCACGCGTTCGGGTATTGCTCGTAGCGCCCAAGCAGATGATCGCTATGCACTGCGCATCGTTTCCTGCGGTCTACCCTTACCTGGCCACATGATCCGCATTGTCGACGCTGGTGGGCGGGTACTGCCCGAACGTACTCAGGGACGCGTGCAGTTCTGCGGCCCATCTGCAACCAGCGGTTATTTCCGCAATCCTGAAGCAACGGCGCGTCTGTTCGACGGACAGTGGCTTAACACCGGGGATATCGGTTATATCGCGGCCGGAGAGCTGTATCTCACCGGGCGCGAGAAGGATATCATCATTCACGGCGGACACAACATTTACCCGCAAGAACTGGAGGAGGCAGTAGGCAAAGTGCGCGGCGTGCGCAAAGGCGGGGTAGCGGTATTCCCGGCCAGCAATGCGCACACCGGCACGGAGCGGCTGGTGATACTTGCTGAAACACGCGAAAGCAGTGCCATGGAGCGCGACCGGATAGTCACTGAAATCAACAACCTTGCCGTTGACCTGGCCGGTATGCCAGCCGATGATATCGTGCTGGCGCCAACGCGGACGGTGCTAAAGACCTCCAGCGGCAAGCTCCGCCGTACTGCCTGCCGTGACCTATACGAGCGCGGCGCGATCGGCAGCACCCAGCGTGCGCCGTGGCAGCAGATGCTACGCCTCAGCAGTGCTGCTGTCATGGCGCAGATCACTCATCTGCTGCGGCGCGGTGCCAAGTGGCTATGGAGCGCGTGGGCGTGGACGGTTTTTGTGGCCATTGTACCTTTTGCCTGGCTGCTGATCGTACTGGCGCCTGGCCTCTCGCTGCGCCGTCGCATCGCCCGAGCAAGTGCACGCTTAGCATTTGCGCTAACTGGACTGACACTGCACGTGGAAGGTATGCAGCACCTCGACGACGCCATGCCCATGATTTTAGTGGCCAATCACGCCAGCTACTTGGACGCCCTCCTGCTTACCGCGGTGCTGCCGGCTCGATTCGCCTATGTGGCCAAACAAGAGCTGCTGCGCAATCCGGCCGCCGCCATCCCATTGCGCCGACTTGGCAGCGCATTCGTTGAACGTTTCGACGACGCTCGCAGTGTGGAAGACATGCGCAAGCTGGAGGAGCTGGCGCGCGCCGGCGAATCCATGGTTTTTTTCCCTGAAGGCACATTCCGGCGCGAAGCCGGACTGATGCCGTTCAGATTGGGAGCGTTTCTGACGGCTGCACGATCCGGCACTCCTCTGCTATCAGTCACCCTGATCGGCACTCGCTCCTTGCTATGCGCCGAACGGTGGTGGCCACAGCGCAGTGAACTGAAGGTGCTGATTGGTAAACCCTTGCATGCGGCAGGGGACGACTGGCAAGCGGCATTGCAACTACAAGATGCAGCACGCCGCGAGATACTGGCGCAGCTTAATGAACCTGACGCGGCTGCCTGATCTGACTGGATCAATAGTAAACGAAAACTTTTTCTAATTTTAATTATGCAAGGGTATGTTTAAAATGAATAAAAGTATTATTTTAATTTTCGGAATTCTGATGTCAACCAGCATAATGGCTAAAGGAATTGATTGCGCCACCTTGTCGGAGTGGAGTGAGACGATCGATGGCTACCAGTTGAATCAGCGCCATGTATTTTGCGGTGAAGTAGGTAAAAAAAATAAGGCCAAAGGATTTCACGCCATGCCGGATGGTAATGCACCTTCCAATTACATCAATTCCAGCCCGGCCGATCCCGCTAATGGCGCCGGTGTTTATACCTTGAAACAAATTCAATTGAGGTTTGCGGGCAAGCAATATGAAAAATCTTTTAGTTCGATATTTCCGCAGCACTGCAGTCAGACACAGGTAAGTAAATCCATTGTTTATTCCTTAATCAATAGAACAGGTGCCTGCGCCAGTCCGGGCTGGGCATCCTGCGGTCCGAATGCCCCTAAGGACGGTGGTAACGAATATTGCTTGGCAGCCAATGGAGCCCATTTTGACATTGCCACAGCCGTACTACCTGGTAACAAGACCAGAATTAATACTGGTTTTCCAATCTATAAGCCATAACAGTATGATTCAGGAAGTTTTTACTTGGCGTGGTTATGACGAGAATCTGCCTGCTCACCGTACCTTACAGGGTTTTCTGATAATGGATGTGCAGTACTCATCCCGTCATGCCAACGAACTGCACGCAGGGATTCAAGAATATCTGCAAGGCACGCGTGAACAGTTCGACGGCAGCGGTAACGGCTATGAATTTGAATGCCGCCCCGAAGGATTGTTTATCGATTGTCTATACGAAGGGGATCCTGATACGCCGGTGACTGTTGAATACAACACCGTATTACAAGCACTCACTGAATGGTCAGAGATGTGCAGAGAACTCGAGGCTAAGGCATTGAGATAAGCGATCAGTAGAAGAATTAATGACTTAGGGATTTTCCTGGCAAGCCGAAGCTATGCGCATTCTACAAAAAGCGTAAAAGACTACGAGGATGCCGCCATTTCAAAGAACGGTAAATGCGGCAAATCGGATACAGAATAATCAGCACCAGCAGAGTAATCCAGTAGGTCTGTTCCAGGCTGCCGCGTTCCAGTACCAGACGCAATATTGCCAAAACACAAAAGTGCGTAAGATAAAAGAATAAGGCAGTTTGTCCAAATACGAGGATCGGTCCGTTACGGTTAATCGTACCGATGAATGACTCCCAGCGTATCAACAGTACCAAAATAATCACCATCAAACCCAGCTCCAGCAAAGCGTAGGCTAAACTGGGTGGATATTTGCTGACATGCAGCCATTGCACCAAGGTATTGCCTTCCAAATACATGAACATGTTGCCATAGCCGTCAAGACTGCGGATAACCCAGAACAAAGCCAGTGCTGTCAGACCGCTGACCATCAACAAACGTTCCACTGGCCACAGTCCTGATTGCTTTGACATTAGCCGCTCGCCGAATACCCAGCCCAACATCATGATCGCCAGCCAAGGTAACGCAGGATATAACACGGAATAAGCCTCGCCGAATACCGGCGCAAAGGTGACTGCCAGCCCTAGCGGTACTTCACTGCCCGGTTCCCACATCACCATGAGCAGCAGCTCAGTGCCTGCAAGAATTAGTATCGACAAGAAAAGAACCATACGGCTACCCAGACGCTGCAGCGGAACCATCAGCATCATGCCGACTCCGATGGCATACAGCACTTGCAGTACAACCTTACCCCCAATCAATGAAAATGCACAAAGATCAAGCAACAAAATCAAAGCGCCGCGGAAAAGCAATTCACGATCAATCACAGCGTCGCTGATGCCCTGTTCGCGCCGCTGCCTGTTGCTGACTGCAATGGATGTGCCCGCCAGGAAAATAAAAGTCGGGGCGCAGAGATGGGTGATCCAGCGCGTGAAAAACTGATCGGTGGCAAACAGGTTCCCGGTTTCATGCAGTAATACCGAATCGGCGAAGATCCGGCTGGTATTGAAGAACCATGAAGTATGGTCCAGCGCCATCAGGATCATGACCAATCCGCGCAGCCAGTCGATGGCTGCAATACGTTGCGTACTTTTATCAAATTGAATAGTCATCATCTTGCAGACAAAGCATGAGACTCATGGAACGCCCCGCACTAAAGCAAGACCAAATTATTTCGATGAATCAACTCCGGTTCATCCACATATCCCAGTATTGCTTCGATTTCACTGCTGGCTCGTTTAAGAATTTTTTGTGTTTCAACCGCGCTGTAATTAATCAGGCCACGTGCGATTTCCCTGCCTTCTTGATTCAGACAAGATACGGCTTCTCCGCGTTCGAATTCGCCGTCCACATTCATGACACCAATCGGTAACAGGCTTTTCCCATCTAAAGTAAGCGCTTTCACAGCACCTTCATCGAGCGTGACATATCCACGTACTTGCAGATAATCAGCCAGCCATTGCTTGCGTGCTGCCAATACCGGTATTCTGGCCAAAAAACGGGTGCCGATAGTTTCATCCTGACTCAGACGGATCAGCACATTGTCTTCATGGCCGGAAACAACGATGGTGTCTGCGCCACTGCGTGCTGCACGTTTTGCTGCAATTACTTTAGTTTGCATTCCTCCGCGGCTGATGCTGCTACCAACGCCACCGGCCATTTTCTCAAGCGCCGGATCACCTGCGTTGACTTCACTGAGTAGTTTGGCATCCTGATTTTTGCGTGGATCGCTGGTAAATAAGCCGGGCTGGTCGGTTAAAATTACCAACACATCCGCTTCGATCAAGTTAGTAACAAGTGCCGCCAGCGTGTCGTTATCACCAAAACGGATCTCATCAGTTGCAACCGTATCATTCTCATTGATGATCGGAATGATATTGAGTTTCAGCAAAGTTGTCAGAGTTGAACGTGCGTTGAGGTAGCGCTTTCGATTGGACAAATCTTCATGAGTCAGAAGCACTTGCGCGGTTTTCACGTCATACTGACAAAAACTTGATGCATAGGCTTGCGCCAGACCCATTTGCCCAACCGCAGCCGCAGCTTGCAATTCATACAATGCGGTGGGCCGACTGTCCCAGTTTAGACGCTGCATTCCCTCCGCAATTGCGCCTGAGGAAACCAGGATAATTTCTTTGCCCATTTGTTTGAGGTTTGCAATTTGCGCTGCCCAACAGGCCAGCGCCGCGTGATCAAGGCCCTTACCTTGATTAGTCACCAGGCTGCTGCCTACTTTAATAACGATGCGTCGTGCTTGCTTTAACATGGATTCGCTACTGCGGAGTTTAGCTGTCAGCCTGCGGTGGTAAATTTTGTTCCAGATAATCCATGATTGCGTAGATTAAAAACTGACAGCCTTCACCTGTCAGTGCAGAAATAATAAAGTATTTGTCTTTCCACTCTAATTTGTCGACAAATTGACGACATAACTCGGCCCGCTCTTCCTCTGGCATCATATCGGTCTTATTCAATACCAGCCAGCGCGGCTTTTGATAAAGCAATTCATCATATTTCTGTAGTTCTTTTACCAAGGCGCGCGCTTCATGCACAAGATTGGTATCTTCATTCAGTGGCATCATATCGATGACATGAAGTAACAGCCGAGTGCGTGTTAGGTGCTTCAAAAACCGATGCCCTAACCCAACCCCTTCAGCCGCACCTTCAATCAAGCCAGGAATATCAGCCATCACAAAGCTTTTATTCTGATCAACTCGTACCACGCCCAGATTGGGTTGTAACGTCGTGAATGGATAATCGGCCACTTTAGGGCGTGCGGCAGACACTGCACGAATGAGCGTAGATTTTCCAGCATTTGGCATACCTAATAAACCCACATCTGCCAGAACCTTGAGTTCCAGTTTCAGTTCAAATTCCTGTCCTGGCTCACCATAGGTAAACTGCCGCGGAGCGCGGTTAGTGCTGGATTTAAAATGCAGATTACCAAGTCCCCCCGCACCACCTTTAGCCAAAAGAATCTTTTGCTGATCATGAACCAGATCTGCAATCGTTTCACCAGTATTGTTATCTTTAATCAGCGTACCTACAGGCATGCGTAATATAATATCCTCAGCGCTTTTGCCATACCGGTCAGAGCCTTGCCCATTCTGACCATTTCGAGCCCGATAAAGACGTGCAAAACGATAATCAATCAGGGTATTGATATTGCGATCTGCGATTGCAAATATACTCCCGCCACGCCCGCCATCGCCGCCGTCAGGTCCGCCTTTCGGAATATATTTTTCACGCCGGAAACTTGCAGCACCATCACCACCCTTGCCGGCAAATACTTGAATAACCGCTTCATCAATAAACTTCATAAGCCCTGATGCCACATCCCTGTAAACAAAAAAGCCCCATCACTTTAGACAGGGCTTTTGAATACAATTCAATACTCTTACTTCTCAATACTTTTTCTTTTTATTTATGCCGCTATTACACTGACCACTTTACGTTTTAACGCACCCTTGATACTAAAATTCACTTTTCCGGAAGTTTTGGCAAACAGGGTATGATCCTTACCTATGCCAACATTTTCTCCAGGATGCACTTGTGTGCCGCGCTGTCTGATAATAATCGATCCGGCTGAAATTAACTCACCGCCATATCGTTTTACTCCAAGGCGTTTAGAATTTGAATCACGTCCATTGCGAGAGCTTCCGCCTGCTTTCTTATGTGCCATTTAATACTCCTTAAGCTGAAATATCAGTAATCTGTATTTCAGTATAATTCTGCCGATGCCCTTGATGCTTCTGATAGTGCTTGCGGCGGCGCATCTTAAAAATACGAATCTTATCGTGGCGGCCTTGACCCAGCACGGTTGCGCTCACTTTAGCGCCATTGACGAGCGGTGTTCCCATCGATATTTTATCCCCATCCGCAACCATCAGTACTTGATCAATGATAAATTCACTGCCGTTTTCGACTTTAAGCTGCTCTACCTTCAGTTTCTCACCCACTTGAATCCGATATTGTTTACCACCGGTTTTTATGACCGCATACATATTTGACTCCATGCTTCCCTTTTACAGAACCGCGGATTATACATAAATAAACCCTGATTGTGGTAGAAAATTTGGATGATTTAAATCTATTCATCTTTATTGCTTGACACTTGGGTATTGTCATTCCTAACATAGCGTTTTCTATAAGGTAACATTGTGTCAATCGAATATATTAGAAGTTTTATCGCTCAAGATATGGACATCGTCGATGATGTCATTCGCGAGAAATTGCACTCTCATGTTTTACTGATTCGTCAAGTTAGTGAGTATATTATCAACAGTGGAGGAAAACGCTTACGTCCTGCATTGGTTATTCTGTCTGCTGGTGCTTTTGGTTATTCCGGGAAATTTCATTATAACCTCGCAGCCGTTGTTGAGTTTATACATACCGCAACCTTATTACACGATGATGTGGTGGATGAATCTGAATTACGGCGTAATAAAGAGACAGCTAACGCATTATTTGGTAATGCTGCCAGCGTTCTGGTAGGAGATTTCCTCTACTCTAGAGCTTTTCAAATGATGGTTGAAGTTGACAATATGCGTGTCATGCAAGTATTAGCGGATGCAACTAACACCATTGCTGAAGGGGAGGTTCTACAGTTATTAAATTGCCGGGATCCGCATGTAACAGAAGAAAACTATCTCCAGGTCATTCGTTATAAAACTGCCAAATTATTTGAAGCTGCCAGTCGATTAGGCGCCATCCTCGGCAATGCTACTCCGGAAGAAGAAGAGGCTATGGCGATTTATGGTATGCATCTAGGAACTGCATTTCAGCTTATTGACGATATGCTCGACTATTCTGGAAATAATCGGGACACTGGTAAGAATCTAGGTGACGATCTGGCTGAAGGAAAACCTACTTTACCGCTCATCTATGCCATGCGAGTCGGCACAACTGAACAAGCAAACATTATCCGCAAAGCAATTGAAGATGGCGGGAAAGATGGTTTCCAGCCGGTTCTGAATGTAATCCAGCAAACCACCGCTTTAGATTACGCCAAGCAATGTGCAGAAGCTGAGATCTCAACCGCTATTACGGCGATAGCTTCTCTACCTGACTCAGGAAACAAAGAATGTTTACTGCAACTGGCTCAATTTGCTGTTACCCGCAATCACTAGATAAAGGTTCTATAATTAATAACTTACTATGGAGTTAATCTAAATAAAATTACTCCTATTGCGTATCAAAATTTTTTTAAAACAGAGTCTTTTTTAGTCCAACAATTTTCATGCCTCTAATTCCATTTCTATTTCATAAGTGAAATATGATGCAACTTATGAAAGGGAGTGTTGTGATGGCACATATAGCGAGTAGTAGAGAGCTGCTGGAACAAGCGAAGAATTACTGATTAATTCAAGAAAATAATAGAAGAATTACGACAAGAGCAAACTGTAGTGCTGCCTTTAGCAGTTTGGATTATCAATTCGCGTTTGGTTAATCGGCAATTGATGCCGGAAATCTTCTTTCCGCAAAAATATTTCCAATATGGATTCTCACCCAACATGTACTTCAAGTAGTGCAGCACACCATAAGCCGGATCGATATGCCTCACTAATCTTCTCTGAATACAGCTCACCAAACTGTTCTTCCACTGCCATCCAATCAATCAATCTCTGACCGGACAGTACAGCTCATGGTAATGATCCATCATCCTTCTAGCCGCTGGCGAAGAAATCATCGCAGGAGATGCGCCTTATTTCTTGGGCTTATCAATTCATCAGAAATTGCGTATAACTATCCTTAATGTTGGCAAATTCCATCTTTCAATATTTTATAATGACTTCAGAAGTTCTTTAGGGGCATAATCTAGCGCCAATCATTATCAAGAGAATTTTATTTCAGCGGTACCTACACACATTAGTAATAACCATATTAAAATGCCTTACTTCAGGTTATAATACGCACTCGCCAATATTCCAATGTTGCCGGAATATTGAGTAAGTAGAGGAATTCCATGCCCGGGTGGTGAAATAGGTAGACACAAGGGACTTAAAATCCCTCGGGCTTAAACGCCCATGCCGGTTCGACTCCGGCCCCGGGCACCACTTATAATACGGATCCGAATAAAATTAAAGGCTGAAAAGGAAGTTACCTCGATCACGAATTTTTGTTGCCATTGAGGTACAAATCACTACCAACTACCTACACAACCTCTACCGAAATATATAAAACGATGTCGCGCTAACGCAGCACGAATACAGCATATCAGGCGAAAATAATATCTAGGGAATATAGATAAATACTGTAGCGATTTTAGAGCGCAAGTAATTTGTTTATGCAATTCTCTACTGCAAGGTAGAAACAAAATCTAAAACTTCCTGCACATGACCTGGAACTTTAACACCACGCCACTCTTTCCTTAGTATACCTTCGCTATCAATTACAAAAGTGCTGCGTTCAATACCAAGAACCTGCTTGCCATACATATTCTTCATTTTAATGACATTAAAGAGCTTGCAAACTGTCTCATCAGTATCACTCAGCAGCTCAAAAGGAAATTCCATCTTTTCCTTAAAGCTTTCATGTGACTTAATACTGTCGCGAGAGACACCCACTACTATGCAATTTCTCTCAGTAAAAGCATGCCAGCTATTACGAAAATCCTGACCTTCTGCCGTACATCCAGGTGTATCATCTTTAGGATAAAAATAAATGACCAGATTTTTTCCGGCATTCGCGGCGAGCGAAAATTCCTTTCCACTCGTCGAAGGCAGTATAAAATCGTTTACAGGTTGATTAAGCACTACCATTAATTTAGAGAATATAAATTTAAATAAATCTTCTACTTAACTATTTCATAAACATGAACTTCACATACCAAGCTATATTTTTCTCATCATGTTTTAGCTATGGAATCTGCTTATCAATCACTATAGCAATATCGTTATTTCCAATCTGAACAGGTTGACTAAAACCCTGAAGATCTCCACTTGCAGGAACAGCTTGCCCAGATTTGGAAATTCTTGCTTCAATAATTACCTCTGAAAAGCTGGATATTTTCATGTTAGGCATCATCGCCATATCATCTGTAAGTGTAAAGGTAGCTGGAAGATCACTGGCTTTCAAGCGTAGAATAGCCAAAGGCATTTTAGGCCCTGTTTTGGCACGCGCGTAAATAAACAACACATCATTAGGTGAAGCTTTCGATACTAACTCTTCACTAATAGTTACTCGTCCAGAAACTGAAACTGGTGCTGGCGTAGCTGTATTTATCGAGCCCTTTTCAGACTGAGCATTGTTGTTTTGCTGTAATTGTGATTCTGGAGCCTTGGCTAGCTGCTCAGGCGTTATTCCTTTACCATCTGCAGCGAATGACTTAGCTTCATCAATACTATCTTTAACTGACTTTGCTAGTTGAGAATCAGCAGGAATTACTTCCAGTAATTTCTCCCAATGTGCTGCAGCTTGTTCAAATTTTCCTTGTTCAAACTCTGCGGTTCCAGCCAAGGCTAAGGCTTTTGGATATTGTGGATCAATGCTCAAGGCTTGATAAATTAGTTCAGTAGGTTTACCTGCTAAACTTCCCTGATTCTTCATTGCTAGCACGTCAGCATAATCGCTGAGTATCTGAGGATTATTAGGAACCAGCTCTGTTAATTTTGCATAGGTGTTAGTAGCATCAGTGTAGCGTTCCATAATAGCATAGGTGCGACCTAGCATTACCCACCCTTCTATGTCTTCAGGATTCTTATTTAACCGTGCAATAAGATTTTCCAGGACAGATGAAAAGTTATCATGGCCGGCAGGAGAATCACTACCATCACCACGATTCATTTGCGTCGCATTAGCGAGCTGTGCTTGTGGCAATAATCCTCGCGTATCTCCAATTACGAGATATAGGAAAACCGCTGCAAGTGGTAGGGTTAATGTTATAACAACAGAAGTTGCAATACTATGAATTTTATTATTCTTATTGGCAATCACTTTTTCTCCACCAGGAATATCTTGCAGCATACGCTGCTGCAGTTCTTGTTTACTTTTGTGATATTGTTCCTGGGTCAGAATATCATTCTGCAAATCGTTATCAAGCTCAGCTAATTGATCCCGATAAACAGTAATATTTAAAGCATCATGTTCTGAATTCTCTCGTTGTACATCTCTGTTTCTTAGAAGAGTAGGAACAATAAATAACAAAGCTGTTACAATAAAAACACCTGAAATAACCCAGAATGACGTCATACGTTCTTACCTTTATCTTCGTTCAGTAAAGACTCGACTTTTCTGAGCTGTGCCTCTGAAAGTGGTGTCTCTTCTATTTGTTCGCGCCGGCGTCTGATATAAGTTATTAGTGACCCAAGTCCTATGATAAACAGAGCAACAGGGCCAAACCATAAAAGTATCGTCGTAGGTTTCATCGGCGGATTGTAAAGAACAAAATCACCATATCGAGCAACTAGAAACTGAATGATCTCCTGATCAGTCTTGTTCGCCTTAATTTGCTCACGAATTTCGCGTCTTATATCATTAGAAAAGTCAGCACGGGAATCAGCAATTGATTCATTTTGACAAACTAGGCAGCGTAGATCCATTGTTAACGCAAGCATTCTTTTTTCAACTTCTGGGTCCTCCGCCACTGGAACAGCTTCTTTTGACCATCCTACTGAAGGAATAGTGAGAAATAAGATAAAAAAAACAATTAGCTTTTTTAAATGACTGAAACGCCGGGATATAACAAAATTATATAAGTCATGAACTTTAAGCATATGAAGATAATCAGTTAAGCTTGCTTCTGTAATTCGATAATGAGAGGAATGATTGTTTTTTGTAATGAATCCGCTGTAACGGGTCCAATTTGTTTATGTCTTATAATACCCTTTTTATCAATAACATATGTTTCTGGAACCCCATAAACACCATAATCAATGCCAACCTTTCCATCTGAATCGACGATACTGATCGTATAAGGATCACCATATCGTTTTAACCACTGCATGGCAGTAGTACGCTCATCTTTATAATTTAAACCATATATCGGCACAATTCCTGATTTAGCCAGTTGGACCAATAAGGGATGCTCATCACGACAAGCAACACACCATGATGCCCATACATTCAACAACCAAACTTTGCCAAGGTTATCATTAGATGCCATAACCTTATCGGGTTCATGCAATTGATTAAGCTGAAACACAGGGGCTGGCTTATCAATAAGCGGAGATGGAACTTGTCGCGGGTTTAATGTAAGCCCAACCAGCAAAAAAGCTGCCAGCACCATAAAAGCAAATAATGGAATTAAATACCGCATCATACCTTTCTGGTCTCCGTGGATAACACGGCCTTGCTTACTCTTACTGAAGAAGGGATGGGTGCCGGCATTTCTTCTTTCGGACTTTCTACTTCTTCAGTATTTTTAACCACAATACGGCTTTTTTTGCTAATTTTCAAACGATAACGACGATCAGTTACAGATAAAATACCACCAATTGCCATTAATAGACACCCCAGCCAGATCCAATCAACAAATGGCTTATGATAAGCGCGAACCACCCAAGCATTATTAGCGAGTGGTTCACCCAGAGCTATGTAAAGATCTCGGAATAAACCAGTATCAATAGCTGCTTCTGTCATTGCCATTCCTGACGCATTGTAAGTACGCTTTTCGGGATGCATCGTGCGGATAATTTTGTCATCCTGAATTACATCAATATCACCTCGTACTGCTTTGTAATTAGGACCAATGACATCGCTTGTTCCATTAAACTGAAATGTATAACCTCCGACAGTTACTCTACTGCCAATATCCATACGAACATCTTTCTCAGTTTCATAACTATTTACCAGCGTTACGCCAATAATAAATACAGCCACACCGATATGTGCACAGTGCATTCCGTAATAGCTTCTGGATTGTTTAGCTAGCTTAGTAAATATATTTCCTTGTCCACTGTTACTTAACCGATGCTTCAAGTTAACAAATGCGCATACAATAATCCAGAAAGCTAATAATAAGCCAAAGCTTACCAACGGTTTCCATTCACCCATCAAATATGGCGTGAGCAGAGCAGAGATCACGCTTACAGCAAAAGCCCAGCGCAGACGTACTGCGAGCGCAGGTAAACTCATTTGTTTCCAGCGAGAAATGGGGCCAATACCAATTAAGAAAATTGCCGGAGTCATAATTGGCACAAATACAGCCTCAAAATACGGAGGACCAACGGATAGTTTTCCAAGATTAAGTGCATCAATAATCAGTGGATAAAGTGTTCCCAGCAAAACACTACCCGCGGCAACCAACAGTAATAAATTATTTGCAAGTAGCAATGATTCACGCGATAGCAGATCAAACTTTCCGCCCAAGCCAACTTTTGGTGCCCGCCATGCAAATAATAATAAAGAACAACTAATCACTACGACCAGAAATGCCAGGATAAATACACCACGTGCTGGATCGGTTGCAAATGCATGTACCGAGGTCAGCACACCTGATCTTACTAAAAATGTTCCCAGCAGACTTAGTGCAAATGTGCATATCGCTAGTAATACCGTCCAACTCTTAAAGCTACCACGCTTCTCGGTAACTGCTAATGAGTGAACTAGTGCTGTACCTACTAGCCAAGGCATGAATGATGCATTTTCTACTGGATCCCAAAACCACCAGCCGCCCCAACCCAGCTCATAATATGCCCACCAGCTACCCAGCATGATTCCGATAGTCAGAAAAACCCACGCAACGATAGTCCAGGGACGCGACCAGCGTGCCCAGGCTGCATCGAGCTTTCCACTCAGCAAAGCTGCAATGGCAAAAGCAAAGGCAACCGAAAAACCCACATAACCCATGTAAAGCATGGGTGGATGCACCACCATACCAGGGTCTTGCAGCAGTGGATTTAAGTCGCTACCTTCCATCGCTGCAGGTAACAAACGGTCAAACGGGTTTGAAGTAAATAGCATAAATAGTAAGAAACCCACACTGACAAGCCCTAACACGCCCAGAACCCGAGCCACTATATCATCAGGCAATTGCTTGCTGAAAACACTGACGGCAACTGACCAGCTTGCTAACATCAATACCCATAATAATAAAGACCCTTCATGAGAACCCCATGTCGCAGCCAATCGAAAATGAAAAGGTAATTCAGTATTTGAATTTCTTGCAACGTTCATTACCGAGAAATCGCTACTAACAAAAGAATAGCCTAGGCATAGAAAGGCAATTAGAACAAACACAAATTGTCCCTGAACCACTGGTCTTGCTAACGCCATCCATGACGGAATATTGCGTGCCGCACCAATAAGGGGAAGGGTTCCTTGTGCTACAGCCAAAAGAAGAGCAAGAATTAGAGAAAAGTTACCAATTTCTGGAATCATGATTTTATATTGTAAAGTTAATGATTATTCGTTAAATCAGGTACTAAAATAGTGCCCAATAAAAACTTCTACTTTTATTCTACCAAGGAGGCTTTCTGTGATTTGGCTGCTTTTTCTAAAGCTTCTGCAGCTTCAGGCGGCATATAATTTTCATCGTGTTTGGCAAGTACTTCATCAGCTTCAAAAATACCAGCGGCTGACATTTTCCCCTGCGCAACAACTCCTTTGCCTTCTCTAAACAAATCTGGAAGAATGCCCGTATATACAACGGGAATAGTTTGAGCTGTATCCGTTACTGCAAAACGAACTGTTGTACTACTATCTTCACGCTGAACACTTCCTTCTGCAACCAATCCGCCAATTCGAAAACTCTTCCCTATTGGTACTTCTTTTGCTGCAACTTGTGATGGACTAAAGAAAAAAACTAGATTACTTTGAAAGGCATTCAGTACCAAAATAGAAGCTACACCCAATGCAGTAACTGCTGAAGCAATAATTGCAAGTCTCTTATGACGTGTTTTCATTTGCTATCTCTTTTTCTATTTACGCCGTGAATCAGACCGTATTGTTTTTCTAAAGTTCGGCGACGATTTGAAATTAGTAAAATTTCACCGGCAATACAAATAAATGTTACGATGTACGAACCCCAGACGTAGAGCCCATATCCCCCCATTGAAAAAAACTCTGATACGCTTGACCAACTCATTGTTCAGCCCCTTTTTTCCGTAACTCTGCCACCCATGCTGTATGGCTTTCTCGCTCGAGAATGATGACACGGGCACGCTTTAGTATCACTGCTATGGAATACATCCAACTTGCAAGTACCATAATTAACATACCCATTAACATTGTCGTTGCCATAGAAGGTGCCTGATTAATGCTAACTGATGCACCTTGATGTAAGGTATTCCACCATTGCACTGAAAAGTAAATGATCGGAATATTCACCACACCAACCAAAGCAATAATGGCACCTGCTTTATCAGCACGTCGAGGATCATCAATAGCTGCTTGTAAAGACATAAAACCTATATAAAGAAACAGCAGGATCAACTCAGAAGTTAGTCGCGCATCCCATACCCACCATGTACCCCACATCGGCTTTCCCCATAGTGCACCAGTCCATAATGCAATAAAAGTAAACATTGCACCGGTTGGAGCAATGGCAGTAGCAAACATGGAAGATAGGCGTGTATTAAAAGCCAGACCAATGCCCGCCCAAAAAGCCATCACAACATACAGAAACATCGACATCCATGCTGCGGGCACATGAATAAAAATAATTCGATAAGCTTCACCCTGTTGAAAATCGGTAGGTGCTACAAAGAAACCAACATAAAGCCCCGCTATCAGTAATATCACCGCGGCAAAGACAAATATTGGAATCATTTTTCCTGCCAGGAAATAAAAGCTAGCCGGAGAAGAATATTTGAACCAATTAATCGCCATATTAAATTTTACAATTTTTCATATTTATTAAATATGAGTTCTAAATTAAACTGACCCTAAATTTTATAACCGTCAATTTTATACTAAAAAAACAAAATCAAGAATCAAATCACTTCCAGTAAGTGAATTCAGAACATCAAAAATTTTAGAAAATATAGTATCTTCTCAAACTTGTTTTATTCCAAAGAAACCCGCAAAGAAGATGCCGTCGCCCAGGGGGCGAAAACCAGTGATACGAGAAGAAATGCGCCGATTAATGATAAGTGAGCATTAAATCCAACTCCTGCCATATTAGCCTCGACCGCACCTGCACCAAAAATCAATACAGGGATGTATAAAGGCAATACCAATAACGAAACTAATACACCTCCGCCTCGTAATCCTAAAGTTAGCGCTGCGCCAATTGATCCAATCAGACTTAACACTGGAGTTCCCAGCAATAAGGTGGTCGTTAGAACATATAATGCCTCTGCTGGTAAATCATATTGAATGCCTAATATAGGTGCCATCAATACCAGCGGCACCCCTGTCACCAGCCAATGCGCCAAGGCTTTTCCAAGAACTAAAAGCGATAGCGATTGGGGGGATAACAACATTTGTTCCAGTGTGCCGTCTAAGTAATCATTAGAAAACATCCGACCTAAGGACAACATCGAAGCCAATAAAGCTGCAACCCAAACTACGCCAGGAGCCATTGTTCGTAACATATTCATTTCCGGTCCCACACTTAAGGGGAACAAGCTCACTACGATGATAAAGAAAAACAGAGTCGTCAATACATCAGACTGACGCCGCATGGCCAGCAGAAGATCGCGCTTAATTATCCACCCAAACATATCAAGCCAGTTGCAATTGCATGACGGGTGCAGTGGTAATCTCAATTTCCTGGTGCGTAGTCATCACTACCAGGCCACCCTGCTGCAAATGCTGTTCCAACAATCCTTGAATCAACTTAACAGCCATTACATCCAGTGCGACCAAAGGTTCGTCCAAAATCCATAGAGGCGTTTTACAAATAAGTAGGCGAGCCAGTGCCACGCGACGTCGCTGACCTTGCGACAGAACCTTAACAGGTAATGATTCTCTTTCACTCAAGCCCATATATTTAAGAGCCTCGCTTGCTTGATCAACACTGATTTCAAAACCTGCAAGTGCGCTTGAGATGCACAAATTTTCAATAACCGTTAAATCATCTTTAGTGCCACTTAAATGACCAATGTATGTCACAGCGGCAAAATAATCCCCATCCAAAGAACGAATCGCAGTCCCGCACCAGTGTATTTCACCAGCAGCAGGATTAGACAATCCACATAACATGCGTAATAAGCTGGTTTTACCACTGCCATTAGGGCCATGTACCTGCATTAAACCGCCCGCTTCGAGTGAAAAATTGATATTTTTAAAAAGCTCACGGTCGCCGCGAATACATGCGAGATTAATCCCTTGCAACATTATCTTGGTTAGTCAATAGAATAAAGCGCACGATTATAACGCATGATGGAGCTTAATGTGGAAGTATTCAAGCGGCCTCTGCATAACTAACTTTTGAATAGTTCAGTATTTAAGTAGTTGATTTTATGATTAAAAATACAAAAACCTCTGAAACACAGTTATGCATAGGTTTCTTCAATAGCATTTCTTCTTGAACTTTTCGAAGTCACTACTTCAACTTATTGAAGCGCTGGAGAATACGGTTTTTTTTCGATCTAAGACAGATTAAACTTCGCTAAAGATACTAGCTGGGTTTCTTTTTTTTCAAGAGAAAATTCGATCTGATTAAAAATTATCGTGAAAGATGTGCCTGCGCCAGGTTCGCTGGTAACTTTGATTTTTAGTTTATTATTTTCCGCTGCGATTCTAACAATAGATAAGCCAATACCACTGGATGCTTTATTATGCATGGCTGCTCTGGGCGAATAGAAATACTCATTAAATATATTTGGTAAATCTTTATTTTCTATACCAATGCCATGATCAGTAATGATAATGCTGGCGCTCCGGTTCAGCTGATTAACTTCGGATGTAATTTCTATAGAGGCATTGTCATGCGAATAGATAATAGCGTTAGTAATAATATTTTCCAGCAGTATTTCCAATTGATCAGGAATAACCTTGCAGACAAAATTATCAATAGACACATTCAATACGACATGTTTGGAATTAGCCACAGGTGTCAATTTGTCGATACATTTCTGCAGAATAGTTTGAATATCCACAGACTTAAATACAGCCGTATTAAGACAAGTATCTTTTAAGCGCTCCAGTCTGAGCAAGTCCAGAATTAAACTAGACATACTTTGTGCACGATTATCAATTTTATCAAGTGCTTCGTTAACCCCTGCTGAAGCTTCTCCGCAATAACCTCCTTTAATTAGATTGATCTTGCTTCGAATGGCATCCAAAGGGGATTTGAGCTGATGTGTCATTAGCACGGCATACTGATCTTTTTCTACTTGCGCTTGATTGATTTGTTTGTAAGCATCCAAGAGATGGCGCTCATGCGCGCGAACAGTCAGGGAGAGCCTTGAGACAACATACCAAACTACGAAAAACAGGATATCAAGAAAAAACATCCATAACACAGCATTATCTCTAGATATGCTCTCGAGTGAGAAATGGCTGCTCATTAGAATCGAGAGAGATGTTTGGGTAATCAGAAAATTTTCAATAACAATTACGAGTGTGTCCATTACACACACCAGTATGGTCACATACAAACTTTCTCGAGTAGAAAAAAAGATACAGGCCAATGCGATGTGCAGTACGTAGAAAAAAGAAATAGGCGTCGAAGTGCTACCAATATAATGCACTACAACTGATAAGCAGATCAGATCAACAATGATCTGCATCCACAGATTGATCGAGGGTGAATGGTATTTGCTTGATTGAAAATGATCTAGAGCGTAGGTATAAGCAATATTCGCAAAACCTAATACTACAATGATGACAATTGGCCATTTCTGATGTTCACTGATACCCATCTGTGCGAGGGAATCCGAAGCTAAAAGCATCAAGACCTCGAAAAAGATCAGTGCAGCGATCAATACCCAACGAAAGGCGATGAACCAGCGAATATTATTGATTAAAACATCATCACTGAGCTTGAGCCTATCTCCTTTAATCTCAAGCACTATGCTTTGATTATCAGAATTGTCCCAGGAAAACTCAGTAGTTGCCATTGCTGTTTAACTCAATTCCGTTATTTTTCTCGTCTTTTTAAACGATCATTAATCGTTGCCAATAGACTCACTGGTTCAACAGGCTTTTCCATAATACAAACCCATTCATGAGATCCATCTTCAAAATAAGGTCTGATCATATCACCCAAAGATGTCAGGAAAATAGTTTGTATTTGTGGATAGCGTTTATGGATTTGGGCATAAGCGGTTAAACCCGCATCCATTGACTCAACCATAACATCGAGAATGGCTAAATCAGGTCGATTGGCATCATTTTGCAATGAATCGATAAAATCCTGCATACTTACATAACTTTGAACCTCATAACCATTCTTTCGCAGTATTTGTTCAACAGCTTCCCGGATATCTGAGTCATCATCGACATGCGCTATTCGTGCGGTCATTATTATCTCCTTCTCTCATAATCAGAGCCCTGAAAATTAAGCGCTTAGATAAACCGCTTACTTAACATGGTCATTGTTATCCGATCATATCGCAGAATATGTGAAAAATATGTGAAGTATAGTCAAGCATAGGAAAAGTCTTGACTTTCTGGTTGTAAGAAACTTTCGGTAGAGCTAAAAGATGAAATAATTAATCATATGGATCAGTAATGCTGTGCTGCCAGTAACGCCGATGCAATTTTCTCCAACTATCCACAAACCATTCATTATCTGCAAAACGGAGCAAAATAGCGCCGTCCACATCGCTGCGTAACAGTCGGCTTCCCAAATTGCGGTAGCGTGCCACTACGGCTTCGTGCGGATGGCCATAACGATTATGATAACCTACCGTAAATATCGTTAATACAGGATTTACTTTTTGCAGAAAAGCAGAAGTCGATGAAGTATTGCTGCCATGATGAGGTGCGATCAATATCGTTGCAGGAAGCTTATCGCCAATACGAGCAAGCAATGCAGACTCTTCTTTGCTGCCAATATCGGAAGGTAACAGCACGCTTCCATGAGTTGAGGTAATTTTTAATACGCAACTATTTGCATTGGTTTTATTTTGCGGATTCTCATAATCCTGCGCCAATGGGTGCAGCAATTCAAAATATACGCCATCCCATTGCCAGGATTGGCCGGCACGGCATTGATCTTGATACGTCTCAGCTCGTTGTATCGGATGAGGGCTATTTAATGATGAGCTCAACATCTTTACAGGGACTGCTGCCAATACAGATAATGCTCCGCCGCTATGATCGGTGTCTGCATGGGATACGATCATGGTATCGAGCTGCCGAATCCCTTCTCCACGCAAAAAAGGTACGATAATGCGGTTACCACTGTCTGTCTCACCGAAATTTGGACCGGTATCAAACAACAGCGCATGATGCTCAGTGCGCGCTACAATCGCAAGACCCTGACCAACATCCAATACTGTCAACCATAATTCACCTGCTCTCGGTTTAGGTGGTTGTATTAGAAACATCGGTAATAATGCAATCGAACCTACCCAGCGCGCAGAAAAGCCCGCAAAAAAACCTAACCCCAGGCTCCCTGGTAACAACATCCAGATAATTCCGACAATAGCCACAGGTAGCGTCCATACAGGCGGTGCATGCTGCTCCCAGACAGCATAAGGCAATTGACTTAGCCAATGCAATAATGCCATGCCTATGCTGAGCGCTTCATGAGCCAGTGGCAGCGTAAAGTCGAGTAATGGAATAGTTGCCAGTAATGTTAACGGCACCACTACAAAACTTACTAAAGGAATTGCGACGGCATTAGCCAATGGCGATACCAATGACACTTGCTGAAATAAGGCCAGTAGTAAAGGAACTAACCCCAGTGTAATTGCCCACTGAATTCTTAACCAATCCCTGAGCCAGTGTATTTTTCCTATTCGTCCCACCGATACCAGCATAATGATGGCGATAGCACCAAATGATAACCAGAACCCGGAAGAAATAGTTGCCCACGGATCCAATAACACTACCCATAGTAAAGCCCATGCCAGTATGGTTACTGGAGAAGTAAACCGTCCTTTCCATACCGCAATCGCAACCACAGCCAACATATAAAGCGCTCGTTGCGCTGGAATTGCGAAGCCCGACAGCACTGCATAGCCAGTGGCCACTATTAATCCGGCAATAACAGCAGCTCGACGTGCGGGTAAACGTAACACTAGGTAAGGATTGCAACGCCATAATCCGAATACCAATGCAAATACCAGACTTGAAACCAGGGTAATATGTAAACCGGAAATTGACATTAAATGGATTGTTCCCGTACGCATGAACAACTGCCACTGATCCCGTGGAATAGCGTACTGATCACCCGTCGCTAAAGTTTTTAGAACACCGGCATAAGTTCGGTCCGCTAAGCGATTGGTAAATCGCTGCTGAATCTCTTCACGTAGCTGCTCAATCCAATAGACAGGATAATTAGCCATCTGATCCAGAAGCTGATTATCCACTGAAGCCCGTATGTAGCCAGTAGCCCGAATGTTATGCTCCAAGGCCCATGCTTCATAATCGAAACCATGCGGGTTTGCATTACCATGAGGTTGCTTAAGACGCACCGTTACTTGCCAACGCTGACCGACTTTTACCGCTGAGAATGCCATTTCATTCGCATCGGATTGACGGCCTTTATACCAGGACAGCGCAATATGCTTAGGTACAGTGGCACCTTCAGTAACCACATGTTCAACATGAAACTGAAAACGCATACTGCGATCACTTTCTTGCGGCATACTTGCTATTACCCCGACGATCTGGATATCTCGGCGTTCCCATTCTGGAGATAAAAAATCAGCTAAACGCCAATGTGCAAAGGCAGCTGCCCAGAAAAATCCAGCTCCCAGAAAAAAGACCCACCATAGAATTCTGGTTGTTGCGGCTAAAACAGTTGACTGATAACGCCGCAGCCATCCAATGACAAAGATTATTGCCATCAAACCCCAGGCCCACATCACATCGGGTAATTTAGCCTGTTGCTGCAATAGACCAGTACCCAAAACAAAAGCAAGAATATTTAATCGCAATAGCAAATCCTTCAATTCTTCTGTCAAGCAGGTAAGGATTAATATTAAAAATGGTATTACTTACACGTCACATTTTTCCAAACAGAATTTTTAATGCGGTCTTTTAAGGAAAAATTGACACAATCATTAAAGAGCATGAAAATTGCAATACAAAGCAAATGAAATTAATAATGATTTAACATTTCTAAAAGAATACATATAATATATATCTATTCAATGGCTTACTTCTAAGCTACTACTGAATTTTAGCGATGCCGACACTAATCGGCTTATCAGTAATAAATTCGACCTCAATCAATGCTTCTGACTTGAAAAAACGACATAGTAGATAATAACGGCTGTGGCAGAATCTTTTGAAGTAAAGGATGACAATGGCATTGGTACTCATTGCGGTCACCCCATAAAGATTACGATAGTGAAGCATGTATTAATCGAAATGTATAGATATAGCCTATGCCGCGTGACGATCCCCGACATCGATAAACCAAAAAACGATTAATTGTAATCGTGCTTTACTTAGCTGCGAGCTACATGGATTAAGGCCTAAAATGAAACCAATCACTATCTTATTGATTGATGATCACCCTGTAGTACGTACCGGTTATCGCCGTTTGCTTGAAAGCACACCGAACATGTGCATAGTGGCAGAAGCCGACAATGGTGAAACCGGCTATCAACTGTACCAAGAGCATCAGCCCGATGTTACAATTCTTGACCTCAACATGCCAGGTATTGGTGGACTTGAAACGATTCGTCGTATCAGAGCTAAAAATCCTGCTGCTCGCATTCTAGTCTTTAGTATGCTAAAGAATGCAACCGTCGCTCAAAGCTCACTAAAAGCGGGGGCAACCGGGTTCATTAGTAAACAAAGCGGAATGGGAGAAATGATTCAGGCAGTTCGTCAAGTAAACTCAGGAAAAATATATATCGAATCTGAGTTAGCCTCAGCACTGGCAATAAATGCGACACGCAAAGAAACTTCTGAGAACCCTTTAGATACACTGACCAAACGAGAATTCCAAATATTCAAACTGCTAGCGGAAGGACATTCCTGTGCACAAATTGCAGAAATCCTGACTATCAGTTCAAAAACTGTTGGCGTTCATCAACTCAATTTGATGCGTAAATTGGATTTACAGAATACAGCGCAACTCATCCGTCTAGCAATGAATCATAATGTTATTCAAGCATGATTCACTAAAACTGCATCACTGTTTATATAACTCCTACGTTCACTCATCAATTTATAAGCAAATTCCTTAGATAAAACTAAAGAATTTGCTTATTTCATTTTTCTTTTATTTGAACATAATCCATATAACCTTACCGAAAAGTTTGATTGGTCTGGTTGAGACATAAATAAACAGGTAGTTGTTAGTTAGTTAAGCTATTAATCTTAAAGGAGTAATAAAATGAATTCATTCAATAAAAGAATTATGGTTGCAACTATCACTCTCGCTTTCGGTATCTCAGCAGGTACTGCTTTAGCAAATCCAAGAATCGATGAACGCGATGTCAAC
Organism: Nitrosomonas sp. Nm166; assembly: GCF_900112825.1. Taxonomy (GTDB): domain Bacteria; phylum Pseudomonadota; class Gammaproteobacteria; order Burkholderiales; family Nitrosomonadaceae; genus Nitrosomonas. The sequence goes on along the minus strand of NZ_FONE01000008.1, from coordinate 23,749 downwards.
CCTACAGCCTCATCAAATCATCGGGGCACTACTCATGTCGATACTGATGTCGATAAAAGAGCTATCGCTGAAAACAGACAGAGTGGTTCAGGTGTAAATGCAAATGAGTTTTCAACGGCAACGGATAGATCGGACAATTCTGTCGATAATACGGACAATTCTGATAATTCTGCCCGTACTTCTGTCGACAATACGGACAATTCTGATAATTCTGCCCGTACTTCTGTCGACAATACGGACAATTCTGATAATTCTGCCCGTACTTCTGTCGACAATACGAACAATTCGGACAATTCTTTCCGTTCTTCTGACGACTTTTCTTCTAGAACAAGTACAGCGGGTTCTTTCAATACCGACAATACGAACAATTCTGATAATTCAGATAATCGGAGAACTGATAATTCAGACAATTCTACTCGTAACAGCAACAACGACAATTCTGACAATTCTACTCGTAACAGCAACAACGACAATTCGGATCGTTCTATCAGAACTGCCAACAGCCACAATGACAATTCTGACAATTCTGACAGATCCAACAACTCTACCAATACTGCCAACAGCTTCAATGATAACAGCAGTGCGAATGCTTTCGGTGTAGGTTCAGCAGCTGCCAATGGCGGTGATGCAACCAGCAACTACGCAGTAAACACTTCCGAGCTGAGCGGTGCAGTTACAGGCGCTGGTGTAGAAACAGCAATGTGGGGCGGTGAGCGTAATAGCGATACTGCTAGCTCAGCGGCCAACAATCTTCAAAATGCCTTCAACGGTGCTGCCGGTATTAATCAAAATGTTATGAATCACGGCGCCAATGCTTTGGCACAGCAAAGCGTGACTTTCCAAGGCAATGTTAACGTCCGCTAATAGTGAGTTATCACTTATTTTAAGTTGATACCGTACTTGCCGGTGGGAAGCATCATCGTTCTCACCGGCAAACTCTGAGAGATAAACGTAAGCACGCATTGAGGAGAATAATATGGGTGCGATCCTAAAGGGCTTTATATTGTTTCTCTTTGTTTTTGCCTTGACGAGCCAAGCAGGCTTAGCTAGCGCTACTCAATCTGACGATTTACTTTTTCTTTCAAGTGAAAAGGCATCGATAGATGAGTTAGAGAAAGCGCGTGGACGCGAAGGATTTGATATCACTACCATCAATAATATGAATGTGCAGGCAACCTTAACCGGCAATACTGCAAATAACAATGCTACAGGGATGAATCTTATCGACAATGGAGCATTTACCAATGCAAGCGGAATGTTCTCAGTCATTCAGAACACCGGCAATAACGTCATAATCCAGGATTCGACGATCGTAAATGTGACGATCGTACCTTGATAATTTATCTATCGATTGATTGAGAGCAAGCAGCATGAAACATTTTTTTGCAACATGTTGTGTTTTACTGATGATGCCTGTAATCAACAGTTATGCTGATTCTCTCAATCTTAACGGTATAGCGGGAGCAGGAAACTATAAGATTTCTGTAACAAGCTATGCTGAGCGCAAATTCAAAACAGTCTATAAACAACAATATGATTTTAGCTGCGGTTCAGCAGCTTTGGCCAGTCTCCTCACCTTTCATTATGAAGATACTATAGATGAACAAAGCATATTTATCGATATGTTTCAGAGTGGTGACCAAGAGAAGATTAAGAAACAGGGTTTTTCATTGCTGGATATGAAAAATTATCTGGAACGCCGAGGGTACCGATCTGATGGGTTCAAAGTAGGATTAGATCAGCTACTGGCAGTCAATGCCCCTGCTATTACTATTATTAATGATAATGGCTATCTCCACTTCATTATTATTAAAGGGCTTAATAAGAGGCAAGTCCTCGTGGGTGATCCAGCAAAAGGCGTCAGCATAATACCACGTGATTTATTTGAAAAAATGTGGGAAGGTCGTATCCTGTTCTTAATCCATGGTAAACAAGAAATTGCAGCAAAATACTTTCAAAATGAAACCGAATGGGCCGCTCGCCTGGCGCCATTAGGTGCTGCCGTTGACAGATCCAGTTTAGGCGCATTTAACATGTTGCAACCAGGTCCCTGGGATTTTAGATAAGAGGGTAACGTGAGATCATGCAAACTAAAAATTTATCAAAAATTCACTAAAAGTGCATTCTTATGGATAATATTGGGAAATTTCGGTTTTACCTCTCTGGGATCAGCAACTGATCTATCGGATTTAAACTCACACAAGTATTTCAATGATCCATTTGATAGCTGGCCCAGAGCAACTGATAGGGAGTTGGAAGAGCAAAGAGGCGGCTTTCTATTACCTAATGGAGTAATGATTGATATCAGTATAGAAAAAGTAGTTTCTTTAAATGGTGTGCAAACTTTCGCCTCATACTTTCAATTTCCTGATAATAACTTCTTCTTGTTACAGAATGGCGATGGAAATATCACACCGGACTTGAGTGGTTCTGCGTTAGCCTCGGTGATCCAGAATAATTTGGATAATCAGATTATCAGCACTATCAATACGATTAATTTAGAAATAAGTAACTTGCAGAATATTAATTTAAATGATGGCAGTAGAATTTTTGCTGATCATATCATTATGCCCAATATACATTATTAAAATCAGGAATCCAACATCAGAACAGTTTAACAAGAAGGAGTCATTGTTTTGAGTATCTCAGCATGTAAATGATAAAGCTTATACATAAACATAAGTAAATTTCTCTAAAGCCATCTAATTTTCGACCTTTCTTAATCTATCGAGCTTCAGCTATCCATAACGGGTTTAATCATACAGAATTAGGCATTGATAAATTAAAAAATGACATTGAATCAGGCCAATACATTTTCAAAAAATACAGCAAATTCCCTTTCAGGCAATCTTTTTTTCCTGAAAGGAAGAGGTTTGAAACTTCATAATGCATTACATCAAATAAAATAAAAAATCTAATACTCCCAATGTGCGGCATATCTTCTGTAACTTATCTACAACAGCTCTCTATGCTTACAACAGAATTAATCAGATAGAGATAGATTTTGGGCGATAACTCTCATATAAAGTATGAAGTCTATTCAGCATGTAATATTGAACGCTCATTAATACACTCAACGGAAGATAATAATCAAATGAAGGTATGTTCAAGCGACACCAATTCACCATTGCTTCGGGTTGTTATTCGAGTCTTCAAATGCCTGACTTTGGTTGGCTGTATGTTTGTGGGCAGTGGAAGTTACGCAGAAACAAATGATCCGAATGAATTGCTGGAAAAGTATAAGCAATTAGTTATTGAACAACAAAAAGAATTCGAAAGACAGCGACAGATAATTGCCGAGCAAGGTAAAGAACTGGAGCGCCTAAAATCGCGACTTGATTCTTTGACAGATCAGACTTCAGATTTGTCAAATAAATTAAATCAGCCTCAAAATTCTGGTGTCGCAATAAATAATAAAGCAGCGCCAACAGCGGCACCACCAGCACCTAATCAGCCTACTTCCAGGCCGATCGCCCAATCTTCAGACTCGCCAAAAAAAACCGATCACTCCCAAGATCAAAACATTGCGGCAAATACTAAAGAAAAGGAAAAATCAGAAAAATCGCCTAGTCAACTTCCTTCTGAGCCAGTTGGCCAGGCACCCCCTCAATCAAAAGAACCACAAAGACCACCAGAAATGCCCAGATTGAGTGATGCGGTAGGCGGTGTGTTAACACCGAAAAGAAAATTCGTTATTGAACCTTCTGTTGAATATAATTATATTAATAATAACCGCGTATTTCTGGATGCATTTACATTCCTGCCTGCGATTGCTGTTGGTCTGATTGATCTCCGAAATGTCGACCGTCACACAGTGATGGGAGTCATGGGGGGTCGTTTTGGTGTCACTGATCGATTGGAACTTGAACTCAGAGTTCCTTATGTTTATCGTTCTGACGAGCAACGTTCTCGACCAATCAGTGTTGGTGCCGGTATTGATGAAACTTTCAATGCTTCTGGACATAATATTGGTGACATTGAGTTTACTGGCCGTTATCAACTGACTACTGGATCTGGTGGAATGCCTATCCTTGTTGGCAATCTCACTGCAACGGCACCTACAGGAAAGAGTCCCTTCGATATTCAATACGCAAATGTACAAGGCGTTCCTGGCGCATTATTTCCAACTGAGGTACCTACCGGGGTTGGCTATTTCAGTGTACAACCAAGCCTTACAGCCCTTTATCCAACTGATCCAGCAATCTTTTTCGCTAACCTTCTGTATGGATTCAATGCCAGTACTCATGAAAAGGTACAGGGTAATCCAATTCACGTAAATCCTGGAGACTCGGTCGGGTCAACTTTTGGCATGGCATTTGCCATTAATGAGCGAGCGTCATTTAATATAGGATATTCTCATAGGCACGTTTTTAATTCGGTAATCAATGGCAACACAATTGGAGGGAGCAGCTTGGATATCGGCCAACTTCTAGTAGGTTATTCATTCAGATACAACCCAATAACCACTTTTAATTTATCCTTGGGGGTTGGCACGACAGAAGATGCACAAGATGCAAGGATAAATTTCAGAATGCCCATGCTCTTTTAATTCTCAAGCATAAGATAGTAATCAAGATTTATTCCATTACATGAAGTGATTGATCCTGGAAGATTTTTTTATCGTTAAACTGCATCTTGCGAGCCAACCGTTAGATAAAACTGATTCCAAGGGACGACAACAATTAACCAACCAGCGTCTTAGGTAAATAATGACCTGCACAGCAGGCGCATCCATGATTCCAACCATCACAACTTCATAATTTTCGAGCACACCAATAATAAACTTCCAGTGTGCCTCTAATACCATTACCACTTTTCCCGAAAAAACCATATTTTCCCATCTATACAAAGTCTTAACATAACCTCAATCGCAAGGTTAGCAATGATGATACTGACAGCACTTACGAGCCTATCGGCAAACCGGGGGTTTACGTGTTCCTAATTCCTTGATACCGTAATATACAGTTTCAATTAAAAGCATTCTTTGAGTTCTCAAATTGAAAAATAAATATAAATTCTTCCAATCAAAGACTCATCAAGGCAAAGCGGATATCAATCTGCCAAAGGCAAACATATTTTTAATTGCAAGCATCCATACTTCTGCAACTGAATTAAGTATATTTATCCGACTTAAAGCGCCACCGTAATAGCCAATATAATTTTCCTGATTCAGCACTTTGAACCGAAACATATAAATTTATTCAGGTACGGTATCAGTTAACGCATTAATAAATATAATAAAAATAGGTCGTCCTACGCTACCTCGAATAGGAGATGATATGAATCAGTTTAGTGACCAGCGTAGCAACAAATACAGAAGATTTGATGACAATGAAGTTCGCAGCAGAATGGAATTACTCTCCGATCAGCTTCAGACTCAACAATTAGAATTAGAAGAATCCCGCAATCGCTATGCAGATCTCTATGATCATGCACCAGTTGGTTACTTGACCGTAGATAAAGCTGGAAATATTCTATCCATTAACCTAACTGGTGCGGCTTTATTGAGAAAAGCGCGTCCTTTTCTCATCGGCAAGCCATTTATAGCTTGTTTCATGGATATTGATCATGAAGCTTTTCTCAACTATCTAAAAGAAGTTTTCAACTCTTCCGGAAAAACTACGATTGACTTGAAAATCGGCGACAATCACGACCCGCTAAGTTTTATCCGCCTGGAAAGCACAGTGACGAGTGATAAGAACATGTGTCGCATGATGATGTCCGATATCAGTCAGCTCAAAAGAATGATCAATCTGAATCGTAATCTGTTGAATGAGAACAGGAAACTTATGAAAGAATTATTTCATATCCAGGAAAAGGAGCGGCGTATACTTGCCCGTGAGCTGCACGATGAATTAGGACAATGGCTTACTGCTATTCGCGCAGAAAATGAAGTTATTCTCAATTACACTGAAAAAGACTTACCCATTCTCACCAGTGTTGAAGCTATTAAAGAATGTATTGAAAAAATGCATCTAGTAATTCGTAACATGCTGCATCGATTACGTCCTTTACTGTTGGATACGCTGGGGTTACCCGATGCATTATTGGAGCTCAAGAAACAATGGTGTTCAAATTATCCACATATTGCCTTCGAATTGAAGCTGGAAGGCGAGCTTTCAATGCTTAATGAGCAACTCAACATCACGATATTCCGCCTTATTCAGGAAGGTCTTAATAATATTTGCAAACATTCAGAAGCTACTCAGGCTCAGGTCAGCCTGGGCCGCGAAACAATTAGGAATTCAGCAATTGAATTCCTGCTTCTCAAAATAGAAGATAATGGCAAGGGCTACGATATCAATCAACAATTCATGGGATTAGGATTGGTAGGTATACGGGAGCGAGTGATTGCGATGGATGGCAGTATGGCAGTGCGAAGCGCACCCAACGAAGGAGTAGAAATCAATATTCGATTACCGATAAAACCTAAACGATGACAGAACCCATTACTATTTTATTAATTGATGATCACCCGGTAGTACGCACGGGTTATCGCCGCTTGCTGGAAAGCACACCTGATATGAATGTAGTGGCGGAAGCTGAGGACGGTGAAGCAGGTTACCAATTATGGCAAGTGCACCAGCCTGATATCACCATTCTTGATCTCAATATGCCAGGCATTTGTGGATTTGAAACCATCCACCGTCTCATGAGCCATGATCCTACCGCACGTATTCTGATTTTTAGCATGCTGAATACTATAACGATGGTTCACCACGCATTAAAAGCAGGCGCAAGGGGATTTATCAGTAAGCAAAGCGGAATCGGAGAAATGATTCATGCAGTACGTCAAGTAAGTTCAGGAAAAATTTATATTGAATCGGAATTGGCTACTATACTGGCCATGCATGCAACTCGGAAAGATAATTATGAGAATCCTTTCGATTTACTGACCAAACGAGAATTTCAAATAGTCAAATTGATAGTCGAGGGGAACTCAAATAACGAAGTTGCAGACAAAATTTCTATCAGTCCCAAAACTGTCAGCGTTCATTATCTTAATTTAATGCGAAAATTGAACATACAGAACACCACTCAACTCATCCGTTTAGCTATTAATCATAATATTATCTAAGGAAACGCTGATTTATCCGGCGAACGTGATGAAGCGCGAGGCGCACGGAACGCAGCAACCGAGACATATCAATCAAATCAGATAGACGAGGAAGCGAGTACCGCGCAACGAAGCGATTCGCCCGTGCAGTCAATTAATCAGCGTTTCCCTAAGAATAAAGAATATCAATTACTTAAAGCATACTCTTAAAAGAAAGAGTGCAGTTTAAATAAAAGCCTGCACTCTTTCCCGCCATCGAATTACACAATCAAATCTGTCACAGCATCGAATGCGGGTGCGCCTGTCAGATTAATCTGGAAGTCGGCCGCATTACCATTGGCCCCACCCACATTCGCTTGCAATACCCCTGTCGCGCTCACATAGCGTACTTGTCCGGCAGCACTAAAGACAGCTTCTCCAATAAAGGTAAAAGCTTGATCACCTGCTACACCTGTATCAGCATCAATTGCACTGAGATCGATGTGATCAATTCCACTCGTAAAGTCTGTGATGGTATCCCGGCCAGTTGCGCCGGGGGTGGAATGATTAGTCAAGGTATAAATAAAATCATCCGCTCCGGCGCCACCCGTTAAAGTATCAGCACCGGATTTACCTAACAAATCATCATCGCCACCACCGCCCGATAGTACATTGTTTTTACCATTACCAGTCAGAACGTTATTTTCATCATTGCCAGTGCCATCGATTAGAGCCGTACCTGTGAGCTTAAGATTTTCAAGATTGGAAGTAGCATCAAGCATGAATGATATTGAACTTTCGACTGTGTCAGTACCTCCGCCAGGCAACTCGGTAATCGTGTCAGTGGCGCTGTCAATCACATAGCTGTCATTGTCCGCTCCGCCATCCATACTATCATCTCCAGTACCACCTACCAGCCTATCATTGCCGTTACCGCCTGTCAGTGTATCGTTGCCAGCGCCACCAGACAGCTTATCGTTACCGTCACCCCCCATCAGTGTGTCGTTGCCAGCATTACTGGTCAGTACATTATTGTTACTATTACCAATCAGGATGTTATCTGCAGCATTACCCGTACCATTAATAGCAGCCGTACCCGTGAGCGTCAGATTCTCAAGATTGGAAGTGCTGCCCAACTTGAATGTCACGGAGCTTTCGACAGTATCAATCCCTTCGCCGGCAAGTTCGGTAAGGATATCTGTAGTGGTGTCAACCACATAAGTGTCGTTATCTGGACCACCAATCAGCGTATCCACACCACCCAAGCCATCCAGCTTGTCATTGCCTGCAAAACCGCTCAGTTCGTCATCGCCGTCTGTACCGACTAAATTATCGTCACCAGGTGTACCTACCGTATTACCGCCACCAACAATAAGGGTTCTATCAGCAAACTGTAACCGTTCTACATTGCGAACTGTGTCGGAACCATCGTCAATGCCTCCTCCTCCATTGCCTGGATTGACATGATCAACAAAGATTGTGCCATCGGAACCGAAAGTCACGACATAATTGGCATAAACATCCCGGAACACAGCCGTATCGATATCGTTGCCAGCAGGGGCAGTCACAATCTCACGAACAATTCTCAGTTGATCTGGTCGATAAGTTCCTGACTGCATTGCAGTTCTTAATGAGCCAGTCATGTTCTCAAAGGATGCAATTTCAATACTGCTATCATTGGCATCCCGAACACTAATTCGTACGTTAAGCCAGGCATCACCGTCGATAATGTCATCGCCACCACGGCCCTCAATGAGATCGCTGCCGGCACCGCCTAGCAAAATGTTACCCGCACTGAATGTGGTTGCTCCGCCCAGTAAGGTACTCAGCCCGTCGATCAGCGCAATCCTGTCGGCAGCGCTATGACCACCACTGGCCGGATTATTAACGTTATCCAGCGCATTGTTCTGCCCCGTAAGCGGATCGACAAATTCCAGTTCGAGGTTGGTACGGCTGTCGCCCCGCACGACATCATCAAGATTCCATCCCGATGCAGCCTCAACAAAGTCATAACGGTCGAGAAGATCGGGAGGAACTCTGTCATCTTGAGGAATAGGCTTTGCTAAATCAACATTGGCAGCAACAATGCTACCCTTGTTGAAGACCCAGTCAAAACCGCTACTTCCATCATTTTTGTCAAAGCCAGCCTTACCGTTCATGAGGTCATCACCACCCTCACCAAGAAATTCATCGATCCCGCCATTGCCGAGGAAAACGTCATTACCACGAATTGGATCGCGATTAAAAGGATCAAAGTTGTCGCCCGGCGCACCATCAGCGGTTCCGGTTTCAATCCAGTCATCACCTTCATTGCCCATCATGACTTCGTTCGGCGTGTTGCCAAAGATAAAATCATTCCCCGGACCGCCGAAAACCTCAGAGATATCAGAACCAGTCACAATGAAATCGCTTCCCCCACCGCCCAGAAGCAGATTAACACCTGGGCCACCGTTGATGACATCGTGACCCTCACCTCCTTTAACGTTGTCATCACCAAAGGAATCAGTAATGATGTCGTTGCCGTCACCACCATTGATCGAATCATTGCCGGCGCCGCCTTCCAGACGGTCATTGCCGCCATCACCCCAAATGGTATCGTCCCCCTCGCTGGCACGTATCCTGTTCACATCGTTAGTGCCGCCCATCACCACATGCTGGTCCCCCGTATAGCGAATGGTATTCGGGCCCAACGTCGTATCGCGAACCAGAGCGAGTTTTCCCAAGTGATTTCTCAGCGTCGCTTCATTAACGTCCAGCGTATCCGGGTCGTCCTTAATCGGACCACTATCACCCAGGTTTCCCACTTCAAAAATATAAGCCGGTGTTGAGAAAATGTCGAAAGGCAGATGCTTCACACCTGGAAGATTCAGCATCACCATTTCGGCAAACGAATTCTCTTCCAATTGTGTGAGGAAATCCAGGCCAGCTGTACGCGCCAGATAATAGAAGCGGTCACCATCTTGCAGTTTTTCCATCTGGGTTTCGAAAACAAAATTAAAAGTAGAACCCAATAATCCGCCAAATGGCGCTTGCTTCTCAGCCAGACCACCAATCCAGAAATCAACAGCATTCAATCCTGATGATCCAGCTGTAACACCGCCGGTACTGTTAATGAAATCAACTGCACCATTACTATTATTGTCATTTTCTGCCTGATCTACGAGAGCCTGCGCTGCAGCACGCTTGCCAGCAAACGTAGTTTCACTAGTAATGCTGGGGTGTGTGCCGTAGGCGGCGATAAAATTGGTTAACGACTCGGGATGCCTAAGATTCTGTCCGAAATCAGCCCAACTCTCATACGGCTGCAAAGAAGCGTGCTGCCCGGTATCTTCATAAAACATGCGGCGTGCTTCGTTAAGCGGCGGAATACCGGTATCGCGGCCACGGGTCAAGTTGATCGTGGGCAGATCGAGCGGCAATCCAAGAAGATTATTACGCAAAGCATCGGTCACAAACTCGTCGAGTTCATTGCCGACTTGTTTGGTGGTGCCCCGTACCACAGCCGCAGCGGCCTCAAGGTTATTAGCGTAACCAGCACCAAATTCAACTGGATTCAGAAATGCCTGAATCAAGCTAACGTCATTGGGAGTAAGTTTACCCGTCGCTGGGTTCATATCCGTTCTTGCTACCGTTTCGGTTAACAGCGAGTGGCCAAAACGATAAACCACATGGGCAAATTCGGCCATGATGGCCGGATTAATCGTGCTGTTATAGCCAACAAAAACGTCCACATTGGGTTGTACCTTGCGCGCGAATTCTTCAAATACCAGATGCTGGTATTGCATTTCAGTAGCAAAGCGCGCTGCCTGAAACAGGCGTTCACCATCCCACGCACCACCCGATAAATGCCATTGCGCTTTGAATGCATTGTCACTACTGCTGTCAACCAAGTCTTTGATAAAATCGACAGTACGATTGTGCTCGGCGTGGAAAACGGTATGCACTGTGGTCAAGCCGATGTTTTCGTTGCCACGACCATCCCCAGTGGCAAAGTGTCTGTCGAGTAATTCATCGTCATAAGCGATTGATTCTGAAAGCCCAACTCCGCTATCGGAATCAGGCTGTTTCATAGTTCCGTTCAGATTGCGTGGTACTGCCGCATGCGCGATGTCATCCAGAAAAGCGTGACCCGTGCGAACCACATTGCCAGGAATATTAACCGGAGCCGCAGGATTACCTTCGAGAGTGCCACCTCCATTCAGCACAAGCTGCGGAAAGCCATTAGGCCCCGGGGTAAATTTGCCATAGCTATCCGTCTTGATCTGCGGCAGATTGGTTACATCGGCATCAGTCAAATTGATACCCAGCAAATTTTTTGCCTGCAGCTTGATGTCAGACCAGGTGGCAAGCCCGCCACGACCACCAGAACCATCAAGCAGCCTGCCCGTCGAAACCGGGTCACCGGCTCCATTGAGTGCATATTCGCGCAGAAAAACCTGATGCGAAGGATGCGATGTATAAGTCTGGTTTTGATCGACAAAAGGGGTCGTCTGGTTGACATGCTCATGAATGTCATCGGAATCACCCAAGATACCGTTTGGACCAGGCAGATTAGTTGCTCGGGTCAGGGGCATAAAGGCATTCTGTGATTGCACTTCATCACCATCACCGGCAATACCATTGGGACCATGGGTAACCAGTGGATCATCGGGTTTCAATGGTACAAATATCGTTCCACTGCCGCCCTTGTTTACCAGATCCAGACCGTGGTCAAAGAACTGACCAAAAAATGTAAACCACGCGTTATACGGCGCAGACAAACCTGCATCAGGAGTAACATTTGGAATAAAGAAAGTACCTTTTCCGTCAACATCTGCAACCGATCCGTCAGTTTGTGCCGCTGCGGCAATGGCAGCAGGATTGTTGTCAGTCTGATCAACAATTAAGTTGCTGATGGTGCGGGGCTGCGAATCAAATACAGCACCACTTGTCTGCGCATAAGATGTAGGGTCACCTACTGATTGACCGCTCGGTCCATCCACGTCGAACACGACCCGATCTGCATCACGAAATACCGGCTTTAAAAGGCGCGGAAAAACTTGATCTGCAGCGCCAAAAAATCGGTGACCTGGTAACAGGTTGTTGTATGAACCGTCAACGTTACGCAAACCATCCGGCAACAGTGCACTGCCCACCAGTCCCGGTAGTGCAGTAAAATTTCCATTCTTTTGAGCTACAGAGTCTTGTTCAGCAATAACAACTTGCTGAATTAAAAAATCAAGATCGCTCCTACTGAGATTTGCCATTTTATTTTCCCCTCGCAATTTTTAATTTTAAAATGCTTTTTATCGATCAACCGCAGCAGTAATGATTTAATTATATTCCTGAATCGATAATTATTATTTATTTTCAGTAACTTATTAATAAAATTCATACAGAGCCACAGAGCCATACACGCCTCGGCAGGCATGCTATGGTTACTCATACTCATCTAATAAGGAAATAAGCAAAATGCTTGTTTTTATCTAAGTATTTACTTAGATGTTTAGTCCCACTGTGTGCTGCCCCAAAGAGGGTGCCAATAAATATGAACTTTAGGGATACACTGCCTTTATTGAAAATCGCCATAGAAAATTAGAAGTACAAAAAACCAAGGCAACATTCCTCTTTTTATTGAGCGAACTGGCATACTTCTAATGCGCGATTTAGTGCATTTTTCTCTCACCAGCAAAAATAACTTATTGAATATAAATTAACTTAAACAAACTCATCATTGATGAGAATCAGAATCAATACACTACTAAGTAAATACTTAGATAAAAATAAGACTCTTGCTTATTCTTTTAATAATCTGACAGTCCTAGCATGCTCATATACATGGGTGATTGCATCTACCAGAGCAATGAAGAACCCCCTTAAATCAAACGAGCGGATCGAGTAACGTCGCCTAGACCGGCGACCAACTTTTAAAAGTGTAAGGAGAGTTTCATGAACCACACGGAAGATAATTTTACGCAAAGCAGCACTCTTGACGCTCTACAGGATAATACGCCTGATTCTCCACCCAGCGAATCAAGACGCGCTTTTTTTAAAACGACTGGTGCCGCGATTCTGGCCGCACCAGCCATTCTTACTTCGCGCAAAAGCAACGCTCAAGTTACTGATGATCCAATATTGCCACCAAGCCCACCAACTACACCTTGGCTGGAAGAATTGCCTGAGGCGATTGAACCTCTGAAACAGACAGATCTCTTGGCAGACTCCTTGCTTATACCTCAAGGTGAAGCAAATACCGCTCAAGGCGAATGCGGACGCGCCAAACACCAGCGTTGGGATGAATTCTTTGGTAATCCAGTTCTACAGCCGGATCAGGCAGATACCTATGAATTGAAGGCTAAAGCAATTACCGATCACGTATTCCATCCGGATTATCCGCCTCAGCTTACCTGGAACTACATAGGTCATACTGAAAACGACGATCATCACCCCAATCCTACGATCTTCGCACGCTATGGGCGGCCAGTTATCTTACGTTTGCATAATGAATTGCCACAAAATCATACCGGCTTCGGCTCGCCCGAAATCAGCGTGCACTTGCATAACCTGCATACGCCTTCTGAGAGTGACGGTTTTCCGGGTGATTATTTCAGCCCGGTCAAATCCGGGCCGACACTCGCCTCACCCGGCATGTTCAAGGATCAATTCTATCCCAATGTCTACGCCGGATATGACGAGTTTCCAAAAGGTCCAGGTAACCCTGTTGGTGGAGATAAGCGTGAAGCGCTCGGTACGCTGTGGTATCACGATCATACTCTGGATTTCACCTCAGCGAATGCAAGCCGCGGCATGGCAGCTTTTTACCTGCTGTTCGACAACATCGATTCTGGTGATGAGCATGATCCCAACCCGGCCGCCCTGAGGTTGCCTAGCCATCCATATGATTATCCGCTGCTATTTCAAGATAAACGCTTCGATGCAGGCGGCATTCATATATTCGATCAGCTTGATTCAGAGGGCACCCTGGGTGACAAGATCGTTGTCAATGGAAAAATTGAACCGGTGCTGCGGGTTGCTCGCCGCAAGTATCGATTGCGCTTGCTAAATGCAGGACCTTCCCGGTTTTATCAGTTTCACCTAATGAACGCCGCAAATAGCTCACAGCCATTCACATATATCGCCAATGATGGCAATCTCCTGCGCAGACCGCTGCTCAATCAGACGAGAATTAGATTGGCCGTGGCTGAGCGCGCTGATATCGTCGTTGATTTCTCTCAATATCCGTTGGGAACAGAGCTTTATCTCGTCAACCGGTTACATCAAATCGAAACACGTGGACCAGAAGGTGTTCGGTCACCGGGTACACGCGTGCTTAAATTCATTGTTGATCGCGATCCTCTTGAGCCGGATGTCAGCCAAGTGCCGAGCACTTTACGCTCGCTGCGCAGACCCACTACGGCTGAAATCGCGGCAGCACCGGTAAGAAAGTGGACATTTGCACGCAAGAATGGCATGTGGTCCATTAATGATCGGTTTATGAATGTCAACTCCGTACGCGCTCACATCGCGATAGGCAGCTCAGAAATATGGGAACTGCACAATCCATCTGGCGGCTGGAGCCATCCTGTGCACATTCACTTTGAAGAGGGCATTATCCTCAAAAGATTCAAGAGTGGAGTTGAAGTGCCCGTTCGCGCGCACGAGAAAGGCCGCAAGGATATATTCGTACTGGGGCCCAATGAAAGCATACGATTATTTATTCGCTTTCGCGATTTTCATGGGAAATATGTCATGCATTGCCACAATTTAATTCACGAAGACCACGCCATGATGGTGCGTTGGGACATTGTGTAAAAGGAGCTGATCATGAACGAAAAAAAAGCAATTACGCGTAGAGAAATATTGGCCGGTATGGGTTTAACCGCCTTAGGTATGATCGGATTAAACAGTGCCTGGCAGAAACTTGGCAATAACATACCTCATACCAATCAAAACAGAACCGCAGCAGAAGGTAACACCCCCTTTCCTAACGTTGCGCTATATACGCATGAAGGAAAAGCTGTTCGATTTTATGACGACTTGATTCGCGATAAAGTGGTTGCTATCAATATGATATATGCACAATGTGCTGGCATTTGTCCGATAGCGACAGCCAACCTGGTACAGGTGCAAAATATGTTGGGTGAACGTGTAGGACGCGATGTTTTTATGTATTCGATTACCTTGCAGCCCGAACTGGATACGCCAGAAGTACTCCGGCAATATGCAGAACGTCACGGCATACAGTCGAGTTGGAAATTTCTGACAGGCGCACCGGAGGATATCAAGTTAGTGCGCTACCGGCTTGGTTTCTTTGATCGTGACGAGAACATTGATAATGTGAAAGAAAATCACACTGGCATGGTACGCATCGGTAACGACGCACTGAATCGCTGGAGCATGGCACCAGCATTGTCCGAACCGCAGCAGATCATGGCTACCATTAATCATCTCGATCCAAGGGCTGTGCATACCAGACATATTTAGATCGCCTGCAGTAAGATTCTTACGATGCTAACCAGTGCCAATCACTAATTGGCACTGGTTGATGATTCACGTAACGTAAAACCTGAGCAGGGAAATAGTCGCTTGCTCAGAATTTTCTGAACCATATAGTCAGCATGCAAACTGAGGAGGAATGATGAAAAATTCGGAACATGATTCTACACAGGACAGCTCCTCTGATTCTCCATCCAACCAATCGAGGCGATCCTTCCTTAAAACAACGGGCGCTACGGTTTTGGCTGCGCCAGCAATCCTGACCTCACGCAAAAGTGGCGCACAAGTACTTGTTCCAAGCCTACCGCCCAGCCCGCCAACCACGCCGTGGCAAGAAGAGCTACCGGCAGTGATTGAACCCCTGTCACAGACGGATCTGTTTGCCGGCCCCCTACCCCCTCCCCAAGGAGATGCGAATACCGACGCTGGCGAATGTGGACGTGAGAGGCATCAACGCTGGGATGAATTCTTCGGGGCGCCGGTTCTTCAACCCGGCGAGGCAGATCTTTATGAGTTGAAAGTTGAAGCGATTACCGATCATGTATTCCATCCGGATTATCCGCCTCAGCTGGTCTGGAACTACGTCGGTCGTACTGAAAGTGGCGCCCCCCACCTTAATCCTACGATCTTCGCCCGCTACGGGCGTCCAATCATCGTCCGTTTGCATAACGAGTTGCCAGAGGATCATGGTAGCAACAACACAGCATTGACCGGCTTCGGCTCGCCTGAAATCAGCATGCATCTGCACAATTTGCACATGGCTTCTGAAAGCGACGGTTTTCCGGGTGACTTTTTCAGCAGGACAAAAAAAGGTCCAACGCTTGATGCGCCCGGACGATTCAAAGATCACCTTTATCTCAACGTCTATGCCGGACTCGACGAATTTGGCGGTATCGGGGATAGTCGCGAGGCCCTCGGCACGCTGTGGTATCACGACCATACACAAGATTTCACTGCGCCTAATGCGGCTCGCGGAATATCAGCTTTTTACCTGTTGTTCGATGAGCTCGACTCGGGCGACGAACAGGATGGCAACCCGAATGCCTTGCGGCTGCCAAGTCATCCCTATGACTATCCGCTGGTATTCAAGGACCTGCGTTTTAACGCGAAAGGCATCCATATATTCGACCAACTTGATTCCGAAGGCACATTGGGTGACAAAATCGTAGTCAATGGCAAGATCGAACCAGTGCTGCGGGTAGCGCGGCGCAAGTACCGGCTGCGCCTGCTCGATGCGGGACCAAGCCGGTTTTACCAGTTTCATCTGGTTAACGCCGCGAATGTGGTGCAGCGATTCACTTACATCGCCAATGACGGCAATTTCTTGCGCAGACCATTACTCAATCAAACCAGGATCAGGCTAGCCGTGGCTGAGCGAGCTGACATTGTAGTGGACTTCTCCCAATATGCATTGGGAACGGAACTTTATCTCGTCAACCGGCTAGAGCAGGATGATACACGTGGACCCGATGATGTTAAAGCACCAGGCAAGCGCGTGCTCAAGTTCATTGTCGATCGCGAGCCTTCTGAACCAGATGTCAGCCGGGTACCGAGTTTCTTGCGCCCGCTGCGCAGACCAACTGCAGCTGAAATCGCAGCAGCACGCGTTAGACGCTGGTCATTCACACGCAAAAACGGTATGTGGGCAATCAATGATCGCTTCATGAATCCCAATACTGCACGCGTCACCATCACTAAAGGCAGCGCGGAAATCTGGGATTTGATCAATTCATCCGGTGGTTGGAGTCATCCTATCCATATTCATTTGGAAGAGGGAATTATCCTCAACAAGTTTGTGAGTGGAAACGAAGTACCCGTACCAGCGCACGAGAGAGGACGCAAGGATGTCTTCGTACTGGGGCCTAACTCACGCATGAGAGTATTTATACGATTCCGGGATTTTGTTGGAAAATATGTGATGCACTGCCACAATACGATCCACGAAGACCACGCTATGATGGTGCGTTTTGACGTTGGGGAAGATTGAAAATGGAAGCTATTGCCCTTGGCAATAGCTTCTTATTTATGCTGACTCTAAATTCAAATCCGGCAGTGTTGTCTTGTATTGCTGCAAATTGCGTTCAGTGATACGCAATTTATTGAGTAGAGTAGTCAATTGAGAGTAAAACTGATCACTTGCGATCAATTGCTGCCATTCATCACCATCCGGATCCTCTTCATCGAGATTGCGCCAGAAAAGCTTACAAAAAGTATTAAAAGCAACCGGTTGCTTAGTGAGTAACGCCTTTCTGATTTTATGATTGATCCAGCGATGCCGTCTCTTGATTAAATCCTCGGCACCTTCATAGACAACAACTGATAGATAAGCATATAAATCTGCTATGCAGCGAATGTTTTCCAATTCGGACAATAATCGTTGATTGATGGCATTTGCAATCAGTTTTTGTAAAGCAGCCGTTGAAATTTTAAGGCTAACCCCTGTTTGCAGCGTATAAATTTTATCGAGGTACATGACATGGTAAACCCGGAATAAATGAATTATTCGATTTGAAATCTTGACTAAGGTTCATTTTTACTGAAACCACTCTCTGCAAACAAGAGCGATGATAAGCACGATCTTATCCTGCAATGTCTTATTAGCAGCATTATCTTCACCAATATCTCGCTGGAAATACAATAACATTATTTAAAGAAGTATTTCTCAGCAAATATTTTATGTCGCAACTGACTAAGAATTAGCCGGAAACAGATTAAAATTTTAGGTATCAGGAAAATAATTTGGAGTTGACTATGAAAGCAGTATATTTTAAAAAAGGCGGACCAGCCAGTGTCTTGCAATACGGCGATATCGAAGTTCTCAGTCAATGTGATGATCATCAGGTTCTGGTGCGTATCAAAGCTATCGGTATTAATCCGATTGATATCAAGCTTCGAACTGCACCCGAGCGTTTTCCGGTGACTTCTCCTGTAATACCTGGATGTGATGGTGCCGGCATTGTAGAAGCTGTTGGCCATCATGTGCAGAATTTCAAGCCTGGAGATGAAGTATATTTTTCCCAGCCAGGCTTTAATAGCCGTCAAGGTACTTACGCTGAATTTGTGCTGGTAGACGCAAACTTGCTGGCATTGAAACCCCAATCTTTATCTTTTGAGCAGGCTGCTGCAGCTCCTCTGGTTCTTATTACAGCATGGGAAGCCTTGCACGATCGAGCACGTATTGCCAGCGGTCAAACGATATTAATCCACGCAGGCGCAGGCGGTGTAGGTCATGCAGCTATTCAATTGGCAAAACTGGCCGGTGCCAGAGTGATCACAACCGTAAGTAATGAAGAAAAGGCATATTTTGTGAAACGCTTGGGTGCAGATAAAGTCATCAATTACCAGACTCAAGATGTCGCCACAGAAGTGTCTCAGTGGACTGGCAGAGGTGTGGATATCGCGTTCGATACGGTCGGTGCGGATGTATTACAAAGCTGTTTCAGTTGTGTTAAGCCTTATGGTGATGTAGTAACAATACTGCAACCTGTACCTGATACTCACTGGAGTGAGGCACGCATGCGGAATGTGCGATTTAGCCTTGAAATGATGTTGACGCCTGTTCTGATGGAACTGGAAGATGCAAAATTACACCAAACTGAAATATTACGGCGATGTGCCGCATTATTCGATGAAAACGAATTAGTCATCGAAATTGCACGCACTTTTGAGTTGGCAGAAGCTGCAGAGGCACAAAGTTTTCTTGAACAAAATCACCCGATAGGAAAAGTCGTCCTCACGCCACACTGATAATTTGCGCAGTAATGCGCATACTTAAACAATAAATAGTTGTTCATAAGCAGGTAGAAAATGAGCTCAGATTATATTCTTTGGCTTGACCAATTACGCGCGACGGATGTTGATCGCGTTGGTGGCAAAAATGCATCATTGGGTGAAATGATCAGTCAATTATCTGCAGTCGGCGTCAGTGTGCCCAACGGATTTGCCACGACAGCCCGTGCGTTTCGCGATTTTCTCGCACTGAATGGTTTAGATCAACGCATCGCACATGCCCTCTCGATACTGGATATCCAAAATGTTGCGGCGCTTGCCCAAACCAGTCGTGAGATCCGTAACTGGATGATGGAAGCACCACTACCTGCTCGTCTGCAGGATGAAATCATCCACGCCTACGAAAAAATGCAGCTAGATGCCGGTAATGGTGAAGTTTCCGTCGCGGTACGATCATCGGCCACGGCAGAAGATCTCGCCGATGCATCGTTTGCCGGACAGCAGGAAACACTGCTGAATATTTGTGGGTCAAAAAATTTATTAACAGCCGTCAAACACGTCTTTACTTCGCTGTATAGCGATCGTGCCATCGCTTACCGGGTGCATAAAGGTTTTGTGCATGCCGATGTGGCTTTATCTGTCGGGATTCAGCATATGGTCCGCAGTGATGTCGGTGCTTCAGGGGTCATTTTCACGCTGGATACGGAATCCGGTTTTGATCAGGTAGTGCTGATCACAGCTTCTTATGGATTGGGCGAAGCAATCGTACAAGGCATCGTCAACCCGGATGAATTCTATGTTTATAAGCCTTCACTGATCCAGGGAAAATCCGCCATCATCAAACGCAATCTGGGTTCCAAGCGCGTGCAAATCCAGTATGCGCAAAATCCCGATGTGCATCACACAGTAGAAACCCGTGCTGTACCGCTGTCTCAGCAGCATCGTTTTGCCATTAGCGATGAGGAGGTCGAAGAACTGGCGCGCCAGGCACTCATCATTGAACGGCATTATCAGAAACCGATGGATATTGAGTGGGGAAAAGATGGTATCAGCGGCAGGTTGTATATCCTGCAAGCCCGTCCGGAAACCGTGCAATCGCACATTGATACCAAACTGCTGAGAAGTTATCACCTCAAAAACAAATCGAAAATTCTGGTGTCTGGCCGCGCAATTGGGCAAAAAATCGGCAGTGGCCCAGCTCGGCTGATTCTCAATGTTCAGGAAATGTCCAAAATACAAGAGGGCGACATTCTGGTAACTGATATGACAGATCCCGATTGGGAGCCGATCATGAAACGGGCAGCCGCAATTGTTACCAATCGCGGTGGACGCACTTGCCACGCTGCCATCGTTGCCCGTGAACTGGGTATTCCTGCCGTAGTTGGCTGCAATGACGCCACTGAGGTACTAATGGAAGGACAGATAGTCACCGCATCCTGCGCGGAAGGTGACGAGGGTTACGTTTTTGATGGTGCGCTGGATATTGAAATCACTGAGCTTGCGCTCGAGTCGATGCCGTCTTCGCCGGTCAAAATTGCGATGAACATTGGTAATCCAGACTTGGCATTTGATTTGCAGAAACTGCCCAATCACGGCGTGGGCTTGGCGCGGCTGGAATTTATCATTGCCCGCATGATTGGCGTGCATCCCAAAGCGATTCTCGATTATTCCAATCTTTCAGATGATCTAAAACAAACTATTGAGCAAAAATGCGCTGGATATCATGATCCGGTGCAGTTTTATGTCGCTAAGCTCAGCGAAGGTATCGCCACCATCGCCGCCGCATTTGCACCCAAACCAGTCATCGTGCGTTTGTCAGATTTTAAATCCAATGAATACGCCAATCTGATCGGTGGCTCACTTTATGAGCCAAAAGAGGAAAATCCGATGCTTGGTTTTCGTGGCGCATCCCGTTATATCTCCCAAAATTTTCAGGATTGTTTTGAACTGGAATGTCAGGCACTTAAAAAAATACGAAATGAAATGGGTCTGACTAACGTGGAAATCATGATTCCTTTCGTCAGAACCTTGACAGAAGCCCGGCAGATTGTCAATTTGCTGGCTGCAAATGGCCTCAAACGCGGTGAGAATGGCTTGCGCCTGATCATGATGTGCGAAATTCCAGCCAACGCGCTGCTGGCAGAGCAATTTCTACAGTATTTCGATGGTTTTTCCATCGGCTCCAATGATCTCACCCAGCTTACTTTGGGCATAGATCGTGACTCCGGCTTAGTGGCTGAGGCATTTGACGAACGCAACCTTGCTGTCAAAGCCTTATTACGCCAAGCCATTGATGCTTGCTTACAGGCTAACAAATATATTGGTATTTGCGGACAAGGCCCCTCCGACCACCCTGATCTTGCTAACTGGCTGGTAAATGCAGGTATTCAGACGCTTTCACTCAACCCGGATAGTGTTGTGAGAACGTGGTTGTATCTGGCAGAGCAGTCAAAAGAAAATAAAATTGAAGGCCACATTACTTGATCCGATCCATATAGCTTGTCGGCACGAGTGCACATTAGTCCAAGCGCCGATCTCGGAATTAGGCCATTTAAATCAATTTATTCATACTATGCTCAGATTTAAGGAGGAAGTTATTATGGAGAGATCCAATAGCTTAGCTAAGCTTCCACAACCTCATTATCAAGCATGATTTGCCGCAAATTAATATCCGGTTCATTAACTTATTCAATAACCTGTATCATTCAAGCAGGGAAATTTGCAGAAGAAAAATCATATTTAATGAAGAATTTGATGATTCAGATGAAACTTTATCTTAACTTCACGACTTCCACGTGTAAAATCACTGAAATGAAAATTTCTTAAAAGTTACCTCCTGCTTAATCTAATTACATCTTATAAACATAATGATTCAATATATTAGAACTAGACTGGCAATTATTACTACCCTTCTCATCATAATAATTATAGGCTTAATTAAAAGCTTTACTGTTTTAGGGGGGGACCAATCCTTATTCGTAGTGATTGCTCAAATGCTAGATTCGGGCAAGATATTATATAAAGATCTATTTGACTATAAGCAACCGGGTATTTATTTATTTTATTTAATAGCAGGCAAAACTTTTGGTTGGGGTGATATTAATATCCATCTGTTCGAATTGGGATATTGGATACTTTTTTCCATTATATTGTTTTCTCTGATAAAAAAATATTCACTGTTTCATGCTGAATATTTTAATGCGCTTCTGCCCCTGTTCATCGTTGCAGTGTATTACTGCAACGCACAACCCCTGCATTTAACTCAATTAGAAGCACTGATTAATTTTCCTCTATTTCTTATTGTCTGGCTATTAGATAGAGCCTATAAAACGGAAGATAGACTGTTTGTTACTTATCTGGCAATTGGTGTCCTCATAGGCATCGTTCTATTATGCAAATTAGTTTTCAGTCCGATAATTTTTTTCTTTCTTCTGATCCATTTTATATTCATCCTAAAAAGCAAGAGCCTGAAATATATTATTAAACCCATACTCCCATTAATCCTGGGATTTATCATACCGGTATCAATCTTTTTATCTTACGTTTTTATTCATCAGATCGAAGATCTGGTTCTCAATATTTATTTCAAAATACCCGCGAGCGTTATCGGCCTGGAAGATCAAGTCGTTGTGGATAGATTATATTCATCTGTCCGATGGTTTATCAAAAGAATGATGGTGTTTCTATTACTCGCCGCTATTGGTGTTTTTCTTATTCCCAAAAGAGAATCTCACTTTTTCAGTTTAATCATATCGTGGGGTGCCATCGGGCTTTTCGTGATACTCATGCAAAAAACTTCATGGTGGTCCTACCACTTTCAATTATTGTATGTCCCAATCGGCATTTTCGCTGCACTAGGTCTGGATTTTATTCTGTATCATTGGTTGCCAAAAATGCAACTAAAAACACAACTGGCAAAAAATTTCTTAATCGTTATCATCCTGCCTATCGTTTTTTACAGTCAACTGAATACACTTAGGCAAGGAGTTGTTTCAAAAAACCTTTCTAAATTTAATGGTTATGATTATGCTAAGAATGATTCAGCAAATATAGCCAAAGTGATTAAAGCAGAAGATACGATTTTTATATGCGGAAACCCGAGAATGTACTTGTTTACAGCCCATTTGCCTGAATTAAGTACTAACGGTTGGATATTGGAATATTACTTAGATTATCAATGGGAAGAATTTTATTCTGAATTTAAAAACAAGCCCCCTACTTATCTCTTTGTAAAAAATGATTACGACACGCTCATTGAAGCAAAGAATAGAAAACTTTGGGAATTAATAATCGGTGAATATGCTGAATATGAGGTTGTGGAAAACGGAAGATGGTATAAAAGAATGTGATTCTGGTATTTTGAAACTTCGCTCAAAAAGCTTTGCAGATAATATCCTGTTTATCATATCGCCACCGCCACCCGTAAGGCATCAGTCAAGCAGCAAGCGATGGGTTTGTATTTGATGCGCAGCCAATGATGCTGACAAATCTCCATTCACGACGCTGGCA
>NZ_FONE01000058.1 GCF_900112825.1 Nitrosomonas sp. Nm166 | reverse complement strand
CACCTATTGCGATGGAAGATGGGTTGCGTTTTGCGATACGAGAAGGCGGAAGAACTGTCGGTGCTGGTGTCGTTGCAAAAATTATTGAATAGTTTTAAATAAAGAAGGCCAAAAATTATCTTTTAATTATTTTTAATTTGAGAAAAGTTCTAACCCAAAGGCCAGTAGCTCAATTGGCAGAGCGTCGGTCTCCAAAACCGAAGGTTGGGGGTTCGATGCCCTCCTGGCCTGCCATATCAAAATGGAATTGTTTAGTCATAATCTCTAGAAAATAAAAAGGAGTAGCTAGATATTTATAGATAAGGTGCGTGGTGTGGTCTTTAGTAGGGTTTCGGAGTCTGTTTATAAAAGAAAATCCAATCTTGACTGGAATCCTGGACGCTAATTGTTACATATAAGATTAATTATAAAGCATAAAGGGTTTTTTGACGTGAATAAACTGAAGCTTGGACTTGTATTTGTATTCATAATAACTGGTATTGCGGGTTTCATTTATTTAAGTGAAAGTGCAATGGTTATTCGTGTGCTATTTATCTTGATTGGGTTCTTATTGGCGGCAGTTACTGCCAAATTTACAACTCAGGGACAGGAATTTTACGAGTTTTGTAAGGATTCTGCTGAGGAAACGAAAAAAGTAGTCTGGCCAAGCCGTAAAGAAGCGCTTCAAACATCAGGCGTGGTGTTCGCTTTTGTGATTGTTATGGCTTTATTCTTATGGTTTATTGACGCTGCTCTAATGTCGCTTGTTAAGCTTATGATGGATCAGGATATTTGACCAGATATCAGAGAGGAAAGGATGAGTAAGAAATGGTATGTGGTTCACGCTTATTCAGGGTACGAAAAAAGTGTTCAGCGTGCTCTGAAAGATCGTATTGAGCGGGCTGGCATGCAGGATAAGTTTGGTCAAATTTTGGTACCCGTGGAAGAAGTGATCGAGATGAAAAGTGGTCAAAAGAATATTAGCGAACGAAAATTCTTTCCCGGTTATGTGCTGGTAGAAATGGAGATGTCTGATGAGACATGGCATCTGGTCAAGAATACTGATAAGGTTACCGGGTTTGTCGGTGGTTCTGCTATGAAACCTACATCAATAAGTCAGAAGGAAGTGGACAATATACTTCACCAAATTCAGGAAGGGGTAGAGAAACCCAAACCCAAGATATTGTTTGAAATGGGCGAGGCCGTACGAGTTAAAGAAGGACCATTTACAGATTTTCATGGTAATGTAGAAGACGTTAACTATGATAAAAGCAAGCTCAGAGTTTCGGTTTCCATATTTGGAAGACCGACACCCGTCGAATTGGATTTTAATCAAGTCGAGAAGTCGTAGAAAATTGATGGCTTCACTGAATTAGACTTAATTGAATTGCAGATAGTTTTCAATAATTGTAGAGAATCGGGAAGAGTGAATAATCATTCGTTTGTACCCAATAGGAGAACATAGTGGCAAAGAAGATAACTGGCTATATTAAGTTACAAGTACCGGCTGGCAAGGCGAATCCAAGTCCGCCTATTGGTCCTGCGTTAGGTCAGCGTCAACTCAATATCATGGAATTCTGTAAAGCATTTAATGCAGCTACACAAAAGATGGAACCTGGATTGCCTGTGCCGGTAATCATTACAGCTTATGCCGATAAAAGCTTTACATTTGTAATGAAGACAACGCCAGCATCAGTGCTGATCAAGAAAGCTGCAGGAGTTGGGAAAGGAAGCTCCAAGCCGCATTTGGACAAAGTAGGAAAACTAAGCCGCAGTCAGGCAGAAGAAATTGCAAAAACGAAGATGCCGGATCTTACGGCATCTAACTTGGATGCTGCTGTACGTACTATTGCAGGCAGTGCAAGAAGTATGGGTATAGAGGTAGAGGGAATATAAAATGGCACGCTCATCGAAACGCTATAAAGCCATCGCAGGGAAAGTTGATCGCAATACAACTTATCAGATTGACGAGGCGTTAGGGCTTGTGAAAGAGGCAGCAACAGCTAAATTTAATGAATCTATTGACGTTGCGGTCAATCTGGGTATTGATGCAAAGAAATCAGATCAAGCTGTGCGGGGATCAGTTGTGTTGCCAGCAGGAACCGGAAAAACAGTTCGCATTGCAGTGTTTGCGCAAGGCGACAAAGCTAAAGAAGCACAAGAGGCGGGAGCAGATATCGTAGGTTTTGAGGATCTGGCAGCCGAAGTTAAAGCAGGTCATATTAATTTCGATGTCGCAATTGCTAGTCCGGATGCTATGCGCGTAGTAGGTCAGTTAGGCCAAATTCTGGGTCCGCGTAGCTTAATGCCAAATCCAAAAGTAGGAACAGTTACCGTGGATATTGCCGGTGCTGTTAAGAATGCTAAAGCCGGACAAGTGCAATTTAGAGCCGATAAAACAGGCATTATACACTGCACAATCGGGCGCGCTTCGTTTGGAGTAGATGCTCTAAAACAAAATTTAATGGCGTTGATCGAGGCATTGAATAAGTCCAAACCAGCCTCTTCGAAAGGCGTTTATCTGAGAAAAGTATCTGTTTCGAGTACGATGGGTATTGGAATACGGATAGATCAAGCAAGCATAACGCAATAATAAAGAACTTTGGGCCACTGAATGTTATTTACGCATGTCTATTGAGTGGATTATCAAAGACCGCTGGGGTACTCCGAATAATTGGCTTATCCATATAAGAAATTATTTAAAGTAACTTAAACGCTTGACTACAAAAAAACCAAAATTATAAGAAGGTGGATTTTTGGATTTTAGGCACCCAGCGCAGATGGTGCACCCAAAACAGGAGAGTTTTATTTTTCCTGGTTTAAGGTCGCCAGTTTGTAGTATTTGGAAATTAAGTTTTGTTCAAGTACTATTTTTACTGATGGAGAATGAACCTTGAGTCTTAATCTTGAAGATAAAAAAGCAATAGTAGCGGAAGTAAGTGCTCAAGTAGCCAACGCTCAAGCTATTATCATTGCAGAGTATCGAGGGATAGAAGTTGGTCAAATGACGCAACTAAGAGCAAAAACTCGTGAATCAGGAATCTATTTTCGTGTCGTTAAAAATTCATTGGTTCGGCGCGCCGTTGCTGACACACCCTATGCAGAGCTGGCTAGCCATATGGTAGGTCCGCTTGCCTATGGCATCAGCGCTGATCCAGTTGCAGCAGCAAAAGTGCTGCATGAATTTTCTAAGATTAATGAGAAGTTCGTGATTAAGGCGGGCGCAATGGGAGAGCATGTGATGTCTCGTGATGAGATTACTGCGCTTGCTGCATTACCCAGCCGTGAAGAGTTATTGTCTAAGTTACTGGGAACCATGCAAGCACCTGTTGCTAAGTTTGTTCAAACACTTAATGAAGTGCCGGCTCGATTTGTTCGTGGCTTGGCCATGGTGCGAGACGGCAAATAGTTTCTGAAACTTCTATTTAACTCGTAACTAAAACACCGAAAATAACCAGGAGAAGAAAGAATGGCTGTAACAAAAGCAGAAATATTAGAATCGATTGCAAGTATGACTGTGCTTGAGCTATCACAGTTAATTAAAGAGATGGAAGAGAAATTTGGTGTATCTGCTGTGGCAACAGCAGCTGTAGCGGCAGCCGCACCAAACGGTGGAGCAGCCGCTCCTGCAGCAGCGGAGCAAACCGAATTTAATGTAATTCTAACATCAGCAGGTGAAAGTAAAGTCAATGTAATCAAGGTTGTCAGAGCATTAACAGGTTTAGGTCTGAAAGAAGCCAAAGACTTGGTTGATGGTGCGCCTAAGACTGTGAAAGAAGGCGTCTCTAAAGAAGATGCGGCTGCAATTCAAAAACAATTGGTAGAAGCAGGCGCTTCTTGCGAAATTAAATAAAAAAAATATAATCTTCTAGGGCTGGTGAGCTTAAAAAGCTACCAGCCTTTGGTCTTTTGACCGTTTAATACGTCATTGTAGATAATTGAACAATTGATAGTTATTGAGCTTCAACTTTTCAATCCCCTATCTTCTTCGTCCGGAGAGAATTCATGAGCTATTCGTTCACCGAGAAAAAGCGCATCCGTAAAAGTTTTGCTAAACGTGCAAGCGTATTGCCGATTCCATTTCTTCTCGCTACTCAGCTCGAATCCTATGCAGCTTTCCTGCAGGAAAAAATAGCACTTAATCAACGTCAAAATCAAGGGCTTCAGGCAGCTTTTAATTCTATTTTTCCAATTGAGAGTCATACTAAAAATGCCCGGCTTGATTTTATAAGTTACGAGCTTGGATCGCCAGTGTTTGATGTCAAAGAATGCCAACAGCGTGGTCTCACTTATGCATCACCTTTGCGCGCCAGAGTAAGGTTGACAATTATGGATAAAGAAATCTCCAAGCCAACTGTAAAAGAAGTCAAAGAGCAGGAAGTCTATATGGGCGAGATTCCTTTAATGACTGAGACAGGATCCTTTATTATCAATGGCACTGAACGTGTGATTGTTTCACAATTACATCGTTCACCGGGTGTATTTTTTGAACATGATCGGGGTAAAACCCACTCATCAGGAAAATTATTATTTTCTGCGCGCATCATTCCTTATCGCGGATCTTGGCTCGATTTTGAATTTGATCCAAAAGATTGCTTGTATTTCAGGATCGATCGTCGGCGTAAAATGCCTGTTACTACTCTATTAAGAGCAATTGGTTGTACATCAGAGCAAATTTTAAAAGAATTTTTTATATTTGATAGTTTCTACCTTTCAGAAAAAAGCATTCAGTTTGAATTGGTTCCTGAACGCTTGCGTGGTGAAGTAGCGAGTTTTGATATTCTAACTAAAGATCAAAAAATCATTGTTCAAAAAGATAAGCGCATTACAGCGAAGCATATACGTGAAATGCAGGAAGCTAAGATTGATCTATTGGATGTGCCTGAAGATTTTTTATTGGGAAGAATACTTGCACAGAATATCGTTGATAAAGAAACGGGTGAGATTGTTGCACTGGCGAATGATGAAATTACAGAAGAGACGATAATTAAATTCCGAAGAGCAAACGTTAAGAAAATTTATACGCTTTATGTAAATGATCTTAACCATGGCGCTTATATTTCTCAAACATTGAAGATAGATGAAACAACTGATGAAATGACTGCTCAGGTTGCTATTTATCGAATGATGAGACCTGGCGAACCACCTACTGAAGAAGCAGTCAAGATACTGTTCTCCGGTTTATTTTATTCACCTGAACGGTATGATCTATCTGTTGTGGGAAGAATGAAGTTTAACCGCAGGGTAGGTAGAACTGAGCTGACAGGGGCTCAAACATTATCGAACGAAGACATTATCGCGGTTATCAAAATATTGGTAGAACTGCGGAATGGACGCGGCGAAATCGATGATATTGATCATTTAGGCAATCGCCGAGTGCGTTCAGTGGGAGAATTGGCAGAAAATCAATTCAGAGCAGGCTTGGTGCGTGTAGAGCGCGCAGTAAAAGAACGATTGAGTCAAGCAGAATCAGAAAATTTGATGCCGCATGATTTGATCAATGCAAAACCGGTTTCAGCGGCAGCGCGTGAATTTTTCGGATCAAGTCAATTATCCCAATTTATGGATCAGACTAATCCGTTGTCTGAAGTTACGCATAAGCGTCGTATTTCAGCTTTGGGGCCAGGCGGATTAACACGGGAAAGGGCTGGGTTTGAGGTGCGCGATGTACATCCGACACATTATGGTCGTGTGTGTCCTATCGAAACACCAGAAGGACCTAATATCGGCCTCATTAATTCATTGGCTTTATATGCGCGCACTAATGAATATGGTTTTATCGAAACACCCTATAGTAAGGTTGAAGGTTGTCGCGTGACAGAAGAGATCAATTATTTATCTGCGATTGAAGAAGGTAACTATATGATCGCCCAAGCAAATGCAGAGCTTGATGGGGATGGTCGATTTGTTAGTGAAATTGTCTCTTGTCGTTATAAAAATGAATTTGCTTTGTCTTCACCTGAACGCATTGAGTATGTGGATGTAGCGCCGGCACAAATCGTTTCGGTAGCGGCATCTTTAATTCCATTCCTAGAACATGATGATGCTAATCGTGCTTTGATGGGTTCCAATATGCAACGTCAGGCAGTTCCTTGCTTGCGTGCTGAGAAACCGCTTGTTGGTACAGGCATTGAACGGGTAGTGGCGGTACATTCGGGAACTACTGTCCGGGCAAAACGCGGTGGGGTTGTGGACTATGTAGACGCCAGCCGAATTGTCGTGCGGGTACACGATGCAGAGACCTGGGTGGGTGAAGCGGGTGTTGATATTTATAACCTCATCAAATATACACGTTCAAATCAGAATACCAATATTAATCAGCGGCCTCTGGTTAAGATTGGAGACGAGATCGAAAAAGGCGATGTTATTGCAGACGGTGCTTCCACCGACATGGGGGAGCTTGCGCTAGGGCAAAATATGTTAGTGGCATTTATGCCATGGAATGGTTATAACTTTGAAGATTCGATTTTGATATCTGAGCGAATTGTTGCCGAGGATCGCTTTACATCCATACATATTGAAGAGTTATCTGTTGTGAGTCGGGATACCAAGCTTGGAACAGAAGAAATAACAGCCGATATTCCCAATCTCTCTGAACATCAACTGTCCCGTTTGGACGAATCAGGGATTGTTTATATCGGTGCCGAGGTTGAAGCAGGTGATGTTTTGGTCGGTAAAGTTACGCCAAAAGGTGAAACGCAGCTAACGCCGGAGGAGAAACTATTACGAGCAATTTTTGGTGAAAAGGCATCGGATGTAAAAGATACCTCTTTGCGAGTACCCTCAGGGATTTCAGGAACAGTCATTGATGTCCAAGTATTTACCCGAGAAGGCATAGAGCGGGATAAACGCGCACAACAGATTATTGATGATGAGTTAGATCGATATAAGAAAGATCTGGCTGATCAAATGCGCATCGTGGAAGAGGATGCATTTATTCGCCTTGAGCGCTTGCTGATCGGTAAGATCGCTACAGGAGGACCTCATAAGCTCGCTAAAGGAAAAGAAATAACCGCTGAGTATCTAAAAAGCTTTGATCCTCATTACTGGTTCGATATTCGTTTGGCTGATGAAGATGCGAGTATGCAGTTGGAGCAAGTGCGGGAAAGCATGGCGCAAAAACGCAAAGCATTCGATGCTGCATTTGATGAGAAAAAGAAAAAGCTCACACAGGGAGATGAGTTGGCACCTGGTGTGCAGAAAATGGTCAAGATTTATATTGCGGTTAAACGACGCTTGCAGCCGGGGGATAAAATGGCAGGGCGTCACGGCAATAAGGGTGTGATCTCAAAGATTGTACCTCTGGAAGATATGCCTTACATGGCCGATGGAACACCTGTTGATGTGGTGCTGAATCCATTGGGAGTTCCTTCCCGCATGAATGTAGGACAGATTCTTGAAGTTCATTTAGGATGGGCCGCTAAAGGGCTTGGCAAGAAAATCGATGAAATGCTGAAAGCACAGCAGAATGTACTTGAAATCAGAGAATTACTTGACAAGATTTATAACGGAAGTGGTAAAAAGGAAAATATATCCTTGTTATCCGATAATGAAATAATAACGTTAGCCGAGAATTTAACAGAGGGAGTTCCTTTCGCAACACCTGTTTTTGATGGAGCAATGGAAGAAGAGATTAAAGACATGCTGGAATTGGCTGGATTGCCAAGGTCTGGCCAGATCGTATTATACGATGGCCGAACTGGAGAAGCTTTTGATCGGCCAGTGACGGCCGGTTATATGCATGTTTTGAAATTGCATCACTTGGTGGATGATAAGATGCATGCACGCTCAACAGGTCCGTACAGTTTAGTAACACAACAACCATTAGGCGGTAAAGCACAATTTGGTGGACAACGTTTCGGAGAAATGGAGGTTTGGGCGCTAGAAGCATATGGTGCGGCTTATACTTTGCAGGAGATGTTGACTGTTAAATCGGACGATGTTACAGGACGCACTAGAGTATATGAGAGTATTGTCAAGGGTGACCATAAGATTGATGCCGGAATGCCGGAATCATTTAATGTATTGGTAAAAGAAATACGTTCACTGGGAATGGATATCGATTTAGAACAGCATTGATATGCAGAAAATTTGATTGATCAGATTGGATTTTATTCTGCCATTCATACTTAAATTTATACCCAATATTTTTTATTGCCCCCTGATTTACAGGAGCGACAAATGAAAGCACTGCTAGATTTATTTAAACAAGTTACTCACAAAGAAGAGTTTGATGCAATTAAAATTGGTCTCGCTTCTCCAGAGAAAATCCGTTCATGGTCTTACGGTGAAGTAAAAAAACCTGAAACGATTAACTATCGTACATTTAAGCCCGAAAGAGATGGTTTGTTTTGTGCCAAGATCTTTGGTCCAGTAAAAGATTATGAATGCCTGTGCGGAAAATACAAACGCTTAAAGCATCGTGGCGTTATCTGTGAAAAATGTGGTGTTGAGGTAACCCTATCTAAGGTACGTCGGGAACGGATGGGCCATATTGAGCTCGCTACACCCGTTTCGCATATCTGGTTCCTGAAATCCTTACCCTCTCGTTTGGGCATGGTGTTGGACATGACGTTGCGGGATATCGAGCGTGTGCTCTATTTTGAAGCTTATGTGGTTACTGATCCCGGTTTAACACCGCTAACGCGCTGCCAGTTGTTAACCGAAGATGACTATTTAATTAAGACCGAAGAATATGGTGATGATTTCAGCGCTAGTATGGGCGCAGAAGGCATTCGTGATCTGTTGGCTAATCTAGATATTAGTGCTGAGATAGAGAGTTTGCGGCGTGAAATGGAGAGCACAGGCTCAGAAACAAAGATCAAGAAAATCTCTAAGCGCCTTAAGTTACTAGAAGCGTTTAATAAATCCGGAATTAAACCACAATGGATGATACTGACTGTATTGCCTGTATTACCACCAGATCTTCGTCCCTTGGTGCCTTTGGATGGTGGACGTTTTGCAACTTCTGATTTAAATGATCTATATCGACGCGTGATTAATCGCAACAATCGATTAAAACGATTGCTCGAATTGAAAGCTCCTGAAATTATTGTTCGTAATGAAAAGCGGATGCTACAAGAAGCCGTTGATTCGTTATTAGATAATGGTCGTCGCGGTAAGGCCATGACAGGTGCTAATAAACGCGCACTCAAGTCTTTGGCTGATATGATCAAAGGTAAAGGTGGGCGTTTCCGACAGAATCTACTGGGTAAACGCGTAGATTACTCAGGTCGTTCTGTTATTGTTGTCGGTCCTCAGCTTAAGCTGCATCAATGTGGATTGCCTAAAAAAATGGCACTTGAGCTATTTAAGCCATTTATTTTTAATAAACTGGAGCTGATGGGCGTTGCCAGTACCATAAAAGCTGCCAAGCGCGAGGTGGAAAGTGAAAGCGCCGTGGTGTGGGATATACTTGAAGAGGTTATTCGTGAACATCCGGTTATGCTGAATCGGGCGCCAACTCTACATCGTCTAGGCATTCAAGCCTTTGAGCCGGTATTAATTGAAGGTAAAGCAATTCAGTTACATCCATTAGTGTGTGCAGCATTTAATGCTGACTTTGACGGTGACCAGATGGCTGTTCATGTACCACTTTCATTAGAAGCGCAAATGGAGTGCCGTACGTTAATGATGTCAACCAATAATGTGTTGTCTCCAGCTAATGGGGAGCCGATTATTGTACCATCACAAGATATTGTACTCGGGCTTTACTATACAACACGTGAGAAAATAGGTGCACGTGGTGAAGGCATGTTTTTCCAAAATATAAGCGAAGTATCCCGTGCTTACGAAAGTCGAAATGTAGAACTCAATGCCAGAATTAGGGTTAGAATCAAGGAATATAATATCAATACGGATGAGGAGCGATGTGAAAAAGTTACCCGCTATGAGACAACTGTAGGTCGGGCATTGCTATTTGAGATTTTCCCTCCTGGGTTGCCTTTCTCACTACTTAACAAAACGCTCAAGAAGAAAGAGATTTCAAAGCTTATCAATGCAAGTTTTAGACGTTGTGGATTGCGTGAGACTGTTATTTTTGCAGATAAACTGATGTATGCGGGCTTCAGTTATGCAACACGGGCCGGCATCTCTATTTGTGCGGATGATATGCTGATTCCGGCCCAGAAAGCTGAAATTATTGCTTTTGCAGAGAAGGAAGTGAAAGAAATCGAAGGGCAATATACTTCAGGTCTGGTAACGCAAGGTGAACGTTATAATAAAGTTGTAGATATCTGGGGTCGTGCAGGTGATCAGGTTGCGAAAGCAATGATGAATCAACTTGGCGTAGAGCCAGTATATGATCAGGTTGCCGATAAAGTTAAACTGAATGAAGAGAATAAACCTCTGACACAAGAATCGTTTAATTCAATTTATATGATGGCGGATTCTGGTGCCCGAGGCTCGGCAGCACAGATACGCCAGCTATCGGGCATGCGAGGATTAATGGCAAAACCTGATGGCTCAATTATTGAAACCCCTATTACAGCAAATTTCCGTGAGGGATTGAATGTATTGCAATATTTTATTTCAACACATGGTGCTCGTAAGGGATTGGCTGATACGGCTTTAAAAACAGCAAATTCAGGATATTTAACGCGTCGTTTAGTAGATGTTACTCAAGATCTTGTTGTTACAGAAGAGGATTGTAATACCGGTAATGGTGTAGTTATGAAGGCACTCGTAGAAGGTGGCGAAATCATTGAACCATTACGAGAGAGGATTCTTGGCAGAGTTGTAGTCAACGATGTGATTAATCCAGAGAATCAGGAAGTAGTCTTTGCTTCAGGTATATTACTCGATGAGGATGCTGTCGATTTGATTGAATCCTTGGGAATTGATGAGGTAAAAGTTCGTACACCATTAACTTGTGAAACACGTTATGGACTGTGCGCTAAATGCTATGGTCGGGATTTGGGACGTGGTACTCCAGTAAATGTGGGTGAAGCAGTGGGAGTCATTGCAGCGCAATCAATTGGCGAGCCGGGCACACAATTGACAATGCGCACATTCCATATTGGTGGCGCAGCATCTAGAACTGCGGTAGTCAGTCAAATTGAAAGTAAATCTAATGGGACGGTGCATTATTCCTCAACCATGCGTTATGTAACTAATGCGCAAAATGAATTGATAGCAATTTCACGAAGTGGTGAAATTATCATTCAGGATGAGAATGGCCGCGAGCGCGAAAGACACAAGGCGCCCTATGGTGCAATATTATTAGTACGCAATGGAGAAACTGTCAAAGCTGGTCAGGTACTCACAACATGGGATCCACATACCCGGCCAATTATTACGGAATATGCCGGTAAGGTACGCTTTGAGAATGTTGAAGAAGGCGTAACGGTAGCCAAGCAAATCGATGAAGTGACAGGATTATCTGCATTGGTTGTAATCGATCCGAAGCGTCGTGGTGTAAGTCAATCAAAAGGTTTGCGGCCATTAGTCAAGTTTCTGGATGATGAAGGGAATGAAATCAAGGTGGTGGGCAGTAATCAACCCGTGAGCATCACATTCCAAATTGGCTGTATTATTACCGTGCGGGATGGGCAACAAGTAAGTGTTGGTGAAGTATTAGCAAAAATTCCGCAAGAGACCTCGAAAACGAGGGATATTACCGGTGGTTTGCCGCGTGTAGCGGAGCTTTTTGAAGCAAGAGCACCAAAAGATGCAGGTATGTTGGCTGAAGTAACCGGTATTGTGTCGTTTGGGAAGGATACCAAGGGTAAGCAACGGCTTGTTATTACTGATCTTGAAGGTGGAGTACACGAATATCTGATACCTAAAGACAAGCATGTAATGGCACATGATGGGCAAGTTGTTAATAAAGGCGAAAATATTGTAGATGGTCCTGCCGATCCACGAGACATCTTACGCTTACAAGGCGTTGAAGCACTGGCCCGCTATATTACTGACGAAGTACAGGATGTCTATCGCTTACAAGGGGTTAGGATCAATGATAAGCATATAGAAGTCATTGTGCGCCAGATGTTAAGGCGAATCCAAATTATTAATGCTGGAGATTCAACATTTATACCTGGTGAGCAGGTTGAACGTGCTGACTTGTTAATTGAGAATGAACGTTTGATTGCTGAGAAAAAAATGCCTGCTACCTATGAATTTATGCTTCTAGGCATTACAAAAGCTTCATTGTCAACAGATTCATTTATATCTGCAGCATCATTCCAAGAAACGACCCGTGTTTTAACAGAAGCTGCTATCATGGGTAAAAAAGATGATTTGCGCGGACTTAAAGAGAATGTGATTGTTGGTAGGCTCGTTCCAGCGGGTACTGGATTATCTTTTCATAGCAAGCGCAAAAGTCAAGAGAAAACGTATGAGCTTGGATTAGAATCAAATCTTTCAGTTAATAGTACAGTTTAGAAATTGATGGTTGGCTAACACTATCTGCTATTAATCCCAATTCAAAAGCACTTGACATCAAGAAAGAGGCTGAGTTAGTGTAGGGGATTGGGTAGAGAGATAGACACTAGGCTAGACTTTCGAGATTAGAACAATAAGAAGAGGG
>NZ_FONE01000094.1 GCF_900112825.1 Nitrosomonas sp. Nm166 | reverse complement strand
GACCAGTTCGTCCAGTCGCTGGCGGAACAGGTCATTACTCTTTTGCGTGCACGGCTTTGGCCCCATCTAACCCTCGCTAAATTTGCAGGAAATTGTAGCAATTTTACCAAAAACTGGTGAATTTAATCGCCTTAATTCATCAATTCATCACACAGAATCAGAATGTTATGGATTGTTCAGACTGAACCAGCTAATCGGCTGCAGCTAAGCCATAAAAAACTTCTTACGAGCGATATCGCACAGACAAAATCTAGTAGGTGCAAATAAAATTATTTTCAGCAGTTACCCAGTGTGTCATTTCTCCCCCTATCCCTTCTGGCATACTGGGTTTTATAAATTTGCAAGCCATAAAACTTGCCTAAGCCTTACACTGGCCTACTAATTTGCCCAAATTACTCGCTCTCATCCTTTATTTTCATTCAATTCGTGCACTTATACATAAAATGACTATACTTTTGGAACAGTAGGATTAATCTAATCCGATAAATATCCATTCAATTCGATAAACCATATAAGCGATCGGGACTCACACTTACTAATGATCTTTAAAAGATCCATTTACAGAATTTAGTGAATTCGGAGATTGTTTAAAGTGTTGTTTAGCGTATGCAAAAAGGCTGAATCGATTTTTGATTCCTAATTTACTAAAAATAGAAGTTAAATGATTACGCAATGTATGTTCGCTCATACACAATCTAGCCGCTATTTGTTTATTTTGTTCTCCACCTACCCCGTCTGAGAATGCTTTAAGAATCATACATTCCTTCCGAGTAAGCGTTGTAATTTTCTCTGTATCTGCATCATGCGGTATTTTACCGCGCATGCGTGAATTCTGAAGAAATATGCGGCCAGTAGTGATACGATCTAACCATAATTCACCATCATGAATCTTTTCAATGGCCCTGAGTATTGTTTGCATTGATTCTTTTCTATGCACTACACCTCGCGCACCGCTTAGTATCGCACGATCAATTAATTCCTTATCATTGGTCTCAGCAAAGATTACGACGCGTGTATTACCATTGAGGGCTAAATCCGGGATAAAATTTACACAGTCATTGTCATCTAGATAAATATTAAGAATAATAATATCTGGATTTTTTTCCGTAGCTATACGCTTAGCATCAGAGATATTTGTTGCTATGCCGATAACCTCCATTCGAGGCTTTTCACTATCGATCAGCTTTTTTAATCCCCAAAGTACGATTTGTTGATCATCGATTAATAAAACCCGAATGGGCTGTACAGTGGATGATTTTATAAGGCTCGTAGCTTGATCAATTTCATAATGTTGACAGAAGCTAGCTTCAAAATTTTTATGAAATTTTTCAGCACTAAACTTCTTGATATTATATCCTAAAGCAGTAACAATATTGATCATACGCTGCACAACCAAATCAGTTGCATAAGCTGTGAAATAGATACACAAACTGGAGTTATCAGCTTGTAAATTTAACTGTTGCACTAAATGAATACCACGACAATCATTTAATTCCATGTCCGTTAGAATTAGATCAGGTTTGTCTTCTCTCACTCTAACTAAAGCTTCTTGGTCTGAGGTACAAACACCAATGATATTATATTCCCACTCTTCCAGAAATTTTTTCAAAACCTTACCAGAAATATACTTATCCACAACAATCAGCACTTTCGTATCACCTACCCTTTTATGCGCAATTCTCGTAAGCACGCGTTCTGCTTTGTTGTCCATTTAGCTTCACCTTTAAACAGTTCTACTATAATTAATTCTAATATGCCATACTTTGACTTTATTGCATGATAAGCAATTATAAAACTTAGCATTTCTGGTGTTTTTTAAAAAAGATTTAAAATAGATTCTTATCCAAACTACTCTGAATTAATTTTCTATGCCGTTATTTCATATAAAATATTTTACAGTATATTTAGTATTTCACTTTGGCGAAGCTACAAATCACTTCTATTAAAACTCATTACCTACAGAAAATATCTCTGCACAATGAGAGAATTAATGAACCATGCCTCATCCCTATTTTGTAAGGCAATTTTTCACATTTTTTTATGAATAACAATGAGAAATATTCTTATCATTAACATTTCTGCTTCTGGAGGTATCGAATCTTCAAGATCGGCATGATCATGTATTGATATTCTGTTTAAAGCAAACATGTATAATTTCGGATTTCACTGTCAAAACTTTAAATTTTTTAAGAATTAATTTCTTATGATAAGAATCAAGTCCTTATTTGCCACATTGCTTCCTTTTAAATATCCTCGCATCGTATGAAATTGGTGCCTATTACCAATGTCATCCGAAATGTCAGCGTAATAATGTAACAAAGCTCAGTAGTCACTTATCCAATAATGTTTCCATCCCGCCATCGTCATACCGACTCATGTAGCACCGGAATGTGCGTGAGACACCTCCTTCTATAGCCTTCGTACGCTTCTTTAAACCTCATCTTCCTAGTCTCTGCAGCCCATTTCTGTCCGTTCCATCTGGAATCCTCCTTGGAATGCATATAAAGCCGGACAGATCATGTGCTACAAACCCAGAAAGTTTATTTGTTCACTACATGACCTTGTATATTGAGTAGCACTTCAGTAATTTTTACGTAATACCCTATACCCACATTATAAATTTTATTATGGTCATAAAATAAAAGGTGAATATCCATGAAACTATTACTATCTTCTTTATTATTGCTGCCTTTATTACTTTGAGTAGTTTCTCTTACGCTAAATTATCATTTGGGAAATGGTTTACAAGTGCCACTGATAAAAAAAGAATATCGTTATATTTTGCAGCTACAATCAATGATAGCGGTAATTTAACGTGAGTTCGACATAAGAAAAGCTGTAACAGGAATCCGAATTCCTTATGATGAAACGATTATGAGAAAGAGCTTCATCACTGGAGGAGTCAGATTCCGATGGATACTATAGCGATTTTTTGTGCAATTGACGACTTTTGTAAAGGATTTGAGTCATGTGGGGAGCAGCACTTGCTGGAATTCTCGCTAAAGCTGCGTCGGCGGCGAGGGGAGCTGTGTCTTGGTGAAATCATGACGATCGTGGTGGGGTTTCATCTGTCGGGCTATCAGACGTTTAATTCCAATTCTATTTAGGAACAGCATTAATAATCCAATCCCATCCGGTAATGCCGCGCATAGTTTCCTGGTTTGATTCGAGGCTTTTTAGCGCGC
>NZ_FONE01000006.1 GCF_900112825.1 Nitrosomonas sp. Nm166 | reverse complement strand
TCAGAAACGCATCCTCATATTCCGCTTCATCCGCCGTCCACATGTAGTCAGTGTGATCATCAGGAGCCAAATAAATCCTCTTCTGCGCTAAAACTTCCTGCGCAATGAATGTTATTAATAAAAAAATAAAACCCCTTGAAATAAGATTCTTCAAATCAGTTCCCCAGAATATGCAAAACAAAAATCAAAGAAATTAAAAGCACTCGTCAGTAATAAGTTCGAACTGGTGATGCTGAATTGCAGAACATCATTATTTGAATCGAAGGTAGGCAGGGTTGAGTTATTAGCTTACTCAAACTACTTAAAAACCATTACCAACAGAGTGAATACAATTAATGGCTAGAAATGTCCGATACTCGATATTACATACTCAGAAAAATGATCAAATTTGGAAGAGAAGTAGGAAATTGACTCAATTCATTAAATTCACTATTAGGGGGTCTACTCAGGTACTTGAGTAATGATCAAAATCTAGAAGTTAACTTGGTTCAACTTCTTGATACCCAACACTGGTTGATGAGGCGAAATAGAGAAAACAAAAAATCGCAGACATGCTATAAGATGTCTGGAAAAACGCTATCCATAGGTTACAGAGCAGAATTGCAGCACACCTATGGCCCAGTAAAAAAACCAAATCTAATGGTTTCCATTAGCCAATAACAGTGGTTTCCCTGATACACACTGAATACTGACTCTATTAAGATGCGGTTATTTTTTATTCTTAGAGGGTTCTTAGCATGAAAGCACTAAAACTTTTACCATTGCTCCCTTTGTTGATGCCTTGCCTATACGTTTCTTCAGTATTTGCTGTGGATGAAATAGATGATAGCGACCATGCTACCTTGGCAAAACATTATGAAAATCTGGCCAAATCAGCGGAAATAAAATTACAAAAAAATAAAGAGTTACTCCAAGAATATGAAGCGCATCCCTATCACTATGGCAGACAGGGTCAAGATCTACAATCACATACTGCCGCTAATATTCATGAATATAAAGGGATTGTAGAAGAAAATTTGCACAACGCAGAACTTCACAAGAAAAAGATAATAGAACGAGATGATCCAGTAAACAAAGCAAAAACCGATGCGGATCGAGATTCTATCGCAGTAAGATAACAATAATAACCCGCCACGGGATTGAGTAGAACTTATAACCACCGTTAACCGGTGGTTATTTTTATTATTTTGTAATCAATACCTTGTATGGGTTATAGTTGCAGTGATTCTGTCTGATCGGAAATCAAGATCTTTATTTACACAACCGCTTGATACAAGAAAAACTCTCACTTCACTTATTTAATGCGATCAAACGCTTGGCAGGAAACCATATATTAAAACGGCTGCCCTTACCTACTTGACTGATAATTTCCAGGCGCGCTTCATGCCGGCTTAGGACATGCTTGACAATGGCCAGTCCAAGACCCGTTCCGCCCGTCTCTCGTGAACGACTGTTATCTACGCGATAAAAACGCTCGGTCAAACGAGGGATGTGCTCTGGTTCTATGCCGATCCCGCTATCCTGTACAAAAAACAAGCCCTGCCCGTCATATTTTTCCCAGCTGATGTTGATTTCCCCCTTATCAGGCGTATAACGGATGGCATTACTGATCAAGTTACCAAAAGCGCTACGCAGCTCCTCTTCACTTCCCAAAAGCTGGTCTTGGGTGGCAATATTTAATTTGATTCGATGACGCCCAGCACTTAAGGATTCAGCATCCTGTAAAATGACATGTAATAGGCTGACGACATCCACTATCTTCTCGTTGATTTTATTCTGTTCATTTTCCAGGCGAGAAAGAATCAGCAAATCTTCAATCAGTCGTTGCATGCGTGTGGTTTGTTCAGTCATTAATGCCAGAACACGCTTATTGAAACCGGTATTCACATTTTCATCTGCGGATAATGTTTCAAGAAAACCACCGATGACGGTGAGCGGAGTGCGCAATTCATGAGAAACGTTGGCAATAAAGTCGCGCCGCATAGTTTCTATTTTTTCAAACCGTGTTATATCCCGACTGATCAGAAGCTTCTGGTTATAACCATAGGGCACTAACTGCAGTGAGATAATTAATCCTTGTTGACGCGGTTGCTTAAGAGTCAAATGATCACTGTATTTACGCGCTGTCAGATACTCTACAAAAGGTATTTGTCTCACCAGATACGTGATCTGCTGACCCGCATCCAACGACAAGTTAATGCCCAAGTGCTGCTCCGCGACCAGATTACACCATTCAATCCGGTCGGCTTCATCCAGAAGAACAATCCCATCGGGCATGGCTGAAGTGACGCTGCGCATGCGCTCCAATGCAAGACTTAGCAATTCCTGACTATGACTATATTGGCGCACATAGCGAGCCAAGTGGGCAAACACATCATTCCAGGCTCCGGTACCTGGCGGGATACTCGCAACAGAATGATCAGAACGCTGTAGCCAGCGTTCTAGCGCAACCAAATGACGGATGTGATGAAACACCATCCATAGCAACACGATACTAAAGAAAATCAGTGCCTTCACGGCACCTAGAATCATCCATATTATTGCTGTGATAAAGATAACAAGAAGAAGATTGGAACAACGTTGCCAGATATCAAACACTTCAATATTCCTGAGAAAGTATTAAGTGGTAGTGCTCATCGGGCAAGTTTCTTTGTCATATTTCTGTATCCGGATCTTTTGTAATAGCCGAAAACCGATAACCTGCACCTCTGACGGTCTGTATCCATTCATCTTTGCCTGTCAATTCTAACGCTTTGCGCAATCTGCGAATATGCACATCAACGGTACGGTCTTCGACAAATACGTGATCGCCCCATACCCGGTCGAGTAATTGGCTACGTGAATAGACGCGTTCGGTGTGCGTCATCATAAAATGCAACAAACGGTATTCGGTAGGACCCAATTCAATTTCCTTATTCCCGGCGGTTACCCGATGATTGACTGGATCCAGTCGCAATCCATCAATTTCAATTACCTCATCAGAAGCTTCCGGTATCAGCCTGCGCAACACTGCATTAATACGAGCAACCAATTCACGTGGCGAAAAAGGCTTAGTAATGTAATCATCCGCACCCATTTCCAGACCCGCTACCTTATCCGCTTCCTGAGTACGTGCTGTTAACATGATAATTGGAATTAGGCGAGTACGTTCACTGCGTCGCAAAATTCGCGCAAACTCAATACCGCTCATGTTAGGAAGCATCCAGTCCAGCAAAATCAGATCCGGCAATGCATCATTAATCATCACCATCGCCCTCTCTGCATTATCTGCACAGACGGTCTCATAGCCGGCTTGTTGCAGATTATAAGTAATCAATTCCTGTATAGCAGCCTCATCTTCCACGATCAGTATTCTTGCAGTCATGAGTGAATTCCTGTATCAATCCTTTTTTCTGTACTGTTTGCTACAATTGGTCTATTGATTACTTAACCAATTCTCTGAATAACATCATATGGCCGGCTTAACCAAAGATACCCCTCACCCTAAAGAAATCAAGCTACACCAAAAATCCAGAATTTTGGATATTACTTTTTCTGATGGACAGACTTTTCAATTTCCATGTGAATTTTTGCGCGTTTATTCGCCTTCCGCCGAAGTCAGTGGTCATGGGCCGGGACAGGAAGTATTGCAAACCGGTAAGAAAATGGTCAATATCCGGAAAATTGAGCCTGTTGGCAATTATGCCATACAACTCAGTTTCACTGACGGTCATAACACCGGGCTTTATTCATGGGACTTGCTCTATGATTACGGTCTCAATCAGGATAACATGTGGCAACGGTATCTGCAGCGGATGGAGGAAGCTGGCGCCAGCCGCGAACCTGAAACAAACCATCGGACGATGCATCACTCCTGTAAATAAGCTGTCATCAACCCTCATCTCAAACTCAACGACCTATTATGACTAAAACCACCCATTTTGGCTTTTACACTGTCTCTGAAGATGAAAAAGCCGGTAAAGTTGCGGACGTCTTTC
Organism: Nitrosomonas sp. Nm166; assembly: GCF_900112825.1. Classification (GTDB taxonomy): domain Bacteria; phylum Pseudomonadota; class Gammaproteobacteria; order Burkholderiales; family Nitrosomonadaceae; genus Nitrosomonas. Next base: position 92,378 of record NZ_FONE01000006.1, on the reverse strand, counting down.
ATTCGGTAGCAGAACGCTACAATCTGATGAATGATCTGATGTCGGTAGGCCTGCATCGTTTATGGAAACGCTTCGCCATCGAAATCAGCGGTATCAAAAAGGGCGACAAGGTATTGGATATTGCAGGCGGCACTGGCGATTTAAGTGCACTGTTTTTACAAAAAGTAGGCAAATCCGGTGAAGTCTGGCTGACTGATATCAATAATTCCATGCTCTCTATCGGCCGCGACCGTCTGATTGATGAAGGTGCCCCTACGCCAGTCGCACAGTGCGACGCCGAAAAATTACCTTTTCCAGATAATTATTTTAATTGTGTCAGCGTAGCATTTGGCCTCAGGAACATGACCCACAAGGATATCGCGTTGAAGGAAATGCTGCGCGTCATCAAACCGGGGGGAACCGTCATCGTACTGGAATTTTCCAAAATCTGGAAACCTCTGCAACCCGCTTACGATACTTACTCATTCAAACTACTCCCCGTCATGGGAAAAGTTATTGCCAACGATGCAGAAAGCTACCGCTATCTGGCCGAATCGATCCGTATGCACCCTTCCCAGCAAGAATTAAAAAAAATGATGGAAGAAGTTGGTTTTGAGCGTGTGGAATACTTCAATTTGACAGCCGGAATTGTAGCGCTGCATCGAGGATACAAATTTTAGCGCTCCAAAATAAGAAAGGCGATCGATTGATCGCCTTTCATACTGAAGGATTAACTGAAATTCCTGTAACCTTAGTCCGCTACTGTTGCTTTACAAAGCTGCCATTCTGGTTAACCCATACTTCGTTGGTAAACGCATCATAGATAGTTGCCGCATCCGTGACAAAGCAATCTGGCACCTGTTGACTGGTAACTGTATCTTTAAGCGCCATGGTAATTGGAGGAGTGATAGTAACTCCCGGGATGTCTTGATACTGATCACCGAATACCGTTGTGATGTCGTAACAAACATCTGAGTTTATGATCAAACTGGACGTTTCTGCAGGTGCATTCACCGTACAGTGCTTGCTGTTTGAAAAGTTATTCGCAAAAGACTGGAATGGATTGGGAATGCCGGGAATATCGATAGTAATTCCTCCTATCGAAGAGGAAATGACATTCGTAGTCGTCAATACAGAAATTCCTGTTGCTGAAGATTGCCGAGGTGCTTCACATAGATTATTAGTTGTGGGTAGTGGAATACATTGGCCGTTGGTAGTCACATTCACAACATTGCCGCTCTGTGTATAAACCAAACCTGCCGGCACATTTACTGTATTACAAGCTGGGATGCTGTTGTCTGGAATTTGAGCGATCAATTCAGATAATGCCGCAATCCGGGTTGGAGTATCTCCCCAAGGTCCTCCTAACACATAAACACCACTATCATTTTTATTTACGCCGGCGTAAATTCCGGTTTCCGAATAAAACCGATATAACCAGGGATCGATGCTTTGCGTAATCTGGTGGCTCGGAAAATATTGCGGGTAAGTATTTTCTGCTCAATTTAAGAGTTTTTCTGTGTCACTAGCCATATCGGCGGTTGCAAAATGGACATTGACGAGCAAGAGCCATGCACATACTGTCAGAATCAATTGTTTTAATGGTCGTTTCATTTGTTATCTCCAATGATTTAGATCATGAAAGGTGTGAACACTTTAATAAACATCTCATACTTCAAAAAACAGCTTAAATAACAACTGTTCAAACAACTCAAGCTCTTGGTACTTACCCAAGCCCCGGCCAATAATGACTATCCGGTAACGGACGTTTGCCAAAAATGGCTTGTCCGACACGAACGACCGTCGCGCCTTCTTCGATCGCCAGCTCATAATCTCCTGACATACCCATCGAGAGCTCATCGAACGACAGGCTAGGTGGCGCTTCCTGACGCAGCATGGCCTGGATCTCACGCATTTTGATAAAGCATTGACGCACCCGATCATGATCAGGCGAAAAAATTGCCAGCGTCATGAGCCCCTTGATTCGCAAAGATGAGTAATTAGGCAGTTGCATGACAAAAGCACACACATCTTCCGGTGCCAAACCAAATTTGCTGGCTTCTCCGGAACTGTTCACCTGGACGTAAACGTCTATCGCACGCCCTTCATTTTGTAAACGTTTGTCGAGTTCTTCAGCAACTTTCAGGCTGTCCAATGCCTGGAATTCATTGGCAAAACGCGCCAGATATTTAGCCTTGTTGGTTTGCAGATGGCCAATGATCGACCATTGGATATTCAAATCACGCAGAACCTCGGATTTCTCCCGTGCTTCCTGAATCTTGTTTTCTCCCATTTCATGACAACCTGCTGCGTAGGCAATGCGCAATCTTTCCGCAGACACTGTTTTGGTAACAGGCAATAACCGCACACTGGCGGGATCGCGTCCAATTCTTCGGCAGGTATCGGCAATGCGCTGCTTGACTGTTGCAAGATTGGTTTTAATTTCGTTGAATTGCTGCTCTTCGTTGAGTACCAACGCCTTCTCCTGATCCATGGTTTTATGCCTTTATAGTATCTCGTCTATTTGAGATGCTTGATGAAATATTATTTTCCAGTTTTGGTCCCGACATTTCCAAATGGAAGATCTGATTGACCCTTTACTTGCGCTGTTCGGGCCGTTGAGTATTTTTGCAATATAAATAACCAGCACTACATCATCGGTTAACACCTTAATTCTGAAATTTGTCAGCACCCATTGAATATTATTATTCTTCTGCAGCAACCAATTAACCACATCGTTTCTTGAATTCACGCGACCGTTGCTGCTGATCTCCTCAAAATCACCGGCTATCAGATCATCCATCAAGGTAGGGTTCGCCGTCAGATCAGTCTGTAGCAATTTAAGCTCCAGTTGCTTGATATGTTCTGCAAGCTCCAGTTCCATGCAAGGATAAGCTTATTTAACCCGCATTCCCGGCTGTGCGCCGGTATCGGGAGAAAGGATGAACAATTCGCCTGGATTGCCGCCCCCGGCTGCCAATACCATGCCTTCTGACAAGCCAAATTTCATTTGCCGTGGCGCAAGATTTGCAACCATGACAGTATGGCGTCCTTTTAATTGCTCAGGATCATAGGCCAACTTGATACCCGCAAAGACAGTGCGTTGCTCACTACCAATATCCAGCGTCAACTTCAATAATTTTTCTGCACCCTGCACATGCTCGGCATTGATAATTTTTGCAACACGCAAATCAATCTTGCTGAAATCATCAATTGAAATCGCATCGGCAATCGGTGTAACGGCATGTTGTTGTTTCTCCGCGTGTCGCGCAGGGGAGCTGGTTTGGCCTGCAGGTGTTAAGCTTTGCGTATTGGCAACGGTCAACGCCTCAATCTGCTTGGCATCAATGCGTGTCATCAAGTGGTGATAAACGTTGATGGCATGACCTGCGGGTAATAATAAGTCCGATACCGGCTGTTCTTCTTTCAGTTCAGGCCAGGTTAACGGTTCGCAATTGAGAAAACGTTCAATTTGCTGCACTGTTTTCGGCAGAATAGGTTTCAGGTAGCGCGAAAGCAGGTAAAACAGCTGTATGCCCAAACTGCAGATTTTCTGCAGCTCTTCACTGCGGTCCGAGTCCTTGGCAACCTCCCACGGCGCCAGTTCCTGAATCGTCTCATTTGCTTCATCAGTAAGCTTCATGATATGCCGCACCGCGGCTGCAAATTCCCTTTCCTCGAACGCTTTTTCAATTTGATCAGGTCGCCAACCGGCAAAACGTTCGTTCACTACCGTTTGCAATTGTCGATACTGTTCGCCGTCCGCGAGCCTGCCGTCAAATCGTTTACTAATAAAACCTGCACAGCGGCTGGCAATATTAATAAATTTACCCACCAGATCTGAATTGACACGCGCGACAAAATCCTCCAGATTCAGATCGATATCTTCTAATGTGCTATTGAGCTTGGCCGCATAATAATAACGCAGCCATTCCGGATTCAAGCCTTGCTTCAGATAGCTTTCTGCCGTAATGAACGTGCCGCGGGATTTGCTCATTTTTTCACCATTCACCGTAAGAAAGCCGTGGGCAAAAATTTTGGTGGGAGTACGGTAGCCCGCATTTTTCAGCATTGCCGGCCAGAATAAAGCGTGAAAATACAAAATATCTTTACCGATAAAATGATACAGCTCGGCATCCGATTGCGGTTGCCAGAAAGTGTCAAAGTCGATGTGCTCACGCACGCAAAGATTTTTGAAACTGCCCATGTAACCAATTGGTGCATCCAGCCAGACATAAAAATACTTCCCGGGAGCACCAGGTATTTCAAAACCAAAATAAGGCGCATCACGTGAAATATCCCAATCTGAAAGTTTGTTCTCCCCAGTTTCACCGAGCCATTCGCGCATTTTATTCGCAGCTTCAGGCTGCAAATGCTCGTCCTCCCGGGTCCAGCGGCGCAGAAAATCAGCACAGCGCGTATCGGATAAGCTGAAAAAATAGTGTTCTGATGATTTCTTGACCGGTTTGGCGCCGGATACGGATGAATAAGGATTTTTTAATTCGGTCGGCGCATAAGCCGCTCCGCAGGCTTCACAGGAGTCGCCATACTGATCTTTGGCACCACATTTTGGACATTCACCTTTGACAAACCGGTCAGGCAGAAACATGTTCTTGACCGGATCATAAAGCTGTTCGATACCTCGCACTGCAATCAAACCGGCGGCCTTGAGTTTGCTATAGATGTCTTCTGAGAAATGCCGCGTTTCCGGCGAATGGGTGCTGTAATAGTTATCAAACTGGATATGAAAGCCAGTAAAATCCTCCAGATGCTCATCGTGGACTCGTGCGATCAATGTTTCTGGTGTAATGCCTTCTTTTTCTGCGCGTAGCATGATCGGTGTGCCGTGCGTATCATCCGCGCATACATAATAAGTCGTATGCCCACACATTTTCTGAAATCGTACCCAGATATCCGTTTGAATATATTCCACCAAATGACCTAAATGGATACTGCCATTGGCATAAGGAAGCGCAGAAGTAACCAGAATTTTTCGCTTGTTCATTAACTATCGGCAAGTCAGATTAAGTAAATGCCAATTGTAACAAACTGTGTACGCATTCCCGATATTTGTTACCATCCCTTTATTCAATTGTTAACCTCTAACCGGTAGTAAAAGGAGTCGTGATGACTATTTCTGAACAACAAATACAATCTGTACTCAAACAAGTCACTGATCCCACAACAGGTAAAGATTATGTGACCACGCAAGCAGTGCGCAATATTCAGATCGATCAAAACAATGTAGCCGTTGAGATAGAACTGGGCTATCCAGCCAACAGTGTTAAAGATAACGTTCAGAAACAGATCAGTGATGCATTGAAGTCCATAGCGGGAATCGGCAATACTCAAGTCACGGTCAGCAGCAAAATTATTCCTCATGCTGTACAACGTGGCGTCAAGCTTATCCCCGGCGTCAAAAACATCATTGCCGTAGCTTCCGGCAAAGGCGGCGTCGGAAAATCGGCCACAGCGGTTAATCTGGCTTTGGCATTGGCCGCGGAAGGCGCATCTGTAGGTATCTTAGATGCGGATATCTATGGTCCATCACAACCTCAGATGCTGGGAATCACAAGTCATCCTGAATCGCTCGATGGTAAAAGCATGGAACCAGTTCGAGCCCACGGGCTTCAAGCCATGTCCATCGGATTATTGATTGACGTCGAAACCCCGATGGTCTGGCGCGGCCCGATGGTAACGCAAGCCCTACAGCAATTGTTAAACGATACCAACTGGAAGGATCTGGATTATCTGATCGTTGATTTACCGCCCGGTACCGGTGATATTCAATTAACACTTGCTCAGAAAATACCGGTAACTGGCGCAGTCATTGTTACCACACCCCAGGATATTGCCCTGCTCGATGCACGTAAGGGATTAAAAATGTTTGAAAAGGTAGGCATTCCGATTTTAGGAATTGTTGAAAACATGAGTATGCACACCTGTTCTCAATGCGGGCATACGGAACCCATATTCGGAACCGGTGGCGGTGAAAAGATGTGCAAGGATTACAATGTAGAGTTTCTCGGCGCATTACCACTCGATATCAAAATCCGTGAACATACAGACATGGGCAAACCCAGTGTAGCCGCTGAACCCGAAGGAAGATTAGCCGAAATATACCGATTAATCGCGCGGCGCATCGCCGTCAAAGTCGCTGAATCTGCTGAAGACCACTCGGAATTATTCGCCAAGATCGTAATGGAAAATGACTAGGAAAGACTAAAGGATGACGATTAAATCAGATAAGTGGATACGCCAGATGGCACTCGAACACGGCATGATCGAACCGTTTGAGCCGGATCAGATACGTCAGAAAGACGACCAGCGTATTGTTTCGTACGGCACTTCAAGTTATGGCTACGATATCCGCTGCTCGGATGAATTTAAATTATTCACCAATATCAATTCCACTATCGTGGATCCGAAGAATTTCGACTCCAATTCATTTATTGACGTTAAAAGTGATATTTGCATCATCCCACCGAATTCCTTTGCATTGGCACGCACGGTCGAATATTTTCGCATCCCACGCAACATTTTGACTATCTGCTTAGGCAAGTCAACGTATGCCCGCTGCGGCATCATCGTAAATGTCACTCCATTTGAACCGGAATGGGAAGGTTATGTCACGCTGGAATTTTCCAATACCACTCCGCTGCCTGCCAAAATTTACGCCAATGAAGGGGTTGCCCAAGTCATTTTTTTTGAATCAGACGAAGTCTGTGAAACTTCTTATAAGGACCGAGGTGGTAAATATCAGGGACAACATGGTGTGACATTACCGAAAATTTAAAGCATTAAGTTTATCATGCAAATCACCTTATGCTGCTGGCAGAAAAAAATTGGAAGCTAATCGAGCAGATTTCTGCCATTTTGATGATGATTTTATTTTTTGCAGCTTTCCCGGTGCAAGCGCAAAAGCGCATTTTTTTGCCACGTACTGGACTGACGCCGGAAGATATTGCTGTCATTGTCAATGACGATGATCCACTATCCCGGCAAATTGCCCATTACTATCAGCAGGCACGGCATATTCCTGAAACTAATATGATTCATCTGCGTTTTGCATCTGAACGCAGTGTCATGACACCCAAAGAATTTAAACAACTGAAAGCCACGATTGATCAGCTTACTCCCGATCATGTACAAGCCTACGCGGTTGCCTGGACCACTCCCTACCGCGTGGGTTGCATGTCGCTGACTTCCGCATTGGCATTTGGTTTCGACAGGAAATACTGTGCACAGAAATGCGAGCCGACAGCGCTCAATCCCTATTTCAATGCGCAAAGCCTCTATCCGGCCAATGATTACAAGATACGGCCCGCGATGATGCTGGCTGGAACTTCTTTTGAGCAGGTTAAAGCGCTGATTGACCGGGGTATTGCTTCAGATCATAGCTTTCCAAAGGGACAAGCTTATTTATTGAGCACTTCAGATAAAGCCCGAAACAGCCGTGCAATGAGCTTTGAAAAAACTGCACATGATCTGGTCGGTGTTTTTTCTATACAAGTATTCGAAACCGATGTGCTTACTGACCGCCAGGATATTCTTTTTTATTTTACCGGATTGACCGAAGTGCCTCTGCTGCAGACACTAGGTTTTCTGCCGGGTGCGCTGGCAGATCATTTAACATCTACCGGCGGTATGTTGACCGATTCCAAGCAAATGAGCAGCTTGCGCTGGCTGGAAGCCGGTGCAACAGCCAGTTATGGTACAGTTGTTGAACCCTGCAGTTATCCGCAAAAATTTCCTTCCCCTCTAATCGCCATGTTTCACTACGCATTAGGCGCCAGTGCCATGGAAGCTTACTGGAAAAGCGTAGCCTGGCCAGGCCAAGGCGTATTCATTGGCGAACCATTGGCCAAACCATTTGCTCCATCATTACGGGAAATTAGTCCGGGACAGTTTGAATTAAAAATTTTTTCCCCTCGTGCAGGAAAATTGAGAATTGAAGAATCACATTCTGCTGCCGGACCATTCAAACTCTTCCCACCGCAGCAAGCGATTCACCGCGGAGAAAATCTGTTCCGCTTCCGGTTTAATGAAAAAACAGATGGCTATTTAAGACTTCAATGGAACTAAAGATTCGCATGAAAATGCGGTAATACAGATCAACAATTTATGCTGATGTACCCATACTGCTCATAATAAAAAATACCGCAGTGATATAAACTTTTTTTAAAAAAGAACGTCAAATTCAGCATATGTATAATTCATACAACTTATTGTTTTTATTTAAATATTTTAATTACATAAAAAGCAATTTTTTTACGTAAAAAAATACTTGATTTACCCGAAATGCAGACTATAATGCGTGCAACTTTAAAAAAACTCACTGATAAGGAGGTCATCATGATAAATATTAAGAACTTTTTTGCTCCAGCTGATCTCGTTAATGTTCATATTCCTGAAACGTAGCCATTTTTAAAGGAAAACTTCTATGCCTGCATTTTCTTCTACACTTCCAAAATTCGATCAAGCTGAAGTTTTATTTGATACTCACCCTGAAATCAGTCTGGATTTCAAGCATGTTCAGAATGTACTAAAGCAAGGCTATCAACACCCCTTCTTATTAATTGATAGCAATATCATTCGACAAAAAACCCGCCGATTCAAAACTGCAATGCCGAGCATTCATCCGCATTATGCAGTCAAGGCCAACCCCGATCACCGCGTGTTAAAGACACTGATTAAAGAAGGAGCTGGTTTTGAAATTGCTTCCATCGCCGAGCTTGACTTATTACTAACGCTGGGAGTGCCCGCTGCTGAGATATTTTATAGTAACCCGATCAAGTCGAGGGCCTATCTCAAATATGCCGCAACCAAAGGGGTCGAATGGTATGTGCTTGACAGTGTAGAAGAGCTGCACAAGATTGTAAGTGTCAAGCCAGATGCCAAAATGTATCTGCGTATCGATACTCCTAATATTGGCAGTGATTGGCCATTGGCAGGTAAATTCGGAACACATCTGGGCGACATTCATGAGGTCATTAATGAGGCTGCAAAGATCAAGGCAGATCTGGCCGGCGTTACATTTCATGTAGGCTCTCAATGTCGCAATCCGCAAAACTGGCGAGTCGGCATAGAGCGCGCAAAGAAAGTTTTTGCCGATATGCAAGCCGCAGGTCTGAATCCTCGATTACTTAACATCGGGGGAGGCTACCCAGTGCGCCATCTCAAACCAATTCCCTCAATCGAAGTAATTGCCGAGGTCATCAATGAAGCTATCGCTGACTTGCCGGATGACATCCGTATCATAGCAGAACCTGGCCGTTATTTGGTCTCTGATTCAGCTTACTTCGTGTGTCGTGTAGTGGGTACCGCAACTCGAAATGGAAAGCGATGGATGTATTGGGATGCGGGTATGTTTGGTGGGGTCATAGAAATGACCGAAGGTTTACGTTATGAAATCCTCACTGATCGGAAGGGTATTAATATTCCTTGGTCTGTTGCTGGCCCCACCTGTGATTCAGTGGATGTTTTGATGCATGACTTAATGCTGCCCAATGACATGCAAGAAGATGACTTTATTTATATCCCTAATTCTGGTGCTTACACTACTGCTTATGCCAGCAATTTCAACGGGTTTCCTTTACCTGATATTAAGGTGATATAAGTATCTCCCGTGATCATATAGGTGGTGAAATAGCATGCAATATGCATTTCACCATTTATAAGATGAGAATTTCAGAAAGCTTCATAACTTATTTAAATGATGGCTTACGATCAAGTATGATAAAATGGTATTCCATGTTGTTATCCTGATCAGAATAATGCTTATCCCGCTGCGTTTCTTTCCAATCGTTGGGATCAAATTCCGGAAAGAAAGTATCCCCCTCAAAATCTCTCTGAATCTCCGTAATATACATGCGCTGGCAAATTTTAAGGGTTTGCCGGAATATCTCCTCGCCCCCTATAATAAAATGTTCATGATTGATGATGCTGACTTGCTTGCATACTTGCAGAGCTTCTTCAACAGAATGAACAACTGTCGCTCCAAGCGCTTTAAAATTCTTCTGGTGAGTAATAACGATACTGGTTCTACCTGGTAGGGGTCGACCAATAGATTCATAGGTTTTGCGGCCCATTATAATAATATGGTCCATGGTCAGTGACTTGAAATGTTTCAAATCAACTGGTAAATGCCAAGGCAATTTATTATTTTGGCCAATGACTCGATTCCTAGCCATGGCTACCAATATGGATAAGCACAGCGAAGTCATATGGCTATAGGTGCTTTAATAGCTGGATAAGGATCATAATTTTCCAATACGAAATCTTCATATTCAAAATCCAGAATCTCTCGCTTATTGGGATTTAACTTCATAATAGGCAGCGGCCTCGGCTTGCGCTTTAATTGCTCATGAGCTTGTTCAAGATGGTTCAGATAGAGATGCGCGTCTCCAAACGTATGCACAAAATCTCCTGGTTGAAGATCACATACCTGCGCAATCATCATTGTGAGCAATGCATACGATGCAATATTAAAAGGTACACCTAAAAAAATATCTGCACTACGCTGATAAAGCTGGCACGATAAATGATTATCTGCCACATAAAACTGAAAAAAAACATGGCATGGAGGTAACCTCATTTTATGCAAATCACCCACATTCCAGGCAGAGACAAGCATGCGCCGCGAATCGGGCGTATTTTTTATTTGCTCGATAACCTGCTTAAGCTGATCAATATGCTGACCATCTGCTGTTGCCCAGGATCGCCATTGATGGCCATATATGGGACCCAGATCACCATTCTCATCAGCCCATTCATTCCATATTGATACACCATTTTTATGTAAGTATTCGATATTCGTATCACCTTGCAAAAACCACAATAGCTCATGAATAATTGATTTCAGATGACATTTTTTAGTGGTAACTAATGGAAAACCATGGGCTAAGTTGAAGCGCACTTGATAACCAAAGATTGACAAGGTACCAGTACCCGTGCGATCTGATTTCTGGTGCCCATGATCGATAATATGTTGCATTAGCTCAAGATATTGACGCATCATAATATGATACTCCCCTTTATGAGAACTGAGAACCAGAAATCTATCTGCTACAAGCTATCTCAGCCATCATAATGTACTTAAGACGTATATAATAGCAGTAATTATCAGCAATCATTCTTACGTCATGACTTAAGACATTGTCATGCAGAAAAAAATATTTAACAGGAAAGCTTTCAATGCTGGCAACTCTTTTCCAGAATGTATCACCTATCGATCAATCTATTAAAGCATCGCATATTCTCGTAATACTCCCTAAATTAGAAAAGTTACCCAAGAAATACAATCTCTTTGGTGAAGAATCGCTTGAAAAATTGTTTGTGCGACGCGAAATGAAATTAACTGATCTTAGTTGTACTCCGGTCAGTGCAAATCTTGAGAACGGTGAATTATGTGCCTGGGCCATGATAGACAGTAGCCAGCCTGTATTTAATCAGCAAACTTGCATGCGTAAAGCAATCAAGTTGTTACTTCTTGAAAATCCATCTGAAATACATATTGCCGTTTATGGCACTACTCATCAAAAGAAAAATTTCTCCGAATTGGCTGTATATGCGACTTGGGTCAATGGCGCTGTATTACCCGTACGAAAAAACAAGCCCGCTAGAAAATCGCTAACGAAGATTTCACTGTATGGCTACAAGGATGCGGCAAACTTTACATTGCAGCGAGCATTGGCAGAAGGCAACTTGTTGGCTCGTGGTCTTACGGTTTTGCCCGCCAATGAATTAACGCCTGAAACCTATCGTCAACAGATTAAAAAGCTTGCGGAAAACGAAGGTTGGAAATACGAAGAGTTCGATTTAAATAAATTGAAGGAAATTGGTGCAGGTGCTTTTATCGCTGTTGCTCAAGGTAGTGATTCAGAAGATGCCGCTATTGTACATTTACAGCATAATTGCAAGCACAATTCACATAATAAAAGCGTCGCTGTTGTTGGCAAAGGTATTTGTTTTGATACGGGTGGCCATAATTTAAAACCGGCCCGACATATGCAAGGTATGCACGAAGATATGAATGGCTCCGCAGTAGCCTTGGGCATTTTACTTGCCGCAACTCGAGCCGAAATTCCGATCAAGATTGATTGCTGGCTCGCGATAGCACAAAACCATATCAGTCCACGGGCTTATAAACAAAATGACATTATTTCAGCATTGAGTGGATTATCCATTGAAGTAGTCCATACGGATGCTGAAGGACGTATGGTTTTGGCGGATACTTTAACGTTGGCTGCTAAGCTAAAACCGGACTTGATTATCGATTTCGCTACACTGACCGGAAGCATGAGAACCGCCTTAGGGTCACGATACAGCGGAATTTTTAGCAATCGTGATGATCTATCTCAAAAAGCCGTTTCAGCGGGCAAAAAAAGTGGTGAGCGCGTTTGTGTTTTTCCAATGGACACAGACTATGAAGAAAGTCTTGAAAGTAGTATTGCGGATATCAAGCAATGCGAGCTTGAGGGAGAATTTGATCATATTCTTGCAGCCTGTTTTCTGCGCAGATTTGTTAGCGATACACCTTGGGTACATGTAGATTTATCGGCCTGCAACCACAAAGATGGTTTAGGTGCTGTCGATAGTGAGATTACAGGATTCGGCGTAAGTTGGGCTATTGAATTTTTAAAAAGTATTGAGTGAATACTTTTTAAAAATGATTATTGAGCGAAATATATCTTTAACTTTTCATAAGAACAAGTTTCTGCCCTATCGCTAAACTCTCATCATCATTATTATTCCACAATTTGATTAGATCAACAGTTGTACCGTATCGTTTTGCTATTTCGTACAAAGTATCGCCTTTCTTTACAACATGAATACTGGCTTGATGATTTTGTAAGTGCTTTTTGTTTTGCGCAGCACTTTCTGCATGATTTTCTGCCACAGCTTGAGGAACCAATATCTTTTGTCCAAGCGTAAGATTCTTATTTCGAGAAATACCATTGATGGCTTGCAACTGCTTCACGGTAGTTGAATAACGAGCCGCAATTTCATTGATATTTTCGCCTTTTTTAACATGATAAAACTTCCATGAAATTCTAGGATCCTGGTAAGTCTCTAAATTTTTTAAGAAAATATCTTTGTTATTCTTGGGGAGCAATAAAGTACGAGGCGCATCAAGTACTTTAATAACATAGCGATTGTAAGCGGGATTTAAGGCGGTAAATTCAACTTCAGAGATATTTGCGAGGCGGGTAACGAGGGAGATATCGATGTGCTCATGTATTGTGACGGTGTCAAAATACGGTCGATTAGGTACCGGTCGAAGTTTTATACCGTATTTTTTTGGGTTAGCAATAATGTCTTTAACTGCTGATAGCTTATAAACATAGTGCTTGGTTTCAACTGGAAGATTTAGATCGCGAAAGCTGGTTGATCTTCCTTTATGAATATTTCTAGACAAAACCTTACTTACCGCGCCTTCACCTAAGTTATAGGCTGCTATGGCAACTTCCCAATCACCAAATCTCTGATAAAGATATTGTAAGTAATCAAGAGCAGCTTCAGTCGATGCGATAATGTCACGGCGGTCATCATGCCATACATTTTGTTCCAAGCCCAAGATTTTTGCAGTTTCTGGTATAAATTGCCACAAACCCGCAGACCGGTTATCTGATTTAATGAGAGGATTATAAGCGCTTTCAATCACAGGTATTAAGGCAATTTCCATTGGCATACCACGACGCTCGACTTCCTCCACAATATAAAATAAATACCGCTCACTTCTTGCAATAATATGATTGATTGTCTGCGGATTCTCCGTATGAGGAGTTTCAATTTTACGTATTGCTTTACTGCTAGAGGATAGTATCAATGCAAACCCGCTTCGTACACGATCCAATAAATTTGCATGATGTTGATTTTTGTCCTGTACTAATCCGAGAGCAAACACATCAACTGATAGTGAAGCCCAGAAAAGCAGTGAAATTAGTAAAGCAAATAGACTATTTCTGTTAAAAATCATTTATATAGCTTATATTTTATCTTCACACTAGGTGACAGCATATATAAAATTTTGGTCTTTGCAAACCTTTTTTTTAAATAACAAGAAACATATGATCAGATTATTTTTATTAAAATCAATATATTAATAAAACTATTTAAAGTATTATGTTATGAATTATTCTCGAGTATTGGATTGACTATTGAATTCTTGAAGAAAAATTGCTGGTTTTGGCTTCCACCCTTTCTTTTGATAATCAACGACGACATTGGTGAAAATCCCACCACGCACATAAAAACGTGCCATTAAGCGGATATATCTGGGTTCTAGAGCAGCAACGAGATCATCGAGAATTTTATTTGTGACCGCTTCATGAAATACTCCTTCGTTGCGGTATGACCAGATATAAAGCTTAAGACTTTTGAGCTCGATACATTTTTTATCAGGAATATAATCAAGAATTAAGGTTGCAAAATCAGGCTGTCCCGTTTTGGGGCACAAACAGGTGAACTCAGGGATTTCCATATGAATATGGTAATCTCGATCTGCAAATGGATTTGGAAAAGTTTCAAGTGTTTTCTCAGGCTTGCTGGTCATTCTTCATGCTCATGTTTAAATTAATTCAGTTACAATAATCAATTGCTTTTAATCGTTTTCCACTTAAATCTATCTATTATAACGATCTTATCTGATAAATAAAAAATTGCGTTTAGCCCATATTAAACTCGCCGGTTTCAAATCATTTGTTGACCCAACTGCAATTGCCGTTTCTCAAGATCTGGTTGGTATCGTAGGTCCCAATGGCTGCGGAAAATCAAATATTATTGATGCGGTACGATGGGTCTTAGGAGAATCTAAGGCCTCTGCTCTACGCGGTGATTCTATGCAAGATGTTATTTTTTCGGGATCAGATCATCGAAAAGCGATTAGTCGCGCGAGCGTGGAAATAGTTTTTAACAATCATTTGAGCAAGATCACAGGTCAATGGTCTAGCTATGCCGAAATCGCAATTAAGCGCGTCCTTCAGAGAGATGGTGTTTCAAGTTATTACATTAACAACCTTCAAGTGCGGCGACGGGATATTGCCGATCTTTTTCTCGGTACCGGCATCGGAGGTCGTGGATACGCGATTATTGAACAGGGCATGATCTCGCGAATTATTGAGGCAAAACCACAAGAATTAAAAAATTTTCTGGAAGAAGCTGCCGGAATTTCTCAATACCGGGAAAGAAGACAGGAAACTTTCTCGCGTTTGGAAGAAACCCGAAAGAATTTAGCCCGCATAGAAGATCTCTGCCTGGAATTGAAAACTCACCTACAACGTTTGGAAATACAAGCAGAAATCGCCCAGCAATATCAATCGCTGCAAGAAAAATTGCATATATCACAATGTTTGTTGTGGCTACAGCGTAAAAGTGATGCAATGAATCAGCGCACTAATGCAGAAAAAGAAATTCAAAGGTTGGAAGTTCAATTGCAAACTATACTCTCAAAGCAACATGATGCTGAGAAAGAATATGAAGCAACTCGGGCAAAAGAATATGCAGCCAGCGACAAACTGCTACAAGTACAGGGTCAACTGTATGCGGCAAATGCAGAAATATCGCGCTTGGAACAAGAAATCAATCATCTGAGGAGTATGAGTGAACGTTTAGCACAACAAATCCGAGAAATTGAAAATCAGTTAAAGAAAAGTAACCAGCTAAAAGAAGTTTCATCAGAAAATTTATGCCACTGGCGCCAGGAAAAAATCCAAGCCGAGTCAATCCATATCGAAAGTATTTTAAGAAATGATGAGAAAACTAAAGAATTACCCCACATTGAAGCAGATTTTCTCCGGTGCCAGGAAGAATTAACTAATTGTCGACAGAAGCTTCTTTTAACCGAGCAGGCCAATCAGCTTGAAGATAGCCATCTCACCCATGCAACAAAGAATATCCAGCAGCTTGAAGCACGTTATTCTCGCTTATTGCAGGAACAAAGTGAGCTGGTTTTCATTGATTTATCCAGATTAGCTGAACTGCAATTAGAAATGGATCAGGCTGAAAATACCTTGAAACAACTCAACTTGAAGCATCAGGATATCGAAAATCAATTATCAGTTGCAAATCAACGCAAACACCAGATTACCCATGAAATTCAGGAGTTACAACATGCATTATCGCAAGCAACGGCACGCTTCAATGCATTACAGAATCTTCAGCAGAAGCTTGAAAGTAATCAAAATCTAAATATATGGCAACGCAATCAGCGATTGGATTTATTGCCTCGTTTATGGCAAAAAATACAGATCCAGCCTGAATGGGAAAATGCGCTTGAAGCGGTGCTACGCGAACGGCTCAATAGTATTGAATTCGAGCAGCTGGATTTAATTCAACATTGGATTCATGATGCTCCTTCGGGAAAATGGACAATTTTTGAAAAAACTCAACCTGTCTTGTCTATTAGCAAGCAAGAGTCTACGACAAGCCCTGCAAGTTATAAAAAATTACTGGCCTATATGACAGTCGATCTGCCTGAAATTCAATCGGTATTGGAAGATTGGTTAGGCCACGTCTATGTGATAGAAGATATTCAAGAAGGTCTTATTAAAAGATCCACCTTGAATTCTGGCGCCGTGCTGGTTACACGCCAAGGACATATGATTACACGCACCAGCTTCACTTTTTATGCGCCGGATTCTCAATTGCATGGCGTTTTATCTAGACAGCAGGAGCTAAAAAATATCCAAATAGAAATTGACCGATTAGAATCACTTCTCCACGATCAACGTGATTTGCTAGAAGCAGCCAATCAGCAAGATGCTCAACTCAGTCATGCTATCCAAGAATCTCATCAAAATAGCAGACAAACACAGCAACGTCGACATGATTTACAGCTTGAAATCGTTAAGCTTTCACAAATCAGTGAACGGACAATTCATCGTAACAATCAGATCAATTCTGAATTAACCGAAATCAAGCAAGCATTAGACAGCGAAATTTCACTCCAGGAAGCTACCAAGATAAGATCAATAAAGAATTTAGAACAGATTGATGCGCTGAAGAAGCTTACACAACAAGCTCAGCGAGCCTGGGAAGCAGCTAATCATCTACTTGCAAGTCAGCGGCAAAGCATCCAGCAATCGACAAAGCAGGTGCAGGAAGCTACATTTCATGTAAAAACATGCGAAAATAAAATCAGTGAGATAGAGCATAATTTAGAATCTTTACATGAAGATTTACAATGCTTAACGCAAAGTCATCTGAGTCTGCTCAAAGAAAAAAATAGCTTAGATGAAGCTCCGTTCAATAAACGATTGGAAGTTGCCCAGATACAACGTAAATTAATTGAACACACCGTGCTGCAAACTCGTCAGGAAGTCGAAGACATTACGTGCCATTTGCGGGAAATAGAAAATACTCGCATGGCATCCGACCAGGAATTGTCTTCGTTAAGAGAGACCATTAGTCAGATTCGACTCAAAGAACAGGCAGCGAATATTACCATCAATCAATTTGACGAATTGCTCAATGATGCCAAAATTGATACAAAATCATTATCATCTCTCATAGAAAAAAAGAGTATCGCAGCATTGCAATCAGAAATTAATCGATTAAACGCCGACATATCTGCATTAGGATCTGTCAATCTTGCCGCCTTAGAAGAACTCGAAGCTGCTCGTGCACGTGAATCTAGCTTACTGATGCAGCTGCAAGATCTTAATGAAGCGATTGCAACTTTAGAAAACGTCGTTCAACAAATCGATCGCGAAACCAGGTTACGCTTGCAAGAAACTTTTGATCTGGTCAATCAATATCTAAGCGAAATCTTTCCGGTAATATTTGCAGGTGGACAAGCCAAGCTTGAGCTGAGTGACGATAAGATCCTGGATGCCGGCTTAATATTAATGGCGCAACCGCCCGGAAAAAAAAATAGCTCGATCTATCTATTATCGGGTGGTGAAAAAGCCCTCACGGCCTTGGCATTGGTGTTTTCATTATTTCGACTTAACCCTGCGCCGTTTTGCTTATTGGATGAAGTAGATGCGCCTCTTGATGACAGTAATACTCATCGTTTTTGTGGGTTAGTAAAAAATATGTCAAAACAAACTCAATTTTTATTCATTAGTCATAATAAAATTACGATGGAAATGGCGCAGCAATTAATTGGGGTTACAATGCAGGAACAGGGTGTATCACGAATAGTCGCTGTTGATATCGCAGATGCGATCAAAATGGGAAAACGAATTAAGCAAATCTAGTCTGGATTTGTAGTTGATCATATAAAGCCGGCACAATCTAATCTGTGTGCTTTATATCAAGTATTTTTAGGGAAATAACATGGATATATTAAGTAATATGAGTGACTTGCAGTTAAGCCTGATTGTCATCGGCATTATCGTTATTGTCGGTGTTGTTGTCTTCAACTGGCTGCAACAACAACGTTATCGGCGTAAAGTACAAGCAGCATTTGATCATGAACACAATGATATTCTCCTTGATACACATGATTCTGAAGAAATTGCGCCCAGAATTGAACCAAAGTTCAACAAAAGCCCAATTTCTAATGGACAGCCTGACTTGCTCATGCAGACTGACTCATCAGCTTCTCACAGTGAAGCAAAAAAAATGTCCATTACACAAAACCCATCAATTAATATTCCGACCCATACATCAATAAGTTCATCAACTACCTCACCCGTATTAGACTATGATAATAATACCAATTACATTGTTCATATAAGATCAGAATCAGTCATTTCTAATACTTATGTCGCCAAGTTACTCCAAAGAAAATTTGATTTTGGAAAATCTGTTTACTGGTTAGGTCAGCGGCATAGAGATGAGCCTTGGGAAGAAATAACGAATGAGGCCAATGCCGATGGTGATGGTTACATCCATCTGAAAGGCTGTTTACAACTGGCTGACAGAGCTGGCCCTATCAGCGAAGTCAACCTATCCAAATTCCGTGATTTAGTACAAGATTTTGCTTCTCAAGTCCATGCTGCAGCAGAGTGTCCTGATATTGTCAGCACACATGACAAAGCTTTGATGCTCGATAAATTCTGTGCTGAAGTGGATGTAATGATTGGGATTAATATTATCAGCAAAGACGATGGAGCATTTGTTGGCACCAAAATTCGTGCATTAGCCGAAGCTTCTGGATTCAGGCTAGAATCGGATGGAGTATTCAAGTTTCGGGATGATAATCATCATCTATTGTTTACATTGAGTAATTATGAATCATCCCCCTTCTTGCCTGAAAATATAAAATCTCTGACAACTCATGGCGTGACTTTCTTGCTCGATGTTCCAAGAGTCTCCCATGGAGAAAGAGTATTTGATCAAATGGCTCATCTTGCAAAAATTTTTTCTAATACACTGGGCGGTATTATGGTCGATGATAACCGGGTTCCCTTGAGTGATAGTGGCATTCAGCGAAGTAAACAGCAACTGATTGAAATACAAACTGCAATGAAAAATAATCATATCAACGCAGGTAGCCCAAGTGCTTTGCGATTATTCGTATAAATACATCTGATAATAAGCAATGATTACCAAAGTATTTGGTCAGTTTACTTTAAATTTTAATGTACTGTATTTCAACACTAAAATTAGTACTATTGAGTATGGGCGGCACAGTTAGAACAATAAACAAAATTAAAATTTGGTTAAATCGGTTAAACTTTTAATGCTCAAGAATATAGTGTGCCCATGGAAACAGAACTAAAATCTCTTGAAGAAAAAGTTTTTCTCCTTTTGCGGTTATATCAGGATATTCTCGTGGAGAATAACAAATTACGTAAAGAACTCGCAGACACACATGCTCAGAATGCAAAACTCAACGAGAAAATACAAGTTGCCGCTGGTCGCCTTGAAACGCTCTTATTAAATATGCCGAATAATGAGTAACAAGACACTGAATATCAATATCATGGGCCGGGAATTTTGTATTACCTGCCCTGATGAAGAGCAGGAAGAAATCCAGCTTGCGGCAGCCTACTTGAACAAGAAAATTCAGGAAGTTAGAGCTGAAGGGAAAGTTATCGATTCAGATCGTATTGCTATTATTGCAGCTTTAAGCATTACACATGAATTACTCATGCTGCGTAATGGAACGGTCTTTGACATGGATGAATTTAAGCGTAGAATTGTATCTCTAAAGAAGAAAGTTGATGAAGTAATGATGAGGAAAGAAAATTAGAATTTTTTAGGAATAAGGTTAATCCCTGCGGTGTTTGTTAAGACTTATATTCTTTGAACCAATTCATAAAGAATGGTTGTGGATTTTAGTGATGCTGTTGTGCGCACCTATATTGGATGTGCCTGATGTATCCATGAAACAACCGCCTTGGACCTTATGGTTCAAGATGATAGTCTGACGGCACAGGTGGGGAGCTTATACGGGACAAGAGATGTTTACATTTCTTGTCCTTTTTTACTTACTGTTCTCTAGCAAATATTACGATCAATTCATGATGCAACTCAGTGATCAAATAGCACTACTATCCTCTTCTCCAAAAACATTTTTGTTTGATATTGGTCGCGTTTTACTCGATTTTGATTTTGAATCATCCCTTGCAAGATTAATACCCCATAGAATAAGTAATCCCAAAGAACGCATCCAGCAAGTGCTTGCACAAAAAGACGTGTTAGAAACCGGAGCAATTGATCCAGAAAATTATGCCAGGTGGGCGCTGGAGATCTTTGAAAGCAACGCCACACCGGAACAATTTTATCTAGCCTGGCAGCAAATTTTTATGGTAAATAAACCGATGTGGCGCTGTGTACGTCAACTCGCCAGTCAAAATCATTCATTGATGCTGATTTCGAATATCAATGCCATCCATTATCCCTGGATATTCACAGCCTACCCTGAATTTTCTTATTTTGAGCATAAAGTGTTGTCATTCGAAGTAGGTTTTCTGAAACCAGAATTCGCTATCTATCAATACGCCATCAATACTTATCAGCTTGAACCAGCATCAACCATTTACATTGATGACCTGCCACAAAATATCGCATCGGCCAAAGAACTAGGTTTTCAGTGCTGGCAATATGATTTGAATAATCACCAAGCTTTTGAAATCTGGCTTGAGAATGCTTTGGCCTCAAAACTATTCCTTAACCCCTAGATAGTTGATTCTGCTTACTTCCAAGCAGAATCATAAAATAAATCTTTTTTCTGCCAAGAAATGCTCAACCATTGCCGGTTTGTAATCTATTTGACCAAATGAAACATCTTTTAACTCTCCTTTACGATCAAACAGAATACACGATGGCGTTCCTTGCAAAGCAAAACGCTCAAAAGTTTCAGCTTTCATAGATTTTTGCTCCATATAATGCTTTACTTGCTGAAGCATAGACATCTTTTGCTGATCACTGAATTTCTCAAACTCAGGAAGAAATTCACGCGCATAGCGTAAAACTCGCTCATCGGTAACAGGTTCAGTTTCTGCCACCACCCGATCCATTCCAACCGCAAAAGGTATTTCCCATCGCAGTTTGCCTTCGGATAATAAACTATACTGATTGAGTGCCTTAAACGTCTGACCGACTACTTCCCCAGTCATAACGAGTTTCTGTAAATTCTCAAGCGTATTTTTATCATAATCTTCAAATGCTGTGGCCAAACCGATGACAACCAGCCCCTGATCCCGATACTTATTATGCAAATCAATCGCTTTAGGTAACGAATAAATAAAACAACCCGGACAATTAACTTGAAAAACTTCGATTAACACCACAGAGCCAACCAGATCGCTTAACGTAATAGGACCACCTTGCACCCAAGTATCTACAGCAATTTCAGAAAGTGAATGATTATTCATTGTTAAATTAGTTAGAATGAGCAAATTAAGAATTTGGCATATTACAGAAGGCGACTAGAAAAAGCATATTTTTTATCACAAAATTCATTGAAGAACTTAAATGAAATTAGCAACTTGGAATTGAATTATTACATTATAATCTATTAGGAAAATGCGTTATTGGTTAATGAAATCAGAGCCTTCTGAATTCAGCATCGATGATTTTGCCGCACTACCTAATCAAACCGTGGCATGGGAAGGTGTACGTAATTATCAGTCTCGCAATTTTATGCGCAACCAGATGAGTATTGGCGATCAGACTTTTTTCTATCATTCTTGCTGTAAAGATCCTGGCATAGTAGGAATTGCAACCATCAGCAAACCAGCTTATCCGGATGCCACGCAATTCAAGCCAGACAGTAAGTATTTTGATCTCAAAGCGACACAAAGCAACCCACGCTGGTTTAATGTTGAAATCACCCTGATGAAAAGAACTCGTTTAGTTCCCATTAAAGAATTAAGACAATATCCAGAACTGCACAGAATGCGGGTGCTGCAAACGGGTAATCGCTTGTCGATCACACCGATTGACCCGGCAGAATGGCAATTCATTTTGAACATTCTGTAATGCAACCTGATCCCTTTCATCAAGCCTGAATCATGGAATGGTGGCTGATTTACCTGCTGACTGGAGCTTTTGTAGGCTTCTTCGCCGGTTTACTCGGCATCGGCGGCGGACTCATTATCGTACCCGTGCTGATCACCCTTTTCACAGCCCAGAACTTTCCCGCCGACCGCATTATCCACATGGCGCTCGGCACCACCATGGCCACCATCATTTTCACATCAATTGCCAGCTTGCGCACACACCATCAGCACGGCGCGGTAGATTGGCAGATTGTGAAAAATATAACGCCGGGCATTTTTCTTGGTACTTTCGGTGGAGCCGCTTTGGTAAACTCAATGACAGGACAACTCCTAAGCGTCATTTTTGTCATTTTCATCTTTTACGCCGCCACACAAATGCTGCTGCAATTTCGTCCCAATCCCATTTTCCAGCTTCCCGGAAAAATCGGCATGTTTCTCGCCGGTAACGTTATCGGCGCATTATCCAGCCTGGTTGCCATCGGTGGCGGATTGTTGTCAGTGCCGTTTCTGACGCTGTGCAATGTTAAACTGCAACATGCCATCGGCACCGCCGCAGCCATTGGATTTCCCATTGCACTGACGGGCACCGCTGGTTATGTCGCTAATGGCTATCTGCAATCAGAGACACTCCCTGACTACAGCTTGGGTTATGTCTATTTACCGGCGCTGATTTGGCTGGTAGCAGCCAGCATGCTGACAGCCCCGCTCGGCGCGAAACTCACGCATTCCACCAAAACTGCCATTCTAAGAACGACTTTTGTTGTGCTGCTGTATGGGTTGGGTATCAGGATGCTGATGAGTTTATTCTAATCGGTAAACCGTAACAATTAATGCGGTGGTGCAATGTTGGGATTCCTCTCGTTATCCCAACCAGCGTGCTTCCCCTCACTGTATTGAAATGCTTGGGAAAGCAAGGGGCATTTCGGGATTGAACAGGTGCTGCGCAATGTCGTCAACACCAACGTCGGTGGACGCATTTGAAAGCGCAACAACGCCTACATTCATCTTTGGCAGGAAGCCAATAAAGGAACAATATCCACCCGTGCCACCATTGTGCCAGATCAGTTCATTGCCACCACTTTTCATAATGCCCCAACCGATCCCTATTTCATTATCGCTTATTCCAGTAGACCGTCGTGAGACATGCATCGCGGTAAAGGCAGACGCAAGTGGCGTTTCCCTGATGCCAAGCGCCGTCTCTAGAAAAGTCAGCAAATCGTTTGCTGTGGAACGTAAAGCACCTGCACCGGCAAGAGTCGGCAAATCCCAGTTTGGAAATGCTTCCAATGCCGCGTTATGCCCAGTTGCAAGTCTTGCATTCATCTCAGAAGAAAGGGTAATAACCGTACTCTCCATACCAAGCGGTGCGCAGATGCGTTCGCGAACCAAGGTTTCGTAATCAGTACCGGCTCGCCGCGCAAGCACATGGCCTAAGAGCCCATAACCGAGATTAGAGTATTCCCATTGCGCCCCGATATCGCGCGTCAATTGATGACCCGAAAGAAATTGATAAAGCTGTTCGACGGAATAGTCAGCATACGGATTGTCGGGATTTGCCGGTGCAAAATTATCGGACATCCGAGGTAAACCTGACGTATGCGTCGCCAGATCCACCAATGTAATCACCTTTCCATCACGTTGCGGCACAACGACTTTCTCGGGGAGATATTGCGCAACTGGATCGGTAAGTTTGACTTCGTCACGCTGAATCATATCGGCAAGCAGCAGCGCCGTGAAAATCTTGGTGACAGAACCGATTTCAAAAATCGTATCGGAATCCACGAAACGGCGATCGTCTGTACTGAAATGGCCGTGCGCGACGATATGACGACCTTCTACTCCAACAATTCCGACAACAATGCCAACACCTTGCTTATGACTTTCAATCCGCTCCGAAAGAATTCGACGAATTTCTGAATCTGCTGGAAAACTAAAACTGGATGAAGACTGCGCTGAATCTATAATAGTCATTAAGAAACTTCCTCCTGAATTAAGAAATCAACAACCGTAAAGCCTCCTGATACTTTTCCATCGTCTGCTGCAATATTTCTTCCGGCAGTTCCGGTGCCGGGGCTTTTTTGTTCCAATCCTGTTTTTCCAGCCAGTCGCGCACAAATTGCTTATCGAAGCTGGGCGGATTTTGACCGGGCTGGTATTGATCGGCGGGCCAGAATCGTGATGAATCCGGGGTCAGCACTTCGTCGATCAGATACAGCTCGCCGGCATTATCCAGACCAAATTCAAATTTGGTATCGGCAATGATGATGCCGCGCTGCAGAGCGTAGTCTGCTGCTTCGGTGTACAACTGGATGGCTTTTTTACTGACTTTTTCGGTCAGTGCTTTTCCTAATTGGTTTTCCACTTCCACCAACGAGATGTTTTCATCATGTGCACCTGCTGCTGCTTTGGTTGAGGGTGTAAAAATTGCACCGCCAGATATTTTTTCGGCCAGCTTCAGCCCAGCCGGTAATTGAATCCCGCAAATCGCACCGGTTTGTTGATAATCCTTCCAACCTGATCCGACGACATAACCGCGCACAATGGCTTCAATCGGCAACGGTTTCAGGCGCCGGATGACGAATGCACGTCCTTCCACCTGTTCACGCTCGTGTTCGGCAACGACCGATTCCGGCGCGATGCCGGTCAAGTGATTGGGCAGGATATGCGCGAGTTTTTGGAACCAGAATTGCGATAGTGCAGTCAGGATTTTTCCCTTGCCGGGCACCGGAGTCGGTAGAATTACGTCAAACGCCGACAGGCGGTCGGTTTGCACGATCAGCAGCTTGTCGTTGCCGACAGCGTAGATGTCCCTGACCTTGCCGCGATGCAAAAATGGCAGGCTTTTGATGCTGGTTTCAAATAAAGCGGATGATTGGGTCATGGATTTCAGGTTGTATGGTGTTCAAGTCTTTTCTTGATTTGCATGGCATCATGCAATGCCGTAGCAATATCCGTGCTCAATACGGTGTAGTGCCCCATTTTGCGCCCTGGACGCGCTTCGGTTTTGCCGTATAAGTGCAATTTTGCTGAACGATGCTGCAAAACCTGATTCCAGTCGGGTTCCCCGTTATGCCATAAATCGCCCAGCAGATTCACCATCACGGCAGCGCTGTGCTGCGTGGTTGCTCCCAGCGGCAAACCGCACAGGGTGCGCACTTGCTGTTCAAATTGTGATGTGATACAGGCATTAAGGGAATAATGCCCGCTGTTATGTGGGCGCGGCGCTATCTCATTAATCAACAGCGTATCATCTTGCAGCACGAAAAATTCGACGCACACCACTCCCTGATAATTCAGTTTCTTGGTAACCTGGCAAGCTATGTCTTGGGCTTGCTGTGCTAATTGCGATGAAATTCTGGCCGGTACAATGCTGATATCGAGAATGCCGTTGATATGTTGATTCTCGGACACCGGAAAAGTCTTAATTTCTCCGTCGATGCCACGCGCTACCACCACGGATATCTCACTTTTGAGCGGTATGAATTTTTCCAGCACACAAACCGCATGGTTCAATTCTTCATACGCGGCTAGCAATTCGGTGATATTGGCAACCTTAATCTGCCCTTTGCCATCGTAGCCAAACTGACTGACTTTCAGGATGCCCGGCAATAATTGTGTGATATCCTGGGTGGCGATATCCTGCGGTTGGGCGATAACGGCAAACGATGCAACGGAAAATCCGCTATTCACCAGAAACTGTTTTTCCCGTACCCGGTTTTGTGCAATGGAAACACTCTGCGCATCTGGGCTAACGATACAAGACTCGGCCAGTTTGCGTAGTGATTCTGCGGGGATATTTTCAAATTCGGTGGTAATGGCTGCACATTGAGTGCTGATTTTTTCCAGCGCCAAATGATTCGTATAATCCGCACAAATAAAATCATCTGCGACTCGCCCGGCTGGGCTGTCATCGGCTGGATCCAATACCGTCACCGAATACCCCATCTGCTGCGCCGCCTGAACGAACATGCGCCCAAGTTGGCCGCCCCCAAGGACACCCAGCATAGCTCCGGGCATGATGCGCATTATTTCGGCAACTCTGTGGCAATCACAGATTCAGCCTGTTTTTGCCGGTATTCGCTAAGCTGCGCTCTTAACATACTGTTATTCACGGCCAATAGTTCAACAGCGAATAACCCTGCATTGGCTGCGCCGGCTTCCCCAATGGCAAAAGTGGCAACAGGTACCCCTTTAGGCATCTGAACAATGGACAGCAATGAATCAAGCCCTTGTAGGTGCCTGGAATTCACCGGAACGCCCAGAACCGGCAGCGTGGTTTTTGCAGCAATCATGCCAGGAAGATGCGCAGCGCCACCCGCCCCCGTAATGATGCATTGAATGCCGCGTGCGCTGGCTTCTTCAGCAAATTGAAACATTAGATCCGGCGTCCGGTGTGCTGAAACCACTTGGGTTTCATAAGCAATATGAAATTCTTCCAGTATCGAAACAGCATGCTGCATCACATCCCAATCACTTTTACTACCCATCACGACGCTAATTAATGGTTTAATCATTTAACTTCAGCTAACTATATAAGTTTGAAATAACGAAGAGATTTATGGAAGTGCTGATTAATTGCCTGCACAAGCAAATTGCTGCGTTGGTTGGTGCTCAGAAGCTCGTCTATCTCTTTGATATGCCTCGCTTCCTGCGCTCCATCCGCCTTGCACTTTACTTGCTCGGCGAATTACTCAGTACTTCCTTATATTCAATTAACCCATCAAAACACGGCTGGCTATTTTATAAGTCTATGCAATAATTGTGTGATTAATTTCGATCACTTCGATAAAAATATAATTGGTATTATACTAACTGCGTGAGATAGCAAGTGATTGAATAGCTTATATTTCAATGTAATAAATCTTAAAACTTAAATTATCACTAAACCAGAACGGTAAGTATTTTCATGAATTTTCAACGAGGAAAACAAAGTGACGAGCCAGAAATCAACCTGGTTCCGATGATTGATGTGCTATTGGTAATACTCATATTCTTGGTGATTACCACAACTTACTCAAAATTTGCTGCACTCGAAATCAATTTGCCGCAGGCAAATACAGAAGAAGTCGATAAAAATGTCGAGAAGCCTAATAGCATTGATATTACCGTCAATGCCATGGGTGACTACACCATCAATCAGGTTCCCGTTAAATCGTCCAGTATAGAAAATTTGCGTGATGCCTTACAATCCACAGCCCAGAATTTGGCAGATCCATTCATTATTATCAGCGCAGATGCAAAAGCCACGCACCAATCCGTCATCACGATTATGGAAGCTGCCCGACTGGCGGGATACAATAAAATCACGTTTACCACCGAGACAAACCATATCAAGTAACCTTGTCCAGCTAAATTATTCTGATTTAGTAAGTCTTATTGCAATTTATTAGCATAGAATTACGCTACCATCTGTATCTGTATTAGTAACTAATCCTTTAAGGAGGAAAATAATGTCCAATAGCAATCTTGAAAACTTCTCTAAAACTGCTCAATCGGGTTCACAATATATATTGGCGCCCCTGCCCTATGCGAATAATGCGCTGGAACCTGTTATCTCAGCCAATACGCTCAGCTTTCACTATGGCAAACACCACAAAACCTATGTGGATAACTTAAATAATCTGGTGGCAAATAGTGATCTGGCAGGCCAATCACTGGAGCAAATTATCAAAGCAACTGCCGGGCAAGCCGATAAAGTCGGCATTTTCAATAATGCTGCCCAAGTATGGAATCATATGTTTTATTGGCACAGCTTGAAACCCAATGGCGGTGGCGAACCATCATCTGCATTAAAGCAGAAAATTGAAGCTTCATTTGGCAGCGTGGATGCTTGCAAAAAGGAGTTCGCCCAAGCGGCCGTAACACAGTTCGGCAGCGGCTGGGCATGGCTGGTACTGGATGGAGACAAGATTGCTGTCGCGAAAACGAGTAATGCCGACTCTCCGCTGACCAAAAATAGCCGACCATTATTGACCATCGATGTATGGGAACACGCCTATTATCTGGATTACCAGAATCGCCGCGCCGATTATGTAAACACCATACTGGATAAACTGATTAATTGGGATTTCGCAGCGGCCAATCTAGAATAATTCTCTGATTTATGACTGAAATTACTATCGCCCTGTCAAAAGGGCGAATCTTTGAAGATACAGCGCCTCTGTTAAAAGTAGCAGGGATCGTTGCCCTGGATGATCCAGAATCATCACGCAAACTGATCCTTTCCACCAATCGCGCCAATGTTCGCCTGATTATTGTACGGGCATCGGATGTGCCGACTTATGTGCAATATGGTGCAGCAGATCTCGGGATTGCGGGAAAAGATGTATTGCATGAACATGGGGGCGCTGGTCTTTATCAACCATTGGACCTCAACATCGCTTGTTGCCGGATGATGGTAGCTGTACCTGAAGGTTTTGATTATGATTCTGCCGTGCGGCAAGGCGCACGATTACGCATTGCCACCAAATATGTACAGACTGCCAGCGAACATTTTGCTGACAAAGGCGTTCATGTCGATCTCATCAAGTTGTACGGATCGATGGAATTAGCCCCCTTAGTGGGATTGGCTGATGCCATCGTCGATCTGGTGTCAAGCGGTAATACCTTAAAGGCCAATCACCTTAAAGCCGTCGAGGAGATCATGCCGATCTCAGCAAGATTGATTATTAACCAGGCCGCATTGAAGCTAAAGAGAGCGACTATTCAACCCGTGCTGGATGCATTTTCTGCAGCTATCGAAAAGTGAGCCTGCCAGCAACCACATCCGTCGGAAATTCATTTCATACCATGATTCAAATAAAACGATTCAATTCAATTACACCTGATTTTGATTCCAATCTTGAAAAACTATTGGCTTTTGAAAATGCACAAGACAATGCTGTCGATTCGATAGTCACCACGATTCTTGCAGATATCAGGAAGCGCAAAGACACTGCCTTGATCGAATACACTAACCGTTTTGACAGGCTCTCCGCCACATCCGCTAAAGACCTCGAACTCACGCAGAATCATTTGCAGCAATCCTTGGCAGCCTTATCACCCGCTCAGCGCAATGCACTGGAACAAGCAGCACAACGAATCCGCAGCTATCATGAAAAACAGCCATTGAATTCATGGCAGTATACTGATCCGGACGATACATTGTTAGGTCAGAAAGTAACGCCGCTTGATCGCGTGGGCTTATACGTGCCTGGCGGTAAAGCCTCGTATCCTTCGTCCGTTCTGATGAATGCCATCCCGGCGAAAGTAGCCGACGTAAAAGAACTGATTATGGTAGTCCCCACACCAGCTGGAGAAAGAAATGATATGGTGCTGGCAGCAGCTGCCATCAGCAAAGTTGATCGTGTTTTTACCATTGGCGGGGCGCAGGCCATAGGTGCATTGGCGTATGGCACTGAAACGATACCGCAAGTGGATAAAATTGTGGGTCCTGGGAATGCTTATGTTGCCGCCGCCAAGCGTCAGGTATTCGGCATCGTCGGCATCGATATGGTTGCAGGTCCCTCTGAGATTTTGGTGATCTGCGATGGCAAAACAGATCCTGACTGGATTGCGATGGATTTATTCTCCCAGGCGGAACACGATGAATTAGCCCAATCGATTTTATTATCTCCCGATGCAGAGTTTCTTGATCAGGTGATGCACAGTATTAATCGCCTGATATCTGAAATGCCGCGCAAAGATGTCATCCGCACTGCACTTGAAAATCGCGGTGCTTTGATTCAAGTGCAGGACCTGGAGGAGGCTTGTGCGATCGCCAACCGAATTGCGCCTGAGCATCTGGAATTATCTGTTGATCAGCCGGAAAACTGGGTGAATAAAATCCGCCATGCCGGCGCTATTTTCCTCGGTCGTCATGCCTGTGAAGCTTTAGGTGACTATTGTGCTGGTCCCAATCACGTTTTGCCCACATCGCGGACAGCACGGTTTTCTTCCCCATTGGGCGTCTATGACTTTCAGAAGCGCAGCAGTCTCATTCAGGTTTCTCAGCAGGGTGCTGCAAAACTGGGAGAAATTGCGTCTGTACTGGCTTACGGGGAAGGACTGCAAGCTCACGCCCTGTCAGCAGAGTATCGCTATAAAAAACAATAACTCAACAATATTATTGCGCAATTGGCTGACAACTGTAGAACTTAACCATGCCGGTTATCACTTCGCGCGATCATCCGCTGATCAAGCAATTGATCAAATTAGAAGGATTATCACCCTATCGAAAAAAAACCGGTTTAACGCTGCTTGATGGTATACATCTTATTCAAATTTACTGTTCGGTAGTGGGCACACCGAAAAATTTGATCGTCAGCCAGTCTTATTTTGAGAATGCTGAAAATCAGCGTTTTCTGAATATTCTCTTTAGCAATTCACTACCTAAAATAACAATTATCAGTAATGCATTATTTCGTGCCATATCTCCTGTAAAAACACCAACGGGAATTCTTGCGCTCATTTCAGTTCCTGAATTGAAGAAAGAAACTGATCATGGAAAGGAAATGTTTAGTGTTTTGCTGGAGGCAATTCAAGATCCTGGCAACCTTGGCTCCATTTTGCGTTCGGCAGCCGCTGCTAATGTCGGAGATGTTTATCTATCTAAACAATGCGCCGATGCCTGGTCACCTAAAACCTTACGAGCTGCGATGGGCGCACATTTTCTCTTACGTATTCATGAAGACTGTGACCTGCAAAAACTTGCACGACAATTTGACGGTACTGTCATTGCCACATCCATACAAGCTACAAAAAATCTTTTTGAGATCTCACTAACCGGCCCAACTGCATTTGTATTCGGTAACGAAGGAGCAGGACTGTCTAAAGAAATGATACAGGCGGCTGACGAGAACATCGCTATTCCAATGCCGGGTAGAACTGAATCCTTAAATGCTGCAGCTGCAGCTGCTATTTGTTTCTTTGAGAAAGTACGCCAGGATAGAACATCAGTGCCCCATGCCGGTATTGGAACTAAATAATTGAGCGGTGTATCATATCGGTTTTCAACAAAACAGTATCTTTGGAGCGTTCATGAAAATTTCATTTTTATCTTTGATGGCCTTAATTGGGTGTTTATTATTCAATTCCGCCCATGTGATGGCGCTACACCATGAACCACAGAATACACAAAGATCAGGATTACCTGATAACGAGGGAAAAGTTGTTAACATCATCGACACAACCGGATATACATACATGGAGCTAGAAAACGGTGGAAACAGATTCTGGATTGCGGCCCCTACGACTAAAGTCAATAAAGGCGACCATATTCGTTTCGTTGAAGATATGGTGATGACTAACTTTACCAGTAAGACATTGAACCGTACCTTTAGCACACTTATTTTTGTCTCTTCTACTGAGGTTAAGAAGTAATACTTTAAGTAACATCAGTAAAGCCGATCAGCAATTTATTCTTAAGGCTTTTTAGTTCATCCCGGTACAGTGCTGCTTGCTCAAATTCCAGGTTTTTTGCAGCACTCAGCATTTTCTTTTCAACACGCTGAATTTCCTTAGCCAATTGGGATTCATTCATGACATCATAATGTGCCTGCACCTGCGCGGCTTTAAGGTTCTGTTGTGCCGACTCATAATTGTAAACACCGTCGATCAGATCTTTGATGCGTTTATGCACAGATCGTGGCGTGATATGATTCCGGAGGTTATGTTGTATCTGCTTATGACGCCGGCGATTGGTTTCATCAATTGCAGAACGCATTGATTTAGTGATCTTATCAGCGTATAGAATGGCAGTGCCATTGATATGGCGCGCAGCCCGGCCGATAGTTTGAATCAGTGATCTTTCCGAGCGCAAAAAACCTTCCTTATCAGCATCCAATATGGCAACCAGGGAAACCTCCGGAATATCCAGCCCTTCACGCAGCAAATTAATCCCCACCAGAACATCAAACTGACCCAGGCGTAGATCACGTATAATTTCAACTCGCTCAACAGTATCGATATCGGAGTGCAAATAACGCACTTTGATTTGATGATCGGAAAAATAATCCGTCAAATCCTCTGCCATGCGCTTTGTCAGCGTGGTAACCAGTATGCGCTCATTTTTGGCCACCCGTAAACTGACTTCAGACATTAAATCATCAACCTGCGTTGCGACAGGGCGTACTTCAATCATAGGATCCACCAAACCTGTTGGTCGCACAACCTGCTCTACCACTTGGCCACTATTCAATTTCTCATAATCAGCTGGTGTTGCTGATACAAATATGGTTTGCGGCATTCTTTTTTCAAATTCCTCAAATCGCAAAGGGCGATTATCCAAAGCAGATGGCAAACGAAAGCCATAATTCACCAAGTTTTCCTTGCGCGAACGGTCACCGCGATACATGCCACCGATCTGTGGCACGGTAACATGGCTTTCATCAATAATCATCAACGCATTCCGTGGCAGATAATCAAGCAGCGTTGGCGGCGGCTCGCCGGGTTTCTTGCCGGAAAGATGACGCGAATAATTTTCAATGCCTTTGCAAAAGCCCAGCTCATTGAGCATTTCCAAGTCAAATCGCGTGCGTTGTTCAAGGCGCTGGGCTTCAACCAGGCGATGCTCCTGATAAAAATACTCCAACCGTTCACGCAATTCAGCTTTGATGGTTTCCATCGCACGCAATGTAGTGCTTCGCGGTGTCACATAATGACTGGAAGGATAAATGGTATAACGCGATAATTTCTGCAGCATACGACCTGTCAGAGGATCAAATAATGACATGCTATCGACTTCATCATCGAATAATGACACCCGCACCGCCGCTTCCGAGTTTTCTGCCGGGAAAACATCCACGACATCGCCTCGAACACGGAATACACCACGCTTGAATTCCAGCTCATTACGATCGTATTGCATTTCCGTCAGGCGCTTAATGAT
This sequence comes from Nitrosomonas sp. Nm166, assembly GCF_900112825.1. Lineage (GTDB taxonomy): Bacteria > Pseudomonadota > Gammaproteobacteria > Burkholderiales > Nitrosomonadaceae > Nitrosomonas. The sequence continues at coordinate 59,132 of NZ_FONE01000006.1, read as the reverse complement.
TTCGCGTTGAGTAATTTTCTCACCATTGCGCAAATGCAGAATCATGCCATGATAATCAACCGGATCACCGATACCATAAATACACGATACGGTAGCCACAATGATCGCGTCATCGCGTTCCAGCAACGACTTGGTGGCGGATAAGCGCATTTGCTCAATATGCTCGTTAATACTGGAATCTTTCTCGATAAACAAATCACGCGCCGGCACATAGGCTTCTGGTTGATAATAATCATAATAAGAGACAAAGTACTCAATCGCATTCTCAGGAAAAAATTCACGCATTTCTGCATAGAGCTGTGCTGCCAGAGTCTTGTTCGGTGCCATCAAAATTGCCGGGCGACCCAAGCGTGCGATCATATTGGCAATTGTATAGGTTTTACCCGAACCGGTAACTCCCAATAATGTTTGGAACGCAAGACCATCATTAATACCTTCAACAAGTTGCGCAATTGCGGCTGGTTGATCACCTGCCGGTTCAAATGCTTGATGTAGTTTATACGGACTATTGGGGAAGGTTACGATCACAGGTATAATTCCATTATTAAATTGTATCTTCAAGCCATTTTAACATGCCGGTTTACCTATTTTAGTGCGAGGATTTTTGTGGAACTCTCTAACCGCGTTCAAACTATCAAGCCATCCCCTACTCTTGCTGTTACTGCTAGAGCAGCTCAATTAAAAGCTGAAGGTAAAGATATCATTGGGCTAGGTGCAGGTGAACCTGATTTTGACACACCACAGCATATTAAGGATGCAGCAATAGCCGCTATCAACAAAGGCTTGACCAAATATACGCCGGTTGGCGGAACACCCGGTTTAAAAAACGCCATTGTAGCTAAATTTAAACGCGAAAATAATTTTGATTTTGAAGCCAAGCAAATTTTGGTTTCCTGTGGCGGTAAGCAGAGTTTTTTTAACCTGGCGTTATCGGTCATCAATCCTGGTGACGAGGTCATTATTCCAGCCCCTTACTGGGTTTCTTATCCCGACATTGTTTTGATCGCTGAAGGCAAGCCCGTTTTTATCAATACGGGAATCGAACAAAATTTCAAAATTTCTGCAGAGCAACTGGAAGCAGCCATTACACCTAAAACTCGAATGTTTGTCATCAACAGCCCTAGCAATCCATCGGGAGCAGTTTATACCATTGATGAACTGAAGGCATTAGGAGAAATTTTACGTAAATATCCGCAGATTCTGATTGCTACCGATGACATGTATGAGCATATTTTATTATCAAATCAGGTTTTTACTAATATTGCTAATGCCTGTCCGGATTTATTTCAGCAAACTGTCGTTTTAAATGGCGTATCTAAAGCTTATTCAATGACGGGATGGCGCATAGGTTATTGCGGTGGGCCATCCCACATCATAACCGCCATGGAAAATATCCAATCACAGAGCACATCAAATCCTAGCTCTATTTCTCAGGCAGCTGCCGAAGCAGCATTAAATGGTGATCAGTCCTGCATTCATCCCATGGTGTTCGCATTTAGGGAACGTAACGCCTTCGTGACTGAGCAGCTGAATCAGATCAACGGCATACGCTGCCTACCCTCCGATGGCGCATTTTATGCGTTTGCGGATGTCCGCCAGTCCATAAATGATCTATATGAAAGAAAGTTGATTAACGGACAAAGCGATATCGCATTCAGTGAATATTTGCTGGAAGGCGCTGGTGTAGCTGTCGTTCCAGGCTCTGCTTTCGGATGTGAAGGTTATATGCGCTTATCATTCGCCACTTCATTAGAAAATTTGCAGCAAGCGTTAAATCGCATCAAAAATTTATTAAAATAAGTATTTAGTTTTTTATTTTAATGAAAGTTTACAATGACTTCTTTTTTGGTTCTCCCAGCTCGCGAAGGGATATTGCATAAACCACATACATGATTAGAATGAATCTCTAAAGAGTGTACAATAAACTTTCCATGACAGTTGATGCATGGTGTTATGCATAATACACCGCTCTCAACGAAACGTACTAAAGTCCAAGCCCGAGTCAAACTTAACACTTTTTCCAGCTGATGCACGCTGATATGTTCGATATACAGCCGATAACTCTTGATCAGTGCATCTATGCCGTTAATTCCGGTATTCGCGATAATATAATTGTATATATTAATAAATAATGACGAATGCATGTTTGGTTGCCAGCTCATGAACCAATCTTCTGAATAAGGCAGCATTCCTTTAGGAGGAGATACTCCTCTGATTTCCTTATAGAGCTTAACAAGCCGCTCGCGACTAAGATTAGTATTCATCTCCAAGACTTGTAATCGAGCACCCAATATGATCAATTCGGTTGCAAGCTGAATTTGTCTGGCTTCAGTTAAAATGCTTCGATTGCGCATGATATATTCTTATATGCAAACTTACACTACAGCTTCTGCTGGTTTTCCTGCCATCAAAATGGCCGCGTGTGATTTTGCTACGGCTTGATCGCGAGCATCATTGGATAACATCTCGGCAATTAAGCGATCATCAAAGCGAAAGCGACAAAGTAACATATTAGAAGCAGCCATCTTGATAAGTTGCGCAGAGGTTAATTTTTCCATGATTTCCGCAATATCCTGATTAATTCCTAATCGATACATTGCCGATACCCTATCTTCTCTTAACATTTGCTTGGCAAGTAGCAGATAACTTAAGTTAATATCTCTAATCTCATCAAGAATTTGATCTGATTCCATTCAATGCTCCCTTAAAAAATTTTAAATTAGAAGTGCGAGAATCGTACGTGCAAATTTTCAACCATGACTAAATGGAAGTAGAACCTAAACAAAATTAGGTAATTTTCTTATTTTAATGTAGGAATATTACTTACAGAAACAAATCTAAATTTTAAATCTAGCTTTAAGGGTTGAATTACCTTAAGGTTGAATTTCCTGAATCTGAAGTTTTTTGAAGGGATAAGATAGCTACCAACCATCCCTAGCTTTATATTGCGCTGCCAAAATAGCTTAACTTTAAATAATACATTTACTATGGCTGTAATGATTTCGCAGCTATCATAATAATAATATCATGTATTAAGAAACAGCCTATCTTTAGAATATTAATAAAAAATGCCTTAAATAACCCAATACAAAATATTGAATACCAAAATCATCTACATTTTTCAGATGTGGAGCGCAGCTTACCGGCCGCGACCCAAAGTTTTTTATCGAGATCGTTGAGAAATTGCTGTTCGTCTTGTTTCATCACGAAGTCTAATCAATCCGTCCTACAAATGAATACTGCGTCCGCCATCGACCGCAATAATCTGTCCAGTGATATAAGGCGCATCGGCAACCAGAAACTGTACGGTTTTGGCGATATCGTCGGGCTCACCGCAACGTTTGAGCAATGTACCTGAAATCGTATGCCGGCGTACTGCTTCGTCGGTCCATTTACCTTCTTCCGGCCATAGAATAGGCCCCGGCGAAACACCATTCACACGCACTTCGGGAGCCATTTCCACTGCTAACGATCTGGTCAGCGCTAACAGCCCGCCTTTGGCGGCATTATAAATTACGTAATTTTTTAGTGGCCGTTCAGTATGAATATCCACAATATTAACTACACAACCATGCTGCTGTTTGAGATAAGGTGCCGCCGCTTGCGATAAAAAAAGCGGCGCCTTAAGATTACTGCCGACCAGGTCATCCCACCCTTCTAGCGTACATTGATTGAGCGGTGTTGGGAAAAAGCTGGAAGCATTATTAATCAAGGCATCCAATCGCCCAAAACGTTTTGCTGCTTTTTCAATCAAGTCAGGCAATAATTCTGTGTCTAATAAATCTGCTTGCACCATGGCTACTGAATCAGGGCGTTTTTGATTAAGCTCATGTTGCAAAGCGCTTGCTTCGTTCATTGAGGAGCGATAATGCACTACTAATCGTGCGCCTTGCGCGTGCAATTTGCGACAAATGGCAGCGCCTACCCGCTTTGCTCCCCCGGTAATCAATATCACTTTCCCTTGCACATACACCCCCGTCAAAGTACTGTTAAACTATAGCTTATCGCTCGATTTATTGATAACTTTGCAATTTACCACAAAGAAACATTCTTGCTTATGTCTTTACCTGCAACCTTGCCGCCCGCTAGTGAAGCTGCATTGACACACAGCCATTCTGTACAAACCATGATTCGGGATAAAATCCATGCCGCAGGTGGCTGGATTCCATTCGAACAATTCATGAATCTAGCGCTGTATGCACCAGGAATGGGTTATTACAGCAGTGGAGCAACAAAATTAGGCAGCGCAGGTGATTTTGTCACGGCCCCGGAAATTTCCTCATTATTTAGCCGTACGCTAGCACAACAAGTGATACAGATTTCCCGGCAAATTAATCAGGCTGATATTCTTGAGTTTGGTGCCGGATCCGGCAAGCTGGCGCTGGATTTACTGCTTGAACTAGAAAAATCAAATGCTTTACCGAGAAAATATTTCATTCTTGAAATCAGTGCTGAGCTGCGCCAGCGGCAGCAAATATTATTTGCCGACAAAGCGCCTCATCTCACGCACATGGTCGAATGGTTAGCGCAATTACCTACTCAATTTAATGGCACTATTCTTGCTAATGAGGTGCTGGATGCCATGCCAGTTCATATCGTAGCATGGCATAACAATGTGTTGTTTGAGCGCGGTGTCATATGGAAAAATGATCAATTTGCCTGGCAAGATCGCCCTATTCAAAATATCGAACTGTATCATGCCGCCAGTCAATTGGCCTCTCTGATCAACCCAAATGATGATGTGACCTACTCCTATGTGAGCGAAATCAATCTCGCCGCTACTTACTTCATGCGCAGTCTGGCAAACATCTTGCAGCAAGGGGTTATTCTGCTAATTGATTATGGTTTTGGCCGCGATGAATATTACCATCCTCAGCGCAGTCAGGGTACGCTGATGTGTCATTATCGTCATCACGCGCATGATGATCCGTTTTTCCTGCCCGGCTTACAAGATATCACCAGTCACATGGACTTTAGCGCAATTACCGCGGCAGCAGAAAATACCGAATTAGTACTATTGGGTTACACCACGCAAGCTTATTTTCTAATTAATTGTGGCATTACTGAAATTCTGGCACAAACATCTGTTGAAGACATTCATAGTTACTTACCGCAAGCCAATCAATTGCAAAAACTGGTCAGCCCGGCTGAAATGGGTGAATTATTTAAAGTAATTGCGTTTGGAAAGAATTTCTCAGAACTACTGATCGGGTTCAAGAATGGAGATATGAGTCGTTTATTATAATTTTTTTAATAAAATTATACTGTCGATATCAACTTTAAATCCTTGTTGAGTTAGAATGTGTACGTATGCCAAATTTTTATAATCCAGAGCAAATTATTCGTCCGGAAATTCTGACGCTCTCAGCTTATCATGTGTCGCCTGCAGCAGGCATGATTAAGTTGGATGCGATGGAAAACCCTTATCCATTGCCGCCCGTATTGCGCAATGAGATCGCTCAATTAGCGGCAAATGCGCCGGTCAACCGTTATCCTGATGCCAGCGCCACTTCGCTTAAAGCAACATTACGTCAGGCTTTGGCTATTTCTGAAGATATGGACATCTTGCTCGGCAATGGATCGGATGAAATTATCCAAATCATTGCCATGGCGGTAGCCAGACCGGATGCAGTATTGCTGAGTGTGGAGCCTGCTTTCGTCATGTTCCGGATGATTGCTACTTTTGCGAATATTCAGTACGTTGGAGTGCCTTTAAATAAGGATTTCTCGCTTGATCTCGAAGCCATGCTGGCCGCCATTGCAAAACACAAACCGGCCGCGATTTTCTTGGCCTACCCTAACAATCCCACAGGAAATTTATTCGATGCTGATACTATTTTAAGTATCATTCAGGCAACCTCTGGCATTGTCATTATCGATGAAGCCTACCACGCTTTTGCTGACGCCAGTTTAATGAATAAATTAGCTGAATACCCTAATCTATTATTAATGCGTACCTTATCCAAATTAGGATTAGCGGGTTTAAGGCTGGGCTTATTAGTAGGCCGACCCAAATGGTTAGTGCAACTGGAAAAGGTGCGTTTACCTTATAATGTTGGCATAATGACACAATTAATTGCAGAGAAGGTATTGCATCATACGGATGTGTTACTGGAACAAGCAGAAGCAATTAAATCAGAACGTAGAAAAATGTTGGCATATCTTAATACAATAACCAATATAGAAGTATTTCCTTCGGATGCTAATTTTATTTTATTTCGTATTCATGCGGCCAATCAGATCTTTCAAGCACTCAAACAACGCAAAATATTAATCAAAAATCTTGATGGCACACACCCATTATTAGAAAATTGTCTGCGTGTCACAGTAGGCACACCTGATGAAAATTCGCAATTTTGCGCGGCATTGCACAACATACTCAGTGAAACTGTTTAAAATTCACTCAAAATCCCAGCACTAATCAGAAATTTCATTCTATGCGCCAGGCACAGGTAACAAGAAACACACTGGAAACTCAAATCAGCATTAATCTGAATTTGGACGGGATAGGCAAATCTGTTCTCAATACGGGCGTACCTTTTCTGGATCACATGCTTGATCAAATTGCCCGTCATGGCATGATCGATTTGGAAATTACCGCCAAGGGTGATTTGCATATCGATGCACACCATACCGTTGAAGATATTGGTATCACGCTTGGCCAAGCTTTTACCAAGGCAGTGGGCGATAAAAAAGGGTTGCGCCGCTACGGACATGCCTATGTCCCCCTTGATGAAGCGTTATCACGCGTCGTCATAGACTTATCCGGGCGTCCTGGCTTAGTATTTAATGTTGAATTTGTACGAGCACGTATCGGTGATTTTGATGTCGATCTGATTCACGAATTTTTCCAGGGATTTATCAATCACGCCCTTGTAACCTTGCACATTGATAATCTATCGGGAAAAAATGCACATCACCAGGCTGAAACAGTGTTTAAGGCATTTGGACGCGCATTGCGCATGGCTATTGAGCATGATCCTGGAGCAGCCGGCATTATTCCATCCACCAAAGGCACTTTATAGGTAACCTCATTTCATAGACATTATCGTATGACGGATATTGCAATTGTTGATTATGGAATGGGAAATTTACGTTCCGTGCATAAAGCACTTGAACATGTCGCATCGGCTGCTTCGATCGCGGTTACCAATGACCCAGACGTTGTGCATAAAGCAAAGCGAGTAGTCGTGCCAGGACAAGGTGCCATGCCTAATTGCATGCATGAGCTTGAAACTCGTGGTCTGCGTGAAGCTGTGATGGAGGCAGCGGCTCGCAAACCATTTCTTGGGATTTGCCTCGGCTTGCAGATGCTATTTGGAGAAAGTGAAGAAGGGCATGTCAAAGGTTTAAACATCCTGCCCGGCAAAGTTGTGCATTTTCCTGCTGCAGCGATGACAACAGCGGATGGACAAAAACTCAAGGTACCCCATATGGGCTGGAACCAGGTTTACCAAACCATTAGACATCCCTTATGGGAAGGTATCGCAGAAGATGCGCGATTTTATTTCGTACATAGCTATTATGTGGAAACAACCGATTCTGCATCCATCGCTGCGCATAGCAATTATCCTTTCGCATTTACTTGTGCTGTTGCAAAAGATAATATTTTCGCTGTACAGTTTCACCCAGAAAAAAGCCAATTAGCAGGGTTAACCCTGCTAAGTAATTTTGCCAAATGGACACCACATTTCATAATCAAAAAGTAGTACACTAATTCTTATTAATCAATTACTAACTCTGATTAAGCCATGCTGATTATTCCTGCAATCGATCTCAAAGATGGGCATTGTGTTCGACTCAAACAAGGAATCATGGAAGATGCGACAGTATTTTCCAAAGAACCTGGTGAGATGGCAGCACATTGGTTAAGTCAAGGCGCACGCAGACTTCATATTGTCGATTTAAATGGTGCATTTGCCGGCAAACCTAAAAATGAAACGGCGATACTGGAAATTGTACGGACCATCGATGACCAGATTCCTATTCAACTTGGTGGTGGCATTCGCGATCTCGACACCATCGAGCGTTATCTGGATGATGGTATTACCTATATTATTATTGGTACTGCTGCTATCAAAATACCCGGCTTCCTGCAGGATGCCTGCAATGCTTTCCCAGGTCAGATTATGGTTGGACTGGATGCGAAAGACGGTAAAGTCGCTGTCGATGGTTGGTCTAAAGTAACCGGACATGATGTGATTGATCTGGCTAGGAAATTTGAAGGCTATGGTGTGGAAGCAGTTATTTATACAGATATTGGTAGAGATGGCATGCTCAGTGGTATCAATATCGCAGCCACCGTGGAGCTCGCCAAAGAGTTATCCATTCCGGTCATTGCCAGTGGCGGTATCACCAATATTGATGATGTTCATAAGCTGTGTACCATTGAATCTGAAGGTATCATAGGCGCTATTACCGGACGCGCTATCTATGAAGGTTCACTGAATTTCAAGGAAGCCCAGATATTAGCTGACAAACTCAGCAAAGAGAGCGGTATCTCTTAACCCAAGTGCTATAACCGAAAATCCCAATTCATTAAATCTTCCTCTATTCTCACAATCGGCTTTTAAATCTGATGAGCCTCGCTAAGCGTATTATCCCATGTCTGGACGTAACCAATGGACGTGTTGTCAAAGGTGTTAATTTTGTTGAGCTACGGGATGCAGGTGATCCGGTAGAAATTTCTCGCCGTTATGATGAGCAAGGCGCGGATGAACTCGCTTTTCTCGACATCACAGCCAGTTCTGACAATCGCGATCTGATTCTGCATATCATCGAAAATGTGGCTGCGCAAGTATTTATTCCTTTAACGGTTGGAGGCGGTGTGCGTCAGGTCGAAGATGTTCGCCGGTTACTCAATGCCGGCGCTGATAAAGTCAGCATTAACACGTCAGCTGTCTTGAATCCTCAGCTGGTAGCCGACGCATCCAATCATTACGGCTCTCAGTGCATTGTTGTGGCGATTGACGCTAAACAAGTTACTTCGCCCGACAGTTTATTACCGCGTTGGGAGGTTTTTACCCATGGTGGACGTAAAGCGACAGGCATTGATGCCATTGAATGGGCAAAAAAAATGCAATCTCTCGGAGCCGGTGAGATTTTACTCACCAGTATGGATAGAGATGGCACACGTAATGGTTTTGATATTGCCTTAACACGTGCTGTTTCAGATGCGATTGGCATACCTGTCATTGCCAGTGGTGGTGTTGGTAATCTCGATCACCTGGTTGATGGTATTCTGCAAGGACATGCTGATGCCGTATTAGCAGCCAGTATCTTCCATTACGGTGAATATACCGTACAACAAGCGAAACAGTATATGGCACAACATGGTATAGAAGTACGGTTATAATGCTAAAATAGTTAATAACCTATTTAAAAAGCATTCATTTATGCCTGATACTTGGCTTAACAAAATTAATTGGTCGGAAGACGGCCTGGTGCCGGTGATTGCTCAGGAAGCTGAGAGTGGTAAGGTTCTCATGTTTGCATGGATGAATCGAGAAGCACTCAGGCTCACCGTGGAAAAACGTGAGGCCATTTACTGGTCACGTTCTCGTAAAAGGCTATGGCACAAAGGCGAAGAATCTGGTCATATCCAAAAAATAAAAGCGATATATCTTGACTGTGATGAAGATGTATTACTCCTCATCGTAGAACAAATCGGCGGTATTGCTTGTCACACTGGTAGACATAACTGTTTTTTTCAGAAATTAGAAGCTGATGAATGGATAATTGCAGCGCCAATAATCAAGGATCCAGAAAAAATTTATAGTAAATGACCGACTTAACTATTCTTCTCCGTTTGGCAGAAACCATTAAAGCACGTAAGCTGGCTGATGCAAATAGCTCATATGTTGCCAAGCTATTTCATGGTGGACAAGACAAGATACTCAAGAAGATTGCAGAAGAATCTGCCGAAACGCTGATGGCATCTAAAGATGGCAATGCTGATCAAGTGATCCATGAAACCGCAGATCTATGGTTTCATTGTCTGGTACTACTGGCCTACCATGAACTTACTCCTGAGGATGTATTGAAAGAACTGGCAAGACGGGAAGGTATGTCTGGAATAGAAGAAAAAGCATCTCGAACAACAGGATGACATATGAATAACTGCATATTCTGCAAAATTGTAAAAAAAGAAATTCCCTGCAATAAAATCCATGAAGATGAAGATATTCTCGCTTTTAACGACATCCATCCTGCCGCACCGGTTCATTTCTTACTGATCCCCAAGCTACATATTGATTCACTCGCTGGAACTCAAGATAGTCATCAGAATTTATTGGGTAAAATGCTATTATTAGCGCCCAGGCTAGCAAAAGAGCAAGGTTGCGAAGATGGTTTTCGCACAATTATCAATACGGGGCGTGTAGGTGGACAAGAAGTATTTCATCTGCACTTCCACATTATCGGTGGAAGGGAGCGCCTACCTGGCATGATTCATCATCAAGGCTAGGCAGGCGCTGTTCCATTTAACAGGAGGAAGTAATAATGGGTACATTCAGTATTTGGCATTGGATAATCGTATTAGTCATTGTCGTCCTGGTATTTGGTACCAAAAAATTACGTAATCTGGGCACAGATCTGGGAAATGCCATAAAAGGTTTTAAGGAAGGTATGAGAGAATCAGAAACCGAAAATACCATATCCCAATCAACGCCTATGAAGGAGCCAATCATAGAGATTGAGTCAAAGGGAGAAACTTCGGTGAATACCTTCAAGGAAAGCATCAAAGAAGAGCATCATGCTTCTACGAATACGAATCCCTCTGCCCCATCCACACCAATAAATAAAAACTCAACTGGAAGCAATGCGTTCCAGACAACGCATGTGAATAATCAGCCAGCTGATGTTGAAATCAAGGAAAAAACGCAAGCTAAAACTTAGGTGTTTGGCAGTTTATGCAATACAATCAATACGACTTATTGATACAGTTGAGTTAATGAAACAGCATGTTTGATATCAGTTTTATGGAATTGCTGGTCATTTCGGTAGTTGCATTAATTGTGATCGGACCTGAACGGTTGCCCACTGTAGCACGTACGCTGGGGCATTTATACGGTCGCTGCCGCAGCTTTGTTTATAACATCAGAACTGACATACATAACGAAATGCGCATGGAAGAACTGAGAAAAATGCAATCTTCTGTGCACGAAACAGTTCAGTCGATTGAGCATTCAGTGCAGCAAGACATTGATCAGTTGAAAAACGTTGCTGATGTCAAAGCGCAAGAGAATCCATCAACGAATTTTTCAGTATCACAGTCACCCGTTTCAGGCAGCTACGAAACTCCACACGGCACCCTCGATAAAGAAAAGAAATAGCAATCTAATAACTTTTATAGGATATCGATTGATGTGCCGCGTTCAACGTAATCATCCTTCTTGTGATTGCCATGCTTGAAGGCTCATTCCTGTCACACCTCGTAGAACTGCGCGCCAGGATCATATGCGCGTTAAGTGGACTCATGCTCGGCTTTATTCCGTGCGCTTTTTACGCCCGCGAACTCTATACGCTGTTGGCGCAACCACTGCTGGAGAAATTACCACAAGGTGGCCAGATGATTGCCACCGATGTCGCTACACCTTTTTTTGTACCGATGAAAGTCGCCATGATGGTAGCTTTTGTCATTACATTACCGCACACGTTGTACCAAATCTGGGCATTCATTGCACCCGGTCTATATTCCCATGAGAAACGCCTGGCTCTGCCTTTAGTCATCGGCAGCAGTTTTTTGTTCTTTTTTGGCATGGCATTCGCCTATTTTGCCGCGCTACCGTTGGTATTCGAGTTTATTACTTATTTTGCACCGGAAGGTGTTGCCGTGATGACTGATATCGGTAAATACCTAAGCTTTGTCTTATCGATGTTTATCGCTTTTGGTGTGACTTTTGAGGTACCCGTGCTTGTTATCATTTTGGTCAGAACAGGGGTAATTACGGTTGAAAAGCTAAAAGAAATTCGCCCCTACGTGATCGTCGGCGCATTTGTCATCGCAGCCATTTTTACACCACCTGATGTCATCTCACAATTCATGCTGGCAGTGCCTCTATGCCTTCTTTACGAATTAGGCATTATTGCTGCTACTTTTATGGTTAAAAACCACCATAACGAAACCCGGCTCAATCTGCCAGCGCAATCCGAGCAAGGTTCTTCAGGAAAGAAAGATACACCGAAGCAGGCAGATTGATCATTTTCGCCGTAATCCATAAGTATTCCAAAAATCGTTATAATGAAACCAACTCAATCCTTCCCAATCTAACAAAACGATTCATGATATTGATATCAATCTTGTCGGGAGATCAACGATGTCAAATAGCCGCCCTGCTGGTAATGCAGCGAAACCAGCTATCTTAATTGCGATTATTTTTAGCCTACTTGCTGTTAATACGCTATTTGCCCAATCATCAGATATAAACCAAAGCTATTCACAGCCTTCAAGGCTGCAAAACCAGCCAAGCCAACCTTTACCGGAAAGCCCCCCTGATCTGAACAGGCCGCCAAGAATAATTCATCGTGTCGGCACCGCCATTGGCAATCCCCGTAACAGTATTAGTATAAGAAGCACAGATGCTGGCCTCATACGCAGGCAACCGACTATATCAGGGTGCGTCAACTGCGGCATTATCGACTTCGTCAATAAAATTGGACAAGCCCCCGGCTTAAATGCTATCGCAGGTGGTGTCGTTGCCGGAACGGTCGCGCGGGAAGTTATTCATCTAACGCCACGCCCGCACGTGATAACTCATCCCAACACAACAGGGAGAATTCCTATTATTCAAGGAGGAAATATGGTTCATGCGGATCATCAGTATCATGTCGGCATCACCATGAGTGACGGCAGTCAAGCAATCATCGCACTTCCTGATGCATCCAATCTTCAGCAAGGCGATAGAATTCAGCTAATTGACGGCGTCTTAGTACTTGATCGTCAGTAAAAAACTATAACCCGGCGTTTAACCTGTCAATTAAGGTACAACTTCTTACAGATCCTTCACTAATTAGGAATTACCCATTGAACGCTCCAGCCCTCAAACAAATCGAATTACCCATTGAAGGTATGACTTGCGCTGCCTGCGCGGCGCGTATCGAAAAGAATCTGAACAAGCTTCCCGGTGTTCAGGCGGCCGTCAATTTCGCTAATGAGAAAGCCCATGTAAATTATGACGAAAGCCAAGTCAAAACTGACATGCTGATCGGTGTTATAAAAAAAGCCGGTTTTCATATTGCACCACGGTCTGTGCAATTGCAATTGCACAAAATGACCTGCACAGCCTGTGCTGGGCATATCGAAAAAGCGCTGAATAAATTGCCCGGTGTCTCAGCCACTGTGAATGTCGCAACCGAAACAGCCAAAGTTAGTTTCATGCCGGGTCTCGTGACGGTGGATGACTTAATTAATGCTGTGATCAATGCGGGTTATGGCGCGAACGAAATCAGCGAATTTAGCCATGCTGAAGAAAAAGCACGCCGGATGGCAGCATATCAAGCAGAATTACGTTTATTCTGGATTTCAGCAATTCTCACTCTACCGTTGGTGTTGCAGATGGGCGCCATGTTTTCCGGCGATCATGCGGACATGTTGCCCCGGTGGCTGCAATGGCTACTGGCAACTCCCGTGCAATTCTGGATAGGGCAGCGCTTCTATATTGGAGCTTGGCATTCTCTGCGTGGCGGTGGTGCCAATATGGATGTCCTCATCGCGTTAGGCACCAGCATGGCTTATTTTTTCAGTGCCGTGGTCACAGCATTCAGGCTGGATCAGCATGTCTATTTTGAGGCCAGTGCAGCTATCATTACGCTGGTTCTGCTGGGTAAATTGATGGAAGCCCGCGCCAAAGGAAAAACTTCTGAAGCTATCGAAGCCCTGATCAGATTACAGCCTAAAACGGCCCGTATTGAGCGCAACGGAGAAATCCTCGAAGTACCGGTCAGCAGTCTGCAAGTCAATGATATTTTTATTGTCCGGTCGGGTGAAAATCTGCCGGTCGATGGCATCGTCATTGAAGGAATCTCCAGCGTTAATGAATCCATGCTGACTGGCGAAAGCTTACCTGTTACTAAACAGGTGGAATCAAAAGTCTTCGCTGCCACCCAGAATCAGCAAGGCCTGCTCAAGTGTCGCGCAACCAGTGTCGGCGAACATACCCAACTGGCTGCCATTATTCGTCTGGTCGAAGAAGCGCAAGGCTCCAAGGCACCCATTCAACGCATGGCAGATACGATATCAGGGATATTTGTCCCGGTTGTCGTGGTGATCAGCATTCTGACCCTGGGAATTAGCTGGTGGCTTACAGATGACTTTGTTGCTGCGCTCATCAATGCCGTCGCCGTTTTAGTCATTGCCTGCCCGTGCGCCTTGGGACTGGCAACACCTACCGCGATCATGGTTGGCACCGGACGCGGCGCGCAGGCTGGCGTGCTGGTCAAAAATGCAGCCGCGCTGGAACATGCCGAGAAAATTCAAACCATCATTGTCGATAAAACTGGCACACTGACTGAGGGTAAACCGGAAGTTACCGACATTGTTCCCATTGCATCCATCAGTACGCAGGAGTTACTGCAAGTGGCGGCTTCGCTGGAACAAGGATCCGAACATCCGCTAGCCCGAGCAATTCTGGGCAGTGCGCAGAAAATGCAACTGCCCCTCCAATCCATTCAGGGTTTCTCTGCCGTCACCGGTAGTGGCGTTACAGCTCGCATGGATGACACACAATACCTGCTGGGTTCACCCAAATTTCTAGCCGAGCAAGGCACCATGATTGATGAAAAACAGATCACCGCCTTACAGGCAGAAGGCAAAACCGTCATCGGGATTGCATCTACTTCAGATAATACTCCCAAAGTGCTCGGTTATCTGGGCATCGCAGACCGCGTGCGTGATACCTCCTTCAAAGCCGTTGAACGTTTACAAGCGATGGGCATCGAAGTAGTTATGCTGACCGGTGACAATGCCGTAACAGCCTCTGCCGTCGCCAAACACACAGGCATTACGCAATATCGCGCTGAAGTCTTACCGCAAGATAAAGCCGCTGAAGTGATGAAGCTGAAAGCAAGCGGTAAATTTACCGCCATGGTCGGCGATGGTATCAACGACGCGCCGGCTCTGGCAGCTGCGGATGTGAGTTTCGCCATTGGTGCCGGTTCGGATGTCGCGATTGAAGCGGCCGATATCACCTTGATACGCAACGACTTGATGAGCGTCGCTGACGCGATCTCTCTGTCGCGTACTACACTCAAGAAAATCCGCCAAAACCTGTTCTTTGCTTTTATTTATAATGCGCTAGGTATTCCATTAGCTGCCATCGGCATGCTCAATCCGGTGATTGCCGGAGCCGCCATGGCCATGAGTTCCGTATCAGTCGTCAGCAATTCATTACTATTGAAGCGCTGGCAAGCCAATCATTAAAACTTTTCATAAAGGAACTACAATGCAAACAACCACTATCAAGATTAAAGGCATGACCTGCATGGGCTGCGTTAACAGCATTAAAACCGTCCTCAATAATTTGAAAGGAGTAAGCCGAGCCGAAGTTTCTCTCGACGCCGCTCAAGCAATCGTTCAGTATGACCCGACTGATATCAGTACTCATTTACTCAAAGAGACCATTATTGATGCAGGCTTTGAGGTAGTTGATGAGGATGAATAGGCGCGTCCTGATTCGCTAAATGGTGCGCCCATAAGAATCTTCGAATCTCACAATATCGTCTTCTCCAAGATAGGCTCCCGATTGCACTTCTATTAAATGCAGAGGAATTTTTCCAGGATTTTCCAGACGATGAGGTTTGCCCAGTGGAATATAAGTAGATTGATTTTCTGCGAACAAAGTTTCTTTATTTTCCACTGTCACTTTAGCAGTACCACTGACTACCACCCAATGTTCCGCTCTATGATGGTGCATTTGCAATGACAGCTTCCCCCCCGGTTTCACCATGATGCGCTTGACCTGAAATCGCTCTCCTCTATCAATACCCTCGTACCAGCCCCAGGGACGATGAATGCGCAAATGATCGAGATGCTCCTTGCGGCGATTGGACTCAAAATGCTGTATTGCAGCCTTAAGTTGCTGGGTTTTACTCTTGTGCATCACCAGCACGGCATCGGCCGTTTCTACCACAATAACGTCATCCAGACCAATCACGGAAACCAGGCGATCTTCTGCACGAATGTAACTTCGTTGAGTATCCATCACCAGCGTATCTCCACTCGTAAAGTTGCCATTCTCATCTTTAGGAGCAATCTGCCAAAGAGAATTCCACGATCCCACATCATTCCAACCCAACTGTACGGGTACAACAGCCGCACAATCAGTTACCTGCATAATGGCATAATCGATAGATTCTGATGGGCAAGCCATAAAATCATCCTTATCAGGACGGACAAAACCCAGATCCATGGTTCTCTTTTGCCAGGCTTTCTCGACAGTAGTAAAAATGTCTGGCCGGTGTCGTTGCAGTTCCTGCAGATAACGCTTAGCCGTAAAAACAAACATCCCGCTATTCCACGTATAACCACCCTTCTGCAGATAGGCTGTAGCAGTTTCCAGACTGGGCTTTTCGGAAAAGGATTGTACTTGATATGCAGTGAGCGAAGTGGCTGAGGCAAATGCAAGAGCTTCACCTATTTTAATATAGCCATAACCAGTTTCTGGTACATCAGGCATGATTCCAAAAGTGACGAGATAGCCTTCATGAGCAGCAATTATGGCTGTTTCCACAGCTTGTGCAAAAGCAGCCTGATCTTCGAGAACATGATCGGCTGGCAGTACGAGCATAATGGCATCTTCGTCGACCTGGGCAAGATGAAATGCGGCAAGCGCAATCGCTGGCGCCGTGTTGCGGCCAACCGATTCAAGGTAAATTGCTTCAGGTTGAATGCTGATCGCTTCACATTGCTCTTGGGTCAAAAATCGATATTCAGAATTGCACACAAGAATGGGGGCTTGGGCATTCAATAAAGCCGCTGCCCGCATCAGCGTTGCTTGCAGCATGGTTTCTTTACTAACCAGTGGCAATAGCTGTTTTGGGTAATTAGCGCGAGAAAGCGGCCATAACCGGGTGCCACTTCCACCGGAAAGAATGACGGGGTGAATGTTTGAATGCATTTTCTGAAATTATCCTTAACTTTGGCAAAATGGACGTCAGGCTAGAAGACCCAACAATCTTTATTAATTAATTCAAAGCAATCTAACAAATCGTTAGAAATAGCATAACGTATTCCTGTTGCGTAGTTCGAACTAAATACTCATAAGAAATTAAAGCAATAAATATTATACAGATCAGAAACTACACAAATTAATCAATTAATACTTATTATCCAGCTTATATCTACTCCTCCTTGAGGTTAACAATATTGATGCATAATGACTCGCAGAGCTATCTTTATCTCCGATAAAAGATATTAACTTATAAAATGAAAACGGCTACTCGCCTTAGCGAGTAGCCGTCTCAAGAAAATAGCCTTTCTATTCTATCAAATTAATTATTAATCAATTGGATTCTGCTGTGCAGTCGTCAAACCTTCCTTCCAATGGGCAGGGAGATTCTGCACCCAGCCATTATAAACATTCGGAACGGCCAGAACCCCTTGCCCACCAAATCCCGGTAAGCCACTGACAGTATCATCTTTGGCGCTCTCCGCACTCTCAACCAGAGAAACATAACCAGCGATCTTTGCATCATTTAAGTTGCCATCACCATTTGGATCTGGGTCTACTACAATCAGCCGGTTAGAGAATTTGTTTGTGACATAGGCATAATACCCTCCGCCTTGTTTTGCGCCGAAATTTGCGCCGTGACAACCTGGGTCACAAGGCAGCATCTTGACGATACTATCTGTAGCTGTATCAACAATAACAATCTGCCCACCCATCGCAGCAATGACGACTGCTTTCCCATCCGGTGAAACGGGTACTTGAATGGGAAGCACACCAACTGCAATTTCTCCATTTCCGTCCTTGTCTGAAAAAGCTCCATTAATAGGATCATAGTCAGCAATGAGATTAATGGTTTTTGTTAACGCACCTGTATTACCGTCAAGCACACTTAAAGAATGATGCAACAGGTTAGTGGCGTAAATTTTGCTGGAATCCGGCATCATGCCAATGGCAACCGGATGCGCACCCGGGATGTTTTGCCCTGTTGCTGTTCTGGCTTGTATGCCACCAGTAGCTCCATAAATACCAACATCATCAGTATTAATATTAGGCGTAACGATCCTGGAGCCATCTGCACTTACCCAGTGACCATGTGGATGAGCAGAAATATGTCCATGCGCCTGAGTTGGCAGCATTTTAGTAACACTTGTTGTTCCAGCTGGCATCATCGAAATGCCATTTTCACCATTGATAACGATGGTCAAATCATCCGTTGATGGCAATGTCATTACATGAGAGGGTGCATATCCTACTCGAATGTTCTTGATTAATTTACCATTTTCACGATTAATCATCGTAATCTTATTATCAAACCACTGTGTTTGATAAATGACGGATTGATCTCTGTTGACCCACATGTTATGTGGATTATTGTTGTTGATCTGTGGTAGTGCGACTTTACGTTTAACTGTCCAATTGCTCGCATCAACCACGGTAGTAGTGCCCGGTTTGTACTTGCCAGCGGTTTTCTCGAACTGAGTGTTAACCCACACTTCTCCCACGCCTGGTGTTAATGGAACCTTACCTGCAGGAAGTGCTGCATTGATGACATTAAGAGCAGATAAGGATAATTTGTATCCATTTCCGTCATCCGCAACATTGCCAAATGGCGCTCCAGAAATCCTCACTGGCAACGTGGGAAATCTTACGTTCCAAATACCGGAAGAATAATCCTGCCAATTATCTGGCGAAGTGGTGATAAAAAACGTATTCAATAAACGAACAGCAAGATCACTGCTCGTTGGCAACTCTTTAATACCTGCAACCAGATCAACGGTATAGTTAGTTTCCGGATTCCCTAAATCAAGCCCCTCCGTGGCAGGATCGTCGACAATAACTGCACCGAACATATAAGGATGGACTTTGCAAGTAAATACATAAAGCCCAGGTGTATCCAATTTGACAATTGCCCCACCACGGTAGGCATCGGTTTGGCCAAAAGGCATATGATGCGCGCCCGTAGGCCATAACAAGGAACTGATGGTATGCACGGCATTGGTATCTGACATGACAAAGTTAACACTACTGCCCGGAGAGATTACTTCCAGGGATTTGGTTTTAATGTCTAAGCTAATTCCATTCGCATCAGTAAGGGCGGCAATAGCATCACCACGCGCGCTTCTAAACCAGCTGGCAGGTTCATCGGTAACTTCAAAAGTTACCAAGCCTGGCTCGTCCTTTGGACCCAGTAAAATTCTGCCGTAGGGTGACGCACCTACAACACTGGCACCATTCCCACCAGCAGGATCAACCCGGAAGCTGCCGTGCATGCCTGCCTCCATATGCGCAAACAAGTGACAATGATATTGCCAATCCCCAACGCCGACACCCGTTCCTGCTTTGATAGTGAATGCATGACTATCTGCACCTTCTTTCAGCAATTTAGTATCAATAATTTCATTTGTTCCTGTCTTCAGCCAGCGATGCGCGTGTAAATGAAAGGTATGCCCTGGCCCTACTGATAAGACATGAAAACGGACAATATCGTTTTCGACCGCTGCCGGATTGGGATTGGCCCACAACGGTTTTTGCGTGCCATCTTTAGCTATTTCGGTGCCCCAGAAAGTAGAACCGACCATAAATAAAACAAATTGTTTATCCACGTCGGCTTGAGTAACGGGAACAACGCTGCCATCCGCATTAATATAGCTATCTACCGGACCATTAGGTTTATCAACAATAAATGCGCCAAACAAACCCAGCAATTCTCTTCCATCACCGTGATAGGCATAGGTCCCTGCTTTGTTAGCCAAAACAGTATATTTCTGGACCTGTCCCGGGCGTGTTCTGGTAGTATTTTTGTTTTTCAGACCCGGCACCTTAAACCCCACTTCAGATGCGGTTTCGTTGAAGAGCGTTACATTTACCACATCACCCTGTTTTACAAATAAAGCCGGGCCAGGAATGACAGCTTCTGCATTGCTGCCGCCTTCAGTCCCACCCAAAGCATAGCCCAATTGACCATTAGGTAAGGTTTTGGCGGTAATCGTAAAGTAATGTGTTGCTGCCAATGCCATGGGTGATATCAGAAATATCACAGCAAACAGTATGAAAACCGTCAGCATCGAGACCGAATTTCTTAATTTAAAAATATTGTTATTCATGGTGTTATCCTGTTTTTGTAAGGTATGTTTTTCAGGTTTATTGAACCTTAAACTTACCTACCATGCCCATTAGTCTATTAGAAAAGTTGTTATCCATATACCGTGCACTATTCTTCGCCTTAACAGTAAATACATGCTTCTCCAGCGGACCGATTAAAACTTGATGGATAAGGTTATGTGTTCCCGGATCGAGCCATTGATAACCATCCAGAACAAATTTGTGGATATCTGTGCCCATAGCAATCAAATGAAACCTGACATCGCTATTTTTAACAGCACCCAAGGATGGATTGACGCCATGTTTTGATTGTTTCTGAGTAACCCCATCAATTTCCATTCCCCAGAAAGCATCATCTCCCAAATAGAGCACATACTCTTTAGCATAATGGGGAGCACCAATCGGCTTCACAATGATGGCGCCAAAAAGTCCCTTATTTTCTGAGCCGTTATGGCTCTCGAAATTATGATCATGGTAGGGCCAGGTACCCGCGGTTCCGTGAGCAACATTCCATTTGTATTCATAGCTTGTATGTGTTGCTTCCGGTCCATTACCGGCTCCCTCGTCATCGTGTTTATTAATCACTTTAAGGGTGCCGTCGCTGAGTATGTCGTAATGAACGCCATGTACATGTATGCTGACTTGCTTACTGATACCAGGTGTATGCGTAAAAGCGCCTGAAATTGCATTTTCAATTGTCAAATAAACTGTATCACCTTCGGTTAATACAATTGTAGGACCAGGAATTGTAGCTGCAGGACTATAGCGACTCGTGATATCTACGCCATCAATCGTATGATTTAGCATTTTGTAAGCCAGTAGCTTATTGCCAAATCCATCATCCTGAGTTTCTTCTGCTGTCAATCGAATAATATGCTCCCCTGCATAACTCTTTGCAATGAGCACGAAAGACAATGCCAGAACAAGCCACACCATAGGCAACTTTCTTAACCAGGTGTGATGCGGCGTGTATTGCGTGGCATCAGAATTCTCAGAGAATTCTGTGGCACAGCAAAGTTGATTGAGCTGAAACAGCATTTTTAATATTCCTCCTTAAATGTAAAACTACCTATCAAGTTAAAGCTTGCGTAGAAATATCCGCGACAAATCAATAGATATCTTTGAGGCTGGCGATTTTCTTAAAAAGCTCACATCGAGCTCTGAGGAATAGTTTTACAGCCTGCCATCAGTTCAATTTAGCGGAAGAATAATTTTATCAACTCTATTTTCAGAGAAATAGATGCTATTTGTCCTGAAAATACAGCTATTTTTCTTGATCTTCAGGGAAAGATATCCCGCATGTATGAGAATCTTTGAAGTGATTAAACAGCGGCGCTTTTAGACACAATTCAATTTGCTTTTTAACACCGATTTTTTTATAAATTATTGATAATTGATTACGTACGGTTTTTTCTGCAATGCACAGTTGCAAACTTATTTCCTTAGCAGATAAACCCTTGCAAGCGAGATAAGCGACTTGACGCTCACTCTCACTCAATTTTGGAAATGGCAACGCCTTAACATCGGTTAGAATTTCGGGTGACAGATTGGCATTAAACTGCGCTTGCCATAGCAGCTTGGTAATATGGCGGTCAAACCAGATTTGACCTGCATAAATTGCGTGGATGGCTTTCAGCAATAATTCAGAAGAATGCTGTTTGCTAATAATGCCTACCACCCCTGAACGAAATATTTCTAGGCAAGTTTGCTCATTATAGCTGTGAGAAAAGGCCAGCACCTTTATTTGGGGACAAGCATTTAATAATTTGGAAATATGCTCAATACAATTGCCATTATTTAACTGCAAATCAACCAGAACCACATCCGGCTTATGCTGCATCGCCAAATCGACCAAATCTTCTACACAGCGGGTTTCGGCTACCAAGCATATAACCGGATGATTCTCGAATAATACACGTAACCCCATGCGCACAAGCTCAAAGCTCTCCGCCACCAATATGCGTATGTTTGCGTGAGATTGCTCAGCCATACTTTTAGGTTTACTTATAAACCAGCAAATGCAGAGCCTGAGCCAGAATTTGAGTCATCACTTGCAATTAATATTTTTCTTTTGAGACTCGCGATTAAGTAAATAGATAGAGCAGAAACACTACTATCTATCTAATTTAACTAAGATATAATTTTATCAAATCTTTTTTTCGAGATATAGATGTCATTTGTCCTCAATATATGGTTATTTTTGTTTAATTCATCGGGCAAAATATCCCGAGTTGATAGGATTACTGGAAATATTCCTGCCCTGCCCCAACCATTTCTCCTTGCTTAACGCTACGCCATGATCTTTTTATTAAAAATATTCCATTTCTACTGATAAGTTATTAAGAAGCAGCAGGCATTGTCGATTGGCACGGAAAGTATATGTTCAAAGTTAAATTCACATATTGATTTAACGCAAGGATCAGCACTGAGCCCAATCACGATAGCTAACCGCAGATTCTGATGAAAAATGAAAGAAACTGGGAGCGAGGTATAACGAAGAATTTTTGCATAATACTTTGCAAATGAAGTAACTTAACTGCAGGATGTATTGCAGCGTTGCGAAAAACACTCACCCATAACAGAGCCATGGATCAGTGTAAAAAATCATCCCCAAAACACAGGCTTATCCTGTCAGCTTTTTCTTCAAAATAGCATTGACTTGCGCTGGATTAGCTTTACCTTGAGTAGCTTTCATGACCTGACCGATCAACGAGTTAAAGGCTTTTTCCTTGCCATTGCGATAATCGGACACTTGTTGTGCATTGGCAGCCAGCACTTCATCCACCAATTTCTCAATAGCGCTGTCATCTGAAATCTGTTTCAAACCTTTGGCTTCAATAATAGCGTCTACATTTTTATCCAGCTCGCCATTCCACATACTTTCAAAAACCGACTTGGCGGCTTTACCGGAAATGGTGCCGTCGCTAATACGTGTCAGCAATGCACCGAGTTGAGCAGGACTGATAGGACAATCTGTGATTTCAATCCCCTCTTTATTCAGTTGCCCGCTAATCTCGCCCATAATCCAATTGGCACACAGCTTGGCCTGGGTAGGTAAATGTTTTACTGTATTTTCAAAATAATCCGCTACTTCACGAGAATTTGTTAGAACGTTAGCATCATAAGCTGATAAGCCAAATTCGTTGACATAACGTCTGCGCCGGGCTGGGGGTAATTCGGGAAGCGCTTCTTTTAATTGATCAATCCAGCTTTGCGTAATTTCCAAGGGCAATAAGTCCGGATCGGGAAAATAGCGGTAGTCATTGGCATCTTCCTTGGTGCGCATGGTGCGTGTTTCGTCTTTATTGGCATCGTATAAGCGGGTTTCCTGGCGAATGATACCCCCATCTTCGAGAATTTCAATTTGCCTTCTGGCTTCATAATCGATCGCTTTCTCAAGAAAACGAAATGAGTTCAGATTCTTGATTTCACAGCGTGTACCGAATTTCTCCGTACCGCGAGGACGTACCGAGACATTCGCATCACAGCGAAACGATCCTTCTTGCATATTGCCGTCACAAATGCCGATCCAGCGCACCAGTGCATGCAATGTTTTCGCATACGCCACCGCCTCTTCGCTGCTGTGCATGTCCGGCTCAGAGACAATCTCCAGTAATGGCGTACCCGCCCGATTCAAATCAATGCCACTCATGCCATGAAAATCCTCATGCAGCGATTTACCGGCATCTTCTTCCAGATGGGCACGTGTCAGACGGATATTCTTTTCAACCTTACCTACTTGAATTTGAATGTTACCGCCTTGCACTACCGGCAATTCGTATTGACTGATCTGATAACCTTTAGGTAAATCAGGATAAAAATAATTTTTGCGCGCAAAGATGGAAGATGAATTGATTCTCGCATCTACTGATAAACCAAACTTAATCGCCTGTTCAACCGCGCCTTTATTGAGTACCGGTAAGACTCCCGGCAGCGCCAGATCGACTACACACGCCTGAGTGTTGGGCGGCGCGCCATAGGCAGTGGAAGCGCCCGAGAAGATTTTGGATCGCGTTGAAAGTTGGGCATGTACCTCAAGGCCAATGACTATTTCCCATTGCATGATTAATTTTCCGACAAAATTTACAGTTCCAGGAATAAATAGTTCTTTAAACGGGCGATTTTAAATGCCAGTCAGTTACCTGTTGATATTGGTGTGCGACATTCAGCATCTGCGCTTCCATAAAATAATTACCAATGATATGCAAACCGATCGGCCGATTCTTATCACCAAAACCAACCGGAATCGACATGGCTGGCAGTCCAGTTAAATTGGCCGCACTGGTGTAGATATCCGACAAATACATCTGAATAGGATCATTGCTTTTTTCTCCCAGATTAAAGGCAACCGTAGGGGTTGTGGGTCCCATGAGAATGTCGCATTGCCTGTAGGCTTCAGTAAAATCCTGTGCAATCAGGCGGCGCACTTTCTGCGCTTTAATGTAATACGCATCGTAATAACCATGCGATAAAACATAAGTACCGATGAGAATACGCCGCTTCACTTCGGTACCGAAACCTTCCGCACGCGTTTTGCGGTACATATCACCCAGATCATTGTAAGACTTTGCGCGATACCCATAGCGAACCCCGTCAAAACGGGATAAATTACTCGATGCTTCAGCAGGTGCCAAAACATAATAAACCGGAATCGATAAAGGCGCGTTCGGTAACGACACGTCAACTGTCTCTGCACCCAATTTACGATACTCATCCAAGGCCTTCTCTATCGCGCTTTCGACATCTTTACTCATGCCTTTGGCAAAATATTCCTTGGGTAGGCCAATCCGCAAACCCGCCAATGGTTTTTGCAGATCCCGTGTGTAACCTTCAGTGTCACGTTGCAGGCTGGTTGAGTCGCGCGGGTCAAACCCGACCATCACATTCAACAGCAGCGCCAGATCTTCTGCCGATTTGGCCATAGGGCCGCCCTGGTCCAGGCTGGAGGCAAAGGCAATCATGCCATACCGGGACACCAGCCCATACGTCGGTTTAATTCCTGAAATGCCGCATAGTGCTGCTGGCTGGCGAATGGAGCCGCCGGTATCCGTGCCGGTTGCCGCAGGTGTCAGTCGTGCTGCAACCGCGCATGCTGCGCCGCCTGAGCTGCCACCGGGCACTGCCAAAATATCCCATGGATTTTTCACCGGACCATAAAAGGATGTTTCGTTGCTCGACCCCATGGCAAACTCATCCATATTGGTCTTGCCAATATTAACCATGCCTGCCTGATCAAAACGTTCAATGACACCAGCATCATACGGTGAAACAAAATTCGACAGCATTTTTGAACCGCAGGTTGTCAGCCAGCCTTTGGCGCAGAAAATATCTTTCTGGGCAATGGGTATGCCTGTCAGTGGACCTGCTCGCCCCGAGGCAAGCATCTTATCCGCAACTTGCGCTTGTGCAAGGCTTTTTTCCTCATTCACAGTGATAAATGCGTTGTACTTAGGATTCAGTTCCCTGATGCGTTTGAGAAATTCAGTAGTCAGTTCAGTACTTGAAATTTTTTTTTCGGCAAGTTGACTCGAGAGCTGTTTAAGGCTGTCATTAAACATGGTATTTACTGATAGAGAAATGAAATGTTGCGTATAGTATAATTATTGTTCTTTGATGCCGAGATACTTTTTTAGCCCACTTTGTTACTTCATTTTTAATTTACTCAATAACTTGTGGAACCAGATAGAGGCCTGCTTCAACTTGTGGTGCTATCGATTGGCATAATTCTCGCTGATCGGTTTCGGTGATCTCATCTTCACGCAAACGCTGCACAACACTTTGGGCATGGAACATAGGCTCCACTGTTGATGTATCTACCGATTGCATCGCTTCAATTAGATTAAAAATGCCGGATAACTGAGTCAGCATGGCTTTTGCCTCTTCCTCGTTAATTTCAATATAAGCAAGATCAGCAATACGTCTTACATCATTCACTGATAGGGTCATGTCAAATGGGTAACCTTATATTTAAATAAGTATTAGGGTA
This sequence comes from Nitrosomonas sp. Nm166, assembly GCF_900112825.1. GTDB lineage: Bacteria > Pseudomonadota > Gammaproteobacteria > Burkholderiales > Nitrosomonadaceae > Nitrosomonas. Next base: position 32,879 of record NZ_FONE01000006.1, on the reverse strand, counting down.
TCATGCCCGGTTTAACCGGCGTATTATTTTTTAATAGTTTTATTTTATTATTCGCTCCCTCATAAATCATAATTATTAATATCGGATTTTGCCACTATGTTTAATTTCTTGAACAACAATATTCTTGGAAGCTATTTCTCAACAGATATGGCGATCGATCTGGGCACAGCAAATACACTGATTTATGTCCACGGCCAAGGTATCGTACTAGATGAACCTTCTGTAGTAGCAATCCGGGAAGAAAGCGGTGACAACGGTAAGAAAATGATCCAGCAAGTGGGTCTTGCAGCCAAGCAGATGTTGGGCCGCACCCCTGGCAACATCACAGCCATCCGCCCTATGAAAGACGGTGTGATTGCAGATTTCACCGTTACCGAACAAATGCTCAAGATGTTCATCAGAAAAGTAAATCCTCCTCGTCTGTTTTCAGCCAATCCGCGTATCGTGATTTGCGTACCTTATGGCTCTACGCAAGTGGAACGTCGCGCCATCCGGGAAGCTGCTTTTGGTGCCGGTGCCCGCAAAGTTGAACTCATTGAAGAGCCAATGGCAGCAGCATTAGGCGCAGATCTTCCCGTTGAATCACCTACCGGTTCTATGGTGGTCGATATCGGAGGCGGCACCACAGAGGTCGGCATTATTTCTCTGGGCGGTATTGTTTATTCCAATTCTGTACGCGTAGGCGGTGATAAATTCGATGAAGCGATCATCAATTATATTCGTCGCAACTATGGCATGCTGATTGGTGAAGTCACCGCAGAAATCATTAAGAAAGAGATCGGTTCAGCCTTTCCAGGCTCCGAGGTACGAGAAATCGAAGTTAAAGGACGCAATCTTGCGGAAGGAATTCCGCGTAGTTTTACAATTTCCAGCAATGAAATTCTGGAAGCATTAACAGAACCTCTCAATAGTATTGTCAGTGCCGTTAAGACTGCCCTCGAGCACACCCCACCGGAATTGGGAGCGGATATTGCGGAGAGTGGTATGGTGATGACCGGCGGCGGCGCCTTATTGCGTGACATTGACCGTTTATTAATGGAAGAGACTGGCTTATCTGTGATTGTTGCAGATGATCCACTTACCTGTGTAGTTCGTGGGTCCGGTATTGCTCTGGAAAATATGGATCGCACGATTGGCATTTTTGCCCGTGATTAAACAAGGCTAGTTATTAATCTCCTTTTTACTCAAGAAATTAAAAAAGACCAGATTTTAAATACTGGGCGTAATGAAAACAGCTCCTCAGTTTTTCAGACATGGACCAGGTCCGTTTGCACGGCTGTTTGTATTCGCACTGTTATCTTGCTTACTCATTGCTGAAGATTTGCGTTTCAAGTATTTTCCTGAGTTGCGTCAAGCCATTGGCATTGTTATTTTTCCACTGCAGAAAATCGCTTATATTCCAACCCATATTTATGATCAAATTGAGGAGCTTATTGCCAGCTTTTATTTACTGGAAGAAAACATAAAGTTAAGGGAGCGGTATCTGAAGGATCGGGAGCAGCTTTTGAAATTACATGCGCTAGAAGCTGAAAATATACAATTACGCCAATTACTGGGTGCTATTCAGCAGATTGAAACTAATACTAAAGCCAAGGCCGTCTTGGCCGAGATTATGTATACGCCGCGCGACCCATTCAACCACAAGATTACCTTAAATAAAGGCAGCTTTCATGATATCCAGCTTGGTCAAGCAGTAATCGACGACAAAGGTATCGTTGGCCAAATCACACGGTTATATCCCTGGTCATCAGAAGTGACGCTTCTCACCGATAAAAATCATTCTGTTCCCGTACAAGTTTTGCGTAACAGCTTACGTTCAGTCGTTTCAGGAACAGGAAAAAATGATGAACTGGAACTACGTTACTTATCGGTTAGCACAGATATTCGGCAAGGTGATCTGCTGGTTACCTCTGGAATCGGTGGGGTATATCCTCCGGGCATTCCTGTCGCTACGGTACTTAGGATTGAGCAGGATCCAATAGATGATTTTGCCCAAGTGATCAGTACACCGGTTGCCGGTGTAGATCGAAATCGGCAAGTTTTAATTCTGTCGCTAGCACAACCAATTCCGAATAATTCTTTAGAAATGCCTAAAAATTGAATCGCAAAAAAACTAAAGACAGAAATTTAAGTCCGGATAATTACTGTAAGCAGGATGTGTATATACCGCCCAGCGGTGAATATATCGCTACAAGTTTGGTCATTGCGCTCATTCTCAATTTTCTACCGCTGCAGGAAAATATACTAATATTTCGACCTGATTTTGTAGCCATCACTATCATTTACTGGAGCGTTAATTATCCTTATAAAATGGGAATGAGCATAGCTTTCGGTATGGGATTAATGATGGATGTGGGTAACACCGCTATATTAGGGCAACACGCCTTAGCTTATTGTATAGCCGTCTATCTCACACTAATTCTGGGGCGGCGGTTGCGCATATTCAGCTTAACGCAGCAAGCACCTCAGATGGGCCTCATATTATTGGCTATGCAGATAGTGATTGTTTTAGTCGCAATCGCAAGCGGTGCTCATTTGCCTGGTTGGCAATACTTTTCTGCCACTGTAACAGGTATTTTATTATGGGTACCTATTTCCGTGCTGTTAAGTACCCCCTTGAAACAAAAATCAGACTTTAATGCGTTATGAAACACAAAGTGGAACTGCGAAACCACCCAGCCGAATTGCACAAATTTCGTATGCGTCTTGCTGTGAGTATTGGATTCATACTGATTCTCTTTCTGATATTGTATGCGCGTTTTTATTATTTACAGGTTACTCAACAGGAACACTACCATACTTTAGCAGAAGCCAATCGTATTACTATCTTGCCCTTGGTTCCAAACCGAGGTTTAATTTATGATCGCAACGGACGAGTATTGGCACAAAACTACTCCGCTTATGCATTAGAGATTACCCCCAGCAAAGTTCCGAGCGTTGAGTCTACGTTGGATGAATTAGCCACCCTGATCGAGATCACAGCTACTGATCGCCAACGCTTCAAGAAACTTATGAAGGAAAGCAAGCGATTTAAAAGTCTGCCTATTCGTAACCGTTTGACCGACGTTGAAATTGCAACTTTTGCAGCTAATCGTTACCGCTTTCCAGGCGTTGAAATCAAGGCCCGGGTCTTTCGCCAATATCCAGAAAAAGAAATCGTATCACATGTAGTGGGCTACATTAGCCGTATCAATGATCAAGACCTTGAGCAGCTTGAACTGAATGGGGAACTCAATAATTATCGCGGTTCCCATCATATTGGAAAAATTGGCATTGAGCAAAGTTATGAAACACAACTCCATGGCATCACAGGTTTTGAAGAAGTAGAAACAGATGCAGCAGGCCGTTCCATTCGCGTTCTGTCGCGCACACCGCCGATTCCTGGCAACAATTTGATTCTTTCATTAGATCTTGGATTACAGGAGGCTGCAGAAAAAGCCTTTGGGGATCGTAGGGGTGCATTGGTCGCCTTGGATCCAAATAATGGTGAAGTACTTGCTTTTGTCAGCAAACCAGGTTATGACAATAATCTTTTTATCGGTGGTATTGATCAAGAAAACTGGAGCTTGCTCAACAATTCAATAGACAGGCCACTTAACAACAGGGCGTTACGCGGTGTTTATCCACCCGGATCAACCTTTAAGCCTTTTATGGCATTAGCAGCGCTGGAACTGGGAAAACGTACACCTGAATATAGTATGGGTGATCCTGGATACTTTTCACTGCCAGGTGTGGACCGCCGTTACCGCGATTGGAAACCCGGCGGTCACGGCAGAGTTAATTTGCATAAATCCCTAGTGGTTTCCTGTGATACTTATTATTACAGTCTCGCCAATGACATGGGCATAGATAATATTCATAATTTTATCAGCCAGTTTGGATTAGGCAGAAAAACTGGAATTGATATTGAAGGTGAAGTTTCAGGGCTGTTGCCTTCGTCTGCCTGGAAAATGAATCAATATAAGCAGAAATGGTATGCTGGAGACACGATCTCAGTCTCAATTGGCCAAGGCTACAATCTTGCCACTCCCCTACAGCTCGCTTTTGCTACTATGATCATTGCCAATAATGGAAAAGCTTATCTTCCCCGGCTGGTCAAACAAATACAAAATAGTCAAACTGGGAGTATTGAGGAGCTCCCCCCAAAACTACTCTATAGTCTTAATCTAAAACCCAAGAACCTGGAAATTGTAAAGAGTGCATTGGTGGATGTCACTCGTCCCGGAGGGACAGCCGCAAAAGCTGGGCTTAACGCAGCCTATACCTTTGCCGGTAAAACTGGCACTTCACAAGTCATTGGCATCAAGCAGGGAGAACGTTACAATGAAAAATCAATCAACGAGCGTCACCGTGATCACGCCATGTTTATTGCGTACGCACCGGCGGAAGATCCCAAAATTGCTTTGGCAATATTGGTCGAAAATACCGGAACAGGCGGCTCAACAGCAGCGCCTATCGCCAGGCAAGTATTTGATTATTTCTTGTTAGGGCAATCACCAGAGCCAGAAGCAACGATTGCAAAACTCACTGAATCAACTGAGGATCATGGGCATGAACATCTTTAAGACAGAATCTAAGATGACGAAGCAATAACTCGTCAATAAAAGCCAGCAGCAAATCTGTTAACAAATGATTGAAATTAAGAAAATTTGGTATTATTTTACACGGTACATCGATGGCTTTCTTTTAGTTGGAATTATTGCATTGATGCTAGTGGGATTGATTGTGCTTTATAGTGCAACTGGCGCAAATATTAATAAAATCAGCCATCAGATGATCAACATATCGATAGCGCTGGCAGTGATGTGGTCAGTTGCAAATATTCCATTACAACACATCAGACGCCTCGCACTGCCGATGTATTTAATAGGGCTGGTTTTACTCATTGGCGTCGCTTTATTTGGCGAAATTAACAATGGTGCGAGACGCTGGCTTGATATAGGAATAACGAGAATTCAGCCCTCCGAGCTCATGAAAGTCGCCATCCCTCTTATGATGGCTTGGTATTTCGATAAACACGAAATTACTTTGCGTCTGAGAGATTATATTGGAGCAACGGTATTGTTAATGTTGCCGGTTTTTTTGATCCTGAAACAGCCTGATTTAGGCACTGCAACATTAATTTCAGCCAGTGGTTTTTATGTATTATTTCTAGCCGGATTGTCATGGCGCATCATTACTGGATTAACAATTACGGTGGCTGGTAGCTTTCCGGTATTGTGGTCAATCATGCATGATTATCAGCGCCAACGTATTATGACATTGTTGGATCCTTCACAAGATCCATTAGGTGCCGGCTACCATATTATCCAGTCATCCATCGCTATCGGCTCTGGTGGCATAGACGGCAAGGGGTGGCAAAATGGCACACAAACACAATTAGATTTTTTACCGGAACAAAGTACTGATTTTATCTTTGCTGTTTTCTCTGAAGAGTTCGGGTTAATCGGTAATACCTTATTACTTCTTTTATACCTCATAGTCATCGGACGTTGCATGATCATTACAGTGAACGCTTCTACACAGTTTACACGCCTTATTGCGGGTTCAATTACTTTGACTTTCTTTACTTATATTTTTGTGAATATGGGAATGGTCAGTGGTATTCTTCCGGTAGTAGGTGTTCCTCTCCCGCTGATCAGTTATGGCGGCACATCGATGGTGACAATGTTACTTGGTTTCGGTATTTTGATGAGTATTCAAACACATCCTAAGCTTATAAAAACATGATCAATATTTATTTAATATTTTCGAAAATAGGTAAGCCTGATTTGCCTGAAATGGCATCGCTGGTCTCTGGATTAGCATTGACATTGATTTTTGTATTGCTAACAGCTTGTAACAGTACACCTCAATATGGTGACAAGCTAAGACACAAGCATTCCTCGGCTTCTTCAGCAATTCACTCAAATTCTGGCTCAGCTGCCAGAAGGGAGGGAGGCTATTATTTGGATGATGGGCCGGATGATAATCCGCCTCCTAATCTACATTTGGTTCCAGATGCTGTACCTAAAGTTGAGCCGCTTCGCTTTGCTAATATGCAACCTTATGTAGCCATGGGAAAATATTTTAGACCCATGACCGAACTTCGTCCTTATAAAGAGCGTGGGGTCGCTTCATGGTATGGTCGCCGTTATCATGGTAACTCTACTGCTTCAGGAGAAGTTTATGATATGTATGAAATGACAGCCGCACACCCCACTTTGCCGCTACCCAGCTATGCCAAGGTAACCAATTTGGAAAATGGCAAATCAATTATTGTACGTCTCAACGATCGTGGACCGTTTCTCTCTGATCGCCTGATTGACCTTTCCTATACAGCTGCTTATAAACTGGGAATACTTGCAAATGGCAGCAGTATGGTTGAAGTTGAAAGTATATTACCTGACAGCAATATTTTTCCAACTAAACTGGCAACAACTGAACCAATTGCCACAACATTGCCTGTCAATGCCAGCAATTCGGAAATTAATATGATTTATCTGCAATTAGGTGCATTTGGATCATCGGATAATGCTCACAGCTTTCTCACGCATGTACGCAAGAGAGTCCCATGGCTGAACAATTCCGTCAATATCACAAAAAATAATGGCCTGTATAAAATACACGCAGGCCCCTATCCCGATCAAATACTTGCAAGACAAGCAGCTAGCACCATTATTCAGCACCTTGCCATTAAACCCATATTGGTAATTGACTAGATGCAAAAAAAATCCCTATTGCAAGCAATAGGGATTAAAGGGCCTCGTCATAAAGTCACTCATCACAATCCACAAACTCAATGCAAAACACCTCCCTCAGCCAAGCATCAATCCATTTTTACATTTTCGATTTCAATACTGAAAAGATTGCGATAATTTGACTTCCAATATAATACTTACTGAGTATTTTAGAAGATGAAAACAAGAAATAAATATACCTCTATATTTAAATTATGACTGTGGCCTGTCGCACACTTCTATCAAAAAAGTCAAATCGGTAACCGCTAATAATGAGTGTAAGGGCGCCTTATAATTAGTTATGGTGCTATACTCATAGGACCTAATCATGGACAGAAAAAACTGACGTTATACTTAAACTTTGTTTCTTTATGTACCAATGACTAATGCAAGTCCCGATAATAAATAGCTTTTTTATTTATATTATTAATTAGAATTTTCAGACTCCAAATATAATAATGTTAACATTTGGCATAGCAGCACCAATTAATTATGTATTACGTAGCGAGGGCTGGGCGTGTAAACGTTTGCAGTCTTTTAGCGGCCAAACAGTTTGTATTCAAATACCTCCTCTGGTTAATTTCAAAATGCTTATTGATGCAGAGGGCGAAGTACAGCAAGTTGATAATAGTATTTGCGCTGATACGGCACTCACTTTATCTCCATTCACTCTAGCCAGAATATTTGCTCGGGAATCAGTTGCATTTAAGCTGATAAAAGTAAGCGGTAACCGATTTTTTGCTAGTGAATTAATCAATATCAGCAAGCAAATCAATTTCAACATGATTCTTGAACATGATCTGAGTAAAGTAATTGGCGATATACCTGCATATCGTATAAGTCATATTGGCAAACATCTCATACAATGGAAAATAGAAAATTTTAACCGTCTATCTAAAGCCTTGGTTGAGTACTGGACAGAAGAAAATATATTTTTAACAAAACCTACAGCAATCAATCAATTTAGTCAGGAAGTAAAAAACTTACAGCTAAATACCGAGCAACTCGAGCAGCGGTTAAATAGATTAACCCAACAAAGTGCTTAATAAACGAATCTTAAACAGAACACATTTACCTTCCAACTCTTCCAATTCAATAAAAAATAATATTTATTAAGAACAAATGTAATATCTTATTACCTCCTTCAACTTACAAATGCCAGCCGACGAATTTTTATATCCATGCGCCTATTTCGCTTACTAAAGATCCAGCTTGTTGCTTTTCAATTCGGATTAGACGAGTTTGTTCTTAGTCATAGTCGATTGAGATTTTTACGGATAATTGTAAGAAGGCTCACTTTCTGGCGAAAATTGGATAAACCGCGCGGGGAAAGATTACGCTTGGCTTTAGAAACATTGGGTCCTATCTTTGTCAAATTCGGCCAAATGCTGTCGACTCGGCGAGATCTTTTACCTCACGATATCGCCGATGAGTTGGCTAAACTTCAAGATCAGGTACCCCCTTTCTCTTCTGATCTTGTATTGACAACATTAGAAAAAGTATATGAACGAAGAGTCCATGAAGTATTTTTTAAGTTTGATGCGATACCCATAGCCAGCGCATCGGTTGCGCAGGTACATTTTGCCGTACTACATGATGGAACCGAAGTGGCTGTAAAAATACTGCGCCCTAATCTGGCGCCTATTATTATGCATGACGTTGCATTAATGGACACAGGCGCATGGTTGGCTGAAGTACTTTGGGCCGACGGCAAACGTCTAAAGTTACGCCAAGTAGTTTCAGAGTTTGCACGGCATTTGGATGATGAGCTTGATCTTCTGCGTGAAGCAGCCAACTGCAGTCAGTTGCGCCGTAATTTTCTTTATTCTCCCCTGTTATTAGTACCCGAAGTTTATTGGGATTACTGCCGTAATAATGTAATGGTAATGGAGCGCGTTAAAGGCACTCCTATCAGCCATGTCTATACGTTAAGAGAACAAGGTATTGACATACCTCAATTGGCACGTGTCGGGGTAGAAATATTTTTTACGCAAGTATTTCGAGATGGATATTTCCATGCCGATATGCATCCGGGGAATATCTTTGTCGGAAAAGATGGCCGATATATTGCGGTCGATTTTGGCATTATGGGAACACTCAGCGATCAAGACAAGAATTATCTGGCACAAAACTTTCTGGCTTTTTTTCGCCGTGATTACGGGCGCGTTGCACAAGCACACGTTGAGGCTGGATGGGCACCTAAAGATACGCGGGTAGATGATTTTGAAGCAGCTATTCGAGCTGTCTGTGAGCCCATTTTTGATAAGCCGTTAAAGGAAATTTCATTTGGGCGCGTTTTAATGCAACTTTTTCAAGCTTCCCGCCAATTCAATGTAGAAATTCAACCGCAATTGGTATTACTGCAAAAAACACTGCTTAACGTTGAGGGGTTGGGGCGTGATCTGGATCCGGACCTGGATTTATGGAAAACAGCCAAACCTTTTCTGGAACATTGGATGTCTGAACAAATTGGGTTAGGTGGATTTACTAGCCGCATACAAAAGGAAGCTCCAAACTGGGCGATTATTTTGCCTGAGTTTCCACGCCTGATACATCAGGCTTTTGCTGAAAACCGCAATCATACACTGGAAAAAAGGATAACTGACCTGGTCATTGAAGAGAAGCGTCAGAATCGCCTGCTGGCGCTTATTGCCATCCTGCTGGCTGGACTACTGTTTTGGCAAATATTCCAGTGATTAGTTATAAAAATATTGGTCAAAAATGATCATTGCTGAATCCACGGAATACTTAGCTATATTCAGGGAAACGCTGATTAATTCGGCGAACGTGATGAAGCGCGAGGCGCACGGAACGCAGCAACCGAGACATATTAATCAGTGAGGAAGCGAGTACCGCGCAACGAAGCGATTCACCCGTGCAGTCAATTAACCAGCGTTTCCTTAGAACAATTAATTTGCTTAGATAACAATATCTTCTATGACATTCTTATGAGTTATTATCAGTATCATGTTTTCTTCTGCATTAATCAACGTGAAGGCGGTGCTCAATGTTGTAGCAATTTTGGCGCCCAGGAACTGCGTGATTATGCCAAGCAGCGTATTAAATCTTTAAAACTGGATGGCAAGCACAAAATTCGTATTAATAATGCGGGCTGTTTGGATCGCTGTGACGAAGGCCCAGTCATTGTTATTTATCCTGACGAGGTGTGGTATACCTATATCGACAAAGATGATATTGATGAAATTATTAGTGAGCACCTGATCAAAGGTAAGGTCGTTGAACGCCTGAGAATTTAGAATTCAACCCAATTTGACACCCTAGGTTATATTACTTGAATCCCACTCTTCAGAAGTTTTTCATAGATGGCCCTGCCGGGAAACTCGAGGTGATTCTAGGAGAACCAGAATCAATGCCGAAAGGCATTGCCCTTATTGCACATCCACATCCCTTACACGGCGGAACAATGGATAATAAGGTTGTATATACATTATTCAACACTATGCTAGAGCTTGAATTTATCACAGCCAAATTTAATTTTCGTGGCGTGGGCCAAAGTGAAGGCAGATTTGATCATGGAATCGGCGAAATAGAAGATGTGATTACAATTGCCCAGGCAATCCGTCACCAATTCAGCAATTATCCAACCGATCTACCACTACTGCTATCAGGCTTCTCATTCGGTGGCGCAATTCAATTGCATGCTGCGAAGAGGCTTAATCCCGAATTTCTCATTCTGGTGGCACCGTCTGTTGCTAATCAGAATGCACCGGCCGTGCCAGAAGCAACTCAGTTTGCCTTGATTATTCATGGGAACAAAGATGATATCGTATTGCCAGAAACCTTGCTGGCGTGGGCAACCCCTCAGTCACAACCAATCGTTTTTATACCTGGCGCTGAACATTTCTTTCATGGCAAGCTGGCAGTACTCAAGCAGCTCATATTAAAAACTTTTACCCAGAAAATCTAATAAACCTCATTCTACCAGTCGATGTTGAATCGCATACCGAACCAATTGCGCATTATTCTTCATGTTCATTTTTTCCAGAATACGGGATCGATAAGTGCTGACGGTTTTGACGCTGAGTGATAGTTTATTGGCTATCGATGTTAAAGATTCGCCAGCAACGATGAGCTTAAAAACATGAAATTCCCGATCCGAAAAGGTAACATGAGCTAATTTGTCCGAATCTAGACCCGGATTAAACAAAAGCTTCTCTGCCAGTTCAGGATTAACGTATTTACCCCCTTTAGCAAGGCGACGAATCACATGAATAAGCAAATCGATTGGACTATCTTTCGTCAAATATCCGGAAGCTCCGGCGCGAATGGCCCTGACTGCATACTCTTCCTCTGAATACATGCTTAAAACAAGAATACACGAAGCAGCATCCGCTGATAAAATTCTTTTCAGAACATCCAGCCCATTGACATCAGGCAAGTTGATATCCAATAAAACGATATCCCACTCATACTCCCGTATTTTCTTCAGAACATCCTTTCCATTCATCGCTTCGGCAACAACCTCAATGTCTCCAGTTTCATGGAGAATTCTTCTAAGCCCTTCACGAAATAAAGTATGATCATCGGCAATCAGAACTTTAATCATGATTAATTCCCAGCAAATGCTACTGCGTTAGCTGACGATATTTTCAATGTTATCATACTGCTCTGCGAGGGAATTCCCGCTATCTCCAACTTACCGCCAAATTTTTGTGCTCTCTCATTCATGCCAATTATTCCAAAAGATTCGGATCAAAAATTTTTAATTACTTGATGTCGATACCATTTACTTTAATGATAATGACAATCCTGTCCTCGGTCTCAATAAGCTCAACATGCACACGAGTGGCTTGCGAATGCCGGGTTATGTTGATAAAAACCTCCTGAATGATTCTAAGATCCTGGACTTATGAGTTTTATTGAAGCAAAATAAATTTATGCAATTGATTTAGTGAGTATAGTTATCCGTTTCTCAAACTCACGTATTAGCTATTTATTTAATTGCTCCTACAACCCTTGATTGTCCAATCCAACAGGCCGCAATTTTACCGCAATCGTTCATCCTTCCAATGACTTCGAACAGCGCAGTTGATATTTCAATCCGGACGCAAGATTCTCTTTCTATTTTGCAATCAGGTGACAAGTAATTTACGGCAGGTTCAATATCATTTTTATATAACGGCACACCATCCGGGTGAAATCTCTGATTGATGGATATTAAGAAGCTCATATTGCGTCAGCCTCATTGGCTTTAATTAATAAAATATGAATTCTTATTGCATCATAAAAAAGCATGATTCATATCATTTTGAAGCGGAAACAAGAATTCTTAATCGCATACCCAATCATCAAATATCTACGGTCATCTTCAGCCACATTAATTGTTTTAATAAACATTAAAATCTGCTGAGATAGGCATTTTTTAATGTACATAGCTAATTGCAATTTCAGAATAAACGTTCTATGCCGGGTTCGATTTAACTCACCCACATCACTTCTTCTCGATGCTCCGCGCAGCTATGTAAATATTGAAATACCTGAAAAATGCATTAAGGTACCGCATTACTTTTTATTATGACAGATAGATCAGGCAAAGAATTTTTAATAAATATTTACAATCCACCTCTATTAGCGCTTGACCTGCATTAACTTATAACTTATATAAGTCAATAAATGTAACTATCCGTATACAATTATATGTTTTAAGAATCAAGTCACTGGCTTTTTATCTAACCGATGAATGAAATGATTAGCGGTTGCAAAGCAGGCCCTTCATTGACTGCCCGATAAATCCGGCCCAAAACCAAAATATAGGGGCAAATCATCATTTGCCCCTCTTTTCCGTCTTAGACTCCAACTCTTAACTTAGCGTGCTGTCAAAGCTGATTGCAGCAGATCGGCTGTTGCCTGATCACTGGTTTGTCTTACATAATTTGTTACAACGGGAATAAATCGACCCACCATGTCTGGGGAGAGATTCAGTTGTTGGAATGATGCGGCCAGTCCGGATACATTGGCTACCGTGCTACTTGATCCTCCCGCTATAGAAGATAAGCCACCCAATCCAGACATGGCAGGCGCTGCGCCCAGCATCGTGCTCATTCCGGGGATAGATTTAGACAATGTGGCAAATGCTTGTGGGTCCATATTGCTTTGAGCCACCTGGAAAATCGCTCCTGCACCTCCTAATGCTTGTTGGGGTGACACACCTAACCGATGCACCAAAATATCGACTAGGCCAATTTGGCTGATCCCTGTTGGACTTGTAACGGCGGCTGTACTGCTTTGGACTACATCTTCTATTGTTGAAAGACTCTGATCTACCGTGCTTGAGGAGCTGCTCGGCTTGCCAGTAGTTTCACAACCCACGATAGATATAAATATTATTAAAGTACCTAATTGGACATTTATTTTATTCATGATAACTCCTTATAAAAATGGAAAGCGATAATAATTAATATTTCAATTAATAGCATGCCATTAATGAATCTTTAGTACCACATAATATGTGCATTGTCATGAATTCTTCATATTTCTGTCATCAGATCTTCACGTTGACTGATTAAGCTTTCTCTTACTACTAAATATAGGAGAAAATAATGTATTGCTTAATTAAAGAATGGCCGAACAAAATGGCAACCTTAATGACTGAAGATGGTGTAGTACTCTGGACATTCAGCGATGTCGAAGAAGCCCGTAAGGTGTGGCAAGACTGGTGCTCCCTGCAAAATGGCAGAATTGCAAATCAAATCAATTACCTTAGCAAATCTGATCCATCTACATAACCTTAGCAGGATTTTCATGATTCGTTTCCATGCATTTCACTATCAGCTGCTTTCCTGACCTTTAACGATCAGTTATATTCTTTATTCTCTCTTTTGTTGAGTGATTCTCCTCAATTGTAAGCAAAGCTCTTAGAATAAGCACCTTAGTTAACTATTTTGGGTAAGCTTATTATGAATTCTACTTTACCGTCACGGCGCCGCTTGCGTCATCAAACCAACAAATCAGTTTTAGGCAGTGCGGCAGATAAATCCGGCCTTCCGCCAGGAACATTAGTACATATTGGGAGAAAGCACGTAACGGAATGCAAAATTTCAGTCACTCAATATAATGCCGATATCCTGATACAGCACAAAATCCATTCAATTACAGAATTAAGACAGTTAAAAAACGCCGAACTGATTACCTGGGTAAATATAGATGGATTAAGCGATGTTAAGGTCGTCGAAGCTATTGGCCAAGAACTGAATATTCATCCTCTGGTGCTGGAAGATATTTTAAGTACACATCAGCGACCTAAATTGGAGGAGTATGACGATTTTCTTTATCTGGTCATTAAAGGTATCAGTATCAATCCAGAAAAAAATTTTGGCCTACAGTATGAGCAAATCAGCATTCTACTATTGGCTAAGTATGTCATTACTTTCAAAGAAAAAGCAGATGACACACTTGAACCCATTTACAGCCACTTGCAAACCACTAATGGTCGCTTGCGACAATTGGGCAGTGATTATCTTGCTTACGTCATTCTCGATACCGTTGTTGATGAGTATTTTTTTGTAGAAGACAGATTGGATGAAATCCTCGATCCCCTGGAAGACAATATATTGTTCAATTCCAGTAAAGAAATGCTGGAAACCGTGCAACAAATTCGACGCAGCTTAATTTCCATGAAACGTAATATTTCCCCTTTACGTGAGTTGCTAGCAACCATCCTACGTACAGATATGCCTTTACTGCAGGAAAGAACATTACGATATTATGGGGATGTTTATGACCACGTCCTCCGTGTCACAGATTCTCTCGAGTCTTATCGGGAAAGAATTTCTGCCATGCACGATATTTATCTTTCTAGTATTAGTAATAAATTGAATGAAACAATGAAAATTTTGACTATTTTTGCATCCATTTTCATACCGCTGACTTTTATCGCTGGTATTTATGGCATGAATTTTGAATACATGCCAGAATTAAAATGGCGCTGGGCTTATCCTGCCGTATGGGTAATCTTTATTATGGTTGGCGCGGGCTTACTTATTTTCTTCAAAAGGAAAAAATGGATGTGAATGTTTTATGTGTACTGTTGCTATCCATTCGCACTAGCATAAATAATCTGTCTACGACATACAATCTCTGGAGTTGACCAATCGTTGTGCTTATAATTTAAACGATACAAACTCAGGGAGGAGATTGATTTGCTTTTAACACGTGATGATCGCAAGATTAGTATTATCGGCGGTCTACTTTTGTTAGGATTGACGCTAACGACCGGCATCGCAGTTTATAGCGCTATGCGGCAACAGATCGAGTCTGTGCTCGGCAGAGGGTTAGATGTTGCTTTACAAGGCAAGGCGCTCCTCATAGAAAGCCTGATTGAAAAGGGAGTAGCGGATACTCGCGCATTGACTCTTCGCCCTTTTATCATTCAATCCATGAAGGAACTCAATGTACAGCCGGGCAACGATCGCGCATTACACGATCTTGCGCGAAACGTTAACTCGTTGACGCAAGCAGGTTTTTCGGCCGCGGTTATTTATGACATGCACGGTAATGTATTGTCACAAGTTGGTCGTTTTTCTGAAAACCAATCTCAGTCTTTACCACTGAATAAGTACAGTAACACTTCCTTAGTATGGGATGGACAGTTTATTCTGCGTACCGATCAAGAAGTACTCGATGAAGATATGCGCCGCCTTGGTAGTATCACAACAGAAATAACACTGCCACAACTCACTCGCAGATTTAGTGAAATAAGGTCAATCGGTGAAACCGGAGAATTCATATTGTGTGCACCGCCCGCACCTGGAAAGCAGGAAATGCCTTGCCTGATAAGCCACATTGATGGTATAAATTTTAAGTATTTGAAGCGCGTGACGGAAGTTGGTGTGCTACCGATAAGCTATGCGCTGGATGGTAAAAGCGGAGTTATTGCCGTAAAAGACTATCGTCAAATACCGGTAATCGAGGCTTATGCGCCACTACGAACGATTGGTCTCGGCATGATCTTGAAACTGGATGAAGGAGAATTATTCAGACCCGTTAATGAAGAACTAAAAATCATCATTCTTTATCTAGCCGGGTTGATTATTGCCGAGATTTTGTTATTGAATTGGTTTGTACGCAAGCTGATCAAATCAGAAAAAGAAGCACGCAACGCTAAGGAAACAGCCGAGCAATTCTCTGTTGAGCTGAGCCATAAAGAAATTGAATTGCGCGAGCGCCTGAAGGAAATCACTTGTCTGTATGAGATTCGCCACAGTACCGGCTTGGGCTTATCAGTAGACGAGGTTTGTCAGCAGATTTTTGAGCATCTGATACCTGCCATGCAATACCCAGAGCATGCTTCTGCGATGATTGAGCTGGATGGAAGGCGAATCACTTCAATAAATCAGAATCAGGACTTAGTGCATGAGCTGAAATCGGATATTACCGTCAACGGCAAAGTATGTGGCCGCCTAAGCGTTTTCTATCCCGAAGACAAGTCATTTCTCGTGCTGGAAGAGCAAAGACTCATTGATGCAATCACGAGTGATCTGGCAAAGTGGCTCGAACGCAAGCAAGTTGATGAATTACTGCGTATACGTTTGAAGGAGATTACCTGCCTTTATGAAATCCGTCGTGGTATGGGATTGGAATTATCAATGGATGATATTTCTCAACATATTTTTATGTTTTTAATTCCCGCCATGCAGTTTCCGGAAATTGCTACCATCGTTATCGAAGTCGATGGCAAGCGCTTCACTTCCAAAAATCAGGAACACAGCTTTGCCAATATATCGGCATCCAAAACCACTATCAATGACAAGGTATGCTTTGAGTGTTACAAAAAAAGTGATGCTATTGGATTCGTCTTACAATCAAAAATCAGCGTCAACGGGAGAGTATGTGGTCATTTAAGTGTGTTTTATCCTGAAGATAAACCATTTCTGGTCCTGGAAGAACAGAGACTCATTGATACGATTGCAGATGATTTAGCAAAATGGCTTGAGCGTAAGAAAGTTGATGAGTTACTGCGCGAGCGTTTAAAGGAAATCACGTGTCTCTACGAAATCCGCCGTGGTATTGGAATGGAATCATCCATAGATAATGTATGTCAGAATATTTTTGAGCATCTAATATCTGCTGTGCAATTTCCTGAAATTGCCACCGCTGTCATTGAACTGGATGGTTGGCGGTTCACTTCAGGAAAATACAGAGACCATACGCGCCTGTTGCAATCAAAAACTAAAATCAACAGCAGAGTCCGCAATCAACGACGTGCAGAACGAGATCCTGCATGTACATGTTGGTCGCCGATCAGTGTCAATGGCAAAATATGTGGCCAGTTGCGCGTATTTTATCCTTCAGATAAGCCTTTTCTGGTACCGGAAGAACAGAAACTCGTCAATGCCATCGCCAGCGATCTGGAAAGCTGGCTTGAACGTAAACGCCTAGAACAAGCGCTGGTATTTGTAGCGGAAGAACAAGCACATACTATCGGACAAGAACTGCATGATAACCTTGGGCAGCAAATAGCGGCAATTGGCTATCAGGCCAGAGCGCTGGAAAAGCAAATTTTTTCTGCAGGAAGTGAAAGTATGGCTAAAACTGCCGCTGCTATAGCCTCACAAGCCCAAATTGCCGTGATACAGATCAAGCAACTTGCTCAGGGGTTACTGCCATTTGAGTTGGAAGCTAATGGTCTAATACCTGCATTGCAAACCTTAGCAGCAAGAATAGCAACTACTTACAATATTACCTGTAACTTTTCATGCAACAATAGTATTACTATTAGTGATAATAACTTAGCGCTTAACTTATATCGAGTTGCCCAAGAAGCTGTCAATAATGCAATACGCCATGGTAAAGCGCAGCATATAGACATAGCGTTAACTTCCGAAGAAGGAATATTACGTCTATCAATTTGCGATGATGGTAGCGGTTTTGTAGGAATTGATACCAATCACAAATCAATCTCAGGCATGGGCATTAAAATCATGCAATACCGTGCAAAGCAATTGGGTGCAAAACTGGAATTTTTATCACGTAGCGAAGGCGGCACAGAAGTTCGTTTAGAAATGCGGATGGCTTAAAATGACTGCAAAAGCAAAAGTGATGTTAGTGGATGATCACGCCATGCTAAGGCATGGTATGGCAATGCTCATCAATATGGAGCCCGATATGGAGGTATTTGCTGAAGCGGGTGACGGTAATGAAGCACTTGCTATACTCAAGAAGAGCGGTCCCATCGATATTGTCTTATTGGACGTCACCCTCAAGACAGTATCTGGCTTTGAAGTGGTAAAAAGTATGCATGCGCTGACCCCTACACTCCCTGTTCTGTTTGTTTCCATGCATGATGAGTCAGTTTATGCTGAACGGGCCCTGCGGGCTGGTGCGCGCGGTTATGTTATGAAGCAAGAACCCGGCGAAGTACTGCTGGCCGCTATTCGGGAAGTCTTAAAAGGCAATGTATATTTGAGCAAGCAAATGCATGAAAAATTGCTGAAACGAATTGCAACAGGAGGATCTGAACCTGAACAATTGATCAATACACTCACTCCAAGTGAATTTGAAGTGCTACATTTGATTGGGCAAGGATATAGCAGTCAAGAAATCGCTAGGTTGCTTTGCCGCAGCATTAAAACCATTGAAACCCATCGTTTCAATATTCGGGTCAAATTAAATTTAAAAGATGGTGCTGATTTAATACGCTACGCTACACGCTGGATCTCTGAAGAGCATTAAGAAATCTCATCAATAAATTCAAAAAATGATAATTATCAATTAGTTGACAACTAATGGTTTCCCTTAGCAAAAAACCATAGTTTCCCTAATATACATTATAGTGTTGACTCGGTACGATGCGAACCGTCACTTCACTTGGAGTCATTACTATCATGAGCACAAAACTGGGAAAATATCTTTTAGTGTTACTTATACTTTCTCAACTGGTTGCCTGTGCACAGTTGAGTCAGTTAGAAACGCAAAATGCGATTGATAAAGAAATTGTACAGAATGCCAAGACTTATAGTGATCATAACAAGTTAGCTAATCGCTATGACACGGTAGCCAAAGAAATGGTAGCAAAAGCTAAGGAAAAAAAAGAGTCGCTAGAGGAATATAATGAACATAGCCATTACTATGGTAGGCAAGGCCAGGATTTTAAATCGCATACTGTAGCTAATATCCGCTATTACGAACAGGCTGCACACGAAGCTACCAAGCAAGCTGATTATCATCGAACAATAGCAGCAGAATTGCTGAAACAGGAGTATGCTAAGCCAGCAGAAACACCTGATCAACAGGTCAATCGAAAGGCAAAGCTCAATTCAGATTCTGGCGATATGGTTGAATCGTCTATTAAAACCCAATAAAGATGAATTTTGAACTGAGCAGCTTTTAGTCGAAATTTAAGAACCAAGAATAAAAAATTTTTTCAGAAAGTTTTCTTGACTTGAACCAGATTCTCTTAAACCAGATTCTCTTAGCTAACTAACAATTAAAGTGTTCGTCAAATCTGGTTCAAGTCTTTTTCATCATAAAGACAGCTATCACTCAATTACATCAATATTACATCGTATTGTTCTTGGGTATAGGATTCTTCAACCTGCAAGCTTATAGGCTTGGCTATAAAATCACCCAGTTGAGCTAAACTCTGAGATTCTTCATCAAGAAACAAATCAATTACCTGTTGTGATGCAAGAATGCGAAATTCATTCGCTTCAAACTGCCTGGATTCCCGTAACAGTTCACGCAGAATTTCGTAACAAATTGTCTGCGCAGTTCTAATTTCTCCTCGCCCTTGACACGTTGGACAAGGTTCGCACAACACATGCGCGAGACTCTCCCGAGTGCGCTTACGTGTCATCTCAACCAATCCGAGCGCGCTAAATCCGTTAACAGTGATCCGCATACGATCTTTTAATAAAGCCTTATTAAGTTCTGTCAACACAGCATTTCTGTGTTCTTCAGAATCCATATCGATAAAATCAATAATGATAATTCCACCGAGATTGCGCAAACGAAGCTGTCTTGCGATTACCTGAGCAGCCTCAAGGTTTGTTTTAAAAATAGTATCATCAAAATTACGGACCCCAATGAATCCCCCTGTATTTACATCCATAGTAGTTAATGCTTCAGTTTGATCAATAATCAGATAGCCACCTGATTTTAGATTCACGCGTTTAGCTAAAGATTTTTCAATTTCTTCTTCAACGCCATACAAATCAAAGAGCGGACGATCCCCAGTATATAAAGTTATTCGTTCAACCATATAAGTCATGTAATTCTGGGCAAATCTCACCAGTCGCTGATAATTCTCACGCGAATCAACCAGAATCCGGGTATCTTCATTCACAAGATCTCGTAATACCCGATGACTAAGATCCAGATCCTGATACAGCAACATGGGGGCCGAGATAGCCGTAGAATTTTGTTGAATGTCATGCCATAGCTTATGCAGATACTCAAGATCGGCACGTAAGTCACTTTCATCCGCCGTTTCAGCCATTGTACGGATGATGTATCCGCCTTTCTCTTCTATAGGCAAAATTTGTTGTAATCTTTCGCGTAATAACTCACGTTCGGTATTATCTTCAATACGCTGCGAGATGCCAATGTGAGATTCCTGTGGCAGATAAACCAGCAAACGACCTGCCAGACTTATTTGGGTGGATAGGCGCGCTCCCTTGGTGCCAATTGCATCTTTAATGACTTGCACCAGAATGTTATTGCCTTCATATAATAGTTTTTCTATGGGCTTGGTGGTATTACTATGCTGATTTGAATTCCAGATGTCTGCGACATGTAAAAAAGCTGCCCGGTCCAGACCAATATCTACAAAAGCCGATTGCATGCCCGGCAAGACCCGGCTAACACGTCCAGTGTAAATGTTTCCTACAATACCACGATCACTCGTTCGTTCAATATGAAGCTCTTGTGTTACACCTTGTTCTAATACTGCAACCCTAGTTTCTTGCGGTGTAATATTTACAAGAATTTCGTTGTTCATCGTATTAATACAATTTTTAAGAAATTATATTTTTGCTTTGAAAATCGATTAGGATAAAGACAAAAATAGATTAAAACAAATCATAATTTCGCAAGTCGAAATGGAATGTGCAGAATTCATCCTACGTTATCAAATTTCAAACCAGCTAATTGATCATCATGGGAAAAGTTCTATGCCAATTTCTTCCAGTAATTGCGCAGTTTCATATAAAGGTAACCCCATTACGCCACTGTAACTACCAGCTATTTCGGCAATGAATGCAGCTGCCATGCCCTGGATGGCATAAGCACCGGCTTTATCCAGGACATTATTCTGCGCTAGGTACTTGCGAATCTCTCGCTCACTGATTTCTCGAAATCTTACCGTTGATGTCGATAATCTGACTTGTATTTTATCTTTTATCCCAATACCAATTGCTGTTAAAACTTGGTGTGATCGCCCTGATAAGGTTTTTAACATTTCTTCCGCTTGTATGATATCTTTAGGTTTACCTAAAATGCATCCATCAAGCGTGACAATGGTATCCGCGACCAGTACAGGTAATTGTGGGAATTTACGTTGTAAAATTCGCTTCCATCCCTCACTTGCTTTGAATTGAACAATACGATAAACATAATCAGTCGGCGCTTCATCAGCAAGCGGTTGCTCGTCAATATCAATAGGACGACCGAGTGTTTCTCGCATCAGTAAGAGATTAAATTTCACACCGATTTGTCTCAATAATTCACGCCTTCTAGGGCTTCGTGAAGCAAGATATATTTGGTTATCAGAAAACATCATGACAATAGTCTCTAAATGAATATACCGAATCTGGCAGTATTATCTCATCAATAGAAGCTTAAAAGAGCAGGCAAATGTCATGCCCGATGATAAGGATGACCTTTAATAATCGAGACAGCTCGATAAAGTTGCTCTGCCAAAAGTACACGAACAAGACCGTGCGGCAGAGTCAGCTTTGATAATGCAATGATCCCAGTTGCAGTATTCTTGATATCATGATGCAGCCCATCTGCTCCCCCAATAATAAATGCAATAGCACCACCATCAGCCATCCATTGTTTTATTACGTTTGCAAATTTTACTGTAGTCCACTGTTGACCGTTTTCATCAAGAACTACAATTCGACTATCTGATGGCAGAGCTGCCCGAATTCGCTGATACTCTGAAAATAACAACTGCTCAGTTTGTTTGCCGCTTACACGCTTCTCAGGTTTAATTTCAATTAAGTGTACTGTGATTTCGCGTGGCAAACGTTTGATATACTCAAAATAACCTGTTCTCACCCAATCGGGCATCTTGCTTCCAACCGCGAGTATAAAAAGTTTCATGATCAGGCAAAATTAAGATACCCAAGCAACAGTATCAATTCTACTTAGTCCACAGGCCCTTCAGATTGTAGTATTCGCGCGCAGCCGGCAACATAATATGTACAATTGCATCACCTAAATCCACAAGAAGCCATTCCCCAGTTTGTTCTCCTTCCACACTATAGACCCTACCTCCAGCAGTCTTGACTTTTTCTTGTACATGATCCGCAAGCGCTTTTGTCTGACGTGTTGAATCTGCACTGGCAATAATGATGTATTCAAACAATGAAGTTATTTTTGAAACATTAATCACATCAATATCATAAGCCTTAACATCTTCAAGTGCATCAACAATAATATTCACAAGCTTTTCTGGGTTCATGTTCTTCCAGCGTAAAGATAATTGGATTTAATATAGTCAGAAACATTTTCTGGAAGCAAATAACGGATACTTTTCCCAGCAGTTACCAATAATCGTATATGAGAAGCTGATATTTCCAATAATGATGTCTGTGCAGTATAAATCAAACCATTGCATTGAAGCCTTAGATTGTTGGCATTCAAAACCCGCCGGGAAATAAATTCTTTTCTTATATCCATAGGCAGAACCGGATACCTATCAACGGATGTATAACCTGGGCGCGCGACCACTATAATATGACATAGCTTGAACAATTCATGCCACCTATGCCACTGATTTATCTTTATAAATGCATCCATTCCCAAGATAAAACAAGGTGCTGTTTTTTTTCCTAATTCATTTTGATATTCACGGAGTGATTCAAC
The DNA here is from genome assembly GCF_900112825.1 of Nitrosomonas sp. Nm166. Taxonomy (GTDB): domain Bacteria; phylum Pseudomonadota; class Gammaproteobacteria; order Burkholderiales; family Nitrosomonadaceae; genus Nitrosomonas. The sequence continues at coordinate 10,110 of NZ_FONE01000006.1, read as the reverse complement.
CGTTGTACTGATGCCGGGACGATTGATTTCACGCTCGTCGAGTAAGAACATGTTATTCCCCTGAATTGCTAAGCGTACCATCGCAGAACGATGTTTTCTCGAAGCAACAGGAGCAACACGTAGTCGAGGATCGCCTGACGGAACAAAAATAATTCGCTCTAAGCCGATGATATCAAGCAATTCTTCAGCAATACGCAAATGACCATAATGGATAGGATCAAAAGTTCCACCGTAAATCCCAACTAGAGGAAATTTATCGATAGTTATCCCCTATATCCACTGTAAGAATCATATCCCAGGAAATATTAGCCATATTTTTATAGTAAAGCCAGACGCATATCTGCTAACACTTCTGACAAATGCGTTATAAAACGTGCTGCCATTGCGCCATCAATGACTCGATGATCATAAGAAAGCGATAAAGGAAGCATGAGGCGCGGAACAAATTGGTTATCGCGGTAAACCGGTTTGATGCTTGCCTTTGAGATGCCCAAAATGGCAACTTCAGGCGCATTGATAATCGGCGTAAACGCTGTACCGCCAATTCCGCCCAAGCTGGAAATAGTAAAGCCAGCACCCTGCATATCGATAGGTTTCAATTTACCTTCACGCGCCAACGAAGAAAGTCTCGTCAATTCTTCAGCGATGGTTATGATGCCTTTCTGGTCGACATCCTTGATCACAGGAACAACCAACCCCTGGATCGTATCCACGGCAAATCCGATATGATAAAAGCGTTTAATGATTAAATTGATTTCACCATCGGCATTATTGTCGAGCGACGCATTGAATTCAGGAAATTTCTTCAACGGGGCAATTAATGCTTTCATCAAAAAAGCCAACAATGTCAGCTTTACTTTATTTCCTTTATCACTTTCATTGGATTCCTTGCGTAACTCTTCTAAATCAGTGATATCCGCTTCGTCAAACTGAGTCACATGCGGAATCATCACCCAATTCCGATGCAAATTGGCACCCGAAATTTGTTTGATACGTGTCAAGGGCTTTAGCTCAACCGGACCAAACTTGGCAAAATCAACCTGTGGCCAAGGCAGCAAATTAAGTGCCAGTCCTAATCCTATGCTGCGGGATTTTGACAATTCGTTTTTTACGTAAGCTTGCACATCTTCTTTAAGAATTCGATGCTTAGGGCCACTACCCATGATCAGATCGAGATTTACACCGAGCTCCCGGGCAAAGCGGCGTATGGATGGACTGGCGTGCGCTTTGGAGAGAGGTTTAGTTTCAGTTACCGCATTCTGAGGCACCATTTGCATTTGCTGGGCAGCAGCCGGTTTTCCTTCAGTTTCTGATCGAGTTGCCTCTGACTGAGTTGTAGCTGTTGCCTGAATGGGTACCTTCTCAGCGGCTTTAGGAGATAGTTCTCTATGCTCGTCGCCATCTGAAACTTCAATCGAAAGAATTGCAGTACCTTCCGAAACCTTATCACCCGCCTTGACAAATATTTCCTTAATGATGCCAGAGTATGGGGATGGAATTTCTATCGTAGCTTTATCCGACTCCAGCGTGACCAACGAGTCTTCGGTTTTTATAGCATCGCCGGTTTTTACCAGTACTTCGATGATCGGAACATCCTTGAAATCACCAATATCAGGAATTAATACTTTTTTTAATTCAGTCACATGCCTTCCTCAAATTGCTGCAAAAAAAAGATGATGCAATCATCTTGCTGACAATTTTTCTTTACCTATCAGATTCTGATTTAACTTGTCGCTGGATTAGGTTTTTCAGGATCAATACCATATTTTTGTATAGCCTGAGCAATCTGATGACTGGAGATTTTTCCCTCCTCAGATAAGGCTGTGAGTGCTGCAACTGTAATATAGAATCGATCAACTTCAAAGAAATGACGCAATTTCTCGCGCGTATCTGAACGCCCAAAACCATCTGTTCCCAGAACACGATACTTCCGAGGAATAAATTCACGAATCTGGTCCGCATAAATTTTCATATAATCAGTCGCTGCTATCACAGGCCCTTGGCGTTTTCTGAGACAATTTTCCACATGGGAAAACCGCGCCGGCTGATCTGGATGCAACATATTCCAGCGCGTGACACCCAGTGCTTCGCGCCTTAATTCATTAAAACTGGTCACGCTCCAGATATCCGCATTCACGTTGTATTCAGTTTTGAGGATCGCTGCCGCAGCAATCACTTCACGCAGAATGGTACCCGCACCGAGCAATTGCACATGAGGTTGATTATTACTACCGTTGCCTTCGTTGAATAAATACATACCATTCAGGATGTCTTTTTCAGCACCAGGCGGCATTTCAGGGTGCGAGTAGTTCTCATTCATTACCGTGATGTAATAGTAAATGTCCTCCTGTTCCTGATACATGCGGCGCAGTCCATCCTGAATGATGACAGCCAGTTCATACGCAAACGCTGGATCATACGATACACAATTGGGAATCGTTGAAGCATGGAGATGACTATGCCCATCTTCATGCTGTAGTCCTTCGCCGTTCAATGTTGTACGCCCGGCCGTTCCTCCGAGCAGAAACCCACGGCAACGCATATCCCCGGCCGCCCAGGCTAAATCGCCGACACGCTGGAAACCAAACATCGAGTAAAATATATAAAATGGAATCATCTGAATGCCATGGGTACTATAAGCCGTCGCCGCAGCTATCCAGGATGACATCGCGCCGGCTTCGCAAATACCTTCCTGCAGGATCTGCCCGTGCTTATCTTCTTTATAGTACATCAATTGATCAGCATCCTGCGGCGTGTACAGCTGACCCACCGACGACCAGATCCCCAGCTGCCGGAACATGCCTTCCATACCAAAGGTGCGCGATTCATCAGCAACAATAGGAACAACATGCTTACCAATTTGCTTGTCTTTCACCAAAATATTCAGAATCCGCACAAAAGCCATCGTAGTTGACGATTCGTGTCCTTCACCGCTAGCTTTCAGTAATGATTGAAAAGCGGATAATGGCGGTACCTGCAAGGCTTCTGCTCTTGTTTTACGACAATGAAAATTGCCACCCAGTGCTTTACGCCGCTCTTGCATATAGATAAATTCCGCAGAATCCTTGGCGAAGGTGAGATAAGGCACTTCATCGATCTTATCATCCGGGATATCCAGACCAAAGCGATTACGAAAAGCTTTGAGTGAGGTGGTTCCCATTTTTTTCTGCTGATGAGTAATATTTTGCGCCTCACCCGCCTCACCCATGCCATAGCCTTTAATCGTTTTAGCCAGTATCACGGTCGGCTGGCCGGTGTGTTTTGCCGCAGTCTTGTAGGCCGCGAAGACTTTGTAAGGATCATGCCCTCCCCGGTTTAGCCGCCAGATATCATCATCCGACATATTGGCAACCATCTCCAATAATTCAGGATACTTGCCAAAAAAATGCTCGCGCACATAGGCGCCATCTCTGGCTTTAAAGTTCTGATATTCACCATCCACGCACTCCATCATGCGTTTTTGCAATAACCCTTTCGTATCCTTGGCCAATAAGGAATCCCAGTAAGAACCCCAGATCACCTTAATTACATTCCAGCCAGCACCCCGAAAGGCGCCTTCCAGTTCCTGGATAATTTTACCGTTACCCCGTACCGGGCCATCTAAACGCTGGAGATTGCAATTGACTACAAAAATCAAATTGTCCAGATTCTCGCGTGATGCCAGTGAAATCGAACCGAGCGACTCGGGTTCATCCATTTCACCGTCACCCATAAAAGCCCAAATTTTGCGACCGTCGGTATTGACTAATCCCCGGCTACCCAGATATTTCATAAATCGCGCCTGATAAATGGCCATCAGAGGTCCCAAGCCCATCGAAACGGTTGGAAATTGCCAGAAAGTGGGCATCAACCACGGATGCGGGTAGGAAGATAGACCCTTACCACCGGCTTCTTGACGGAAATTATCCAGTTGTTCCTCACTGAGCTCACCAGCAAGAAACGCATAGGCATAAATACCGGGGGAAGAATGTCCTTGAACATATACCAAATCCCCGCCATGCGTTTCACGAGGTGCATGCCAAAAATGATTATAGCCGACATCATAGAGCGTTGCCGCGGATGCAAAGCTGGCAATATGGCCACCGACATTGGTATTTCTATTAGCGCGCAATACCATCGCCATCGCATTCCAACGGACATAGGAGCGAATGCGGTGCTCTATCGCGTTATTTCCTGGAGAACGTTCTTCTTTACCGGGAGGGATGGTATTGATATAGGCTGTGGTGGCGCTATAGGGTAAATAAGCCCCTGAACGTCGGGCTTTCTCGATTAATTTTTCCAGCAGGTAATGTGCACGCTCCGTACCCGCATTGATAATGACTGAATCCAGTGCATCCAGCCATTCTTGCGTTTCTTGGGAATCTATATCGGGTTGTAATTCCATGTTTAAGCACATCCATCTAAGTTTTAACTTGACTTTCCGTTTTTAATGCCAGCTTGCGCCCGTTCTGCAGCCAGAATGGTATTACACAGTAGCATGGTAATCGTCATGGGTCCTACGCCTCCCGGTACTGGTGTAATATAACCCGCGATCTCCTTAACGGAATCATAATCGACATCACCGCACAGTTTTCCATCTGATAGTCGATTGATGCCCACATCAATTACCACGGCGCCAGGCTTCACCATTTCTGCAGTAATAAGACGCGGTTTTCCCGTTGCTACCACCAGGATATCAGCATTTTTTGTAAAATGCGGCAAATTGCTTGTTTTCGAGGTACAAATGGTAACGGTAGCGCCTTGTTCCAACAACATCAGCGCCATCGGCTTACCGACAATATTGCTGCGCCCCACCACTACTGCATGCTGCCCCTCAATTGGAATATGATTTTTTTCCAGCATCACCATCACACCATACGGAGTGCAAGGTGAAAATACGGTATTCCCGGTCACCAATGCACCCACATTGTAAAGGTGAAAGCCATCGACATCTTTCTCAATGGCAATGGACGTGATGACACGGTTATTCTCAAAGTGCGGAGGTAACGGTAACTGAACCAGAATACCATGAATATGCGGATTCTCGTTGAGCGCTTGAATGCAATTCAATACCTCATTTTGCTGTGCATTTTCTGTGAAACTATGCACTTCTGAATAAATGCCGACTTCATTGCAAGCTTTGACTTTATTTCTGACATAAATACCCGATGCAGCATTATCTCCGACTATAATGACCGCTAATCCTGGTTTGGTACCTAATTGAGTTAATTTCTCAGCACGCACTTTCCACTCAGCACGTACCAATTCGGCTATTTTCTTGCCATCTATAATATGAGCGCTCATTTTTTCGCTTGCAGCCGGACTTGATCAATCAATCTAAATAATCTTAACTATGCTCATCGATAGGAATCAGAATTAACCTGCTTGCTTGGCTTTTTTAATTTTTGTGCGATAGATAAAAATACCAATTAAGAACATAGGTATCACAAAAAGTGCCGCTGCGATAAGCCCGGCCGCCAAAGTCGCAATCGTACTGTTTCCGGGCATAAATAATGTAACAAACCAGATCACTACAAAAGCCACAAATAAACCCCCATATAGCATGATTTTTCTGCCGCGATCATACAAACGCCAAAAAGCACCTGAAACTTGCATATCATCAATATAATGATCAAATACTTCTGCCAAACTGTTATCACCCGGTTCGGATTCATAACCGATAACCACAGCCAGTGCATCATGATTATCTTCAAGTTTAGACATTTTTCTGAGGAATTCGATGCGTTTGGCAGCTTTTTGTTTTGGCATGCGATCCTGCATGAGCATGGTCTTCAATGCTGTAAAAGCTAATTCACGCGCATCATCCGTATTTCCTAAACTTTCAGCAAATTTCCACATTACCCCCAATAAATAAAGCTGAATGGTCATTTCCTTGAATTCAGGCGCAAAATCATATTTTTTGCTTTTGATGAGTTCAAGCTGTGCAGCTTTGACTTCTCTGGCGTGCGCGATACAGGCATCCACTATCGAGACATCTGCAATTGCCGCTTCAGGAATTGATGTTTCTACAGCCGATTTATCCGGATTATTTTTTATCTCTTTCATTTCGAAACCCCATACTTTTTGATTTTAATCATAATATTGATACCATTATATACTGGCCAGACAAATCAGGAAAAAGATCATTCCAACACTGCTTGCACAACACGTAAATCTGAGACATGAATTAATCGGTATCTTTTTTAAGATTAAGGCGCTGCCATATCAGGGATGTCAGATCAGCTGAATTTAAAGTATAAAAATGCAGCCCTGGCGCACCCGCTTTTAATAAGCGCTCACAAAGATCAGTCACGATATCCAATCCAAAAGCTTGTATGGATGCATGATCATCGTTGTAACCCTCCAGTTTTTTGCGAATCCAGCGAGGAATCTCAGCACCGCAAGTGTCTGAAAAACGGACCAACTGAGAAAATTTATTGATCGGCATAATCCCCGGAACAATAGGGATGTTCAAACCAGCGGATTCACATAACGCAACAAAATGGTAATAAGCATCGGCATTATAAAAATATTGGGTAATAGCTGAATTAGCGCCGGTTTCGATTTTATGCTTGAAATTCTCAAAATCTGCCTGCGCAGAACGTGCTTGTGGATGATATTCCGGGTAAGCTGCCACATCAATATGAAATAGAGATCCGAACTCCTGCCGGATAAAAGCAACCAGTTCACTGGCATAGCGAAACTCCCCAGCCTGTGCCATGCCCGAGGGCAAATCACCCCGCAACGCTACAATATGCCTGATACCTGCTTGATAATATTTTTCCAGAATGGTTCGGATATTCTCCTGAGTCGAACCAATGCAAGACAGATGCGGTGCAACCACATGCCCTTCTGCCTGGATTTCCAGCACTGTTTCCAGCGTTCTTTCACGCGTCGATCCCCCCGCACCAAAGGTGACAGAAAAAAACTTAGGGCAAAATTGAGCCAGTTGCTTACGAGTAAGCCGCAGTTTCTCAATACCTTGGAGAGTTTGGGGTGGAAAAAGCTCAAAACTGAAGGTAGGAGAAAATTTCTTTTGTGATTCCATCTTAGAAGTCTATCAATCCAGCATTATCACAGTTTGCGTGCATATCAATTACTGGGTTTTACAGATAGGAGAAGGATTGTTTGAATGTATGCAAGCGCAAACAATGCTTCTCCCATTGAGCAAGAAAAATGATTAATATCGATACATTTCTGATTTATAAGGGCCATTCTTATTGAGACCCAAATATCTAACCTGCTCATCCGTCAATTCAGTGAGTTTTACGCCGAGTTTTCCCAGATGCAGCCGCGCTACTTTTTCATCCAGATGTTTTGGCAGAACATACACGTTATTCTGATAATTCTCCCCATTCTGCCATAACTCCATCTGTGCCAATACCTGATTAGTAAATGAACTGGACATCACAAAGGAAGGATGCCCGGTGGCACATCCCAGATTCACCAATCGACCCTGCGCCAGAACAATAATGCGGCGGCCGGTCGGGAATAGGACATGATCCACTTGCGGCTTGATATTTTCCCAAGGATATTTCTGAATCGATGCAATGTCGATTTCCGAGTCGAAATGACCAATATTGCAAACAATCGCTTGATCCTTCATTCTCAGCATATGGTCATGCGTAATCACGCGCAGGTTACCCGTCGCAGTCACAAAAATATCCGCTTGATCACAGGCATCATTCATCGTCACCACACGATATCCTTCCATTGCCGCTTGTAGCGCACAGATCGGATCAATTTCGGTAATCCAGACGGTTGCTCCCAGACCGCGCAATGACTGCGCACAACCTTTACCGACGTCCCCATACCCACAAACCACTGCAATTTTTCCAGCAATCATGACATCGGTAGCACGTTTAATGCCATCAACCAGCGATTCTCTGCAGCCGTAGAGATTATCAAACTTGGATTTCGTTACAGAATCATTCACGTTAAAAGCTGGAAACGGAAGCTCTCCATTTTTATGCATTTCATACAACCGATGGACTCCCGTAGTGGTTTCTTCTGTTACACCACGTATGCTGGCAAGATTCTTTGAATACCATCCAGGCTGGGAAGCCAAGCGTTTTTTGATGGAAGCAAATAATACTGCCTCTTCTTCATTGCCAGGATTTGCAACTAAAGAAGAATTTTTCTCAGCCTTAGCGCCTAGAGTAAGCAGTAATGTGGCATCACCACCATCATCCAAAATCATGTTAGCACCACGAGGTTGTCCAGCAACCGTCCATTCGAAGATCTGATGAGCAAATTCCCAGTAATCCTGGATGGATTCCCCTTTATAGGCGAACACTGGAATATTCTTAGCAGCGATAGCTGCCGCCGCGTGATCCTGGGTGGAAAAAATATTACAGGAAGCCCAGCGTACTTCCGCACCTAATGCTACCAATGTTTCAATCAGCACCGCGGTTTGGATGGTCATATGTAAAGAACCCGCGATCCGCGCACCAGCCAGCGGCTTCTGATTTGCATACTCTTTACGTAATGCCATTAGCCCTGGCATTTCGGTTTCGGCAATGGCGATTTCTTTACGCCCCCATTCTGCCAAGGAAATATCGGCAATCTTATAGTCAGTAAAAAAACTGCCATCTGAATTAAGCACAGCGTTCATAGTCTACTCCTTAAAATATGAACGAGCGCCGTTGTAATAATAGCCACATATGCTGAGCCTCACGGAAAACCGTTGCAGCGCTCCTCAGCACAAGGGAATTAATGAAGATTTGATATAAAATTCAATTATAGGCCCGCGTCAGCACGAAGTTGAGCCGCCTTATCCTTAGCTTCCCAGGTAAAATCTGGATCTTCGCGTCCAAAATGTCCATATGCTGCAGTTTTAGCATAAATAGGGCGCAATAAATTCAGCGCATGAATGATACCGCGAGGACGCAAATCAAAATGTTGTTCGATCAATTGCGCGATTTTTTCATCGTCAATCTTACCTGTGCCGAATGTATTGACCATCAGCGAAACCGGCTTTGCAACACCAATTGCATAGGCAACCTGTACTTCACATTTACTGGCAATTCCAGCAGCTACAATATTTTTTGCAACATAGCGTCCTGCATAGGTCGCTGATCGATCTACTTTGGAAGGGTCTTTACCAGAAAAAGCACCACCACCATGATGTGCCGTGCCGCCATAGCTATCGACAATAATTTTCCGACCAGTTAACCCGCAGTCACCCATCGGACCACCCACGACAAAACGTCCGGTTGGATTAATGAGATATTGGATGCGATCGCTGATCAGTTCAGCAGGCAACACCGGTTTAATAATTTCTTCAATCACTGCTTCGGTCAATGCATGATGCGAAATATCAGGATCATGTTGTGTTGAAATCACAACGGTTTCGATACACTGTGGTTTGCCATTTTGGTATCGCACCGAAACCTGTGATTTGGCGTCAGGACGTAACCAAGCTAATTGTCCTTTCTTTCTCAATTCAGCCTGACGCTCAACTAAGCGATGTGCATAGAAAATGGGCATTGGCATCAATTGCGGCGTTTCGTCGCAAGCAAATCCGAACATTAGCCCCTGATCACCCGCCCCTTGTTCCATCTCTTCTTCTTTAGTGCGGTCAACACCCTGAGCAATATCAGGCGATTGTTTGTTGAAAGCTGTTAAAACAGCGCAGGTAGTGGAATCAAAACCAATGTTTGAACTGGTATAGCCAATATTCTTAACTGTTTCACGTGCGATAATATTGTAATCCACAGATGCATGTGTTGTTATTTCTCCCGATAACACAATTAAACCAGTACTGCACAATGTCTCACAAGCAACCCGTGCATTGGCATCCTGCTTCAGAATCGCATCCAATACTGCATCAGAAATTTGATCGGCGACTTTATCAGGATGGCCTTCGGAAACAGATTCAGAAGTAAAAAGGTATGCACTCATAATTCTAGTCAATTGAAATTGTGAAAAACCTCCAAGTATACCCGATTGTATTTTTTATCATAGAAGTTGGTTACTTATCGTGGATTTCTTCGTTCTCTGGACAAAGATATCGACATGATTGAGATAGTAGAATTTTTGAGTCCGAAAAGGTGTTGTTTAAAATAATTTTATGAGAACATGTTAAGAGAAAGATAAATTCTGCCGCATGCCCTGATATTTAATGATTGG
>NZ_FONE01000102.1 GCF_900112825.1 Nitrosomonas sp. Nm166 | reverse complement strand
TTTGATGATGTGATTATCGGTGCTCCCTTTGCTGACCAGAACGATGTTGCTGGGGCTGGCTCCAGCTACGTGGTGTTTGGCAGAAGCAGCTTTACTGATGAGGGTGTAATACGAGGTACGCCCGGGGATGATATCCTTACGGGTACCCCGGCAGCGGAACGCTTCGATGCGGGGGATGGCAATGATCGAATGATTGGCCGCGGCGGTGCGGATGTGTTTCTGGGTGAACCAGGTAATGATTATATCCGGGTATCCGACCCTGGCTTCCGTTTAGTTGATGGCGGCATCGGCAACGATGTCCTGGCTTTGGGCGGCAGTGACTTGAATCTGAATCTGACTGACATGGGCGGCAAAATCAGCGATATCGAAACCATTCGCCTGTTTGGCACCGGTGACAATACCTTGACGTTAACCGCAGCGGATGTGCTCAATCTGTCGGATACAACTAATACCCTGAGAGTCAATGGCAATGAAGGCGATCGCATCGTTGGATTAAGCCATGGCTGGGGAGATGGCGGTGTTCATGGTGATTTTCATACCTTCTTTAATGATGCGGCAGTGCTGCTGGTGGGCGTAAATGTGACGACGGATTTTGTTTAAAAAACCGTCATTTCGAGCGCGGCGAGAAATCTATGTTGTTGATTCCCAAGATTCCTCACTGCGTTCGGAATGATAAATGTCGGTTATTGAGGCCTTCATCTCTATCCATCACAAAACCGCTCAGGTTGTCAGTAGGATTTTTCAAAGTAGTATTCACTTCATTATTTGCAAATAACGCAATAAGCATTTCTTTCAAGTAAGTTTTATTGATGAATTTTCTGAAGGAGTTCTTATCATGGCAATACCAACAATTAACTTATCCAGTCTCGATGGTAGTAACGGTTTCCGCCTTGATGGGGCGGCGGCTGATTATTCAGGCGAATCAGTCAGCAATGCGGGGGATATCAACGGTGATGGTTTTGATGATGTGATTGTCGGTGCTCGCTTTACTGATGTGAACGGCAATGAGTCCGGATCCAGTTACGTGGTATTTGGTAAGGCTTCTGGTTTTGATGCCACACTAAATTTATCCAATCTCGATGGCAGCAACGGTTTCCGCCTGGATGGGGTGGCGGCGTATGATTTTTCGGGTTTGCCGGTTAGCAGTGCCGAGGACGTCAACGGTGACGGTTTTACTGATTTGCTTGTCGGTGCCCGCCTTGCTGACGTGAACGGTAACTACAACGCCGGATCCAGTTATGTGGTGTTTGGCAAGGCTTCTGGTTTTGATGCCGCACTGGATTTATCCAGCCTCGATGGCAGCAATGGATTCCGCTTGGATGGAGAAGCGGCGTATGATTATTCGGGTTTTTCGATCAGTGATGCCGGGGATGTTAACGGCGATGGTCTTGCTGACTTGATTGTTGGTGCTCCCTTTGCTGACTCTAACGGCAGTGATTCCGGCTCCAGTTATGTGGTATTTGGCAAGGCTTCGGGTTTTGATGCCACGCTGGACTTATCCAACCTCGATGGCAGCAACGGTTTCCGCCTGGATGGGGCGGCGGTAAACGATCTTTCGGGCGAATCGGTCAGCAGTGCGGGAGACGTGAACGGCGACGGTTTTGCTGACCTGATTATCGGTGCTCGCTTTGCTGACCCAAACGGTAGTGTCTCTGGCTCCAGTTATGTGGTGTTTGGCAAGGCTTCCGGTTTTGATGCCACGTTGACGCTATCCAGTCTCGACGGTAGCAACGGTTTCCGCCTGGATGGAGAAGCGGCGGATGATTTTTCGGGCCAATCGGTTAGCAGTGCCAGAGACATCAATAATGATGGTTTTGATGATGTGATTATTGGTGCGTTCGGTGCTGATTCAAACGGCAATAGCTCCGGCTCCAGTTATGTGGTGTTTGGCAAGGCTTCCGCTTTTAGTGCCACGCTGGACTTATCCAGTCTCGACGGCACTAACGGTTTTCGTCTGGATGGAGAAGCGGCGGATGATTTTTCGGGTTTTTCAGTCAGCAGTGCAGGAGATGTGAATGGTGACGGCTTTGCTGATTTAATTATTGGTGCTGATGGAGCTGATCCGAACGGTGATTTCTCTGGTTCCAGTTATGTGGTGTTTGGCAAGGCTTCGGGTTTTGCTGCCACGCTGGACTTATCCAGCCTCGATGGCAGCAACGGTTTCCGCCTGGATGGAGAAGCAGCGCATGATTATTCAGGTATTTCAGTCAGTAGTGCCGGGGATGTCAACGGTGACGGCTTTGCTGATTTAATTATTGGTGCTTCTGGTGCTGACCCGAATGGTAACGGATCGGGATCCAGCTATGTGGTGTTTGGCAGAAGCAACTTTATTGATGATGGTGTGATACGTGGCACTCCCGGGGATGATGTCCTCACGGGCACATCAGCAGCAGAACGCTTCGAGGCGGGGGATGGCAATGATCGAATGATCGGTCGCGGTGG
>NZ_FONE01000007.1 GCF_900112825.1 Nitrosomonas sp. Nm166 | reverse complement strand
GACCAGTTCGTCCAGTCGCTGGCGGAACAGGTCATTACTCTTTTGCGTGCACGGCTTTGGCCCCATCTAACCCTCGCTAAATTTGCAGGAAATTGTAGCAATTTTACCAAAAACTGGTGAATTTAATCGCCTTAATTCATCAATTCATCACACAGAATCAGAATGTTGTGGATTGTTCAGACTGAACTAATTATTCCATTTCTATTTCATAAGTTACGTCTATTATTTCACTTATGAAATAGAAATGGAAATTAAACGTCCGGTAGTCCGACAGATGAAATCCCACCACGATCGTCATGATTTCACTAAGACACAGCTCCCCTCGCCGCCGACGCAGCTTTAGCGGGGATTCCAGCAAGTGCTGCTCCCACCACGACCCAAATCCTTTACAAAAGTCGTCAATTGCACAAAAAAATCGCTATAGCATCCATCGGAATCTGACTCCTCCAGTGATGAAGCTCTTTCTCATAATCGTTTCATCATAAGGAATCCGGATTCCTTGTTACAGCTTTTCTTATGTCGAACTCACGTTATTTACATATCGAGGTAATCCGATTGCATGGGCTAATACTCGCGCATGGAAGCAAGGATTAAAACGAGCAGGAATAGAAAATTTTAGATGGCACGACCTGCGTCATACATGGGCAATCTGGCTAGCTCAACAAGGTACGCCCGTGAATGTATTGCAGGAGCTTAGAGGCTGGAGTCGGAAGAGATGGTAAGGCGGTATGCAAAACCGCAACTTATGCAGCATGCCGAGCTAGTTTCTAATATCCTTGATGACACAATTCTGTCACACTAGAAAGAAAAAAGAGGTTAGAAATTAATCTAACCTCTTGATTTTTGGTGGGTCTGGCTGGACTCGAACCAGCGACCAAGGGATTATGAGTCCCCTGCTCTAACCAACTGAGCTACAGACCCTATATTCATATTATTATTTTTAAGCTTTCTCAATTATTACCCGTATCAAGGAAGCTGCGTAGGCGTTCCGAGCGGGCTGGGTGGCGCAATTTACGTAGGGCTTTGGCCTCAATTTGCCGAATACGTTCACGTGTAACATCAAACTGTTTTCCAACTTCTTCCAGCGTATGATCTGTATTCATTTCTATACCAAAACGCATACGTAATACCTTAGCTTCACGCGGTGTCAGAGAATCGAGTATATCCTTTGTGACGCCCCGTAAGCTGGCATAGACTGCCGCATCGGCAGGCGCCATGGTTGCTGAATCTTCGATAAAATCCCCCAAATGTGAATCTTCATCATCACCAATTGGTGTTTCCATAGAAATCGGTTCTTTGGAAATCTTAAGAATTTTGCGAATTTTCTCTTCAGGCATTTCCATTTTCTGCGCTAGAACTGCTGGCTCCGGTTCTTGTCCCGTTTCCTGCAAAATCTGACGCGAAATACGATTCATTTTATTTATGGTTTCAATCATATGCACCGGAATCCTGATAGTACGCGCCTGATCAGCGATTGATCGGGTAATTGCCTGACGTATCCACCATGTTGCATAAGTAGAAAACTTATAGCCACGCCGATATTCAAATTTATCTACTGCTTTCATCAAACCAATGTTGCCTTCCTGAATCAGATCTAGAAATTGCAATCCCCGATTGGTATATTTCTTAGCAATGGAAATCACCAGACGTAAATTCGCTTCAGTCATTTCACGTTTGGCTCGACGCGCTTTTGCTTCACCGGTGGACATCTTGCGATTAATTTCTTTCAGATCCTTGATGGGAATACCTACTTTATTTCTAAGTGCCAGTAAATTCTGCTGTTCCTCCATAATTGCAGGCTTATAGTGCTCGAGTGCTTGACCATACGGTTTTCCAGCTTCGATTTCCTGCGCTACCCACTTCAAGTTCGTTTCATTTCCAGGAAAAGTCTTGATGAAATAATTCCTTGGCATTTTTGCTTTGGTTACGCATAAATCCATTATCTTGCGCTCGTAGTTACGCACATCGTTAACAAGCGCACGTTGCGTGTCACATAGCTTCTCCACCATTTTTGCCGAAAAACGAATCCCCATCAGTTCCGATGAAATTTTATCCTGTAACTCGATATATCCGGAATGATAAGGCCCCTCTTTCTCAAGGAGAGCTTGCATTTCGTTATATATTTCACGAATAATTGCAAAGCGCTCGAGAGCATCAGTCTTTAATTTCAATAAGTTGGCACTCGCAACTGCCGCGCTGTCTCCATCTTCATCTTCGTCTTCATTATCGAGGTCACTGGCTTCCAATTCTTGCTCCAATGCTTCTTCTGAAAATTCTTCATTCATCATGTCTTGCGCACTGGTATCCAGCAATCCATCCACAACTTCATCAATACGGAGATTATCTTTTTCAATTTCAGTTGCCAGATCGACAATTCCTGCAATAATCGGCGGGCATGCTGAGATTGCTTGAATCATATGGCGCAGACCGGCTTCAATACGTTTTGCAATCTCAATTTCACTCTCGCGCGTCAACAAACCTACTGAGCCCATTTCACGCATATACATACGCACTGGGTCTGTTGTACGTCCAAACTCAGAATCTACCGTAGAAAGCGCAGCTTCAGCCTCTTCCGCCACATCCTCATCAGCAACAGTGGTTGCGGCATCTGACATCAGCAATGTTTCAGCATCAGGCGCTTCATCATGCACGGATATACCCATATCATTGATCATGCTGATGATGCCTTCTATCTGTTCCGCATCTAACATGTCATCAGGCAGATGATCATTGATTTCAGCATAGGTCAAATACCCGCGTTCCTTGCCCAATCCGATCAGCATCTTCAGGCGCATACGGCGTGCTTCCATATCTTGCGGTAGCGTAATACTGCCCTGACTACCAGAAAGAGGTTCTAACTCACTCATCTGCTCCTTGTCAGAGGCTGACTTTATTTTTTTAGGAGTTCTGCCTCGGGTCTTTTTGCCGTTGTTTGGCTCGACATCACTTGTGTTTAACACAGCTTGCGCTATCTCATCAATACTTTGATGAGCTGTTTTAGAAGATGCTCTTAAATTAGCCTCACCTTCACTCATTGCTTTTTCACTCACTTCAGTAGCAGTTGTCTCAATTTTTTTTTGATCAAGCTCTTCTTTTTCCATCATTTCTTTATCGGTATCTTTCAATTTTCTAATTGTTACTTTCTCTTTTTTGATAACTTCAGTATCTTTTGACTTAACCGCTCTTGTTTTTGGCATATTCGATTCCAATAATATGGATAAATTAGAAGCTGAAAATATTAGATTATATCAAAATTCAGATACTACTGACATCCTGTCACTGATTTCATAACATTGCCAATCGTTGTAACTCTTGCTTCTCTTCATCGGTTAGCTTATTCAAAGACTTGCTATGCAGCTCTGTCATGCGTTTCTTACGCTGTATTTGTTGCAATTTCTCTAACGCTCCCAAGAGTTCTGCCTCCAAATCAATCGCATCACTCCACCCCAAAGTTTCACTTTCAATACTTTCCAGTAATGCCTTATATGGATTGTCTTGTAAATAAGTCAGTATTGAAGGTGTTGATTTACTTTCAATCAAGTGAGGATGTGAATCTAGAAAATCAACCAGTGTTTTTAGTGCAGCAGCTTCTTCATTGTTTTCACTGCATTTGACAAGCAAATCTCTATCCAGTTTAATCACATGACTTGGATTGTTCAGTATGATCAGAATCAACCAATGATAAGGTGTAATAGGTTGTTTTTTAGATACATTTTTCATTTTACGAATACTTGATGTGCGCTTTATTTGTAACAAATCCTCCAATTCACCTTGGCTAATTTTACTCAGCTCAACTAAACGCTTCAAAAGTATTACGGATAATGCCGATGCTTTTACTTGCTGCAATAGGGGCTTTGCATCACTTACTAGTTTGGCGCGGCCTTCACTGGTTTGAAGATTTATTCCAGAACATAATTCCTTAAATAGAAATTCTGATAAAGGAATAGCTTGCTTAAATTGCCGTTCAAAGGATGCTTTTCCGTATTGCCTCACATAACTGTCAGGATCTTCTCCTTCAGGTAAAAAAAGAAAATCTACATACTTACCATCTGAAATGAATGGCAAGCTATTCTCAAGTGCACGCCAAGCCGCTTTTCTACCAGCCTTGTCGCCATCAAAACAAAAAATAATATGATCAGTCTGACGTAAAAGTTTCTGAATATGGAAGCTGGTCGTTGCTGTCCCCAAGGCGGCTACTGCATAATCAATCCCATGCTGAGAAAGTGCGATCACATCCATATAACCTTCTACAACTACTACATGATTTACTTCACGAATGGCGCGACGAGCTGAAAAAAAGTTATATAATTCCCGCCCTTTCTCAAATAAAACTGTTTCTGGAGAGTTGAGATATTTTGGCTCTTCCTGCTCTAATACCCGGCCGCCAAAGCCAATAATCTGCCCTCTTTGATTAAGAATCGGGAACATGATGCGATCTCTGAATCGATCATACTGCCTGCCTTCATTGGAAATAATTACCAAGCCTGCACTCACTAATAATTTACGCGTTCTTTCGCTTTTATAGTCAGGAAAAACCGCCTCAAGACTTTGCCAGCCAGCAGGCGCATAACCCATCGAAAACCGCGCAGCCGTTTTGCCTGATAAGCCACGTTTTTTGAGATAAGTAATAGCTTTTTCTGAAATTTTCAATTGCTCTCTATAAAACTGCGTAGCAACGCGCAGTGCTTTTATTAAATCCTGTGGGAATATCTCCGCATTATTATCCTTATTCTCCGCCACCGAAGAAGGCGATATATGTGATTCAATGGGTTTAAAAGGTGCATCAATTAGCTGTACTGGTACTTGCATCCCCGCATAAGCTGCTAAGTCATGCACTGCTTCGATAAAGCTCAAGCCGCTATATTCAATCAAAAAACTAATCGCATTACCATGTGCCCCACAACCAAAACAATGATAAAACTGCTTGGTCTGACTAACTGTAAATGAAGGAGTTTTTTCATTATGAAATGGACAGCAAGCTACAAAATTAGCGCCTGCTTTTTTCAGAGATACATGCCGATCAATCGCATCAACGATATCTACACGACTGAGCAAATCATGAATAAAAGGCTGAGGGATCATCTATCGAAAGCTATCAATAATGCCCAGCAAATATAAAAGTTAAAATTTAAGCAGCTACAATTAGTTAAAGATCAGAAACTCTAAAAGCTTAATCTCAGCTTGATATTTCTTTCTTAATCAAGGTTGATACTTTAGCCATATCAGCACGCCCGGCGAGCTTCGGCTTCAAAAAGTTCATTATTTTACCCATGTCCTGCACGCCTTTTGCCCCTGTTTCGGAAATCGCTTCAGCAATCAAGGCATCTATTTCTGAATCGTTGAGTGCTAGGGGCATATAGATGCTTAAAATAGCAACTTCCTCTTTCTCAATATCAGCCAGATCGGTTCGCTGCGCAGCTTCATATTGCGCAATAGAATCCCTTCGCTGCTTAAGCATCTTTTCAATCACCGCAATGACAGCTGCATCATCAAGCACGATGCGGTCATCTACTTCGCGTTGTTTAATAGCGGCTTGCAGCAAACGAATAGTATCCCGTTGCTTGGTATTACCTGAGCGCATAGCCGCCTTCATGTCTTCAGTAATTTTCTGTTTTAAACTCATAGCAAAAAGTTCGATATGATTAATTATCAACTGGCCATTAAGTTTCTACAAATACCAAAAAAGCGTTAAGTTACTTCCAAATTAATTTTATTACTATTGATCTAATAAAGCTTAGGAGGGAGCAATTGGCTGCGCAAACGTTTATAATTGCGCTTTACAGCCGCCGCCAGCTTGCGCTTGCGCTCCGCTGTTGGTTTTTCATAAAACTCACGAGCACGCAGTTCAGTTAGTATCCCTGTTTTTTCTATCGATCGCTTAAAGCGCCGCATAGCAACTTCAAATGGCTCGTTTTCCTTAACTTTAATAGTCGTCATAAATATGCAAAAACCTCGATTAGTTAATATACAATAAGAACTTGAATTTATCCCACACCAAACAATAAAATTAGATAAGACGCAACAAAAGCTTTTGATTATAACATCAAAAGCTCTGCTAAAAAAGAACAAATTTTCTCTTCTATTTTTTCTTAATGCTTGTTCTAGGTATTGAAACTTCTTGCGATGAAACTGGAATCGCACTTTTTGACACAACACAGGGTCTACTCAGTCATACGCTCTACTCTCAAATAGAAATGCACAGTGAATATGGTGGTGTAGTGCCAGAACTGGCTTCGCGCGACCATATCCGGCGCGTGCTGCCGTTAATCAAACAAACTTTATTTACCGCAAAATGTCGACTGCAACAAATCAACGCCATCGCTTATACGCAAGGCCCGGGGTTGGCCGGTGCCCTTCTGGTAGGCGCCAGTATTGGCGCTGCCCTGAGTTTTGCGCTAAAAATCCCTGCGCTGGGTATCCATCACCTGGAGGGGCATCTATTATCGCCTTTATTATCTACCCCTGCACCGAGATTTCCGTTTATAGCACTGCTGGTATCGGGAGGTCATACGCAATTAATGCAAGTTGATGCTGTTGGTCAATACAAATTACTGGGCGAGACTGTTGATGATGCCGCAGGCGAGGCTTTTGATAAAACAGCCAAATTGCTGGGATTAGGCTATCCGGGAGGAGCAGCTTTATCAAAACTGGCACGGCAAGGTCGCTCAGGACGTTTCAAACTCCCGAGACCGATGCTTAATAGCGGAGATCTCAATTTCAGCTTTAGCGGCCTGAAAACTGCGGTACTTACTCTGATCAATAAACAGGAAGTCACGCAACAAATCTGCGCAGACATTGCCTTAGCCTTCCAAGAGGCCGTTGTAGAAGTTTTAACAGCAAAATCCCTGGCGGCTCTGTCACAGACAAGCCTCACGCAACTAGTCGTGGCGGGAGGTGTCGGTGCTAATGATCAATTACGTCAGAATCTCAGCAAAAAAGCAGCTTCAATCGGTGCAACTGTTTTTTACCCGAAGCTTGAATTCTGTACTGATAATGGCGCGATGATTGCTTTTGCTGGCGCGATGCGGCTGCAGGCTACACCTGATAAAGTATGGCAACCAGCACGCAGCTTTACCGTCAATGCACGCTGGAATCTGGAAATGCTTGAGGCAGCGGACGATTAAGTCAGGAACCGGGAGATTTTTTCTCACCAATACGCCCTTCCTTACCTGCCAGCAGATTAACAATATTGGACTGATGACGCCAAATCAACACTAATGACATAAGCAGAACTGCCGGGGTACTTTCTTCAAACCCCAGCATGCTCACGGTATAAACTGGTGTCAGTATAGCCGCAATCAAAGCGGACAAGGATGATATGCGCCAGATCATAGCAGCCAATAACCACGTTGCTAGTGTCATCAAACCCACCCAGAGATTCAGCCCCAGCAGCACGCCCACCGCAGTTGCTACACCCTTTCCCCCCTGAAAACGCAAAAAAACCGGAAACACATGCCCTAAGAATACTGCCACTGCAGCTACGGCAATGGCCTCCTTACCCAAGTCCCAAAGCAGTGCATAATATTGCGCCAGAGCTACTGCAAACCAGCCTTTTCCGGCATCGCCAAGCAGTGTAAAAACAGCCGCAGCCTTTTTACCGCTACGTAACACATTCGTGGCTCCGGGATTCCTTGAGCCGTAAGTGCGCGGGTCGGGCAATTTAAAAATCCAACTGGACACTACAGCAAAGGAAATCGACCCCAACAAATAAGCCAACAAAGCAAACACTACTATCATCATGCGTATTAGCACCACCCATGCAAAATAAAAATAGAATAAAATGTTGTATTCTTCACACCGAAGCTTTCCAGCAACCCAAAAATAAACCCACTCATTTTATCGTTTGATCTCAATGGATATTATTTTTCTGCACGACTTTAAAGCCAAAACCTTAATCGGAATTTATCCATGGGAACGCAAGGTTCCTCAGACCATCCAGGTGGATCTGGAGATTGCACTTCCCAGCAGCAACGCATGCAAGTCCGATCGTATTGAAGATGCGCTAGATTATGCATTAGTCACCAAGAGAATTAGCGAAATCTTGGCAGAAAAGCATTTTTCTCTGCTGGAAGCATTGGCTGAACATATCGCACAAACCATCCTGAAAGAATTCAAATCACCGTGGGTTAAAGTCAGTGTTGCAAAACTTGGAATTATACGTGGGGTAAAAAAGCTTGGGGTATGTATTGAACGAAGGTCTGACACTTCAGGCAGTCAGTTAACCTTGTAGCTGGATTGTTTTGAGCATCCAGCATCAAACTTGCTTGCTATCATCAGCTGGTGACTGGTAGCGCGTCGGGTCTGCCACACCCGCTGCAGCAAATCCGGCATGTCGAATACGACAGGAATCACAAATACCGCAAGCCCGCCCCAATTCATCCGCCTGGTAACAGGAAATAGTCAGCCCGTAATCAATTCCGAGTGCAAGTCCCGCCTCGATAATTTCTTTCTTGGATAAATGGATGAGTGGCGCGTGAACGGTAAGTTTTCTGCCTTCAATTCCCGCCTTGGTTGCTAGATTTGCCATCTGCTCGTATGCTTGAATGTATTCTGGACGGCAGTCCGGATAACCGGAATAATCCACTGCATTCACACCGATAAAAATATCCTGACAATCCATAGTTTCGGCCCATGCCAGCGCCAGCGACAGCATGATGGTATTTCTGGCTGGGACATAGGTAATGGGTATGTCTGTAGTTTTAGTTTCGCCAGAAGTTGGTACTTCGATCGACCAGTCTGTGAGTGCTGATCCGCCAAATACTGTCAAATCCAATTTAATAATTTGGTGTGCATGAGCACATAACGATTGAGCAACCTTCTGCGCAGCTTCTAATTCTGATCGATGCCGCTGACCGTAATCAAGACTTAAGGCATAACATTCAAATGTCTGGTGCCGTGCAATGGCCAGTATCGTCGCAGAATCCAATCCACCCGATAACAATACAACCGCTTTTTTCATATGCTGATCAGCTTAATAGATTGGAATGCTGCAAATTTCAATGTCCCGGCCCCTCTCCCCACAATAATTTATGCATCTGAATCTGCATCCTAACCGGTAACGCGTCACGCAAAATCCATGCCGCGAGTGCCGCGGAATCAAGGCTCTTATAAGCAGGCGAAAACAAAATGGGGCATATCTGATGTAATTGCTTGCTGTGAATGATTTCACAAGCCCACTGATAATCGGCCTCATCGCAAAGTACGAACTTGATCTCATCGCGCTGTGTCAGGTGAGCAAGATTCAGCCAATTATTTTTGATCACCTCGCCCGAACCGGGTGTCTTGATATCCATCACTTTGCATACGCGTTTGTCTACTTGGGATAAATCCAGTGCGCCGCTGGTTTCAAGTGATACTGAATACCGCGCTTCACATAATGCTGTCAGCAAGACCAAACAGGCTTTCTGCGCCAATGGTTCTCCGCCGGTAACCGTGACATAATGGGTTTTATATTGCGCTACTTGATCTAGGATATTGGCTACCGACAGGCTCTCACCCCCGCTAAAAGCATAGGCGGTATCACAGTAACCACAACGCAAAGGACAGCCCGTCAGGCGTACAAAAACCGTCGGTAGACCCACTCGGCTTGTTTCGCCCTGCAAGGAAAAGAAAATCTCACTGATACGCAAAGTTGTCGTTTCTAGCGTTTGCACAATGACTGATTAGCTGGAAGAAAAACTTTAACCGCGTTGCCGGTTAATGCAACAAATAGCGAGGTGCTATTTGTGAATGATGAATTTTATTTGAAATTAGCCAAACGTTGCTTGGCTTTTTTTGCTGCTTCACTGTGGGGATATTTTGCGACCAAATCTTCTAAAGTATGCTTACTTGCCTTGTTATCGCCCATCTCATGCTGACTAGTGGCGATATTAAGATAAGCATCCGGTGCTTTAAGGCTATCCGGATACTTATTGATCAATCTTCTTTGCGCATCAATTGCCGCCTTGTAATCCCGCAATGCATAGCGTGCATTGCCAACCCAATAGGCAGCACCGGGTGCCAGACTAGATTGAGGGTAATTCTCCAGAAAATTCTCAAATTGCGCGATGGCATTCGCATAATCCCCGTCTTTAAATAAATTAAAGGCTTCCTTATAGGCACTATTTTCTATCGGACTGGGCGGTAACAGTTCAACGGCTGATACTGATCCGGCGTCAGGTTGCACCATGGCAACTGTTTCTTCAGTTAATATCGATTCCGCTATTCCTGCTACAGGTGGCGCTACTGCCTGCTCTTCAGGCGGAGGAGTTACCATGCTCTGGGGAGAACTTTTAGGGCTTGTCTGAGAAGAAGGGGTTCGCTTGTCAGGCTGTTCAATCTGACGCAATCGATTATCCAGGTCAATATAGAAATCTCTTTGTCTGTTTTGCAACAGACCATTATCATTACTCAGCATTTCTATTTGCCCGTTTAATTTTCCCAACTCGAGCCCAAGCGTTTCAACCTGCGCATAAAGCTCGAGTAATGCTTGGCTGTTCAGTGCCTGCTCCATCTTGGCGATACGCGCTTCCATTTCATTGACCTGTTTACGTAATGCACTGATTTGTTCGCGTGCCTCATCATCACCAAACAATGCTGCATAACTCACATTACAGCTCACTAGTAGCAATAAAAAAAAAGCGCGTATCAGCATGTTTATTCACCTCGATAAATGATATCGGAACGACGATTCTGACTCCAGGCTGATTCACCATACCCCAATGCACGCGGTTTTTCTTCCCCCAAGCTAACGGCTTCAATTTGTCCATCCCGCGCACCGGCAAGCGTCATCATATTTTTTACGCTATCGGCGCGACGCTGTCCTAACGCGAGGTTATATTCACGACTACCACGATCATCCGTATTCCCTTGCAGAATTACACTGGCGCTCGCATTATCCCGCAAGAATTTGGCATGGGCCAGCACCAATTCGCGGTATTCACTTTTAACGGTATAGCTATCATATTCATAATAAACGCTACGCTGTGACAGGATGCTGTTGGGGTCTTGCAATTGACTAAAATAACTGGCTCTATCAGAACCGGAGCCCATCAGATCACTTCCTCCCAAACCGTTGCCCGCACTGCCTGCCAGATCTTCAACCTCAGGCTGGGTTGTTTGGCTGGCACACGCTGATAACAGAACAATTAATGAAACACCTACTAACTTCCTCATTTATTAACTCCCCTTGACTAAAAATTAAATGATTACTTCCATTTTGGTAAAGGCCCCCATGCTGGCTCTCTGATATCGCCTGTTTGTACTGAAAGATGTTGCCTTGTCTGCCCATCCCTGGAGACAGCGGATAATATACCATGCCCATCAATCTCGGTTGCATATAAGATCATTTTACCGTTGGGTGCAAAACTGGGAGATTCATCAAATTTGGAATTTGTCAGTATCTGTACTTGACGTGAGCCAATCTCCTGAACGGCTACATTAAATTGATTATTATGCCGGTGGATAAAAGCAAAACTTTTGCCATCCCGGCTGAAATCCGGGCTGACATTGTAATTGCCCTCAAAGGTAAGGCGTTCTGCACGGCTGTTTTCAGTATCGCTTACTGACATGCGGTATATTTGTGGACTACCACCGCGATCGGAAGTAAATATGATCGACCGGCCATCGGGAGAAAAACTGGGTTCAGTATCAATTCCGGAACTCCTGCTGAGCCTTTGCAGACCACTGCCATCGACATTTACAAGGAATATTTGTGAACCACCTTGTCCGGTTAAAACGACAGCCAGTCTTTTGCCATCAGGAGACCAGGCCGGGGCGCTATTACTGCCTTTAAAGCTGGCAACCGCCCTGCGTTCACGTGTCGCCAATGTTTGCACATAAACGACCGGCTTTTTGTTTTCAAATGAAACATAAGCCAGCTGGTTGCCATCCGGTGACCAGGCCGGAGAAATAATCGGTTCCGTATACTCAATGATCGATTGCGCATTATAGCCGTCCGAATCGGCCACCTGCAGAGCATATTTGTTGCCACGTTTCAGCACATATGCAATACGTGTGCTAAACACCCCCACATCGCCCGTCAGTGCTTCGTAAATAACATCCGCAATCCGATGCGCCGCAGCACGCAATTGCGTGGAAGGAACAGTGATTGCCAAGCCTGTGAGTTGCGATTTCTTAGCAACATCCATCACCCGAAATTGAATTTCTACCTGTTCGCCAGGCAAGCTGATTGCACGGCCAATTACTAAGGCATTAGCTCCCCGGTTAGCCCAATCGGCGTAAACTACCTCGGTTGGTGTATGTGGAGACGATCCAGCAGGATCGACCAATCTAAACAAACCGGTGCGCTGCAAATCAGCACTGATGATAGGTGTAATGCTTTGTTGCAGTTTATTCTCGTCTGCGAAAGGCACAATGGCGATGGGAATACGAGATGCTCCCCCGCCAAAAATCTCGATATTCAGTTGTGCATGTAACGGGGCACTGATCCACCATAACAGCACGATCAATGCACTACGGATATGTTTGAACCAATGAATTGACATAAGTATTAAATTGTTAGAAAGCAGAAAGTTTCCTGGTGATTATAACAATCATTCACGATAATGCACTGTTATATTCAGGTTACGAAATTCATTGAATAAAGCAGGCTCGGGCGGTAGCGGCAATGGTTTTGATAGGAAAATCGCACGCTCGACGGCACTGTCAAAAGCCGCATACCCGCTACTCCTGCTTAACCTGACATCCAAAATATCGCCGCCCGGCAGTAGCGTAACATTGAATTCAACCACTGGATTACCAGGCAAATCAGGCGGCATGACGATTCTACTCCTGATCTTGGCAAGAATCATGGCCTTATATTTTGAAATCTCATTCGTAATCTGATTTCTTGCAGCTGCTTGCTGTGCAGCACGTTGAGCCTCAGCTTCCCGCTGAGCTCTCGCCTCTTTCTCACGTTGCTGTTGGGCTGCCAGCTCCTCTCTCTGTTTCTGGAGTTCTTTCTGCTTTTCTAACTCCTTCTGCCTCTCCTCTTCTTTACGCTTCTCTAATTCTTTCTGTTTTTCTAGTTCCTTTTGCTTCTCCAGCTCTCTCTTTTTTTCTAATTCTTTCTGCTTTTCCAGTTCTTTCTGCTTCTCTAGTTCTTTTTGTTTCTCAAGCTCCTTTTGCTTCTCGAGTTCTTTTAACCGTTCTTGTTCTTTTATTTTTTCCTGTTCTTTTTTCTTTTGTTCTTCCAGATCCGATTTAGCCTCTTTAACCGGCTCAGGCTTCTGCTTCATGGCGATATCAGGTTTTTTAACAGGCGCTGCCGTAACGGGTTTCTGAGGCAGAGGTTTAACCGGCTCCGGTCTAGGCGATTCGGGTTGGGGCGGCTCGAGTTTGGGTGGCTCCGGCTTAGGTGGCTCTGGTTCTGGTTCCGGCTCTGACTTAGGCTTGGCAGGTTCCTGAACAGGCTTAGGCTGCTTGGGAGGCGGCTGAGTCTTTACCGATTCCTGAACAGGCTTGGGCAGTTCGGTCCATATATCCACGACCATTCCTTCTGGTGGATGATCCTTCCAACTCACGCCAAAAATCAATAGCGCAATAAAAACCAGATGCACCAACACAGCCAGTACACCAGCCAGAAATGATCTAGGCTCTGAATAAGGCGTATTGCGTAAGACGCTCACACTCATTACAGATGATTCATTTTTGTTGAGCCAGCAGACCTACTTTCTGCACTTGATTTTGCTGAAGAATATCCATTACTTTAATGACTTCTTCGTAGCGCACATTTTTGTCAGCAGCAATCACGACTGGCTGTTCCGCATGTTGCGCCTGCTTTTGCTTGATCGCCTCAATTAATTGATCTCGATCCACTTTCTGCTCTACCGATGATTTGGCGCGATCCCTCAAGGTCAGGCTGCCATCCGCTTTAATGATCACTTCCAGCGGCGCCACAGGAACCGCCAACGATTTGCCAATCTGAGGCAGCTCAATTTGCCCATGGTTAATCATCGGTGCTGTAATCATAAAAATGATCAGCAACACCAACATCACATCAATGTAAGGCACTACATTGATTTCATTCATTAGTCGATGCTTGGCACGACGCGCCATACAATCCTCTCAATCCTGTTTATCCGGCTGCACGCCGTTGTAACACATTGGATAATTCTTCCATAAAGCTCTCAAACCGGGTAGCCAGTTGATCGGTACCACTCGCGTAACGGTTATAAGCCACCACAGCAGGAATCGCCGCAAACAACCCCATTGCTGTCGCAATCAAGGCTTCTGCAATTCCCGGTGCAACATGGGCAATGGTTGCCTGTGTAATGCTGGATAAGCTGCGGAAAGAATTCATAATCCCCCATACGGTACCTAACAGGCCGATATAGGGGCTGACTGATCCAACTGTAGCCAGAAACGATAAATGTGATTCTAGATAATCCATTTCCCGTTGATAGGTCGCACGCATGGCTCTTCGGGTACTTTCCATCACCGCGTCAAGATCTGATCCTGATGGATGTTTATTAAATTCACTAAAACCGGCTGCAAAGATACGTTCCATACTGCCTGACGCATAGCGCGAATTTGTTGTGCGATGATAAAGCGCATTCAAATCGGCGCCACGCCAGAAAATATCCTCAAAATCATCGGTCCTCTTTATTTCATTGCGAATAACAAACAATTTACGAAAAATAAACCACCATGATAAGAGTGAAACCATTACCAAAATCAACATCACCAGTTGCACCAGGAGACTAGCGCTACTGATTAGATGAAGAAATGACATATCTTGTGTTACTGTTGTACTCATGCGGGTTTCCCAATTTTCTCACGTAATGGCACAGGAATACTCACGGGTTTAAGTGTTCCTGTACCGACACAAACCACATGGATAGTGGCGCTTACTAATTTGATATAACGGCATAAAATTTCCTGAGATAGTATGATGCGGCTCCTGCCTACCTCTGTAATGGCAACCGTCACGTACAATAAATCATCCAGTACTGCCGGCTTGAAATACTCAATTTCAAGCGAACGTACCATAAACAATATCTGGTGAATTTCAATCAATGAATTGACATCAAATCCTAATTCCCTGAGCCATTCGTAGCGTGCTCGTTCCATGAAATTAAGGTAGGTTGAATGATATACCACCCCGCCCGCATCTGTGTCTTGATAATAAACACGAACCGGAAATGAAAAATTAGTGTTTGACATTTCTTATTGAAGACCTGAATACCTGAACATTTAAGGTATGAATAATACTAATCTGACAGATGTGCTCTCTCATGCTGCGCTAGCTAATGGCCTTGCGATTCCTTTCAAGCAGGAAAAACACCAGTAGACAAATAACGATCACCCCGATCGCACACAATAAACACAATCACTGCATTCTCGACCTGAGCGGATACGCGTAATGCAGCTGCTAATGCACCGCCTGATGAGATACCTGCAAAAATTCCTTCTTCGCTTGCCAACCGTCGTGTCAAGTCTTCAGCTTCATGTTGAGAAACGTATAATAATTCATCGACTCGCTCAGGATCATAGATTTTAGGCAAATAAGCAGGCGTCCATTTACGAATACCGGGAATCTGTGAACCTTCCTCCGGCTGCACGCCAATCACTTTAATGACCGATTGCTGTTCCTTAAAAAATCTTGAGCAACCCATAATTGTTCCCGTAGTTCCCATACAACTGACAAAATGGGTAATCTTTCCATCGGTGTCGCGCCAGATTTCCGGTGCTGTCCCTTCATAATGCGCCAGCGGATTATCCGGATTAGCGAATTGATTCAGAATAACCCCTTGCCCTTCATCCCGCATTTTCTCTGCCACGTCACGCGCTTGCTCCATACCACCAGACTGAGAGGTAAGAATAATTTCCGCGCCGTATGCGCGCATTGATTGCCGCCGCTCTATACTGAGGTTCTCCGGCATCACCAATACCATCCGATAACCCATGATGGCAGCGGCCATGGCCAGCGCGATACCTGTGTTACCGCTGGTTGCTTCAATGAGGGTATCACCCGGCTTAACTTCTCCGCGTTCCTGTGCATGAGAAATCATCGATAATGCAGGCCGATCTTTAACTGAGCCGGCAGGATTATTGCCCTCCAGCTTGGCGAGTATCACATTGGTGGTTATTCCGGGAAGATGCTTGAGTTTTACTAAAGGCGTATTACCAACAAAATTTTCGATCGTTTTATACATGACACCAACTTCCGTAGATTACTTCAGAGTACCACACATACCGTTTGTATTGAACCCCTCTCGCTATCTGAATGAAAAGCCCTCTCTGATTTCCTCAAAAGAGGGCTAATGTGTTACAGCAAAGAACTAATCCTGTTTAACTGGAGCAGCCGGGGTTTGCGCAATTTTCCCGCTTTCTACGGTAATCGCATCGTGCAGCTGTTTGATCGTTCCTGAGCCAATGCCGCTTACCTTAGCCAAATCATCGATGGAAGCAAAGGAGCCGTTTTTCTCACGATATTCAATAATCGCTTTTGCTTTGGCAGGACCGATTCCCTGTAGAGATTCAAGCTCGGTTTGCGAAGCTGTATTAATATCGACAGCTGCAGGCGCATTATTAATAAATAGCAATGACAGAATCACAACCAAAAATAATCCTTTCATAAGACCTCCTTTATCAAAACAAATACCGATAGCACTAAACTACAAAAGTGTTTCAGTTTTTGTGGATTAAAAAATACCCGCGTACATAACTTATGACTTCTATGTACAAAGGTTCAAGTGTTATCGGATACAGCAGAAATTAATTGAGTAAATATATGAATTTTTTCATATACTGGAGAAGATAACAGGGTTATTAGGCGTTACGAAAGCGTGAATGTTTAACCAGCAGAATAGTGATGAGTGGTAATATAAAACCGATGATGCTGACTGTAATCAATAAATGCCCCAACTCGCTATAATCTGCTGGAATGGCCACTTGACCGGAAACAACATCTTTCACCTCGCGTTTGACTTCATACACCTGATTAAGATATTTGGTTCCCAGCTGAGAAGCCGATAAAGCCAGATTCGTGAAAGAAGCCATTACTGCAAAAAAGGTAGCTTTGAGATTTTCTGGTGCAGAGTTTGCAATCCAGGCCAGCATTGGAATCATCGCAATCTGACCCAATGGCGATTCCAGCGCGGTATCAATCAACGCAATAAAACGGGCATCGACAATACCGCCCGTTACTGAAGCAGTCCACTCGTGCAGACCAAAATACATTCCGATGATCGGCAGCGAAAGAAAGGTACCGGCAATGGTGAGAAAACCGATGATATAAGCAATCGATCGCTCAGCCATGAAACGGCGAAAAATAAACATGCCCAGTAATGTCAGCATAGCGCCCACCAAGGACAATACCGCAAGAAATTGCTGATCAAAGCCCAAGACATCAATCATCCACCAGGTAGAGCCTGCGCCGGGCCCGGGAAGCGCACGAAATACGAAGATCAAAATTGCTGTGCCAACCAATACGTGACGGGCTTCAGGTTCAAGCTCCTGAGTTAACCGCCACATCAGAAATATGATAATGACTATGGAAACCGTAAATACAATTTCTTCTCCGCCCGGTATCCGGCTCATACCGACCCCTAGCGATAACACCGTAAAAGCCAATCCGCCTCCCAGAATCCACCAGTTAATTGCCGGTGATTCTGTATGGATGTTAAGCAACGCATCAATTTCTTGCCGGCTGTATCCTTGTGCGGAAAAACGCACGCGTTCACGCCACTGCAGCCAGGATGCAAAGACCACTCCCAAAATAGAAATCAGCGGAATGATCAAAGCCAATTGATAAACCAATAAATACACGGCTTCCTTCTCAGCTTCCGGCAATGACCCTGCGTCACGCAGCAAAAACACATTGGCTATGGAGACAAGCACCCCACCACCAATGATGGCGACACGACCCAAGGTCTGCATCGTAACATGCATTAACTTGCGCTTTTTTAAATCCAGTTTCTCGCCATTCTCATCTACTCGCGGTACCGCTTCAACGGTCATGGCATCCGCAACCACATCTTGTAAAACATAACCGATCGGAGCCAGCAAGGCAGATAACACATACCAGGTTTCAATGGCTGCCATGGCAGCCATGGCTTCGGTGTACCCAAGCAGTCCAATCATGATGAGCAGGCTCAGCATGATGAGACTGGCGCCCAGATATACCAGCAAACCCTTCCAGCGCCATATCAGATCGACTAAATGTCCTAATGGCATTTTTAGCGCCCACGGCAACATCATCCAGAATCCAAGCATGGCTAGAAACTCGGCGGAAAGGCCCAGCTTCTCCTTGACGTAGAAGGTGCCAACAATGCCTGTCAAACCCGAGATACCGGCAGCGACGTAAACCATCAGCGGTGGAAGATAGGAAAGTCGCATTTCACGCCCTAAAGCGAGAATATTCGCGCTAAACCACTGGGCGATTACAGACCAAAATCCGTTGGACGATAGATTATTCATAATTATTTGGTGACATTTCCAATAGAATTGTTGTATTTACCTCAGCATCATCAGGGTTCAAAAATAAATTTTACTTTTGCTTCGGACGTATACCCACTTTTATTTGAATTGATTTTTCCTGCTTGCCGCGCACCACTGTGACAGTCACGGTTTCACCGGGTGGCAGTGCCGCGACCAGATTAAGCATCTCCGATGAGTTCTTAATCGGCTTACCTTCTACCGCAACCAAGATATCGCCGGGCTTGATACCTGCCTTATCGGCCGGACCATCTCTGAGTACACTGGCTACCAAGGTCCCGATCGAGCTCTCCAAACCAAATGATTCTGCCAGCTCCAGTGTAATATCCTGCATACTGACACCCAACCAGCCGCGAATCACGCCGCCGGATTGAATAATTTGTTCCATGATCTGCTTGGCGGCATGAATGGGAATGGCAAAACCAATCCCTAATGAACCGCCGCTACGCGAATAAATCGCCGTGTTAATGCCAATCAGATTACCCGAGGTATCCGTCAACGCACCGCCAGAATTCCCCGGATTAACTGCCGCATCGGTTTGGATGAAATCCTCAAAGATATTGATTCCAACCTGGCTCCTGCTCAATGCACTCACTATTCCCATGGTAACGCTTTGTCCGACACCAAACGGATTACCCACTGCCAGCACAACATCACCCACTTTAACCTGTTGTGACTGACCAAAAGTAATTGCCGGCAAGTCTTTTAAATTGACCTTCAGCACCGCCAAATCAGATTCAGGATCCGAACCGATAATACTGGCTTTGGCTTTCCTGCCGTCAACCAATGCCACTTCCACTTCATCGGCTGCTTCCACCACATGATGATTGGTCAATATATAGCCATTAGGACTGACAATCACACCCGAACCCAAGCTTGATGTACGCCGCGGCCTCGACTCAAATTGTTCGCCAAAGAACTTGCGAAACACCGGGTCATCCAGCAGCGGATGAGAAGGTTCTTTGATTTCTTTACGGGTAAAAATGTTGACCACCGCCGGCATCGCTATCTCAGCGGCCCTGGCATAGCTGTCCGGTCGCTCAGCATCAACCGCAGGTGCAACTTCTCTGACTGCCACGATTTCACCCCGTGGCCTCCAGGGTAACAATTCCGGCCGCAGCGTGGAGACCACAAAAAAAATAGCCAGCAATACAGTTACAGTTTGTGCAAAAATTAACCAGAATCTGTACATGAAAACGTTTTACTCCAAAATTAAAGGCAAAAAGGGAAAATCAATGCATCGAGATGAACTTGAGAACCATCTAAATCAATTATTGGACATATCCCGCTTTCAGGATTATTGCCCAAATGGCTTGCAAGTGGAAGGGCGTCACAATATTCATACCATCGTAAGTGGTGTCACTGCTTCACTCGATCTCCTGAAAGCAGCGATCACGGCCAAAGCTGATGCCATTCTGGTTCATCATGGCTATTTCTGGCGCGGGGAAGATTTACGCATCACTGGTATGAAAAGCCGCCGCATTGCGCTATTAATGACCAATCAAATCAATTTATTTGCCTATCATCTGCCACTGGATGCACACCCACAGTTCGGCAATAATGCACTATTAGGGAAAAAATTGGGATTGATCGAAACAGGTCGCTTTGGCGATCAGAATATTGCAGTCCACGGGGAACTGATTCAAGTGTCAACCTTGGGCGCCTTAGGCGAAAAAATATCACGCACATTATTACGCAAACCGATGATGGTCGGTAATCCAGACAAAACCATCCGCAGGATTGCATGGTGCACGGGTGCCGCCCAGAGCTATTTCGAAGCCGCGATCCGGCAAGGTGTTGACGCATTTATCACCGGCGAAATTTCAGAACAATCCGTGCATGCTGTGCGCGAATCCGGGGTTGCCTTTATCGCCGCGGGACACCATGCAACCGAGCGTTATGGCGTGCAAGCACTCGGCGATCATATCGCACAAAATTTTGATATCCAGCATCAGTTTATCGATATCGAGAATCCCGTGTAACGCATGGATTGGTAAATTCATGTCAAAATAATTAAAGGCAAGCAAAAATTTCCGGATTAGTCTCTGTTTTCATCATCTTTCTTTTTCTTACCTGAAAACATGGTCCACCAGATAATAAAAAGAAATAAGCCTAACGCCACTGCTGCCTCGACTGCAAGTAACCACATAATTTAAGATTGTCAAAGTTTATAATTAAGTTATCACTTTAACCAATATTTGATGAAAAACCAATTAAGTTTTATTTTAGTAATCTCGCTGCTGTTGCTGACCGCTTGTTCTACCAGAACAATCAGCCCCACTCCGCCATCCAGTCAACCCGCTGAACCCGTTACGCCATCGTCTCCTGAAAAGCCGGTCAAAAAATCCGTCCATAAACGTGTTCAATGGTCTGCACTGACTGACTGGGCAAATGACGACTTGCATCCTGCATGGCAGACTTTTCTGAAAAGCTGCACGGCTTTAAGTAAGCAGTCGCTGTGGAAAGAAACCTGTGAAACGGCTGCATCGCTGCAGAAACCCAATAATGCAACACTAAGAAATTTTTTTGAAACCGCTTTCATCCCTTATCAGGTGATTAATATGGATAACACTGAGGAAGGATTGATTACCGGTTACTATGAACCTTTGCTCAAGGGAAGCCGTAAGCCCTCAAAACGTTATCGCCACCCGATTTATGCCGCTCCTGATGAACTGCTGACCATTGATTTAGGCGCAGCCTATCCAGAACTCAAAGACCTGCGCTTACGCGGCCGTCTAGAAGGACGCAAGATTGTGCCCTATTACACCCGGGCAGAAATCATGAATAACCCGAACATACTGAATGGTTACGAGTTTCTATGGGTGGAAGACGAAGTTGAATTATTCTTTTTGCACGTGCAAGGATCCGGCCGAATCATTTTCGAGAATGGGGAAATTATGAAAATCGGCTATGCCGATCAAAATGGCCACCCTTATCATTCGATCGGTAAGCTCTTGGTACAGCGCGGCGAATTAGCTCTGGAAAATGCCTCCATGCAGGGAATCAAGCAGTGGGGACAGAAAAACCCCCATAAACTACCCGAGCTGTTGGGACAAAATACCCGTTATGTATTTTTCCGTGAACTGCCATCCGATTTATCCGGCCCACTCGGCGCCATGGGCGTACCGTTAACGGCCGGCAGAAGTATCGCCATTGATCCCATGTCTATACCGCAAGGAGCGCCGGTATTTCTGTCAACCACCTGGCCTAATACCCATAAACCGCTCAACCGGCTCATGGTAGCGCAAGATGTGGGCAGCGCCATCAAAGGTGGAATCCGCGCGGATTTCTTCTGGGGATTTGGTCAGGAAGCTGGCAGCCAGGCAGGTAAAATGAAACAATCGGGCAAAATGTGGGTATTGATGCCGCGCAACTATGCACCTGATGAATTGGCGCAGCAATAAAAAAGCTTGCTGACGAATTCAGCAAGCTTTGAAAATTCTTTACAGGGAGCCTTGGAATCACCGCCTTTGTCATTCCGAACGCAGTGAGGAATCTTCTGGAATCAACGCCACAGATTTCTCGCAGCGCTCGAAATGACAGTTTCTTTAAACAAAATCCGTCGCCACATTCACACCCACTAACAGCACTGCCGCATCATTGAAGTAAGTGTGGAAATCACCATGAATACCACCATCTCCCCAGCCATGGCTTAGCCCAACGATGCGATCACCTGCATCACCATCGACTTTCAAAGTATTGCTGGTATCCGACAGGTTGAGCACATCCGCTGCGGTTAACGTCAAGGTATTGTCACCGGTGCCAAACAGACGAATGGTCTCGATACCGCTGATTTTGCCGCCCATATCGGTCAGATTAAGATTCAGGCCGCTGCCGCCCAAGGCCAGCGTATCGTTGCCGGTGCCGCCATCCACAGACTCGAAGCCAAGGTCGGATATCCGGATATAGTCGTCACCTGCTTCACCCAGAAACACATCCGCCCCGCCATGGCCGATCAGCCGATCGTTGCCATTACCTGCTTCAAAAATCTCCGCTTCTGGCGTGCCCCTGAGAACATCATCCCCAGGCGTACCCGCAATGATATTGCCGCCACCACCAAAATCGCGGCTACCAAAAATAACGTAGCTGGAACCAGAATGCTCTCCATTCGAATTGACACCTGGATCACCGACGACTAGATCGTCTAAGCCATCACCATTAACATCTCCAGCACCGCTAACCGAAAAGCGGAAAAAGTTTGATTCATCCACTTCTCCGTATAAGCGCAAAACATTTTTGTCTTCCAAACTAGTCAGGTCAATTTGAGCATCAAAACCGGAAGCTTTACCGAAAATCACATAACTGGTTCCAGAAAACTTACTTAATGAGCTAGATGCAGAGCTGTCAACAATCAGATCATCGAAACCATCGCCGTTGATATCAACGGCGCTACTGCTGGCAGCATAACTCGAGCGGCCCAAATTGACATTTCCATCCAGGCGAAAACCATTCCTGCCATCAAGTTCTGATAAATTAATGCGAGCATCAAAACCGGAAGCTTTACCGAAGATGACATAATTAGAATCTATAAGTTGACCATCTTGATTAACCCGATTCGCTCCAATCACTACATCATCAAACCCATCACCATTCATATCACCAGCACTGCTGACCGAATAGGCACGCGTGTCAGCCGAGTTTTCCCCATCCACACGAAAACCGTTATGGCCATCCAGATCAGACAAGTCCAGTCGTGCATCGAATCCTGATGCCTTGCCGAAGACGACATAATTGGAACCCGTAAAATTAGGGTCGAAATTAAAGTTTGCTGAACCGATGATCAAATCATCAAAACCATCGCCATTGACATCGCCAGCACTACTGGCCAGAAAAGCCGAGCCATTAGGCAAACTGTATCCATCCAGGCGAAAACCATTGCTGCCATCCAGACTGGATAGCGGCAAAGTGGCATCGAAACCGGAAGCCTTACCAAAAATGACAAAATTCGAACCAGCACCACGGACTATCACATCGTCAAATCCATCGCCATTGAGATCGCCTGCGCTGCTGACTGAAGTACCTAGAAAATCAAACTCATTTTCCCCATCCAAACGAAAACCGTTGTTACCATCCAGACTGGATAACTCGAGTTGCGCATCGAAACCGGAAGCTTTGCCGAAAACGACATAACTGGAACCTGAAGCAATGCCATTTGGTTCATCAGCCAACGCCGCCCCGACAATCACATCATCAAAGCCATCACCATTGACATCGCCGGCTTCACTCACTGAGAATCTTGCTGAATCCTTTGTTGTCGCTCTATCCAGCCGGAAACCATTGCTGCCATCCAGACTGGACAGGTCAACCTGTGCATCGAATCCGGTTGCTTTACCAAAAACGACATAACTGGAACTCAATTTGAATTCATTATTAGGGAATACGGATGAATAAAAATCTGTCCCGATAATCACATCATCAAAGCCATCGCCATTGACATCCCCGGCGCTGCTGACTGATGCGCCCGATCCATCAAACTCATTTTCTCCATCCAGACGAAAACCATTGCTACCATTGAGACTGGATAAGTCAAAAACAGGTTTGGCCTTCACTGCAAAATCAATCGGAACATCATTTTCTATCTGTAATTTCGTACCGTTGTGAATATAAGTGTGATAAAGCGTATCGCTGCCGAAATCATACCAGCCGGCATCAAGCACGGTGACATGAGCGCTGGAATCGCCCTGGACTTTGATAGTATTGCTGCTCTCAGATAAATCACGAAGCTTATCTGCGGTTAATACAAGTTTATTATTCCTCTTCTCTCCCAAGTCAAGGGTTTCAATGTCTTTTATGTTGCTCGATTGAGTCAAATCGAGATTCAGCCCATTACCTTGAAGCTGCAGAGTATCATGACCTGTTCCACCCTCGAGTAACGCAAAATTGAGATCGGGTACACCGATGATGTCGTTCCCCGCTCCCGCAACAAATTGATCGGCTCCGCCACCCCCTAACAGGTTATCGTCGCCGTCCCCAGCATCGAAATGCTCTGCGATTAATGTGCCTTGCAAGTGATCGTCCATCGAAGTGCCAAAAATTCCTGGCAAGCCTCCACTAACCACATTATGACCACCAAA
Organism: Nitrosomonas sp. Nm166; assembly: GCF_900112825.1. Taxonomy (GTDB): domain Bacteria; phylum Pseudomonadota; class Gammaproteobacteria; order Burkholderiales; family Nitrosomonadaceae; genus Nitrosomonas. The sequence goes on along the minus strand of NZ_FONE01000007.1, from coordinate 67,060 downwards.
GATGACGTAGCTGGAACCAGCATTACTTTCGCCATTCGGGCTGGCACGCCAAGCGCCGACCAGCAGATCATCAAACCCATCACTATTGACGTCCCCAGCGCCGCTGACTGATGCGCCTGAATAATCAGCATTATTTTCTCCATCCAGCTGAAAACCGCTTTTACTATCCAGATTGGATAAATCGATATGTGCGTCGAATCCCGAAGCTTTCCCAAAAACGACATAGCTGAACCCTTCATTTCTGCCACTCGAGCCAGCATTAGGAGCACCAATAATCAAATCACCAAAACCATCGCCGTTGACGTCCCCTGCGTTGCTGACTGAAGAGCCCGCTTTGTCACCTGCCTCCTCCCCATCCAAGCGGAAACCACTGTTGCTGTCAAGATTGGATAGATCAAGGGTAGCATCAAAACCGGAAGCCTTGCCAAACACCACAAAACTGGCCCCGGCTTGAAAGTCGTTTGCGCTATCATCAGGATCACCGATGATCACATCATCGAATCCATCGCCATTCACATCTCCGGCACTGCTCACTGACTCGCCCAAACTATTATTTAACCCAACCCCATTCCTCAGGCGAAAACCATTGCTGCCATCCAGGCTGGATACATTTATCGTAGCATCAAAGCCGGAAGCCTGGCCAAAAACGACATAACTCGCGCCGCTAAGGTAATAGTCGTTACTATAATAATCGCCACCTTGAATAGCAAAGGGAGCACCCACAATCACATCGTCAAAACCGTCGCCATTGACGTCTCCGGCACTGCTCACTACACGGCCGAAATGACCTCCTTCTCCATCCAGGCGAAAACCGTTATTGCCATCGAGGCTGGACAAATCCATCGTAGCAGCAAAGCCGGAGGGCTGACCAAAAATCACATAGCTCACATCATCAGCAGTGCCGACAATCACATCATCAAAACCATCGCCATTGACATCTCCTGCGTTGCTGACAGAACGAACAAAAGGTTCACTATTGCTTTTCGCAACCAGAGAGAAACCATTTTTGCCATTCAGGCTGGATACATCCATTGCTGCATCAAAACCGGAAGCGCGCCCAAATACCACGTAACTGGAATCAGATGTAACAGATGTATCATTATCGGAAGCACCGATGACAATCACATCATCAAAGCCATCACCGTTGACATCCCCCGCATTACTAACTGATGATCTGCCCAAATTACCACCCGCAGACACACCATCCAGGCGAAAGCCGTTGCTGCCATTGAGGCTGGATAAATTCATCGCTGCATCAAAACCGGAAGCCTGTCCAAACACCACGTAGTCGGACCCACTATCGTCACCGATAATCACATCAGCAAAACCGTCACCGTTAACATCCCCAGCATTACTGACTGATGTGCCCGAAGCATCGCCATGCAACACGCCATCAAGACGAAAGCCGTTACTACCATCAAGATTGGATAAATTAAAAACTGGAGTACTCATGATTAACTCTCCTCTGAAATCATCTTTGAATTTCTACTGTATTCACAGTGAAGTGCAGCTTTGTGCTACACAAAATCTGTCGTCACATTCACACCCACCAACAGCACTGCCGCATCATTGAAATAAGTATGGAAGTCACCATGAACACCGCCATCGCCCCAGCCATGGCTTAATCCAACAATACGATCGCCCTCATTGCCGTTGACTTTCAAGGTATTAGTAGTATCCGACAGGTTGAGTACATCCGCTGCGGTTAATGTCAAGGTATTGTCACCGGTGCCAAACAGATTAATGGTTTCGATGCCGCTGATCTTACCGCCCATGTCAGTCAGATTAAGATTCAAGCCGCTGCCACCCAGGGCCAGCGTATCATTGCCAATGCCGCCATCCACAGACTCGAAGTCAAGGTCGGATATTCGAATATAGTCATTACCTGCTTCACCCAGAAACACATCCGCCCCGCCGCGGCCGATCATTCGATCATTGCCATCCCCCGCCTCGAAGCGTTCCGCTGCCGGAGTGCCAATGAGATTATCATTTCCCGGAGTGCCTCGAATTACACCATCATCAGTAAAACTGCTTCTGCCAAACAGCACGTAACTGGATCCGGAATCCGAATATTCACCTTGCGAATCAGCATAGCGTGCGCCCACAATCAAATCATCAAAGCCATCGCCATTGACATCCCCAGCAGTGCTGACCGAAGACCCTGCTCCATCATTTTGCGCCGCCCCATCCAGGCGAAAGCCGTTGCTGCCGTCCAGACTGGATAAATCCAGCGCAGCATCAAAACCGGAAGCCTTGCCATACACCACATAGCTGACACCAGAATAGTCAGAAGAGAATCCATCTCCGAGGCTGCCGATAATCAAATCGCCAAAGCCGTCGCCATTGAAATCTCCGGCATTACTGACCGATCTGCCTGAATAATCATACTCCGCCGCGCCATCCAAGCGGAAACCATTGCTGCCGTCCAGACTGGATAAATCCAGCGCAGCATCAAAACCGGAAGCCTTGCCAAACACCACGTAGCTGGAGCCGGCATCGATATTGTCGTTCGGGTCAGCACCGCGAGCACCGATAATCATATCGTCAAACCCATCGCCGTTGACGTCCCCGGCATTACTGACCGAATAGCCTGAATAATTACTCGCCTCTTCACCACCAAGGCGAAAACCGTTGCTGCCGTCGAGACTGGATAAATCCAGCGCAGCATCAAAACCGGAAGCCTTGCCAAACAGCACGTAACTGGAGCCGGAGCGAACGCCATACGGATCAGCATAGGGTGCGCCCACAATCACATCATCAAAACCATCGCCGTTGACATCTCCCGCGCTGCTGACCGAGGAACCAGATTGATCATATGCTGCCACACCATTCAGACGAAAACCGTTGCTGCCATCAAGGCTGGACAGATCCAAGGTGGCGTCAAAACCCGAAGCCTTTCCAAATACCACGTAACTGGTACCAGAACTTCTACCGTTCGGTTCAGCATTGGGAGCACCGACAATCACGTCGTCAAAACCATCGCCATTGACATCTCCGGCACTGCTGACCGATCTGGCCGAAAAATCACCTGCCGCACCATCCAGGCGAAAACCATTGCCGCCATCGAGGCTGGATAGATTCAACGTGCCGTCAAAACCAGCAGACTTGCCAAACACCACGTAACTGGAATTAGCTCCACGAGCACCAATAATCACATCAGCAAACCCATCGCCATTGACGTCCCCGGCACTGCTGATTGAATAACCCAAAGCATCCTCTGCCGTCACCCCATTCAGAGTGAAACCGTTGCTGCCATCGAGGCTGGATAAGTCCAGCGTGGCGTCAAAGCCGGAAGCCTTGCCAAACACCACGTAACTGGAATTAGCTCCAGGGGCACCGACAATCACGTCGTCAAAACCATCGCCATTGACATCTCCGGCATTACTGACCGAAGTACCCGAATAATCATTCGCCGCCACGCCATCCAGACGAAATCCGTTGCTGCCATTCAAGCTGAATAGGCTAATGACCCCTGGAGGCGGTGAATCGGCACTCACAGCCACATCAACCCGCACTATCGTGCCGCGATTGGTATAAATATGATAACCCCCCTCGATACCTTCATCCGCCCAGCCGGGGCCAATTCCAACCACGCGGTCTCCTGCATCGCCATCGACCGTAAAAATATGAGTGTTCGACAAACTGAGCAAGTCGGGCAAAGTAAAAGTCAATGTATTGTCACCGCTGCCCGTCAGATCAATGGCTTCGATATCGTTGATCGGGTCGTGAAAACTGGCTAGATTCAGATCGATGCCGCCACCGGTCAATTCCAGGGTATCCGTGCCGGTACCGCCATTCAGTGTTTGAAAGTCAAGATCGGGCACCCGGATAACATCATCACCGTCTTCCCCATCAAATATATCTGCCCCGCCACCGCCGATCAGCGTGTCGTTGCCATCGCCCCCCTCGAAGCGTTCATCTGCCGAGGTGCCCGTGAGAATATCATCCTCTAGCGTACCCACATAAGTCACTGTACCGTCAAAGTGACTACTGCCAAACAGCACGTAACTGGATCCGGAACCATAACCGTTCGGATCGGCATCAGGCGCACCCACAATCAAATCATCAAAACCGTCGCCGTTAACATCCCCTCCACCGCTAACCGAAAAACCTGATCGGTCATACGCTGTCCCGCCATCCAGACGCAAGCCGCTATTGCTGTCGAGTTTAAGCAAATCCAGCGTGGCACTAAAACCCGCAACCTTGCCAAATATCACGTAACTGGAATCGACGTCAGGCGCACCCACAATCACATCATCAAAACCATCACCATTGACATCCCCAGCAGTGCTGACCCTACCCGCGCCATCCAAACAAAAGCCGTTGCTGCCATCGAGGCTGGATAGGTTTAACGTGGCGTCAAAACCGGTAGACTTGCCAAACACCACGTAACTGGAATTAGCTCCAGTGGCACCGACAATCACATCATCAAAACCATCGCCATTGACATCCCCGGCACTACTGACCGAAAATCCCGAATAATCACGCTCATCCACGCCATCCAAACGGAAGCCATTGCTGCCATCCAGGCTGGATAAATCCATTGCAGCATCAAAACCGCCAGCCTTGCCAAACACCACATAACTGGAGCCGGAACGATCACCGTTCGGATCAGCACCAAAAGCACCGACAATCACATCATCAAAACCATCGCCATTGACATCCCCGGCACTACTAACCGAAGCACCAGAAGAATCACCTCCCGCCACGCCATCCAGACGGAAGCCATTGCTGCCATCAAGGCTAGACAGCTCCAGCGTAGCATCAAATCCTGAAGCCTTGCCAAGCACCACGTAACTGGAGCTAGAGCTGTAAGTACCGCCACCGTATGGATTACTACTACTATAACCAGGTGCACCGACAATCACATCATCGAAACCGTCGCCGTTGACATCTCCCACGTCACTGACCGAGAAACCAGACCGATCAAACGCTGTTACCCCATCCAGGCGGAAACCATTGCTACCGTCGAGACTGGACAGATTCAGCGTGGCACTAAAACCGCCAGCCTTACCAAACACCACGTAACTAAAGCTGGATTCAGGTGCACCGACAATCACATCATCAAAACCGTCGCCGTTGACATCTCCCATGTCACTGACCGAGAAACCAGACTGATCAAACGCTGTTACCCCATCCAGGCGGAAACCATTGCTACCGTCGAGACTGGACAGATTCAGCGTGGCACTAAAACCGGAAGCTTTACCAAATACTACGTAGCTGGATCCGGAACGATCGCCGTTCGGATCAGCAAAGAGAGCACCGACAATCACATCATCGAAACCATCGCCGTTAACGTCCCCGGCATTGCTGACCGATCTGCCCGAAAAATCACGCTCATCCGCACCATCCAAACGAAAGCCGTTGCTGCCATCAAGGCTGGATAAATCGATTGTTGTTGCTATTACCATGATCAAGGACTCCTACAAAAATTGACCAATGAACCCGCTCGGAAAAAACGCCTATCACTTTATTTCATAAAATATGTGGTTGATACTACGTCAGAAAAACCCTTTTGACAATCGTGAAGCTTTAGTAAAAGCTATGAATTTAAGGAGCCTTGGATAATCCCGCCTTTGTCATTTCAGACTCCTTAGCTATGGCCACTGTTCCTACACAAAGAAAAAATAATACCCCGCACGATATAGTTGCCTGGCGCACACTGGCGCAGCAATAAAAAAGCCTGCTGACGAATTCAGCAAGCTTTGAAAATTCTTTATAGGGAGCCTTTGAATCACCCGCCCTTGTCATTCCGAATGCAACGAGGAATCTTTTGGAATCAATACCACAGATTTCTCTCTGCGCTCGAAACGACAATTATTGCAGCTTTTGCCTTAAACAAAATCCGTTGCCACATTCACGCCCACCAGCAGCACTGCCGCATCATTGAAGTAAGTATGGAAATCACCATGAACACCGCCATCTCCCCAACCATGGCTTAGTCCAACGATGCGATCCCCTGCATTGCCATTGACTTTCAGGGTATTAGTAGTATCCGACAGGTTGAGCACATCCGCTGCGGTTAACGTCAAGGTATTGTCACCGGTGCCAAACAGATTAATGGTTTCGATGCCGCTGATCTTGCCGGCCATATCGGTCAGATTAAGATCCAAGCCACTGCCACCCAGGGCCAGCGTATCGTTGCCGCTGCCGCCATCCATAGACTCGAAGTCAAGATCGGATACCCGGATATAGTCATTCCCTGCTTCACCCAGAAACACATCCGCACCGCCGCGACCGATCATTCGATCATTGCCATCCCCCGCCTCGAAGCGTTCCGCTGCCGGAGTGCCAATGAGATTATCATTTCCCGGAGTGCCTCGAATTACACCATCATCAGTAAAGCTGCTTCTGCCAAATACCACGTAGCTTGAGCCAGAATTAAAACCATTCGGTTCAGCATAGGGTGCACCCACAATCACATCATCAAAACCGTCGCCGTTAACATCCCCCGCATTACTAACAGATCTACCAGAATAATCAAATGCCGTCACTCCATCCAGGCGCAAAACGTTTTTGCCATCAACATTGAATAAGTTCACCACAGCATCAAAACCGGAAGCCTTGCCAAACACTACATAGGTGGAGCCGGAGCGATTCGGGCCAGCTTGAGGCGCACCAAGAATCACATCATCAAAGCCATCACCATTCACATCTCCGGCAGTGCTGACCGTGTGGCCCGCTCCATCCAGACGAAAGCCGTTGCTGCCATCCAGGCTGGATAGCTCCAGCGCAGCAGTAAAACCGGATGCATGCCCAAACACCACGTAACTGGCGTCAGCACCGTCAGCACCGTCAGCACCGTCAGCACCGTCAGCACCGTCAGCACCGTCAGCACCGTCAGCACCAATAATCAAATCATCAAAATCGTCACCATTCACATCTCCGGCAGTGCTGACCGTCTGGCCCGCTCCATCCAGACGAAAGCCGTTGCTGCCATCCAGGCTGGATAGCTCCAGCGCAGCAGAAAAACCGGATGCATGCCCAAACACCACGTAACTGGCGTCAGCACCGTCAGCACCAATAATCAAATCATCAAAACCGTCACCATTGACATCCCCTGCGCCACTGACTGAGAAGCCAGAAATATCGTACGCTTCCCCATCCAGCCGGAAACCGTTGCTGCTATCGAGACTGGACAAATCAATTGTGGCATCAAAACCAGAAGCGCGCCCAAACACTACATAACTGGAGCCAGAATAATCGCCGTTCGGGCCAGCTCCAATTGCGCCAATAATTACATCATTAAAACCGTCGCCGTTGACGTCTCCTGCATTGCTGACCGAAGAACCCAATCTATCAAACTCCGACACCCCATCCAGGCGAAAGCCATTGCTGCCATTAAGACTGGATAAATTAATGGTCGCATCAAAACCGGAAGCGCGCCCAAATACCACGTAACTGGAGCCGGAATAATCGCCATTCGGGTCAGCACTGTCAGCACCTACAATCAAATCATCAAAACCATCCCCATTGACATCACCTGCATTGCTGACCGAACTGCCGGAAAAATCAGCTGCTGCCACGCCATCCAAGCGGAACCCATTGCTGCCATCGAGACTGGATAAATCCATTGCAGCAGAGAAACCGGATGCCTTGCCAAACACCACGTAACTGGCGCCGGACTGAATGACGTCCGTACTAGCATCCCAAGCACCAACAATGACATCAGCAAAACCATCTCCATTGACGTCCCCCGCATTGCTGACCGATGTACCCAAGGAATCACCTACTGCCTCTCCATCCAGGCGAAAACCGTTATTGCCATCGAGATCAGCCAAATTGATCACATTTGCTGCTAGCGGTACATCTGCGCTTACATCCCTATCTACCCGCAGCATCACTCCGATATTCATAAAAATACGATAATCGCCATCGATACCACCATCCGTCCAGCCGTCAGTGAGTGCTACGACACGATCACCCGTATTGCCATCGACGGTAAGAGTATGGGGAAAGTCAAATAAACTCAGCAAATCGGGCAGACTAAGCGTTAGCGTATTGTCTCCGCTACCGGTCAGATCAATTGTTTCGATGTTATCAATGGCATCGTGGAAGTTGGCCAGATCCAGATTAAGGCCGCTTCCTGTCAATTCCAGCGTATCGGTGCCAGTTCCGCCATCGGCTAACTGAAAGTCGAGATCCGCTACTGCGATGGTATCGTCACCGGCACCGCCAAGAAACACATCCGCCCCGCCACGGCCATCCATGCTATCGTTGCCGTCACCCGCTTCGAAGCGATCCGCTCCCGGAGTACCTATGAGGACATCATCCCCGGGAGTACCCCGTATTACATCATCAGTAAATTCATTGCGGCCAAATAGCACATAGCTGGAACCAGAGCTTTCGCCGTTCGGATCGGCACCAGGTGCACCGATAATCACATCATCAAAACCATCGCCGTTTACGTCTGCACTGCTGACCGATCTGCCGGAATCATCATCCGGCCTCGCTCCATCCAGACGCAAAACGTTACTGCCATCCGGACTGAACAGATCCAGTGTGGCGGCGAAACCGGAAGCCTTACCAAACACCACATAGCTGGAGCCATTCTCGTTCGGCTCATCTTTAGTAGCTCCCACTACACCAACAATCAGATCATCAAACCCGTCATCATTGATATCGCCTGCCCTACTGAATGTCATGTCCGGATTTTGATTTACAAAATCTGGCACCCCCGCTTGCAGGCTGAAACCATCATTACCATCGACGTCGTGTATATTCATCGCAGCACTAAAGCCCGAAGCCTTGCCAAACACCACATAACCGGTTTGGTAGCTCGAGTACCGGGTATATACTGTGGTTTCTATCAACATATCAGCAAAACCATCGCCGTTGATATCTCCTGCACTGCTGGCCGAAGAACTCGAGGTACTTGCTCCGTCCAGGCGAAAACCATTGCTGCCATCGAGACTGGATAAATCCAGCGCCGCATCAAATCCCGAAGCGCGCCCGAATACCACGTAACGGGTTCCGAGGGCGTAGCTGTAATAACCATAGGGAACTTTGTTGGCGCCAGGGGCATGCACAATGACATCGTCAAAACCATCGCCGTTGATGTCTCCTGCGTTGCTGACCACACTTCCAGACCGGTCGTCTTCCTCCGCTCCATCCAGGCGGAAACCATCGCTGCCATTGAGGCTGGATAAATCCAGCGCGGCATCAAAGCCCGCAGTACTGCCAAACACCACAAACGCAGAACCCGAGTCACTGCCATGTGGATTTGCTTTCGGAGCGCCGACTATCACGTCATCCAGTCCATCGCCATTGACATCCCCGGCACTGCTGACCGAAGAGCCCAAAAAATCATACGCCGCCACACCATCCAGGCGAAAACCGTTACTGCCATCGAGATTAGACAGGCTTAGCGTGGCACCAAAGCCGGAAGCGCGTCCAAACACGACATAACTGGAAAGAGAATAACCACCATTGGGATCAGCCGTCCGAGAACTCACAATCACATCGGCAAACCCGTCGCCGTTGATATCTTCAGCATTATCGATCGAATCGTACGAGCCAGGCTCGCCCTGCACACGAAAACCATCGCTGCCATCAAGGCCGGACAAATCCAGTGTAGCGGCAGAACCGGAAGTCTTGCCAAACACCACGTAATTGAAGACAGTCCTATCACCCAGTAGATCAAAACCCAAAACACGAATTAGCATGTCCTCCACACCATCGCCATTGATGTCGCCTGCGTTGTTAATGGAAACATTCGATCTGTCATAGGTTGTTATTCCATCCACGCGGAAACCGTTGCTGCCATCTATGCTGGATAGATTCATCGCGGCGCTAAAACCGGAAGCGCGCCCAAACACCACGTAGCTGAAACCGGTGAATCCTCCGCCATCCGGGTGACGACTACTCCCTCTGACAATTACATCATCAAAACCATCGCCATTGACATCCCCTACGCTGCTAACCGACGAGCCCGCACTGTCACCCTCCTCCGCTCCATCCAGACGAAATCCATTGCTGCCATCGAGGCTTGATAAGTTAATTATTGATGTAGCCATGATCGAAAACTCCTACAAAAGAATTGATCAATAAACCTGCTTGAAAGGAAATACCAGAAATAGTTATCACGTTATTTCATGAACCAATGTTATTAATACTACGCCAGAAGGATTTTCCTGACAATAGTGTAGATTTTTGTAATTCTATAAATTACAAAGAAAATTTACACGTCCACGTGACTGTTACAATGCCTATGGACACAGCAATAAAAAAGCCTGCTGAATTATTCAGCAGGCTTTTCTGAATGGCACATCCTGAGTTTTACTTCTTGGTTTTTTCCTTTTCGCTCGTATCAGCCGCGCTATTGAGCTTTTCTTCAATAACTTCAGCAGGAATCATGCCCCCGACTACTGAACCATCAGCAAAAATCAAGGTGGGTGTACCTGACACTTTGTTCTCACGACCTGACTTCAGTAAAACCTGCAACGGCGCTTCACAATCTTTACCTGCGGGGGCGATACCTCTCAGCATAAAATCATCCCAGGCTTTGATTGGGTTATCTGAACACCAGATTTTTTTGGATAGCTCCATGGATCCATTGAGCACCGGGTAAAGCAAAGTATAGATCGTGACATCGGTAATATTTACCAGTTCCTTTTCCAGTTGCTTGCAATAAGGGCAATTCGGATCGGTAAAAATGGCCACCTGGCGCTTGCCATCGCCCTTCACAATCTTGATAGCAGATTGTAAAGGCAGGGAATTCAATGGGACACGACGCGCCGCCTTGATTTCCTGTATCCGCTCATTCGTCATGCTGGTACGAGTCTTGGTATCGATCACATGGCCAAAGAAAAAATAATTCGCTTTATCATCGGTATAAAACAACTCATCACCCACCACTACTTCGTACAATCCCAGATAAGGCGTTTTCTTCAAGCTATCAATCTCATGACCTTCAAAATGTGGCTGTACGGCCTTCTTTACAGCCTCTTCATCAGCCCAGATTGCTGTAGAAAAAAAACTCAACACCAAGATTGAAATGCAAAGCTTCCAGCGTATAGCCATGATAACTCCTGTTAAAAAAATAAAATTTAATTCAAAGCGTGTTGCATCAATCGGTTTTTAATCAGGGGCAAGCGATTGGTTATTTCAAGCCCCAGATTTCGTAAACGTGCCAAGGTCGGATTTGAATTATTGAACAATTTCTGCAAGCCATCTGTTACCAATTCCAATGTCAGAATATCTTCCTTGCGTGCTCGCTCATAACGCCGCAACAACATAAAATTGCCGCAGTCTGTCTGCATACCGCGCGCATTGAGAACTGCCGCGAGCTCACGCGCATCGCGCAATCCCAGATTAACGCCTTGGCCCGCCAGTGGGTGAATGCCGTGTGCAGCATCACCAATCAATACCAAGCGCGGCTTGACCAATTTATCTACATGCACAAAATTCAACGGAAAACCTACTGGCGGCGTAATCAATTGCAATGCACCCAAGGTATAAGAAGAGGCTTCCGCTACCCGTTGGCAAAGTTCTTCCGCAGTCAAATTACACAGCAGGTCTGCCTGTTCCTCACTCGCAGACCAAACCATGGATACCCGCTTATCGGGTAGCGGCAGCAACGCTAGTACACCGTCTCGCCTGAACCATTGATAGGCAATATGGCGATGCGATAGTTCCGAACTAAAATTTGCCACCACCCCAATCTGATGATATGCATGACATGATACTTCGATTTCAGCTTGTTTACGCACCCAGGAATTTACGCCATCCGCACCCACCACCAGCGAGGTTTCAAGCTGACTGCCATCCTCCAACTGCACTTCGACAGAGGATTCCTGCCAGACAATAGAAGTACATTTTGCCGGGCAAAATATATGTATATTTGTACTCAGTGACTTAAGCACTTCCCAGACAGCTGTCTGCAATTGACGATTTTCAGCGATAAAGGCCAATTCCGACACACCAATTTCATACGCGCTAAAGTTGATATGCGCGCTATTATCATCGCCAAACACCGCCATCTCATAGACCGGTGCTACACGCTCTGCTTCTAATCGCTGCCAGACACCTAAACTCTGCAAGAAAGAAGCGCTGCCAGGGCTAATTGCATACACCCGGCTATCCCAGCTTATATCCTGTGGCAATGGCATGGATTCATGCGGCTCTATCAGCGCTATTTTCAAGCCACTGTCCCTCAGCGCTGCCACAAGGCTTGCGCCCACGAGTCCGCCGCCGATCACTATCATATCGAATTTCATGCGATTGATTATACAACTGCTAGGTAGCAGACAGGTAATACAACTTCTGATGAATCGGAGGTTTTATTGATCGCCTGATATTAGGATTGATGATTTTTAAGATTTGCGTTAAGGTATCAACGTACACTATCCAGTCCTATGAAAACATGCATAAACCCTTGTCAAGTCAGATCTTTGATCTTGACAAGCTATACCCTTAGAGGCAAAATGCTGCCTCTTGCAGTTTCACTTCACATGGCGAATTAGCTCAGTGGTTAGAGCAGCGGAATCATAATCCGTTGGTCCGGGGTTCAAATCCCTGATTCGCCACCAGTAAATCAATAAGTTAGCAAATACAACTAATCCTCTCTATTTATCAGTGCCACGCTGTAAAAAACACAACAGTTAATAAAAAACCCGCCACTTGGACGGGTTAGGATCTATCTTATATTTTCCAGAGCGGGCTCTAGATCAGAAAAGTATTACAGCTAATCTTTACTTACGATTTCCTGTCCCTCCAATAGGAGTATCCTGACTCTCATCTGATGGGCTCCCAGTGCTTCCTTCATTGTGGCTGGTAGATTTTGTAGTAGAAGAACTTTTTTTCTTTAGCTCAGAAGGGTTTGGATTTGCTTTTTTATCGCTATTGGTTGGGGCAGAATATTGCTGAGATGCTTGTCCTATATCCCTTCTTTCATCATACTTTTCTTCATCAGATGAAGCAGATTGCACTAAGGGTGCACTTAATAACAAAAGAAACGATAAGGTATAAATAAATAATAGTAAGTATTTACTCACAATTTCCTCCTGAAATAATTTTATATTTTAGTTCTCTTTTTTATTTAGTCGGTGCGTTTTCCCACATTGATAACCAACAAAGAACCCGCCGAGGGCGGGTATAAATTGTTAAAAACTCGAATTAAGAATTAATCTTTCTTTGGCAGGACATCAGTTTTTCGCTTTTGCACTTCAATCTTTTTGGGGATTTGCTCGTGACTATCAGAATTAAATATGGTTAAGAAAATAATAATCAAGGAAAAAATAAGCATTAAGGTAAGCATTTATTCCTCCTGTAAAATTTTTAACACAAAATAATAATCCGCTTACTTTGAATTATCATCGGTGCGCTACCATACTTAACGAAAGAAAATAAAAAACCTAGGGATAAAGAGACACCTTGGGCTATTAAAAAATAATCGCTTGTGGCTGATTCTGTTAAGTTCGTTGGCTCTAAAAACTTTTTTATGGATGTAAAGTGAAAGTTGTAGATATTCTCTCCGGTCTACTTAGAGCTGTTTTTTTATCATGGGCGTTTTGGTCAAAAAAACCGTTTTTCTCATCAGCTGATAGTACAGAAATTCAAATACTCATCGGGACTAGAATGACCCACTTGGGTCTTTCATTAAAAGGATCCGTGATTTGATAACCTGTATCTTATCTGGTGCGTACTTAAATACACATTCCCCTTAATAAAAGTATCAATGATTACATTTCGATTTACTTATGAAGGTTATGTTTGGAAAAAATAATTAATAAAGAATCGAAACCAGGCTCAAGCAAGATTGGGATTATTCCTGGCTTCGTCTCTCAGTTGCCGCACACGCTCATGATTTCTTTTTACTCCCTCGTATAATCGCTCTAGAAGCGCACGGAGATTGTCAGGTATTTCTTGCCTCAGCGCATTTTCGTAGGCCATAACAGCTGCAGCCTCACCCATTTCGCACTCTTCCAGCACCGCGAGATTATCTTTTTTGGTAAGCGCCGTCTTAATGTTAATCCAAGTACGATGCAAAGTCCCTGTAGTAGTGCCACTCGTATCTGGATTACCGCCATAATATATTACCTCGACACTTAAAGTGTTAATGGCTTCTTCACAACTTTGCGCACGATCCTGGAAGTACATTTTCAAATCTTGGTCACTCGCATTGTCTGCGCACGCTTTAAAACCCTCTGCACCATCGCGCGAAATCTCGACAAGTCCATTTAGTAAGGTTGCAATTTCTACATTATTCATTTAATTCTCCAAAGATAAAAGGCTTAATAAAATAAAGTCTAGGGTTGGCTATGCGATTTAGGAGCCATTGCTTCGCTATGCTGCTGACTTTGCAATATTTAAATGAAAAACTCTTAGTTTATTAACAGGATTACCATAATTTATAAAAAGCGGCTAACAGTCTGTGCGAGAACACCCTGATCGCAAGTGTTGTTTATCTTTGCTGATAGTATGGCGGATTTTTTTGAGATTAAAAACTCTACAGTAATAAGATTGACATGAAGCCTTTAGCCGTGTTTGAATAGTGAGCATAATTCAAATAAGGAGTGATCAAATGTCAAATCGTGGTGGAAAACGGGAAAATGCAGGCAGGCCTCCAGGTCAGGGTCGCTTTGGTGAATCAACAGTTTCAATACGCATACCACAGAGCCAAGTCTCAACAATAAAAGAATTTCTCTCTGCGCATCAACGTAAGATATCGGCCAAGCATATATCCAATGTAGAGGATATCTATACTCCAGAAGTAAGTGAAAATCCGGTCGAACTACCTCTCTTCTCTACTAAAGTAGCTGCAGGTTTTCCAAGTCCTGCGGATGATTATGTAGAAAGGCGACTTAATATAAGCGAATTTTTGATCGACCATGCCTCCTCAACATTTTTTGTTACCATCACAGGCCAATCGATGATCGATGTAGGCTTATTGCCAGGCGATAAGGTTGTGGTCGATAGATCTAGGGAACCAACCATTGGTGATATTGTGCTGGCAGTCGTTGACCGAGAGTTCACTATCAAAATTCTGGACCTGGATCCGGATGGCACAACAAGGCTATTGCCGGCAAATTCAACGGGGACATATTCTCCGATTGAAATAAAGGATGGCATGCAGTTTGAGGTTTTCGGTGTAATCATTGGATCATTTCGCCGTTTTAAATAAGCAACGCGTAACATGCCCTCATCGATGTCAATAACTTTTATGTCAGCTGCGAGCGGGTATTCAATCCCAAGCTGGAAGACAAGCCGGTTGTGGTGCTTTCAAACAATGACGGCTGTGTAGTTGCGCGTAATAATGAAGTGAAGGCGCTGGGCGTTAAGATGGGGCAGCCGTGGTTTGAGGTGAAGGATCTGGCAAAGAAGCAGGGAATCATTGCGTACTCATCGAATTACACGCTATATGCAGGCATGAGCAATCGGGTGATGAATATATTGGGAATGTTCAGTCCGAATCAGGAAATTCATTCCACGGCATCGTTTTTTACAAATACCTGCAACCGATCAACCCGGCAAAAATGAGCGGCATTGTTGAAGCAGATGAGACCTATTTCCTGGAATCTTTTAAAGGACAGCGTCGTTTGCCCAGGTCTGCACGAAAGCGTGGCGGTAAAGCCATCAAGAAAGGAACATCAAAAGAACAGGTGCCTGTATTGGTGGTGCGCGACCGTTATGGTGAAACTGCCGACTGTATATTACGTGGCACAAGTACTCGACAAATCGAACCAGTACTTAGTACTCATCCCCCTGCTAAGTAAAGATGTAATCCTATGCACTGATGGGTTGCCCACTTATAAGCAGATTGCCCGGCAAGCAAACATTGTTCACCGCCCAGTTAATATTGCTGCAGGTCAGCGCGTTATAAACAACATCTATCATATTCAGAATGTTAATTCTTATGACAGCTGGCTCAAACAATGGATGAAGAAGTTTCATGGAGTAGCTACACGCTATCTTCGGAGTTATCTCGATTGGCACAGAATGATTGACCGTCTCGGCCAAAATTATCCTCATAGTGCGTTATTATCGGTACGCTCCTTAACAAGAGCGGAAAAACCCGCCGGAGCGGCTTATAGGCCACTTAAGACAAGGAACATTATTGACTGCTAGTTGGGCCTGCGCTAGAAGGATTTCCTGAATTCATTGACGGCGCTTTTCTAATTGGGGAATTCCAGGAGAACTCGAAGTGTTCGAGCCTACATCAGCAGGATCACTTGGATTAATCGGATTCACAGCAGGATTGTTTTGCTTTTCTGCGCCAGTAGCAGTAGGAGAATTGGGCGGCGATTTGAGGCCTATACTCCTTCTTTCGCCATACTTATCCTCATCATAAACAAAGCCTTAGCAGAAAAAATTTGTTTATTACTGTTTATCAATCCAAACTCGAGCTGCTTTATCAGCCAATGATGAAGCTTTGTCTTCATTATCCACAGGGTCAACAAAGCTCTCATAAACAACAATACCATCTTGATCAAGGATTCTATATCTTCCATTCCATTGCTTAGTGACCTCATCCTGCTCTGAATTAACAATAAAGTTATAACCTTTGTACTCAGTACTCATTTGATTCTCCTTAATCTTTTTTACTTTAAAAGAGAGTAAGCCTGAATGGCTAGCAGTGTCAATATTTACTTATTAGTGAGTTTATTTTGTTTCTTTATTTTTCGCTCAGATGAAATTCGCTAATAAGCACCAAAGAACCGCCACTTGGACGGTCTTCATAATCATGAACTAAGCTGTTATTTCTGTGGGAAGGGATGTGTTGGATCTTTCTCTGGAGGAATCCTATCAGGAGGAATCGGTTGTGGCGGAATTTCTGGTTCCGGGGCTTGTTCTGGTGGAATTATCTCAGGAGGTTGCTCTTGAGGTGGTATAGTTTCTGGTGGTGTTGGGGTTGGAGGGCTAGTTAGGGGCTCCGCAGTAGAGAAGTTCATATTCATGATCCTATTTTTTTAAATAATTATAGATTTCAGACCTATTCGAGTCGGTACTTTAAAAAAGTGAAAGGAAAGCGGTAAAGATTCGGAGCGATTTAGTAAAAGTGCAGCAATTACTTAAGCTTGCTATGATTAAATTTTTGGTAATACGATTTTTTTGCTTCAAAATCTTTATTATGAAATATCTCTGCATAAAGAAAAATTTAAATTCTTTTTGCAAACATCTTTTTCTCCAAATTAAAGCCAACTTAAATTCTGTGGAATTTTTTTCGTTTGATCTGTTCGGAACTGCACAACAAAAACCTGCGGCAGCAAGCTCAGATATGAATATGAGTTACTTTGAAATATAGTCAGATATTGAAAATTTGTAATTTGATCTGTTGTCTGGATTCACCGCGGAATCATCAATTGCATATTCCCAAGCTAGATCGTAATAATCCTCCTCAGTGGCATCTTCTTCTAAAACAATTAGGTACTCAGTAAATCTTTCTTCGAACCCTCTTTCAGCAATCTTAACCTTTTTGATCATATTGAGCGATTTGTGAAAAGAAGATATTTTCTCAGTCTGCTCAATAATTAATCGGTGCGCCCTATAACAATGATAAAAAACTAGCCGGAGCGCGGGTTATGTTAATTTCTAATTAGCTGTGAAGGAAGCAGCCAGTCCCAAGCTGGTCGATGCAATATGAGAACAAAAGCCAAATTTACACCTCCGGTTGGAGGACTGATTCGAAATGAATTAATACCCATCAGGTAGCGATTTATCTGACTTTCTACTTAAAAGTAACATTAAATCACTTTTCCCGGCCTGGAATATTTTTGTCGCTTATACCTGTATCTTTTTCAAATTGGTTTTGTTCATCAGCCCCATTTTTTTGTTGTTGTATGTTATGGTAATTATTATCACTATCAGGAGAATTAGTTTTATCTCTTTTCTCATCAATCATTTGTTGAACACGTCCAGATTCTGAGAGTTGATCTGCTGGAGTCCTTTCAATAGGCTTATCTAATGGTGGTGTTGACTGGGAGAAAGCGGATGAACCAAAAAAAATAACCCCAACTAATAAAGCTACAATTAGTAATTTTAAAAAAAACATGACCATGATCTCCGGCTTAAATAAATAAAACATACTCTTCCTAGATGAAAATTAGTTCAGTGCGCTCTTACACAGAAGAAATCAATTACTTGCATTCTTAAATAAACTCGCCGAAGCGGGCTTTGCTTTGAAAAATAAATTCAATAAATAATTTATTTAGTTATCATTTTAAGTTGGTTATCGTACATACCGTGGATCACGATAAGCTTAGTCTGTCTTAATCTTTAGTTTTTGTAAGGATAAATTTTTTAATTAGGAGAATAAAAATGACGACAAATAAAGACAAGGATGATAACCAACAACATAGCAGTTCGGGCAGGGGGTTTGCCTCTATGGATGAGGATAAGCAGAGAGAAATTGCGAGTAAAGGTGGCAAGGCAGCTCATGAGAAGGGAACTGCACACGAATTTGATTCCGATGAGGCCCGGGAAGCTGGTAAAGCAGCTCATGAGAAGGGAACTGCGCATGAGTTTGACTCCGAAGAAGCCCGTGAAGCTGGCCGTAAAGGTGGTAAAGCAGCTCATGAGAATAATGCTCGGGAAGCTGGAAGCAAAGGCGGACACAGCGGTTCTGGTAGCAGTACTCGTGGAGGGACTTCTGAACAGCATGCTAAGGCTGGAAGTCAGAGCCACAAGAATAAATAAAATTCTTAAAGGAAAATTATTTTGCTTCTTCTTGAAGTTAATCTGATTAATTCAATGCCCAGAATTAAGCAAAACTGGGCATTGTATGAGTATGATAGTGTTATTTCGATTGAGCAGGATTTCTGGCATTGCTCGCCCATGTCTTTTCTATTCTTCATATCAATATCCTTCTTAACGTAATCCTGTTGGTTTTGGGCAGTATCATTTTATCGGCTAATTAGCTTGTACAGGCTTAGGTGAATTCATCTTGTCATCAACTTTATTTTGCGATTGAGAATAATCCGCAGCAAATGCAGATGCGCTAACAAATAGAAATCCGTTAATAACGGTTGTGAATAATATTTTCATCCTGATAATAATCCCTTCTTATAAGGAATTTGAGATGCTTGATATGTTTAGTGACAGTCTGTACGTATTGCACATAACAGCATTCAATGGATACCTAAAACAAAAAACCCGCCGGGGCGGGCTGAAGGTTTATCAAGTTGGGTAGGAACTATGCTACTGATTGAGGTAAGGCGTTTGTGTGCAATAAAAACTGCCACAAAGGCGGTTCTGTTTCTGTACAAGCTCAAGAAGATAACAATTTATTTTAAAGGACTTACGCTTTTTCCTTTTTGTCTTGATCATCTTCATCGTCAACTATTTCTTCATCCTCAGCTATTTCTTCATCCTCTTCGACCAATCCTTTTTCAACATCAGGCATTGGATTTTGTCCAGGAATATTATCCTTTGGATCAGGTGACATAATTGTCATGATATTAACTCCGGTTCGTTAGTAGAAAACGCATCTTCCTTTAAATTAAGCAGAAGCTCGGTGTGTTTCCCAACTTAATCAGAATTAACACAATAAAGTAACACCGTGGGAGGTATCCATGTATTAATGAATAGTCTCTTCAACCAGGATGAACTCATAATCGGATCTGCGCAGAGGATTCACGAGTGATTCATCCACAGCACATTCCCATGCTTCGTCAAAATAATCTGCTACCGAGACGTCGTTACTATGTAAATCAATAATATATTCCATAACTACATTATTAGAGATTTTATCCGTAATTGTAACTTTGCTGTTGTACATATTAATACTCCTTAAAAAATTATAATTATTAAATTAATTCGTTATATGTTCGGTGCGTTTTATTACATTGAAGGGCAATAAAAAAACCCACCGGAGCGGGTATAGATTGTTAAATAGTTCGGTCTGGATCGCCGCCTTTTTAATACGCTTACTGACCAAGAAAGTCTTCACACTAGTTATACGCAGTTACAAGCCAGGTGTTTTTGAATCGTGGTAAATATCGCGCATACCTGATGCTGGTGCTGGTAAAGCATCAATAAGTGCTTTAATGAAGTCAGTTGAGTTTATTTTTCATAATAGCCGTTCTGGTGCCACACCAGTGGCACCTTATAGGTGAATTTTGATTAGTTTTCATGCATTGATACAACATAAAAGAAGCTGTCAAATACATATCCATCAGATAGTATGATGGAAATAACTTCGGCTAGCTTGAATTAATCTCTTATTTACTTTGTCTTATCAGAATGTCAGATATTAATCTGGCACCCCATAAAGTTATTATTTATAGAAGTAAGTACTTATTTCTGTACAATAAATCATATCAAAAAATAATTACCTTATTTGATATGTTAAAGGCATAGTCGAACAAATGAGTTATCAGCCCATTGAAGACTACGGCATTATAGGCGACCTGAACACGATTGCTTTGGTAGGGCTTAATGGCTCTATCGACTTCATGTGTTTTCCAGATTTCGATTCTCCTTCTGTTTTTGCTGCTTTATTGGATGAGCATAATGGTGGCAAATTTGAGATCGTACCTCAGTTTGCCAAGATGAAAAATAAACAGCTCTATCTGCCTGACACCAATGTTCTGCTCACGCGTTTTCTTTCGTCAGAGGGTGTTGGCGAGATAACAGACTTTATGCCTGTTGAAGAGCTGTATGATGGTAAGGAGTTAATACGCAGAGTAACGACTATAAGAGGAAATGTGCGGTACAAAATGAGATGCTGTCCGCGGTTCAATTATGGTAGAAACCATCATACTGCTGAGCTAGTCAATGATAATGAAATAATTTTTACGAGCAAAGGCGAAGATAAAACGATTTTAAGACTGAAGAGTTCTATTCCTTTAGCGTTAATCGAAGGGGATGCAGTAGCTGAATTTTCTTTGAGTGCAGGTACAACAGCGGATTTTTTGCTGGAGCATATTGAAAAGGAGCATAAAGGAAAGCAGGATTTCAAATCCTTTATTACCAGCAGCCTTTTCAGCACCGTAAACTACTGGAAAGACTGGGTATCACATTCCGTATATAAAGGCAGGTGGATGGAAGTGGTGAACCGCTCTGCATTGGTGTTGAAATTGCTAACCTCCTATAGATATGGCTCCATTATTGCCGCACCTACCTTCGGCCTGCCGGAAAACATAGGCGGGAAACGCAACTGGGATTACCGATATACCTGGATCAGGGATGCGTCTTTTACAGTATATGCTCTGATGCGCTTAGGATATACAAAAGAAGCAGGAGCCTTCCTGCAATGGGTGGAAAAGCTTTGTCACGACGTGAAAGGACAAAGCAGGCTGGGCATCATGTATTCGATAGATGGCAGGCGGCAATTACAAGAGCATTTCTTGGAGCACCTCGAAGGATACCGCCAGTCCTTACCTGTAAGGATTGGGAATGATGCTTATGGCCAGCTTCAGCTTGACATTTACGGGGAGTTGATGAATGCGGTATACATTTATAACAGGCACGGAGAGCCGATTTCATACGACTTTTGGAAAAACCTGGAAAGACATGTGAATTGGCTGTGCGAAAATTGGAAACAGCCGGATGAAAGTATTTGGGAAGTAAGAGGGGGAAAAAGAGAATTCTTATATTCAAGACTGCAAATTTGGGTCGCTTTTGACAGAGCTTTAAAGATCGCAGAACAACGGTCATTTCCCATCAATGGCAAATGGAAAAAAGAAAGGGATGCCATTTTCAAAAGCATTTATAGCGAGTTCTGGAACAAAGAAACAGAGGCCTTCATGCAATATGCTGGCTCATCTACTGTAGATGCTTCTGCACTGCTAATGCCACTGCTGCGCTTTATCAGCCCTCAAGATCCCAGGTGGCTTTCTACACTGAAAAGAATAGAAAATGAGCTGGTATCAGACTCACTGGTATACCGTTATAGACCAGAACTTGCAGCGCCTGACGGATTTGTAAGTCATGAAGGAACTTTTTCGATGTGTACTTTCTGGTATGTGGAATGTCTTTCTCGCTCAGGTCAATTAGAAAAGGCAAGGTTCTATTTTGAGAAGATGCTGGGTTATGCCAATCATTTAGGCTTGTACTCAGAACAGTTGGGGTTTGAAGGTGAGCATTTGGGTAATTTTCCTCAGGCATTCACACACTTAGCTTTGATAAGCGCGGCCTGCAATCTTGATCAGCAATTAAATGACAGCAGAAACAAAAGCATAAACCATTGACATGAAAGCCATTGCCATTATACCAGGCACTACCAACCTTTCTCTTATCGATCGGCCGGAACCACAAATTCAAGCTGATGATGAGATAAAAATAAAAACATGGTACGTGGGCATTTGCGGAACGGACAGGGAAATCGTATCAGGTGGCAGGGCAGACGCACCACGTGAAAGAAACGAACTGATCATTGGGCATGAAATGTTCGGACAGATAGTAGAAATGGGCAGCTCGGTAACAAAAGTAAAGCTTGGTGATTTTGCCGTATTTGCCGTTCGTCGCGGATGTGGGCAATGCACAGCCTGTCTGAACAACAGGAGCGATATGTGCTATACCGGTAACTATACCGAAAGAGGAATAAAAGGTGCGGATGGTTATCAGGCAGAATATATCGTTGACAAAGAACAATATATAGTAAAAGTGCCTGAGCCACTTAAAGATATTGGCGTGCTTACAGAACCTATGTCGGTAGCGGCCAAGGCAATAGACGAAGCGATACGGGTGCAGGCTGCGCGGCTTAAAGATTTTGACGATCCAGTTAACTGGTTGAAAGGTAAAAAGGCTTTAGTGGCAGGAATGGGACCTATCGGGCTTATGGCTGCGTTTGCTTTGAAGATAAAAGGAGCTGAAGTGATAGGGCTGGATATAGTGGATGAAGACAGCTATCGCCCACGCATACTGAAAGAGATCGGCGGCACTTATATTGACGGCAGGCAGGTAAAGGTTACCGATATAGATGAACAGATAGGGCAGATAGATTTTGTTTTTGAAGCTGCTGGCATAGCCAAACTCCAGTTCCAGCTTATTGATACTTTAGGCATTAATGCCATATATATGGCTACTGGCATCCCCTCAGATAAACACACTCCAGCTTTTGATGGTGGCACGCTGATGCAGCAGCTTGTATTAAAAAACCAGATAGTGTTGGGAAGTGTCAATGCCAGTGTCGATCATTATGATCAGGCAGTTCATTATCTCGAGAAGAGCCTTAAGCTGTGGCCGAATACGATAGAAAAAATCATTACATACAAATTCCCCTATACGGATTTTGACGCGGCTTTGCACTATCATTCAGCCGACGAGATAAAAGTGGTTATCGACTGGCGGTTATAGCAGTTCTTGTAGGCATGCAAGCGCCTGGACGAAGCGATACCGAAAGTTCTCAACCGAACTTAGCTATTTCCCGCAGAGCTATCTTTTTAACGAAAGGTGAAAAATATGCCGACTTCACTCTTGAAGTCTTGATATTTTTCTCCAAATTCCTGAATCAAGCTATGTTCTTCAAACCGAATTCCAACAAGCAAATAAATAGTTAGAAGTACGGCTAATACAAATCGAGTAATCGACATATCAGGAGTTGACCAGAAGATGATCAATAACCCTAACATCATGGGATGGCGGCTATATCTATAAACCCACCGTCTCTTAAAATCCACCGGTGTGTAGGGTCTGCCTGTTGCATATAACCACGCTTGGCGTAAGCCCAGAAGTTCGAAGTAATTGGCAACGAGCGTTGCGAACAATACATAGGCCATGCCAAAGAAAGCCAGACTGAATACCACAAGCCTTACGTATTGATGTTCAATTGACCATACAATACCGGGGAGCGTTTGCCAATACCAAAGCATTAACCCCATCACTATTCCTGCAGCTAAAACGAATGTTGATCGTTCCAGATGAGCGGGGATAATCCGGATCCATTTTTGTTTGAAACTCTTTCTGGCCATCATCGTGTGTTGTAAGCCAAACAAAAATACCAGAAAGGAATTGATAAATAGGGCAGCAAGCAGATTATCGGTTTTAACGTCAGATAATGAATAAGGCGCCATACCAATGGACGCAAGGAAGAGCCAGAACAGTGCTGCAGAACCTACGCCATAAGCAAATAGTGCATAAGCAATCGCAAATCCGCGAAATAGAATATTAGGCTTGTGTATGGGTTGATTGATGGGTGTATTCATAAAATTGGGCTATCCAGTCTATTATTCCAACTTCATAGCAATATCTCTGAAACTATTCAATCCAGCTTCCAAATTCTCGATAATTTCACTCACTAGCTCATCCGGTTCCGGCAAGCTGTCCAGATCGGACAAGCTTTTATCCTTGATCCAGAAAATATCCAGGCTGGTTTTATCACGCGCCATGATTTGATCAAAGTTGTATTTACGCCAGCGGCCTTCCGGGTTTTGTTCGTTCCAGGTTTCCTGGCGCTGATGGCGGTTCTGCGGATTGTAGCAGGTAATAAAACCCTGCAAATCGTCAAAGCGCAACGGTTTCTTTTTGAGCGTATGGTGGATGTTGGTGCGGTAATCGTAATACCATACTTCTTTAGTCCACGGCTCTTTATTAGCTTCTCGGTTATCGAAAAACAGCACATTCGCTTTCACGCCGTGAGCATAAAAAATACCGGTAGGCAGTCGCAAAATCGTATGCAGATTGGTGGTTTCAAGCAGTTTCTTTCGTACGGTTTCACCCGCGCCACCTTCGAACAGTACATTATCCGGCACCACCACGGCGGCTTTGCCGGTGGTTTTCAGCATGGTGCGGATATGCTGCACGAAATTGAGCTGCTTGTTCGATGTGGTCGCCCAGAAATCCTGGCGGTTGTAGGTTAGCTCGTCTTTTTCCTGCCCGCCTTCCTCGTTCGTGAAGCTCATCGTGCTTTTCTTGCCAAATGGCGGATTCGCCAGTACATAATCAAATCGCCTACCGGAATCGGCCACCAACGAATCAGTGGAGGAAATCATACTGTCGCCATCAATTTCGCCGATATTGTGCAAAAACATATTCATCAATGCGAGACGGCGCGTATTGGCGACAATCTCGTTACCATAAAATGTATTGCGCTTGAGAAACGCTTTTTGCATCTTATCCATCGCATGCTCGGCTACCAGAAAATCGTACGCTCCCAAAAAGAAGCCGCCGGTACCGCACGCTGGATCGGCAATGGTCTTGCTAGGCTCCGGCCGGATGCACGCCACCATCGCCTTGATCAAGGCGCGCGGTGTAAAGTATTGTCCCGCGCCGGACTTGGTATCTTCCGCATTGCGCTCCAGCAGCCCCTCGTAAATATCGCCCTTGACATCCGCACCCATGGTCACCCACTGCGTTTCGTTCACCATGTCGATCAGCCGGTACAGCTTGGCCGGATCTTGAATCTTGTTCTGCGCCTTGGTGAAAATCTGCCCCAGCATACCCGGCAGCTTGCCCAGCTCCATCAACAGCGTCACGTAATGCACTTCCAATTCCGCGCCGCGCTTAGTTCTGAGGCTTTGCCATTATATTCCGCCGGAATGCCCACCTTGCGGTTGTATGGCGGCTGGCTGTATTCATCCGCCATTTTGAGAAAAATCAAATACGTCAACTGCTCCAGGTAATCGCCATAACCCACGCCGTCATCGCGCAGCGTGGTGCAGAAACTCCAGACTTTGGAAACAATGGATATGGTTGTGTTCATCTTTATTACCCTCTTTATTACCCTTACTAAAGGGTAATTACCCTTTCTTTTTCCACCTTGCCGCAGGCCCTCGGCCATGGCATTCGATGCCGTTTGCATTTCGCAGCTCGCGCAAAACACGGCGCACCATGTCCCTACTTACACCGGGACAAGCCTGTTCCACCTGAGCAACCGTAAATTCTCCTTCAAAGCGATTAATAGCTGCCAACACCAGATCGGTCTTTGACCCGCGCGGTGCTTTGATTTCACCGACTCTCTCGGCAAATTCGCGATAAGCCATCTTGAGGATAGACAGCACATAATTGATGAAAGGCCAAGGATCGTGTTTACCTTCATGCCATCCCTGTGAGCTTTGCTCCAGCGTCTCGTAATAGCGTTCATTGTTTTCTTCGATCAATCGCTCCAGGCTGATGTAGCGACCCACCTCATAACCCGATTGGTAGCACTGAAGCAAAAGAACCAGCCGCGACACACGCCCATTGCCATCGCGGAAAGGATGAATACACAGAAAATCCAGATTGAACGCCGCCAGCGCAATCAGTGGGTGAATCCAGCGCTCATCCATACAACGCTGCCAGTCGGCAGTCAACTCTGCCATCGCAGTAGGCGTACCTACCGCAGAAACCGGGCGAAACCGCACTCGTTTACGCCCATCGGCATAGCGCTCAATGATGTCGCCGTCTTTCTCCTTGTATTGCCCAGCATCCCAGATCTGGCCGCGCGCTAACTGATGCAAACGGCGGATGGTCGCCTCGCTCACGGGGATGCGGACAGCGCCTTCGTGAATGAGCTTCAGGGCATCGCGATACCCTCGCACCTCTTCTTCGTCGCGATCGCGAAACAACGGTTTCGGTGCAACCAGCACCTCGCGCACCCGCGCCGGATCAACCGATACACCCTCGATACGGTTGGAAGACACCGCGCTTTCGATCAGCGCATGTTCGCGTAACGTTTTCAACCGTTGCGGAGACTGCTGCGTATAAAGTAACTGCTGGCCGCGAAACTCACCAAGGTCGGCCAGATACCAGGAGGTGCTGGCAGAAATCAAAATATTTTGTGAGGCGAAAAGACGAATAGTATTCATGTTCGCGTCCTTGTGGTTTTTGGTTTGTTGTCGCGAATGGCTTTTTCTGCGGCGATGCGCGCCAGCAATTCGGAAGCAGGCTCGTCGTTCGGGTCTTGCGGCACCAATTGGCCGGAAAAGGCTTTTTTCAGGATCGCTTGGCGTAGGGTTTCGGCTTGTTGCAAGGCGGTAGTGATGGTTTGGTCGAGTTGATCGGTTTCGGATAGGTATAATTCAATTTCTGCTCGAATTTGATTCTGCTCGTTTATGTTGCAAATGGATACTTTTAAAATTTGATTCTGCTCGTTTATGTTGCAAATGGATACTATTAAAGACTGAAGCTCACCTGAATTGATGTTATTCACACCACTAGTCGACTTTGCTTTCTGCTCAATTTGTTTCCTAACCAAGTGAGATGAAAAAATGTTAAGTAAATAAACAGAATTAACAATATGATGCAAAGGTCGAAGTCTTATCAAATAGCCAGCATATAGATAATCGGTATCTTTACTGTAAATAAGAGCACATCGCCCTACTAAAGAAACGCTACCATTAGAACGAATGGTGAGAATATCGCCCGCTTTAAGCTTGTATGCAGAAATTTCCTCATCATCGAACTTAGCGTACTTTAAATCAGTTGCATCAATTTTTCCCAATACAATGTTTGGAATTCTCAGAACCCCCAAACCGTTAGGTTCGTAATCGCATTTCTTTGCGGTTCCATAGACTGGTTCTTCAATTAACGTTCCTACCCTTAAATAAGCCCATCCCTCTGGCAATTCAGGCAATTCCGCCAGTTCTTCGGCGGTGAGCGGCGGCAGGGTTTTTGGGAGCTTGGGTTTTGGAATCCCCCCTCGCTCCCCTTTTTCTAAGGGGGGGATGGATGCGGTGCTGGTTAGCTTCCCCCTTTGTAAAAGGGGGATTGAGGGGGATTTGTTCCACTCGGTCAGTTGTTGGTGGTAGCGCTGTTCGCGCTCTTGTTCGATGCGCTTGAGCAGAGTTTCCGTAGGTTCGAGCTTATCTTTATTTTCTTTGCGCCACTGCACAGTGAGCTTGCCTTCGAAAGCATGCTTCAACAGCACCTGGCGATACACTTTGAGCTGCGCCTGGGCGGTTTTCAGGCTTTCGATGCCCTTATCCAGCTCGGAAAACAGTTCTTCGATTTTTGTGACGATGCGGTGTTGTTCCTTCGTAGGGGCCAGATTAATGGGTATCCGACGCATCGCAGACTGAGTAAGTTTTAGCCGCGTTGTACCATTGGCATAACCACGATAATCAGTTTGATTAAGTGCGTAAAGCAGGTAACGATTTGAGCAAACGCCTTCTTTTCCTTTCAGCACGTGGGCATGATTATTGACCCAGCACTTCCCTGATACTAAATAGGCTTTATCTTTTACCCAATCAAAGAATGGTGCACCATCTTCACCAAGAAGTACAAATTCACCTTCCTGACGATAGTCGTTAATCCACCCAACTTGCCCCGTAGCCCCATAGTATGGATATGGGCCGCGTCGTTTAGCACGTTCTGTTGAATTTACTGGCTCACGCAAATTATCATAAATATCAGCCACATCTTCTAAAGTCAAACAGACCCAGCCTTGAGGTAAATTCATTTCATCCATCACGTCATACTCACTTCATCCAAATTGTGCAGCGCATTGTCACGGCAAATCCCCCTCAATCCCCCTTTTACAAAGGGGGAAGCTAACCAGCACCGCATCCATCCCCCTTAGAAAAAGGGGGCAGGGGGATTATCATTTTCTTTCCCTCACCATTTCATCAATCACTCCCAGCACGGCCTCGATCTCCAGCAGCACTTGTCGGTTGTCGAACCGCAATATTTTCAGGCCGAGATTCGCCAGGGCTTCAGCGCGCGCTTGATCCCTGGCTCGATGTTTGGCCTCAAAATGCTGGCTGCCATCGAGTTCGATCACCAGTTTTGCAACGGGGCAATAAAAATCCACAATGAATGCGAGCAGCGGTTTTTGGCGGTAGAATTGCACGCCTTGTATTTGCTTCCGGCGGAGGCGGTTCCACAGCGCATTTTCGGCGTCGGTCATGTTGCTCCTGAGCAGGCGCGATGGCTGTTTAAGCGTTTTGTAATAGGGTTCCATTACCTGACCAAAGCTTCATTCAATTCGTCCAATAACCCATCCATCCTTGCACCAAACAATTGATACATTCTCCCCAATCCACCTTGCGCATCAAACGGCGCCATTTCCAGGTCGTCGCGTTCGATATGGAACGAGTTGGCGACATGGTCGCGGATCATGTGCAGCCAGCGCATTTGTTCTTCGTTGAATTTTTCGCCGCTGCCGGCGTGGTGTTGCATGATCCAGCTCTGGAAGTTGCGCCGCACAGTATCGTCGAAGGTGGATAACCGGATATCCAAGCCGCACACGCGGCGGATCAGCGCGACCAGTGCGGTGAGTTCGTTGATGGGTTGTGCGCCTTGGTAATCGTCGAGTTGCCGGTAGGCTTGCCAGACGCGCAATGGGGCCAGTTTCGGTTGGTCAGCTTTCAGTTTGTCCAGCACTTGACGGATCAGCTCAAAGCTCAGTTCGCGCCTGCGGTACGGCTGGCTAAAGAAAATCGTCAGGGCGGTGATCTGGTCCTGATGCGCTCGCAGGTAGTCGGCGAATTCATCGGTCAACGCTTGCGCATTGCTGGCGGCGTCTTTGTCCCATTCGGCGCGGATCAGCATATCGAGGTTGTCGTGATCGATGATTTGTTCCTTGTCGCGACGGATGCTGTCGATCAATTCGATCAGTTCGCCGTTCAAGACGCGGGCAGCTTCACCGATCAGCTGCTGCTGCGCCTGTTCGCGCTTGGCATTGCCGGGATCGGTGCCGGTGGGCTGTTTGGCGAGTTGCAGCGCTCGGACTTCGATGTTGTCGGCGTCGATGGCGGCAAACAGACGGCCTACCAGTTGCGTGAGTTCGATGCCTGCGGCTGTGCGAATGCGGCGTTGATCGTCGGAGTCGAGTTGTTTATTGAGCCGCGCCAGACGTCCAGCGAGCGAACTGACGGTATCTTCATCGGCAGCACCCATCATTACGCGCATCGCCAGATCTTTCAGCGGTACGCTAGGTTTGGTGATCAACGGTTGACTGGCGGTTTTTAGCGACCGGGTGACGCCGATGGCATCGACAATGACATAGTGCGTTTTGGCGCTGACCGCGGAAGGCGTGACTTTTTTCAAATCGTCCAGATCCAGCGTGCGCGTGCCGCGGCCTTTCATTTGCTCGAAGTAATTGCGGCTTTTCACGTCGCGCATGAACAGCAGGCATTCCAGCGGCTTCACGTCGGTGCCAGTGGCGATCATGTCTACCGTGACAGCGATGCGTGGATAGTAATCGTTGCGAAACTGCGCCAGTACCGACTTGGGGTCTTCGTCGATCTTATAGGTCAGTTTCTTGCAAAAGGCGTTGCCTTCGGCAAATTCCTCGCGCACGGTCTGGATGATGTCGTCGGCATGGCTGTCGGTCTTGGCGAAAATCAGCGTTTTCGGTACTTCGCGGCGGCTGGGGAATATTTCCGGCCATTTGTCACAAAATGCACGAATCACGGTGCGGATCTGGTCCGGATTGACAACGCTGCGATCCAGCTGGCTGGCGGAATAGGTTTCGTCTTCGTCCTGCATTTCCCAGCGTTTCTTGCGCGTCAGCTTTTCGCGTTTTTCCACTGATTGTTGCGAGCTGATTTGCGCACCTTGCTGAGTGATCTGCGTGTCGATCACATAGATTTCGTTGCCGACGTTGACGCCATCCGCCACGGCTTTTTCATGGCTGTACTCGCTGACGACATTTTTGTTGAAAAAACCGTAGGTGCGGTTGTCCGGTGTTGCGGTGAGGCCGATCAGGCTGGCATCGAAATAATCCAACACTTGCTGCCACAGGTTGTAAATCGAGCGGTGGCATTCATCGATAAAAATGAAATCGAAAAATTCCGGCGGCACCTTGTCATTGTAAACCACTGGAAGTGGCGCTTTGGGTTGTGCCAGTTCCGCCGGATTGATCGCTTCCACGGCTTCATCCAGATCGACGCCTTTGAGGATGGAATACAGCCGCTGGATGGTGCTGATGCAAACCACGCTGTTACCTGGAATATACGAAGACTTCAAGCGTTGCGTGGCGTAAATCTCGGTAAATTTGCGATTATCGTCGAGCGGCAAATACGACATCATTTCCTGTTCGGCTTGCTCGCCAAGATTGCGGGTATCGACCAGAAACAAAATACGCTGGGCATCTGCATATTTGAGCAGCCGGTACATGGCGGTGATGGCGGTGTAAGTCTTGCCTGCGCCAGTCGCCATCTGAATCAACGCGCGCGGACGGCCTGCCCGGAATGAATCTTCCAGCCTGGCAATGGCGGCTTCCTGGCAATCGCGCAAGCATAATGCACTGGCTGGCAATTGATCGGGATTAAGCGGTGGTATTTGTTGCAGGCGCTGGCGCAAGCTGGCATCTTGCGTTATCCAATCCTTGAGCGTTTCCGGGCGATGAAAGTTGAACACTTCACGCGAACGTGGCTTGGGATCGCGGCTATCGGTAAAGCGCGTAACGATGCCGGTGCTCTCATACAAAAATGGCAATCGCATCGTATGGTTGATCCATTTCAACCGCGCCGAAGCATAGCCTTCGGTTTGCGCTTCATGGGAGGTCAATCGTTGTCCTTCTTCCTCACGCTTGGCCTCGATCACGCCCACCGCTTTTTTATTCACGAACAGGACATAGTCGGCTGGGCCGAGATCGGTTTGATATTCGCGCACTGCCTGACCGATACCATCATTAAGATCGATTTTTCTACCCGACTGAACCACCCAACCTGCCTCCTTGAGTAGTGCATCGATATGATCGCGCGCTCTTTGTTCGGGATTCTGGTTCTCAACCATTACTTAGCTACTTTGCGTTATGCGCCGGGTGACAAAAATGATGCAAAATAGCTGATTCGCTCTAAAACGTCAAAAGACCCATGAAATTCTTACGGTGCAGTAACTTCACGGGTTGTTAATATAGTTGAGTGTGTAAGAAATAAAGAAGTTAGCTTATAGATCAATCTTTTTCTGCATTGCCAGGCTCGGGCATCGCGCTTTGGTCATACAGTTCCTTTGCGACGCTTCTGCATCCGCTCGATCTGTAATTTCCAAAAAAGCGGATCCCTCCAGTCATAACTATAGCGGAAAAGCGATTGAATCGAAGGAGCCAGCTTGCGCATCTCTTTTGGGCTGGCGTTATAGCCTGGATCTCCATAGTGGCAACTGAACCCTCTCTTATAATAACCAATGGTGAGCATCGGCCTCGGCACACCGGAGTTATTTGGCGTGCCCCGGTGCCACATGCCAGGGTCTCTTATCAGCACATCGCCTGGCCAGAGCTCGACGTACTTAGAGTCGATGAAGCTGGCCAGCTTGTCGACAGGTGGGTTTCTTGCGTCCTGCACGCGTACATTCAGTCCCATGTTTAGAAAAATGCCCTTGTGCCAGAATTGGCTCCCGCCCGGCCAGATTTCTAAAGGACCGTTATCCCGGTGGGAGTGAACCGTAGCGATATTTACAATATAACCTGACGGTCCACTTGAATAATGGACCAAATCACGATGAGGGGCCTGAAGCATTGCCCCTTTCATGCAAACATCACTTGCGACTGATTTGCAATAAAAAGAAGAGCCGAACGCTGCCCGCAAAATCGGAAGGACAAGTGAATTCGCGAGGATAGCGGGATCGGCAAAAGGTCCCACCAGCCTCGGAAACATTTTCAAACGCGAGCCACGCTCCCAGAACAAGACTCCAAATTGATGGGATTTCAGAATTTTCTGACCTTGACCCAGCTGGGGAGTTTGGTCACCCCAGGTTTCTATGCAGTCTTTGACCAGTTCATCCATTGAGTCATGCAGGGCGGCGTTTAAGCTTGGAGAAAGTATCTGCCGGAGAATGACGTAGCCTCTACAGTTTAATAAGAGAGCACCCAGTTGAATATTCTCATCGGAAAGTGCTCCTTGCTCAACTTCGGTGCGCGTGACCGGCAAAGCTTCAATATCTATGCTGCTTTCATCTGGCGAAATCTGTAAAACTGAGTTCATATCGTCCTCATCGGGTGAAAAATTCTACAGTTGATCGGTCGTGTTTAAGCTATGAATCGAGTTAAGCCATGAAGATTATATCCTTAAAATTTGAAGCATGAGTTACGGAAAGATGGGTTTAATTGCAGCGCGATCAGTTCCCCACGCAGCAGAATTGCAAGAGAAGAATAACCAGCTTCTCATGCGTTTAACTCACTGTAAATGCGGAAATTTATATAACAAAATGCTGGATTCAATAAAATGTATAGAATTTTTCTTGGCACATGCTCTGTAGTCCAATGATCCTAACCTTCATACACAAAGAAGGGCTCAGCAAAAATGCTGAACCCTCTGTTTTATAAAGTTAGGCCTAAAATATATGGCAAACAATCCAGATTCGAATGAATATTTAATTCATTGAATAATAAGATTTCTTGTAATAAGCATTTTTCTCATCGCAGTACCGCAATTAATAAGCAATTTATCTATGTTACGTTGCACTCTTTAGGACACCTCGAATATTCATTCCAGCTAAAATGAGTTGCAATGCTGCAAGTGCCCAAGCAGAATGGGGAATGGACCAGATAAGCCATAACAGATTGCTGAGCAAAAATAACCAGAAACCCCAATTACGATTATCTTTTCTTTCTGCTGCGACATACCATGCCGCCGCTATAGAGGCAATCATTGCAGGCCATTGAATTAAATTCACCCAATCCATAAGAAAATACATGAGGCAGGTAGTTAGTTAGAGGTTGAATAAATAAGCTTGTCTTCTTTTGCACACCCCAAACTACAAAAGTACATTCTTCCAGCAGCTAATTTCCTTCGGCAGATTTTCCTTATGACGCTCATATCGGCTGTGTGCCGAGCTCAGCAACACGCTGACATCCTTAAAAACAGCTTACCTCTCTCGTTAATGAGAAAACCCCAACTGTTGAAGGTAAAATTAGATGCGGATGGGCAACTATATATCCAATTCTAATTCTTGTTCCGCGCCGCCGTCTTTCTTCCTTAAGGATTGCTTCTTAACGCGGGATAACGCTGCCGCCATCCTCAGACAAAATGACTTCTACACGCCGATTCAGTTGACGTCCTTCGAAAGTATCATTGCTAGCGACTGGAAAAGTTTCACCATAGCCTCGCGAAGTAATACGGTCACTGCTGACTCCATTATTGATAAGCGCCCTTTGCACGGCATAGGCACGTCGGTCAGAGAGCTCCTGGTTGTAATTGTGACTGCCGGTACTATCCGTGTGGCCTTCAATCAGTACGGTACGTTGAGGATATTGTTTGAGAAAATCAGCCAGCTTTTGCACAGTACGCATCCCACCGGTCTCGAGTTGAGCCATATTGGTACGGAACAATATATCGCTCAGCGTAATCACTAAACCGCGTTCCGTTTTCTTGGCCTTCAGCTCCTCTAATTGTCTTCTGGCTTCATCAGCCTCAGCCGTTCTGGCTTCCAGCAACACCCGATCACGCTCTGCATTTGCATTCGCTACTTTTGATTCCGCTACTTTTGCCTTGGCAGTTTCCTGGGCGATAGCAACTTGCTGGTTTGCCATATAAGCCAAGTGATCCACCTTGGCATCCTTTCCTTTCTTTAAGGCAAGATCCGCTCTATTCAGAAATTTATTTGCTTCTTCTAATTCAAGTGCTGCCATTTCGGTTACTTGTGGGTTCATGAGCGCATTGTTGTAATTTCTATGCGCTTCTGTAAGCGATGGATGTTGCGGTGTTGCACAACCCGAAATAAGAGCAGCAGCAATCAGAATTCTAGAAAAATGCCATTTTTGCATGGTAGACTCCAGTAAAGATTTATGGGGCTTGACGATCTATTTCTTGGCGCAGCACGCGGCTGGATTCCTGCAATGCCTCTGCTGCTTTCTGCGCTTTAGCTGACCGTGCCATGGCTCCAGCTAATTGCGCATCAATCTGGGCCTGCTCGGCAAGTCGCTTGGCAAGTTCATAATCCTCTTTTCCCATCGCGCGCTCGGCAGCTTCCATTTTTTCTATCGCTGACTTAAGCGGTAGCGGTGCAAATTCATTCCCGCCAGCACTGAGGGCATCATTTACCGCCGTTTTGGAAGCAGCTATCTGATCATTTGGCGCCGGAATGCTTTTGCAGGCAGCCAAAAGCAAAGGGCAAATCATGAGTACACCAATGATACGCATCAGTTGATGCGGTTTTTTTATAGAGTAAGCATTCTTCATTATTTTTGTATCCATTGAATTAAACCTCGAAATTGCTGCAAGGGTTGAAGTATCTTCTGTGAGCTAGCGAAATTTAAGCCATTCAATTGAATAAATTTCATCCGTAATTTAGATCGATAACGTGCAAAGAACAGTTCGCTAGCACACATACATACTGCGAAGCGTCACAGCAAAGCTTGATCACAGTCAGACCGATTGCACACACCGATGCCATGCTGACCGCTATCCCAACAAAATAAACATAGAGATCTTCTTTACGACAGTTAAAAATTTGGTGTGATGTTTTGGTTAGCTATCGTACAGACTGAGCTTTGTTTTCACCTTTATGGTTACAGGTAAGTGAAGATGATGTGAAACTGTGTTGAACATTACTATCACTTAATTAATAAACTAATTAAGGAGAATTAATTATGAATTGGGATCAAATTAAAGGTAACTGGACACAGCTCAAAGGTAAAGCACAGCAGCAATGGGCTAAATTAACCGATGATGATTTCGATATGATAGAAGGCAAACGCGAGGAATTAGCTGGCAGAATCCAGGAAAGATATGGAATCACCAAAGACGAAGCTGATAAACAAATCGATGACTTCTGCAAAAGAATGTAGGAATTAAAATAAGCCGATTATAGGATTTTGAGTTAAATCCTATAATCGGAGTAACTTTTATACAAATAATCTCTTTCTCTTTTACTCCTTATTATCTTTTTACTCCTTATTATCTTGCTTTACTGATTGATATGTCGGTAGAGCTTTCCTTCTCAGCAGGCTCAGCTTCAATCTTAACAGGAGTAGTACCTTCCTCAACCATATCCAGCTATTTAGCTGGCAGCATGAGAAACATCAATGACACGGCGGTCTTCAACATAAATCGTTAATCTTGACCTTGACCTCAACTTTTTTCTCATTACTCAGGTTGATTACCTCAGCTGTAGTTCCCAAGGGTAAATTCGCATGAGCAGCTGTCATCTCGGTTTTATCATAAGTTGTTTTATTGCTGATCGTTTTTTTACCTGGGAATCCTGCCCATACCAAGAAGCTTCTCCGGTTTCCGTGTGAACTGGTTGAGCGGCAATATCGCTGTCCTCTTGTTGGGTTTTAGTTGAGTCTGTGGTTGGGATACTTTATTCTGCTCGGTGCGTTCTGAAGTACAACCCGAAACGGCAGCTGGTTATAGAAAAAATATAAAATATCCCCTCTCTTAACGTAACACAGCCGCTCATGCTTATGGTTCCACAACACTGGGTAAGATTCCGAGAAAATTCGCCGCATTTTACGATCCTCATTCGGACTGAGACTGCTCAGTCGCATCCAAGGTCAGATCATTATGAACAGATTTGACATTTTCCTGATTCTTCGCAACTTCTAACGCTCTGTTGATCTTTTCCTGAGAATCCAGTACACCGCTCAGCCGAACCATACCATTCTCTGTCGTGACTTTAATTTCAGACGCTTTAAGCAAGGGGTCATCGATAATCGCCGCCTTCACTTTGGCGGTAATGGCTGAGTCGTCAATGTACTGATCAGCATCTGCCATTTTAGCGCTCATCGATTCCTTTGCCTCATCAAGCTTTTGACTTGCTAAATCTGCTGCAGACTGTCCAGGCACACCTAGAGCCAGACCGTTTTGAACAGATTTGACATTTTCTTGATTCTGTGCAACTTCTAGCGCCCTATTGATCTTTTCCTGAGAATCCAATACACCGCTCAGCCGAACCATGCCATTCTCTGTCGTGACTTTAATTTCAGACGCTTTAAGCAAGGGGTCATCAATAATCGCCGCTTTTACGTTGGCTGTAATGACTGAGTCATCAATGTATTGACCGATAGATTCGCCCGCCTCATCAGGTTTCTGACTTGCTTGTTCTGATTCGGGCTGTACAGGCACATCCAACGTTAGATCGTTTTGAACAGATTTAACATTTTCCTGATTCTTCGCAACTTCTAACGCTCTATCGATCTTTTCCTGAGAATCCAGTACACCGCTCAGCCGAACCATGCCATTCTCCGTCGAGACTTTAATTTCAAATACTTTAAGCAAGGGGTCATCAATAATCGCCGCCTTCACTTTGGCTGTAATGACTGAATCATCAATGTATTGACCTATTGACTCTCCTGTCTTGTCAAGTTTTTGACTTGCTTGTTCTGATTCGGGCTGCACAGGCACATCCAAAGTTAGATCGTTTTGAACAGATTTCACATTTTCCTGATTCTGTGCAACTTCCAGCGCTCTATCGATCTTTTCCTGAGAATCCAGTACACCGCTCAGCCGAACTATGCCATTCTCCGTCGTGACTTTAATTTCAGACGCTTTGAGCAAGGGATCATCGATAATCGCCGTCTTCACTTTGGCCGTAATGGCTGAGTCATCAATATATTGACTTATTGACTCTCCTGCCTTGTCAATTTTTTGGCCTGCTTGTTCTGCTAACTGCTCAATCTTCTTTCCAGCATTTTCAACCGAGCGATCCTCAGTTTGCTCTGTTTTTTCAGCCGATCTTTCTTGCTGGCAACCCATTAAGCCGACAATAATGCCTAAGCCAGCCATCAAAAGAATTCCTTTTACTGAACTATCTGGGTTCTTTATTTTCTTTATTGTTTTCATGTGTCTTCCTTCAAGTAACTAATCTTAAGTAATCGATAACGCTACAAAACTTAGTAAATCTTAGGTAGTGAATGGCTCATCGTCTGTTCGATATCGAACGCAATTTTCTAATTGATTTCTCTAGCTAAAATGTTTTTATTCGTGTAATC
Organism: Nitrosomonas sp. Nm166; assembly: GCF_900112825.1. Taxonomy (GTDB): domain Bacteria; phylum Pseudomonadota; class Gammaproteobacteria; order Burkholderiales; family Nitrosomonadaceae; genus Nitrosomonas. The sequence continues at coordinate 29,385 of NZ_FONE01000007.1, read as the reverse complement.
GTTTCTTTCTAGCGTTAAATTTTCTGCTTGTATGTTTGTTACCGAACAGACTGTGTTTGATTTCAATAATAAGGTGGTTAGCATTTTTTAAGTCTGAATGAAATAAGGATTGGAAATAAGGATTGGATTAGTTATCTTTCTTTATTCGATTATTCATTACCTTAGGAGAATATCATGCACCACACATCTTCGCACGCGAGCCAAGATATGCAGAATTGCATAGCTGCCTGCACTCGGTGTCACCAGATCTGCTTGCAGACCGGGATGAACCATTGTCTTGAAACTGGCGGAAAACATGTTGAAGCAGCCCATTTTCGCCTGCTAATGAATTGTGCCGAAATATGCCAGACTTCAGCCAACTTTATGCTCAGTAGTTCTCACCATTCTTCTTCTCTTTGTGGAATCTGCGCCGAGATCTGTGAAGCATGTGCAATCGATTGCGAGCGGATTGGAGATATGGATGAATGTGTTCAAGCATGTAGAGATTGCGCTGAAACGTGTCGCCAAATGGTGAATATGCAGCACTAACTTCTATTTTAGAGATAAGCGATTAGGGTGATTGTTGATGGTTCATGCTGCGCTGAAATATTCAAGGTTTTTTCGATATTATGATATCGGTATTGAGCATTGAAATAAGAAATTAACAGGAGATTAAATCATGAAATACTTTGTTAAGTTATTCTTTGCATCTTTCTTGACCTTGGCATTATTGACAGCTATGGGATGCGGATCAACTGAAAAACGAGAAGGAACCGGAGAATATTTTGATGATGCTGTGATTACTACCAAGGTTAAAGCGGCCATTTTTAATGATCCAACGTTGAAATCGACTGAAATCAACGTTGAGACCTTCAAAGGCGTAGTTCAGTTAAGTGGTTTCGTAAGCGATACCGCCAGTATCGACAGAGCGGCTGAATTAGCACGCGGTGTTGCTGGTGTAAAATCGGTTAAAAATAGCCTGCAGCTCATCAAATAGCACAGGATGCAACATGGAAGGCCTTTTAGCATAAAAATACTTATATGAATATTCCGGAAGTATATTGAAATGTTAAAAGGACTTCTTTTGAGCTTGGCTTTAGTACCAGTACCGCTCATCCCGACTTGCGCCTTTAGTGACGAACTGGTACTTGAGAATGAGGCGCTTGCAATTCAGCAAATCTCGCAGCTCGTAGAAGAAAGCATTCGCTCTGATGCGAAACAGGGTTTTGCCCACAGAAATGCTCATGCCAAGACGCATGGTTGCGTGAAAGCACAATTTCATGTACTCCCACTGCCGGACGAAATGCGCGTTGGAATTTTCGCACAAGCACGCGAGTACCCTGTCTGGATCCGTTATTCTAACGGATCCGAAAAAATACAAGATGATTCGGTAGGCGATGGCCGTGGAATGGCCATTAAGCTCATGGACATCGAACATAGTCCATCTGGTACACAAGATTTCGTCATGTTCAATCATCCCGTATTTTTCGTGCGAAATGCAGCAGACTATGTTGAATTTCAGAAGGCTCTTGCTGAAGATAGTCTCATTCAATTCTTTTTCCCGGATTTAGATCCACGGAATTTCCGTTTACATGAGCTTAAAATCGTCACCATGATCCAGAACAAAAAGATTAATAATCCATTACATACGCAATATTGGAGCGCGACCCCTTATCGCTTCGGTGATACCGCCATAAAATTTTCCGCCCGCCCCTGCGATAAGATTACTTATTCCTTGTCTCGAGGCGCTCAATCTCCTAATTTCCTGCGTGAAAATATGCAAAAACACCTTGATCATGAGGATGCATGCTTTAATTTCATGGTTCAGCTGCGTAAACATTCGTTAGAAATGCCTATCGAAGACCCTACTGTTGAATGGAACGAAAAAGACTCGCCTTTTATTTCCGTGGCAAAAATCATTATTCCATCCCAAGCATTCAACACGCCAGAGCAACTGAAGTTCTGCGAAGATCTTACCTTCACGCCTTGGCATGCGGCGCCTGATCATCAGCCCTTGGGAGGAATCAATCGCGTGCGGAAAGCAGTTTACGAAACATCTTCTCGTGTACGTCATGAGCTAAACGGCATAGAACGCAATGAGCCAGCAAGTTTCTGATACGGGAGGGGTATGCAAAGACATGCACGAATGGAATATCCATCGCTTTCATATACTTCCTGTCTATTTAATAAATAAAAGACTCATACCAAACTCAGCAATACTGTTTTTCTCAAAAGGATTTATGCGACCGGATCGGAATTAGTGGATCTCATTCAAATTTCATGATATTATTACGAAATTTTTTAATTGGATTATACATTTTTAATCTATTATTTCTGTTATTTTACGTAATAATTCACTGATTATTTTATACAAATATTTTTTACATTAATTGATTAACCTGTTCAACGTGTTCCTCTGCGATATGAAAACATCTTTTAACTTGAGCTTACCTATATTCGCTCAGGTATAACCACTTATATTTATCCGCACTTCACTGACTCCTTTCACTTTGTCACCCGAAGATCTGCCAGGTCGTGGTTAAACTTATCTAAGCCAAGATTCTATATAGAATGAATGAGTCGAATGAGTCATATTTTTATGGTGCTGACTATAAGCTATGAAACTTGAAACAGAACGGGTTCGAAAAAATGTAATTGGCTCACTTAGAAAGTAGTTATTTATTCATTCATATAATTTTAAATTACTTATGAGTATTGGTTTATAGCGCTAATCAATCTCGTAAACAAATTTCAATTTTGGAGGATGTATGGAAGCAAATCGAACATGGCAATTAGTTAGCACTGCTGGCAATCATTTTGTTCAAATTTGTCAGAGTGAGACGCTTCGGGCTGAAGCAATTGCACGCTACATTCAAGAAGGTGTATTGAATGGTGAAGGAGTTATAATTATCGCCGACATGGCGCTAAGAAAAAATGTCATTTCCAACATGGAAATGCTGGGCTTAGATGCTCAAACTTTAAAAAACCGAGGTCAGCTCAGATTTTTTGATGCTAAATTTCTGCTATTCAGCTTCGTGATTGATGGAGAACTTAAAGAACAGGCTTTCCAGGAAGTTATCGGAGACCCTATTCATAGCCTGCAATTAAAATATGGCAAAGTTCGCGTCGTTGGAGAAATGATGAATATCCTTCTGAAACAAGGGCAATACGATGCAGCTAAGCTGCTTGTAGAGGTGGGGAAAAATTTAGCTGAGAGACAGGAATATTCGCATCTTTGTATTTACTCTCTCGATGATCTTCAACCTCATGCTTATGAGGAAGTTTTGGAGCGTATCTGTAAATTCCACTCGCACCTGACACCGGTAGAGGATCTTGTTTCATCGGGAACCCTAGTAGGTGAGGTTTTACTGGATGCCTTCGAGTCAGCTTGGAGTCGTGTGGTAAACAAATTAGCGGAGTCTCAGAAGAATTCAACAAAGATGACACCCCGCCGAGTCCCGCTTCTAAGCTAAAAGGAAGAATTTTGTCTTTAAGGAGATTAAGCAATTAAGCAATTGATTAATATTGATCAAACGAAAAAATTCTTTCTTTATTATTTGATAGGCTCGCAAGCTGTAGTTTTTAATTCACCTGCCTTTAAGTTTATTCGGCCGCGATGATAATTGATTATTCCAGCTTGCGATTATTTTCCTGCTGTTTTGTTTTACCTTAAACATCCTGTATCTTTTTATTCCGGATAACGCTAGCGTTGAATGCTTCAACCTGGTATCAACCTTCATCAGCTTCAAGCTGAGCAATAGGAAAAATCGCCTCACCCTCAGGAATTAGCGGCAAGTCATCTTGATCCTCATTACCCGATAAAAAACAGCAGCGCCAAACCAATGCCGCCAGCGGTTGCAAACATACCTGAAATGCACTGTTTGGCCAGCAAAGTGCTACCAATGAAGTATAGAAGACCGAACTTGAAACCCATATTGGAGAGTATTCCAAGCGAAATCGCGATGACTGTTTCGGTTGCTTGTAATTTATCCAGCTCATATAAACGCAGACTCGACAGCGTAATGGCATCGACATCGGTCAGACCTGATAGCAGCGCAACGGCATATAATCCTTTATTTCCGGCGATATCAGATAGCCACGCGGAAAAGAACAAAACAATGCCATAAATCAAGCCAAAAGCGGCGGCTGCACCGATTTCAGTTGGATTTTTAATCTCAGGCACAGCTAATCCATTTTGCTGATTCAGTTGATGCCACCAATAAGCCGTAACCACCGCCCCAAGCACAAAGCCGCTGCCTAAAACCGGCAACAATTGTGGCAATATGGAAGGGGAAACCACTGCACTGACAATGGCCAGGCGAATCAGTACGGTCAGATTGGCAGTCAGGATGACTACCACCGCTAGTTGCGTAAAGCTCTGGTTTTCAGTGCTGCGGCGCGCGTATACCAGTGTTGTGGCAGTGCTAGAAACCAGGCCGCCGAATAAACCCAATACTGCGCCGTGTTGCTGACCGATGAGGTGTAACGCCACATAACCCGCTAGACTGACACCCGAGATCAATACCACCATTAACCAGATCTGGTAAGGATTGATCGCCTCATAAGGTCCAAAATTCTTATCGGGTAATATCGGTAGAACAATAAATGTCAGCACGGCAAACTGCAGCACGGAAATTAAGTCCCGCCGGCTTAGCTTTTCAGTGATGCCGTGCAATTCTGCCTTGAAATACAACAATACTGTCGTAATAATTGCCAGCATGATTGCCAGTGTATCACTGCCATACCAGACCGCCGCACCTAAACCATAGCATACAAGGATAGCCGCTATGGTGGTAGTGCCCGGCTCCGCGCTCTCGGTTTTGACGCGGACATACGCAGCGATCATCATCAAGCCGACTATGAACAGACCGCCTAGCAACAGCCAAGGCGTAGTTTCTTCTGCTAGCATGGCGGTCAGCGTGCCAAATAGCGCAACCAATGCAAATGTTCTCAACCCTGCCCTCGAACCCGGACTGCGTTCGCGTTCCAGCCCTATGAGTAAGCCGATTGCAAGGCTGGTCAAGAAATAGGGCAAAGCAGCCAACTCTCCGTTTAGCATGAATTCACCAGGCATCGTCAATTACCTGATCATCAGCCTGAAACCAATGCTCAAGCAACAATTGCAAAGTTGTTTTACCATTATATTCATTAGCCTGCAGCCGATAAACCGCATCAATCCAGTCGGGCAACGGGTCATTATGAAAAAACAACATACCCTCGTAACAATCGTCGGATTTTCGCGGTATTGGCAGCATCTCAGCTTGATTACTGAAATCCAGTTTTCTTAATTTTAATTTTAAGTGCTTCTCACCCACGATACGCTGACTTTCGACATAAAACCGCGCCGTGAATGCAGGTTGAGGAAAACCTTGTCCCCATACCTGCCGGTCGAGGCATTCCGCCAGTGCGATATTCATTTCAGAAATATCCAGATCACCATCGGTTTCAATCACGCGCGTCAAATCAGCCGGTGTCAGCAGGGTTTGTGCCGCTTCCTCAAAAGCTTCGCAGAATTGCTCAAAATGACAGGCTTGGATGGTCAGCCCAGCGGCGGCGGAATGGCCGCCAAATTTAAGTATTAATCCAGGATAACGTTTGGCAATCAGATCCAGCGCATCGCGCAGATGAAAGCCATGGATTGATCGACCGGAGCCTTTTAATTCATCAGTATTGCCGGCTGCAAAGATGATCACCGGACGATGATATTTATCCTTGATGCGCGAAGCAAGAATGCCAATGACGCCTTGATGCCAATCCTGATCAAACAGGCAGATGCTATAAGTTGCCTGGATTCTCGGTTGCTGGCTTTGCAGCGCATCTTCCAGCTTGATTAATGCGCTTTCCTGCATGGTGGATTCGATTTCCCGGCGCTGCCGGTTCAATTCGTCCAATTGCCTGGCAATTTCTGCTGCATACGCCTCATCGTCGGTAATCAGGCATTCAATCCCCAATGACATATCGTCCAGACGTCCGGCTGCATTCAGTCGCGGCCCCAGGATAAAACCTAATTCGTATGTGGAAACTTGCTGATAATCGCGCCGCGCCACTTGCAGTAATGCGTGAATGCCTGCACAGCAGCGCGCTTTACGGATGCGCTGCAAGCCTTGCTGCACCAGAATGCGGTTGTTGCTATCGAGTTTGACCACATCAGCGACGGTTCCCAGCGCCACCAGATCAAGAAAATTGGCAAGATTGGGCTCCGGATCTACGGCTGTAAAGGCGCCGCGCTGACGTAATTCAGCGCGTAGTGCCAGCATCAGGTAAAAAATAACCCCCACACCTGCAATACTTTTACTGGGAAAAGGGCAACCAGGTTGATTGGGATTAATAATGGCGACTGCCGAAGGTAAGGTATCACCTGGCAAATGATGATCCGTAATGAATACCTGCATACCCAACCGATTGGCTTCAGCCACGCCATCAACGCTGGCAATGCCGTTATCGACGGTAATCAGAATGTCAGGTTGTTTGGTGGCAAATGCTAAGTGGACAATTTCCGGCGTCAATCCATAACCGAACTCAAAGCGATTAGGCACCAGATAATCAACCATGGCACCTAATTTCCGCAAAATGCGGATGCCGACAGCGCACGCAGTTGCGCCATCAGAATCATAATCCGCCACAATCAGCAGACGTTTCCTTGCCGCGATGGCGTCTGCCAGCAAGGTGGCCATTAAGGTGATATTTTTGAATCGCTCAAACGGGATCAGGTTCACCAATTCTGTTTCGAGTTGACTCGTATTTTCTATACCCCGCGCAGCATAAATACGGGCGAGCACCGGCGGTAACCCACACTCACTAAGGGCTTGGAAAATCTCTGCATCATACGGACGAGTGGTAATTTTGGGCATGTGCCGGATGATAGATGGTTGATTCTGGGTAGCAGCGGACTATTTTAGTCTGCAACCGCTTCTGGCGCTACCGTAATTTTTTCAACCTTGAGCATATGCAAGCGGCGACTATCAGCGCGCTGTACGGTAAATTTAAAGTGATCGATGACGACTGATTCACTACGGCTCGGTAGACGATTAAATTTGTTCAATACCAGCCCGCCCACCGTGTCACAGTCATCACTGCTAAAGTTTGCACCGAGCACTTCGTTGAAGCTGTCAATTTCGGTAATTGCCTTGACCCGGTAGCTTCCGTCAGATTCCATCACAATATTGTCTTCTTCTTCATCAAAATCGTACTCATCCTCGATCTCTCCGACGATTTGTTCCAGCACATCTTCAATCGTTACCAGCCCTGCCACACCGCCATATTCATTGACGACAATAGCCATATGGTTACGATTGCTACGGAAATCTTTCAGCAACACATTTAGGCGCTTGGATTCCGGGATGAATACGGCGGGTCGCAACATGTCGCGAATATTGAATTCTTCTGGATCGGCGTAGTAACGCAACAAGTCTTTCGCCAGCAGAATACCGATAATATCGTCTTCGCTACCTTCGATGACCGGAAAGCGGGAATGTGCAGCTTCAATGACAAAAGGAATGAATTTTTCAGGTTTTTGGCTGATGTCGACAACGTCCATTTGCGAACGCGGCACCATGATATCACGTGCCTGAATTTCAGAAACTTGCATGACGCCTTCGATCATGCTCAGCGCATCCGAATCGAGTAAATTGCGCTTAAAAGCGGAGTGTAACAGGGTGATGAGTTGGTCGCGGTCTTCCGGTTTGGGGATCAGCAAGGTGCTTAATCGCTCCAACCAGCCGCTCTTAGGTGATGGGTCATCCATTTTATATAGATAGTTCAATAGTCTAAAAGAAAAAGAGTTAAAAATCCGGTTGTGGTAATCAATCAAAAGTCATCAGCAAGATAATCAGGATGAAGATGTTTCATGTTCAGTATACGGATCCTCATAGCCAAGCCGGGCCAGTATCTGGGTTTCTATTTGCTCCATCACCGCGGCTTCAGCATTTTCGATATGATCATATCCCTGCAAATGCAAAACACCATGAACAGTCAGATGTGCATAATGCGCCAGCAATTTTTTATGCTGCTGCTGCGCTTCCTGGCTTACAATCGGCGCACATAACACAATGTCGCCCGTCAGCGGTTGCATGTCGTCATAAACAAAGGTCAATACGTTCGTCGCATAGTCTTTATTGCGAAATTGCTGATTGAGTTCGCGTCCTTCAGCTTCATCCACAATTCGTAGCACAATCTCAGCATTCTGCAGCAGCGCCGCTTTCACCCAGCGGCGAAACTGCGGCCGCGTGGGAATTTCTGTGCCGCTTGTCGCATATTGCACGGCTAGTTTGAATGATTTTCCCATGCAGCGATGCTGTCAGGACTCCTGCCTACGTTTGTCATGTTTTTCATAAGCATTGACAATCCGCTGCACCAAAGGATGCCTTACCACATCTCCCGATTGAAAATGAGTAAACGCAAGACCGCGGATATTTTTCAGCACTTCCTGGGCTTCTATCAGTCCGCTCTTCTGCTGCTTGGGCAAATCAATCTGCGTCACATCACCGGTAATCACCGCTTTTGAGCCCAGGCCGATGCGCGTCAAGAACATTTTCATCTGCTCCGGTGTGGTGTTTTGCGCTTCATCCAGAATGATGAATGACTGATTCAACGTGCGCCCACGCATAAATGCCAAGGGAGCAATCTCAATCGTATTACGTTCAAATTGCTTGCTCGTTTTGTCAAATCCCATCAAATCATACAGTGCGTCATACAGTGGACGTAAATAAGGATCCACTTTCTGGGTCAGGTCGCCTGGCAGAAAACCCAGACGTTCACCCGCTTCAACCGCCGGACGAACCAGGATCAGGCGTGATACCAGATCACGTTCCAGCGCGTCTACTGCGCTTGCCACCGCGAGATAGGTTTTTCCCGTACCGGCTGGGCCGATCGCAAACGTTATATCATGCTCCTGAATTTGCTGCAGATATTGTGTTTGACGCGGGGTGCGACCGTATAAATTGCTGCGGCGTGTCAACAGCTCGGGCGATGCGGGTTGTTTGATGTCAGTGATCTTCTCATCGCGATGAGTGGTTGAGTCGGTTCTGTTCTGTGGGTTCAGCGCTTCAATCAAGCCGAGTTGCACCTGTTCCAGACTCAGATGATGCCGCGACTGGTCATAGAAATTGCGCAGCACCTGCGCTGCCAATTTTGTCTGATCAGATTTACCTGCCAGGCTAAAATGTTCGCCGCGACGTGAAATGGCTACATCCAATGCTATTTCAACCTGTTTCAGGTTTTCATCCAGTGTGCCGCACAAGTTGGCCAATCGTTGATTATCGACGGGACTGAAAGAAATTTCGATAGGTTTAGATTTCAATGTTTGGAGGAATTGTTACGATAAATAAGATTCTCTCAGCGGCCGAGATACTTTGCAAGTAAAAATTCCTTACTTTATTCAGATAGTACCTCACCACGCAAGGTATGAGATCGTGCTTCAGTAATGCGCACATCTACAAAACAACCGATCAAGTCGGGATTGCTCGCTAAATTGACAACACGATTATTATCGGTGCGACCGAAAAATTCATCGGTATTTTTCTTGGATACCCCTTCCAGCAGCACACGTTGTATCGAGCCGACCATCTGCTGGCCGATTTTACGGGATTGTTGATGAATCTGTGCCTGCAATCGCTGCAATCTTTCCAGTTTGACTTCCTGCGGTGTGTCATCAGGCAAATCAGCAGCCGGGGTGCCGGGGCGCGGGCTGTAGATGAAACTGTAGGAATCATCAAAGTTCATTTCCTCGATCAATCTCATGGTTGCGGCGAAATCAGCCTCGGTTTCTCCCGGAAAGCCAATGATGAAATCCGAGGACAATGAAATATCCGGACGTATTGCGCGCAGCCTGCGGATGATGGATTTGTATTCGAGCACGCTATAACCGCGCTTCATCGCCGCCAGCACTCTGTCGGAACCAGACTGCACCGGCAGATGCAGGTGATTGACCAGCTTGGGCAACTGGCTGTAGGCTTGAATCAAACGCGTAGTGAATTCTTTGGGATGAGAAGTGGTATAGCGGATACGTTCAATACCGGGTATCTCGTGAAGATACTCAAGCAGTAAGGCAAAATCGGCAATTCCGCCATCATCCATCACACCCAGGTAAGCATTGACATTCTGCCCCAGCAGCGTGATTTCCTTGACACCCTGATCAGCCAGAATAGCAATTTCGGTCAGCACATCATCCAGTGGTCGCGAAACTTCCTCACCGCGCGTATACGGCACCACGCAAAAACTGCAATATTTGCTGCAACCTTCCATAATTGAAACAAAGGCTGTCGCGCCTTCAGTGCGGGCGGGCGGAAGATGATCGAATTTCTCGATCTCAGGAAATGAAATGTCAACCTGTGAGCGCCCGGTGGTCCGGCGGGTCTCGATGAGTTGCGGTAGCCGGTGCAATGTCTGCGGTCCAAACACCACATCGACAAACGGTGCACGACTGACAATGGCTTTGCCTTCCTGACTGGCCACACAGCCACCAACGCCAATCAATAAATTGGGATTGCGCTCTTTCAAGTGTCGGACACGGCCGAGATCATGAAATACTTTTTCCTGCGCTTTCTCGCGCACCGAGCAGGTATTAAACAAAATGATATCGGCCTGCGCCGGATCATCGGTGGATTCCATGCCATAGGCGGCGTGCAGGACATCGGCCATTTTCTCCGAGTCGTACTCGTTCATCTGGCAACCAAAGGTTTTGATATAAAGCTTATTATTCACAAATCGACTAGTGCTTTTTTAAAAAATAAAAAACGTTTTTTCGGTATTTCCTGACCCTCTTTTTCTGCCGCTTTAACTTCGTCTAGGGTCAGAATCCAGATGCGATGCAAATTGCCCATGATATCTAATTGATAGCGAACCAGGCCAACATAGTTTGCCATACTCGGCAAAATAATCATATTATCAACGCCCCGAATCTGCCCGCCCGCTCCCATTCGCATCTGTTGATCATTGATGGTGAATAATGGAAAGGAAACGGCGGTCACGTTACCCAGCTTGCTATCGGGAGGAAAATTCCGGGGCTGCTGGCCGCAGACAGGAAACGATAGCACGGTCAATACAATAACCAGAAACCATGGCATTACCTGCGTTTTTTCCATAATTTTTGAATCGCAAGCGGATAAAATGCAATTGGCATTTGTTGGAGATTTGATCTCGATCGATACCTGATGTTTTTGAGAGCCTTATGGTACGCTAAAGGGAAATTGAGTATCAACGGTTTTGTAATTTTCTAAATGCATTACCTGATAAATTATTCAAATAAATCAATGAACAATCTCCAGCGAATCTGCAAGCTGCACCGCAGCTTGGCACCCGCCGCCTGCCAGTATCGCATAGAAATCTTGAAGAATTACTGGAATGCTCGCGTGCCACAGTTACGCGCACCATTGATGCGCTGCGCTTGCATCTCAATGCACCGCTGGTTATGACCGCGAACGCAACGGCTATCACTATGATGCCCAGGAAAATGGCGTATCTGAATTGCCCGACCTCTGAAGAGAATATGAAATGCTCGCAATTTACCATGAAGAGAAGTCCACATGCCAATCCGCCGGTTGATCCTGTAATATTCGCCGAATTACATGAACGATTGGAACTGATAAAGAGTCGGTAAGCTCGGATATCACATAGATAAGGAGTTTACATGAACAAACAGATCACCCTGCCCGCCTACACAACCGAAGAACTTGCAAATAAAACATTGCAGGAGCTAACCGGCATTCTTATCAAAGACGAAGACCGGGTTCCGCTGAATGTGATTGTGGAATGTGCCCGGCGCGGCGAACCCATGCTGGATTTGTTCATTCAACAGCACCAGGATAATTCCCTGTGGCAATATGAGATGGATGTCGACCAGTTCTGGCAACGCTTCCATACTGTGATGATATTGGGAATGATGCCGAGTGAGCGTGCCGGTTTATTGCTCGTTGAACTGATGCGCCGCATGGCGCTGGAAGAAGATCGTGACTTGCAGGATTGGCTCGATCCCGACTGGCCCGGCCTGTATCGCAATAAGCCAGACAGCATCCGGCGGGAATTATGCAAACTTTGCGAAGAAAGGAAACTGGGTTGGTACCTTCGCGCCAGCGCAGTTAATGTGATTATGGAATTAGCCGGCGAACAAGACGGAGATGATCTTGAACGAAGGCTGGCCTGGCTCGCCGGTATGGCTTCGGATAAAAATGAAGATTTTGATTTTCGTTTGCTATTAGGTAATTACTTACTGGATCATCCGCGCGCAGAATACCTTCCCTTATTGGAAGATCTAGCCAACAGGCAAGATGACTATATCAAACATTTTTCCATGGATGATGTGCGGCGTGCTTATGCAGGTGAAGAAAAGATGCAGGGCAATGAATACACAAAAAATCCATGGGCATTCTATGAACCCGACGCCATTATCGAGCGCCAGATGCGCTGGCAGGAAGAAGCAGCGAAAGCAAGTCAGCGTCAACAAAGTCTGGATAAAAATACCGCCTACGAACCGTTTCACCCGGATACCTATATCCGCCTTGAACCCAAAATTGGCCGCAATGATCCATGCCCCTGTGGCAGCGGCAAAAAATACAAAAAATGCTGCCTGTAAGAAATTTAATCCGGGGACATTCTGAATAACTTGCATTTGTCATTCCGAACAAAGTGAGGAATCTTTGGTAACTGGCAATAAGATTTCTCACTACGCTCGAAATGACAGCGATTCAAAAGCTTCCAGAAAGCAGTTCCAAAATTAAATCGGCAGGCTCAGGTTTTGAGCCTGTGAGCCGAGATAATGTAAAGGTACAATTTTTACAAGGAAGCATTATGTCACGGCGCGTAGTTCTGAACTCACTCTGTCAATCTGCTCAACGGATTCACGTCATGCGTGAATCCGCTGAGCCATACGATAACGCACAGTCCGGATTGATCGGCAAGGCCCAAACTCGACTACATTTCCCCGGAAGACAAGAGCCAACTCATAACCCATGGATCCGATGAAAAAATGTCAGCTTTGATTGTAGGGCTGAAAGAAAGTAATAATTCTTGGGATCAGATAGAAGTGGAAGTGAGATGGAAGATATGAATCATTGTTGGAAAGGCCGCATTGTCACGAATCCGGAAGTTTTGACGAGGAAGCCGGTGATTGCCGGAGCGCGTATTTCGGCAGAATTGGTACTGGATTGCCTTGCATCCAGCTGGAGCGTAACAGAGTTTATCGAAAACTATCCGCATATTTCACAGGAAGATGTGTTGGCGGCTTTGGCGTTTGTTGCGGTTGGTGATATTGAATAAGATTTTCAAATAATGAGTTTATCAATATGAAATATCTTGCACATACTGAAAATACTGAGGGTAAACCCCACATACTTAGCGAGCATCTTCTTTCGGTTGGTGAGTTAGCTTGCGATTTTGCGAAAAATAACAATTCCGACTTGTGTGAAGCAGCTTACTGGACTGGTTTGCTGCATGATCTCGGTAAGTATCGCGATGAGTTCCAGCAATACTTGCGAGCCGAACGGAATAGCAGCGCCGAAACACATCATGCGGTATATGGCGCGGCGTTGGCTTATCGGCAGGAATGGCTTGGCCCCGCATTTGCTGTTGCTGGTCATCATGCCGGACTACATGACCATAATGAATTGCTAGCACTGGTAGAAGGTGCGACATACCGAACGACGGAACGAGTTCCACAACTCGTGGATAGATTTAAGGCGGAATTGGGTGAAATTCCCCAAAAAATCACAGAGCCGTCTTTTGTTGCCAAGGTACATAGTGAACACAGCGCAGAGTTCTATATTCGAATGCTGTTCTCGATGCTGGTTGATGCTGACTTTCTTGATACCGAGGCGCACTACAAGGCTGTGCCGAGAATAACCCACAAGCTTCAAGCCATCGAATTGCTTCGTCTGGTGATTGCGGAGAAGGAAAGCAAGACGAGCGACGGCAAACTCAATGCCATACGCAACCGCATATTCCAGCAATGCTTAGACAAGGCGCAAGAACCACCAGGTGTCTTCTCGCTGACCGTGCCAACTGGAGGGGGCAAAACGCTGGCGGGAATGGCTTTCGCCTTGGCTCATGCCGCTCAACCCCTGCATCAGCTTCGGCGGATTATCGTTGTCATCCCTTATCTTTCAATCATCGAACAGAATGCAGCCCAATACCGGCGCATCCTTGATCCGGAAAACCTTGGCATCGTCATTGAACATCATTCCGCCGTGAATGTGCCGGAGGATACCGGCGAATCGCGGTCGCGCGCCCCCTTTGAGAAACACCCAAACGAATACGCGGCGGAAAACTGGGATGCGCCTATCATCGTCACAACCTCGGTGCAGTTCATCGAATCGCTGTTTGCAAACCGCACCTCACGCTGCCGCAAGCTCCACAACATCGCCCATTCGGTGGTAATTTTCGACGAGGTGCAAACTTTGCCATCACACCTGCTCAATCCCTTGCTCAGTGTGTTTCGGGAGTTGCGCGACAACTACGGCGTCAGCTTCGTATTCTCGACGGCGACCCAACCCGCGTTCCAGCATAACCCCTCGTCGCTCACCGAAGGCTTCAAAAAAGGCGAGATTCAGGAAATAACGGAGGGCAATACCGAGGAAAACTTTCACAGCTTGCGGCGCGTGTTCATTCAGCCGCCGAAGCCTAATGAAACCACTGGATGGGACGCGTTAGCCGAACAAATGGCGCAGCCTGAACAAGCCTTGTGCATCGTCAACATTCGCCGCCACGCTTACGATTTGTGGGAGAAACTGCGCCGCACCGTTCCACAGGAAGAAAAAGACGCGGTGTTTCATCTATCATCGGCTATGTGCGCCGAACACCGCTTTGCCATACTCGGAGATGATCGCGAACCGGAGCCCGATACCATTCGTTACCGTCTGCGCCACAAACTGCCCTGCCGACTTGTTTCAACACAGTTGATCGAGGCGGGTGTGGATGTTGATTTCCCCATAGTCTGGCGCTCGCTCGGCCCGCTTGATTCCATTGTACAAGCCGCTGGTCGTTGCAACCGGGAGAGCCGCTTGCAAGATGAAGCAGGAAATCCGGTACTGGGTAAGGTTATTGTTTTCCAGCCCGAAGATAACACATTGCCACAAGGCGTGTACCGAACTGCCTCCGACATCACGGCTGCGTTGCTTGCACAAGTTGAGGCCAACACACTGGCAACCGATCACACGCTGTTTAGACGATATTTCGATCAGCTTTATCAGCTTGTCCCAACCGACCAAAAAACCAGCATCCAGGGCGAGCGGGAAAAACTGCATTTCCGCAAAGTCGCGGAATTGGCAAAAGTCATTGATAACGATACTCAGGCAGTCATCGTGCCATATGGCAAAGGGTGCAACATCATCGAAGAAATTCGTATGCGTCCGGTTATCAAAGGCCAACCGCGCTTCAGTCGTGACGATTTGAGAAAGCTGCAACGCTATATGGTCAATCTGCATTCTCGCGATTTTCAGAAGCTTGGAATTTACAAAGCAATCTCGCCGCTACTACCCAATCTTGAAATCTATGTGTTAGCCGAGGGTTGGTATCATCCCAACCTTGGCATTGTTATTGATAAACGCCCGACGGAGGATTTTTTTGTATGAGCGACAACATTATCAACATCCGTGTTTGGGGTGATCACGCTTGCTTTACTCGACCGGAAATGAAGGTTGAGCGCGTGAGCTATCCCGTTATGACACCTTCCGCCGCGCGCGGTGCACTAGAAGCGATTTTCTGGGAACCGGAAATCTATTACCTGATTGACTCGATACATATCATCCAGCGAGGTCGCTGGTTTTCCTTTCGGCGCAATGAAGTCATCAGCGTTATCAGCTTGGATAACGTAAAAACATGGATGAAATCGCCGGATAAGGTTTCTCCGATACGCGCAGGCGGTGGCGCTGAGGATGGCACCCAGCGCAATATGCTTGCGCTGGCCGATGTCGAATATCTCATCACCGCCGAAGTACATCTAAGTGAAATCGGCAAAAGGAGGGGCCATAAACTTAATGTTTATCGGGATGAAATCGAACGGCGGGCAAAAGGCGGCAAGTGCTTCCATCGCCCCTATCTGGGTATCCGCGAATTTTCCGCCGATTTTGATTGGGAGCGTGATGTCATAAATACGATCGAACAGCGCGCAGCGGAACTGGGCAAGAATTTGAAAAGTGCTTGGCCTGAAGAAGAATTGGGGCTAATGTTGTACGATGTTTTTGACCACGAGCAGCGCACACAAGGCTTCCGCTGGTTAAACGAAGAAGAGCAGAAAAAACCACAGAAGAAAAAATCCGTTCCCAAGTGGGAAGGTTTGCTGGTCAAACCTGAAGCAGTTTTCTTCCAGGCGAATATCAAGGACGCCAAACTGGATTGTCACCCGCAACGTATCCGTATGACTCGTAATTATGTCACTGGAGCATAGCAATGCTATTAAAGCTACTTTACGATTTCGCGCACTCCCGTAAGCTATTGGGAGATTTAGCCTTCGCACCGAAAGCGGTGCGATGGATTATTCCACTGGATAACGAAGGTAATCTGATTGGTTCAGGCTTACAAGAAAGTACTGGTGATAAGAATCGTGGTAAGGAATATTCTGCGCCACAAACCAGTCAGTCAAAAAATGCGGGCGGTATTGCAGAATTTCTGGCAGATAACCTGATTGGTATTTTTGGTCTTGATACTAACCCAGAAAAGGATAAGAACAACGATAAAAAGCGCGAAGATCGCGATACAAACAACGCGGCAAAATATGAGGACTTTTGGCGCCAAATTCAGCAGGCATTCGATGACACTCAGCTCCCCGCATTAAGCGCCATGCTGCAATTCCGCAAGCGCACACAAGGTATTCCTCCATTTTTGCGCTGGGGTGTCAGCCAAGAGCCTAAACCAGGTGAGAAACCAAACTGGTGGCTGACAACGGCCTCAGGCAATGAAACAAAAATCGGCCCCGACAACTTTACGTTTCAAGTTAATGGCCACCTACTTCTCGACGATGAGGCCACACTTCGACCTTACTGGCGCAGGGTTTATCAAAAAGAGATTGAGACTGCCAAAACTAAAGCAAGACCGGGAATCTGTCTAATTACGGGCAATGGCAATGCACCCATTGCCGCTACTCATACGCCCAAAATCCAGGGCATCCCTAATACCCAGTCGTTTGGTGCTGCAATCGTCTCTTTTGATAAATCAGCTTTTGCTTCCTACGGTTTCGATCAAAGCCATAACGCACCGGTTTCTATGAAAGCGGTTTCTGCATATTGCAATGCACTCAAGTTCTTGCTTACTCAAAACGATCACAACCTCCGAATAGGACAAACAAGCGTCTGTTTCTGGGCACGAGAAGCTAAGGAGGCATCTAGTTTCTTTGCGAAAATGCTTAATCGCCCTGATCCGGCCAGTGTATCCGTATTCCTAAAATCACCTTGGACTGGTATTGATCGAGAGCAAGCCAGGCACGATCAGTTTTACAGCGTTACTCTTTCCGGCAATGCAGGCCGCATAGTTGTGCGCCACTGGATGCAAACTACTCTCGAAGCGGCGCGCGAACACCTGCGGAGCTGGTTCGATGATCTTGATATTGTTACTTATGGAAATGCCACTCCTCAGGCAAACCGAAAGCAAAAAACCAAAACCGATAATGGCGAAGCAGACATTGGAATGCCGCCATTGGCGCTATATCGTCTGGCCTGCACCACCGTGCGCGAAGCCAAGGACTTGCAGGCGGAAACACTCGGCCAGCTTTATCGCGCTTCGCTTGAAGGCATCGCACCTTCACAAATGCTGCTCAGGCCGATACTGAATCGTTTGGATGCCGACCTTTGCCGGTTTGGCGTGGGTATCTTGGAAACGCCCATTTCCGGCAAAACCATACGGGCAATCTCTGATTCTAATACGCCGATCCCGCCGCCCGGACAATCGCGCATGGCGCTGCTCAGAATAATCTTGAATCGCAACATAAAGGAAGAGGAACCCATGATAGAACCAACAGTTTTTGAAACATCCGACCCCGCCTACAACTGTGGGCGGCTGCTGGCAATCTTCGACGACCTTCAGATGCAGGCGCACGACTACAAGCTCGAAGGCGCGGGTGTGGTCGAGCGTTATTACGGCTCGGCATCTTCTGCGCCGAACAGTGCATTCGGCATCCTCTGGCGGCTTCATCAGCACCACTTGAGAAAAATTTCTCGGAATGGCGATTCCGGCAAACGGGCCGCAGAGGCGATCAAGCGAAGGATCGGCGATATTGCGGCGCTCTTTCCACAGCCTGCACCTAACCTACCGCCACAGTTTCCTCGCACGTTCAGCCTGCAAGAGCAAGGACGTTTCGCGCTCGGTTTCTACCAGCAAATGGCGGCACGGAGAGCCGCCATTGACGAGTATCGAAGGAAGAAAAATTCGGGTGAATTGAAACCGGAAGAAATGGATGCTGAATTAGAACTTGCCGATGACGTGCAAACAACCAACCCAACATAGGAGACAAACATGAGCGATACCCCTTTGACCAACCGCCACGATTTTTTGATGCTGTTTGAAGTGACCAACGGCAACCCGAATGGCGATCCCGATGCAGGTAATATGCCGCGGCTCGACCCGAACACGAATCGTGGAATTGTCTCAGACGTATGCCTGAAGCGCAAAGTTAGAAATTTTGTTGAACAATTTCCGCCCGTGCGTACTGCAAGCGATGCCGATGCTAAGACCAACGGTTTCAATATTCTCATCAAGCAAGGTACGGTGATCGAGACAGAGCAAAAGAAAGGAATCGAAGCGGCCAAGGCGAAGGAAAAGGATAAAGACAAACAGGCAGAGGCGGCGATGAGATGGTTATGCCGGGAGTTTTATGATGTCCGTACTTTTGGTGGGGTGCTTTCTACCGGTAACGACATCATGAAAGGCTCAGCGTGGGGGCAGGTGCGCGGGCCGATCCAGTTCACCTTCGGCCAATCTTTTCATCCGATTACTCCGCTCGAAATTACCATTACTCGTTGCGCTGTGACCAAGGAAGAAGATAAAGCGAAGGAGCGTACAATGGGCAATAAGCATATTGTTCCGTATGCGCTTTATGTCGCAAAAGGCTATGTTTCTCCCGCTTTTGCTGAACGTACTGGTTTTACGCAAACAGATCTTGATGTGCTATTCGAAGCTTTGTTACAGATGTTCGAACATGATCGTTCAGCAGCACGTGGTGAAATGGTAGTGCGCGGTCTTTTTGACTTTGAACATATCGGCACACAACATGAGAATAATGGGGAACAAAACAAACGCGAAGCTCGCTTGGGCTGTGCCCATGCACATAAGCTTTTTGAAGGCATCAAGGTAGAATTAACGGAAGAAGCGAAAATCAAGGGTTTCCCTGAATCATTTGCCGATTATCAGGTGACTTGCGAATGGACGAATGAAAACCTACCGAAAGGTGTTAAATTGCATAAAAAGCACGACTAATAGCAAGAGGAACAAAATGACTCAAAGCGATACCTCTAACGAAGAAATCCTGTTGCACCAGATGGTGGAAACTATCGTCCGTGAAGTTTCCCCGGAGACAATTATCCTCTTCGGCTCGCGGGCGCGCGGTGATTCACGGCCTGACTCCGACGTTGATTTGCTCATCGTTGAAACCAAGCCGTTCTCGCTGCAACGCAGCCGCAGGAAGGAGGCAGCGCGCTTGTATATCGCATTAAAGAGATTGAATATATCCAAGGATATTCTGCTCTACAGCCGGGATGAATTCGAGCGTTGGAAAAATTCTTCGAACCATGTGATTGGCCGGGCGGTACGTGAGGGAAAAGTGTTATACAACCAACCTTAGATGGCATATTTGATCAAATAACTATTTTGCAAGGCTAAGTGCTTGAGTAACGACGATCCAATCAATGTTTCGGCTCTAAATCAATATGCTTATTGCCCGCGCCGCTGCGGTCTGATTTATCTGGAAAGCGAGTTTTCAGACAATATCCATACGGCACGCGGTACAGCCGAGCATGAACGCGCCGATCAATCGGGATGGGTGATTACCAAAGAAGGTGCGCGTGCAGAATATGCTTTGCCGATATGGTCGGATCGGCTGGGATTGGTGGGTAAATGCGATGTGGTTGAGTTCTGGCTAGATGGTGGCGTATATCCGGTGGAGTACAAACATGGTGCCCGCAAGAAATGGCTGAATGACGATCTGCAACTTGCCGCACAGGCAATCTGTCTGGAAGAAATGACCAGCAAACCGGTGACGCATGGCGCGATTTATCATCACACTTCCCGTCGCCGCCGTGAAGTTGCTATAACCGATTCGTTGCGTCAGCAGGTTGAGGAAACCGTGCAAGCTGTGCGCGCTTTGCTGATCAGTGATCAATTACCGCCACCAGTCAATGATGCGCGCTGCAAGGAATGTTCGATGAAAGAGATTTGTCAGCCGGAAGCATTGGCGGATAAAACTCACCAACACGAAATATTGACCGAATTATTTAACGTGGATTAGCAGTGTCATGTATCAAATCCTTAACACACTCTACATTATGACTCCCAATGCCTATGCGCACTTGGAAAATGGCACTTTGCGCATAGACGTGGAACGCCAGAAAAAACTTCAGGTGCCGTTGCACCATCTAGGCACGGTGGTTTGCTTTGGCAATATCATGATTTCCCCGGCGTTGATGCATCGTTGCGCCGATGACAGCATCAGTTTGGTATTGCTGGATACTAATGGACGGTTTAAAGCACGATTGGAAGGCGCGGTAAGTGGGAATATTTTGTTGCGCCAGGCGCAGCACCGCAAAGCGGCAGAGGAGCCGTTCGCATTAGCGATAGCCAAAGCGGTGATTGCCGGAAAGTTACGTAATAGCCGCCGGGTTCTGCTGCGCGGGGCTCGCGAAGCGACTGACGAGCAAGATCAGAAAATGCTCGGTATCGCTGCCGAAGCATTGGCCAATTCCATACGGAATCTGGCGGTAGCTGCCGACCTGGATGTGGTACGCGGCGTTGAAGGCGATGCTGCCAAAGTCTATTTTTCATCATTGCCGAGTTTGGTACGGCGCAATATCCGCGAGCATTTCACGATGGATGGACGGACGCGCAGACCGCCGCGTGATCGATTTAATGCTTTGTTATCATTTCTTTATTCCATGGTGATGAACGATTGTCGCTCAGCGCTTGAAAGTGTCGGTCTGGACCCACAGTTGGGCTTTCTGCATACGGTGCGGCCCGGCAGAGCAGCGCTGGCACTTGATTTGATGGAGGAATTTCGTTCCATGCTGGCAGACCGCCTTGCATTAACACTGATCAATCGCGGTCAAATCACCGAGCGCAATTTGCAGATACGTGAAGGCGGCGCGGTGTATCTGGAGAATAACGCGCGAAAAATCGTCGTGACAGCCTATCAGGAGCGAAAACAGGAAGAAATCACGCATCCTTTACTGAATGCTAAAGTACCGTTCGGATTATTGCCACAGCTCCAAGCGCGTTTCATGGCGCGCGCTATCCGAGGGGATATGGACGGATACATCCCTTTTCTGGTGAAATAATTATGTTGATTATTGTGACGTATGATGTTTCAACAGAAACCAAGGAAGGCCGCAAAAGATTGCGGCGCATTGCCAAAATATGCGAAGGAATCGGGCAACGCGTTCAGAAGTCGGTGTTTGAGTGCAAAGTCAGTCTGATGCAATACGAAGAACTGGAGCGCAGATTGCTGGCAGAAATTGACGAGAAAGAAGACAATCTCCGGCTGTATCGTTTGACGGAGCCAGTCGATTTGCACGTCAAGGAGTACGGAAAATTCAAAGCCATCGATTTTGATGGATCACTGATTGCTTAAATGCGCGAATCACAAGCAACCACAAAATCCCGGTCAGTTCGCGGAGTTTATAACAAGTTGAATATATAGAATATTTCATTGATCATGTTCATAATCCCATCACAAAGTTGCCTCCATAATCATCAGTCCGCGCATTTACAAAAAATTTCTTTGTTGTATGATCAAGTTGCAGCTGTACTGTAGCGCCCGGCCATACTGCCGGGCGAGGATTGAAACCGGTGAGCGTTGTTTTGTTGAGGTTGACGAATGGCGTAGCGCCCGGCCATACTGCCGGGCGAGGATTGAAACTTCAACAATCGCCTTTACAGTAGATGTTGTGCTGGTGTAGCGCCCGGCCATACTGCCGGGCGAGGATTGAAACGATAATTGAGCATTGTATTCATCAGTTATTTTATGTAGCGCCCGGCCATACTGCCGGGCGAGGATTGAAACACGGGATCGGTAAGCATCATAGAATCATCAGCCGAAGTAGCGCCCGGCCATACTGCCGGGCGAGGATTGAAACAATACTCAAATAAGAAAAAAATATCATATAAGGTGTAGCGCCCGGCCATACTGCCGGGCGAGGATTGAAACACGGAAGTGGTAAGAGCGCAGCAGCCATAGCAAGGGTAGCGCCCGGCCATACTGCCGGGCGAGGATTGAAACTCGTTTTTCATTAGCTGCCAAACTTCATCGGCTTGTAGCGCCCGGCCATACTGCCGGGCGAGGATTGAAACACTTGTTGGGCGGCCATCAAAGAATGGCTGTAATGTAGCGCCCGGCCATACTGCCGGGCGAGGATTGAAACCCCGGAAACGCTATCAGGAAAAAGCGCTTTTGGGGTAGCGCCCGGCCATACTGCCGGGCGAGGATTGAAACCATTGCTGCGAGCGCAAAATGAGAACCACTTCCGAGTAGCGCCCGGCCATACTGCCGGGCGAGGATTGAAACATCAATCTGCAGTGGTTGCCAAAAACCATCAAGAGTAGCGCCCGGCCATACTGCCGGGCGAGGATTGAAACTTTCCAATGCAACGGTAATGTGGAATGAGCAGGAAGTAGCGCCCGGCCATACTGCCGGGCGAGGATTGAAACCCAGTTACACGTAGTTTTCGTGAATTAGGGGTAGGTAGCGCCCGGCCATACTGCCGGGCGAGGATTGAAACTACAGTGCTCACGAATCCAGTTAACCCTGCTGTTAGTAGCGCCCGGCCATACTGCCGGGCGAGGATTGAAACTGAAATTAAAGCTTGATGAGCAAGGGCATGTGGTAGGTAGCGCCCGGCCATACTGCCGGGCGAGGATTGAAACTTGAGTTTGTTTGTGTATAGGAGATTTTTAAAATGTAGCGCCCGGCCATACTGCCGGGCGAGGATTGAAACAGATTATCCTGAGTACGGTTCAAATCGGCATACTTGTAGCGCCCGGCCATACTGCCGGGCGAGGATTGAAACAGCAAAGAAGACGAATTTAGCTTGCTCTGTTACAAGTAGCGCCCGGCCATACTGCCGGGCGAGGATTGAAACTACAGTAAATTTAGAAATTGAAGCAATTATTTTAGGTAGCGCCCGGCCATACTGCCGGGCGAGGATTGAAACTGTAATATACGAATTGAACGTCCATTTTTAGTTTGTAGCGCCCGGCCATACTGCCGGGCGAGGATTGAAACTAATGTCAAACAATATATCAGCGTTCAGATTAATGTAGCGCCCGGCCATACTGCCGGGCGAGGATTGAAACATGGTATCGAGGCTGGTAATGGTATCGAGGCTGGTGTAGCGCCCGGCCATACTGCCGGGCGAGGATTGAAACTTGTATAAGCGCGACAGTCAAAGGCAATGGCAGAGTAGCGCCCGGCCATACTGCCGGGCGAGGATTGAAACCTGTATACCAAGCGGAGGCCAGATAATGACTAGAGTAGCGCCCGGCCATACTGCCGGGCGAGGATTGAAACTCAAATTCGCGGGGTTAAAAATTGATAAAAATAATGTAGCGCCCGGCCATACTGCCGGGCGAGGATTGAAACAGATTCACGCATTGCGGATTAGAAGAACCTGTCGCGTAGCGCCCGGCCATACTGCCGGGCGAGGATTGAAACTGTTCAATGAAATGGCAGGATATCAATTTTGAACGGTAGCGCCCGGCCATACTGCCGGGCGAGGATTGAAACAACAGTAATCTGGGAAACCCGGTAACAGACACAAGTAGCGCCCGGCCATACTGCCGGGCGAGGATTGAAACTTATTGGTCACTTCTGCAAATCCTTTGATATCTCGTAGCGCCCGGCCATACTGCCGGGCGAGGATTGAAACCTCTCTACAATCAGCAATACAAGGAATAACGACAGTAGCGCCCGGCCATACTGCCGGGCGAGGATTGAAACATATTAGTTTTTACCCATGCCGCATCTGTTAAATCGTAGCGCCCGGCCATACTGCCGGGCGAGGATTGAAACTGAGAATGGTAGCTCGAATTTGAATGTGACATAGCCTTTCTATAGCCTAGGCCTTACCCCTGGGTTTTCTTGCATACCTTCGGCTCTGAATAGCTTGCTAATCATCAGTCTTCTTTGATTTCAGGATCGACACTGCAGTTTGATATTTCTCATCTGTTTCTTCAATAAAAGAACCATCAAACATGATCCCTTTCTTTTCTAATAAATTGTTATAAGCTACTTCAAGGCAATCAAGCACGGAATAATTAAAAACCCTGGCTAAGGCAGCCAAATAAATAAACAAATAACCCATGTTGGCTTTAATATCTTCACGCATTAATATATTTCTATTCAGTCCTCCCAGGTATTGAGTTGCCGTCATCATCACGAACCTACGGTTAACTATTCGCTTATCAGTTATCGCTTCAGCGTTGATAACACAGTCATTCAGATTAATATTTCGCATTCGGCAGATTATTACCATTTGAATTACGCACTTGCCTATACCATCGCGGCAGTCTCCATTTTGATTTAAGCAGCTTATGAGCTCTCCGTATTCTGCTGTTAACTTTAAAACTTCAGTTTTTAAATCTGATCCTCTCAGCATATTTGAGTCTTCCGCCCAAGTAATGACTTTCAATATAAGCCCATCCATTCATAAATCTCCTGATATTTATATACTTCTCGTGAATCAAAAACTGGTTTAAGTCAGTGCGGCATGGTTATGAATATAATAGAATTCTGATATGTCATCCCATGACCAGCTCACTGCACAAGAAATTGCCGATTTAGAAGTGGCGCACCGTCAAACTTTAGACAAGCGTTATGCTGACCGGCTAAAAACCGTCTACCTGTTAGGAAAAGGTTGGTCGGTTACTCAAGTGGCTGAAGCTCTCATGCTTGATCGGGAAACCGTGCGTAATCACTATAAGCGTTATCGCAAGGGAGGTTTGTCTGCGCTACAGAAGTTTGAGGTTGGCGGTAGCGAGTCTTTTCTGAATGAGCTACAGAGGCAAGCATTGGATCAGCATTTACATAAAAATCTGTATTTGACTGGCAAAGAAATCGCGCATTATGTTGAACAAGCCTGGGGTGTCTCCTGCAGCGAAAGCGGCATAACCCAATTATTATGCCGAATGGGCTATGTCTATAAAAAGCCAAAGCTGGTGCCGGGTAAGGCTGATGCCAAAAAACAACGCGCCTTTGTGGAATGCCATGAAGCACTCAAGGCAAGCAAAGCACCTGAAGACCCCATTTATTTCATGGATGCCACTCATCCCCATCATAATCCGGTAGCTGGTTACGGATGGATCAAACGCGGTCAGGATCATGAAATTCGGAGTAATACCGGTCGGCAGCGCTTGAATATTAATGGCGCGATTAATACGGTTAGTCTGCAAGCCATTGTGCGCTCTGATGACACCATCAATGCACCATCGACTATCCAACTGCTTCAGCAAATCGAGGCACATCATCCAGCAGCATGTATTTACATTATTTGTGACAATGCACGTTATTATCGATCCCAACTGATCAGTGACTATCTCACCGACTCAAAAATAAAACTCGTATTTTTGCCGCCATACGCACCCAATCTGAACTTGATTGAACGTTATTGGAAGTTTTTCAAGAAAAAAATTCTGTATGGTCGCTACTATGAAACTTTTTCACTTTTCAAAAGCACTTGCGAAGCTTTTTTCACAACATCGGATCATTACAAGGCAGAATTACGCACACTATTAACTGATAATTCCCAAATCATTGGTAGCGCCTGAGTGCCGAAATTTCATGTGCGATGAGTATACATGGTTATGAACTTTCCTCGGCGCGCTGCTTTTGCTCTGCCCTTTCCCACAGGTTGCCCAGGCACTACGAATTGGATTTCATTCATTTCCCCAACACCTCCGCAGCTAATCATCAAAAAATCAGCTTTACCTGCAACATGCTCATAGCATTATGCGGCTCATCTATCCTCAAATCCAGGATTAGCCGAAAATATGACACCCAAACTCGCTCCGAACGCTTCACACATTTCCGTATACGATGCAAATTGCTTTTTGCTCAGCTGAGTTGTTGAGATAACCACGGTTGTGCCATCCGGCATTTCGATCCACTTACTAACCATCTCACCGTTTTTAGTCTCGACCTGATCGGGCATAATGTGACGTTTGCAGTACTCGTGCCAGATATCAGCGTTGTATTGCCGACCGTTGCTAAAAGCCTGCTCTGATATTTCAGTCATTCGCTTCCAGTAGTAAGCATTCTGGTCGAGACCACGTTGCTTAACCTGTTCGCTTATCACTACTTGAATGGGATTTTCCTCATCAACAGGCAAATTCATGATCTTGGTCGCAAGAATTTCTTTCTGACGTTCGGAAACAATCAGCGTTGAGAATTTGGGTATCTTTGGACGCGTTATCATCGTTTCCTCCATTGCTCAATCACTTCCTCAGCCTGCATCCGCGTTTCAATCAATTTCTGTTTATCCTGATAAGCCATTCCATACCGCCAGTCATGATCACGCTTAAAACGATTAAAAATGATCATAAACTGCCTTCTATCCTTTGCTTCATCCACAATCGCCATGCTGCTGCAATAATCACATTGGAAAATAATGCTGCTGTCTTGGGCGAAGATTATCATTTGCTCAGATACTTTATTAAGTTTACTTTTCCGTTAACAGCAACATTGCACAGGTAAAAGAAACTAAAAGGCCCAACAATAAAGGAGCCAGCACTACTCCATCGCCAGTAACTATAAAAAACACGAATAGCAACAAAGAAATTACTAATGAAATAATCAAAATGCGTTTTGTCATATCAATACCTTTTTAATTAACTTATTAATAAATGAAATAATATTCCCCAGTAATTTTTCCTCCCTTCCTTAATTCTTTCTTAGTTTTAATCAAACTTCATATCTGCTCTTTTCCTTGCCCTCAGCTCATTCTGATTTGATCTGCAAGTAAGTCGCCGAATGTTTCGCGCCAGTTCTGAATGCACCGAAATTTATATTCCCTGGTAATACACGACTCAATGAAGTCAGCGACTTCCTTAACTGCCGGTGCGCGGTATTGTTCTTTCACTCCATCAATCCTGACTCAAATATTTACGAGCGCTACTACATCGCCTTGCCGATGATGGCAAAGTGATACCACATACCCGCCAAATAATGAACAGAGAATCCAAGATAAACACATAGAGAAGCTTCCTGTTCTGCCTATGCCACTATGCAATTTGCTTGTTGTTTTTTTCTGGAATAACAAGCGATAACTTGGCCAATCCAGCCTCGGCATTGCAAAGCTGCAGCAGTTTTTCACTTGATGCCGAACCTTCCCTATAGGGAGCAACCCAGACACATGCTTTGCGGTCAATCTGCCCTTTTCAACCGCTTCCATGATCACATGCTCACGACCATGAGGATCATGGCCAAGCGATGGCGACCACTGCACCGGCGCACCCGCATCACGTGATTTCGCGCAACGATCCTTGTATGCCTCGATAAATGCCATCCGTGCCTGAACCGTGTCCCCTGCCTCGATCAGCTTGTACGCAACCCCAAATGCTTCGGCCATTTCCTCGGCCCAGACAACCGATCCGGATTCATCCTTCGAAATCATGGCCAAGCTTCTTCCGGGCCAGGGCGACCGTCGTCAATCCTTAAAATCACATCAGCAATTGCCCGGTAACCGTTGCGTCTCTAACCGGTTCAGCACCGTATCGAATGAAATTGGCTTCTCAGTATGCGTTCCAAGTTTCTCGGGTAATCGGTTCTTCGGATTTTTTTGCTGGCGGAGTACCGTAGTCCTGTTCCTGTTCTTGGCTTCGAAGGGGCTTCCGAGGGGCTTGTGTTTTTCACCTCCATTTCAAGGCAAATTGCTGGCTATATTTTATATAAGCCTATGTTTCATAGTTGTTTATGGCATCTTTTGCAGCTCTTTTTTAAGACCTGCAATACGGTTATCACCAAGTTTCAATGATTCGCCGATCTGGTATATCGCCATTTAGTAACGAAAACCGTCTCGGAAGGCTCGTGATATTCGCAAAAAACCACTTCTGTGCTTCCGTATCACCTCTCATTTTCTTGCCGGTTTCACCTACCCAAAATTAAGGTGAGACAATTCCGTATTCGCGCATTTTTGTTACCTATTCTTCATAGGACACTGCTAGTTCTTGCATAACTTCCTGCAATTTATTGATTAATGTCTGTACGTGATCTGGAGGAATTACAATTACCTGATCCTCGTTTCCATAATCCCTTCTTGTCTAATAACAATGTTATTAATGGAATTGATATACACAGCAGTAGCATTCACTCTAGAAATACATACTGAATCATCTGTCCATTTGAAGTCTTCGCTCATTTTTTTAAATTTCCTTTTTGTGTTATGCGCAACTGACATAGGTGCACGGATATAAAGTTATCACTAATAAAAATCCAGTGCGCTAAAGGTGAAATGAAAAACGAACCTTGATTGACAATAAAAAAACCCAGTGAGTCTGAGTGAATACCGACACACTGGGTCAAAGGAAAAAAGAAACAATAGGAGCTACAAAAATCACCCGGAAAGCAAAAAGAGGAAGAATGCAATCCGGGCAAAGGACACAAGTTTTTCAGGGAGAAACTTGTGATTGATATATTACTTGATAATCTGCTTTATTGCAAATGATTTTCATTCTCATTATTAATTAAAAGAATTAACCCCAAATTTTCCATTAGAGGAATTTTCTAATGGAAGCCATTAGAATAAGTTGAGACCTTTGCAAAAACATAACTTTACCTGAAGCGTATTCAGTTCAGATTTTTTTGTGAGCAATGAAGTACTTTTTGTAAGCTTTTCGCAAAAATTCCAGGGATAATCGCTTCAAACCGATCATTATCGGATTAGATGGGCGGATTATTCCCATGATTGTGCCTGTATCTGCTTGTCGACATACAATTTTGGCAATCTTTTCAGGTTGTAGGCTATGGCTTGTAAAATATGCCAAGCATGTGCTTTGGCGTTACCGCGATAACGCAGTACCTTGGATCCGAACCATCGTGTCTGGCTGCCGAAGGTTCGTTCTACCACGTAGCGAACTTTGGCAATCAGGCTATTGCGTTGTAATTGTCGTTGCGTTAGTGGTTTGTTCTTGACCGCTTTATCCTGGATGCCGTTTTTTATGCCGCGTGACTTCAAGGCATCATGATGCTTTTGGCTGCAGTAAGCTTTGTCCGCACGAACGCGAGTGCCG
>NZ_FONE01000063.1 GCF_900112825.1 Nitrosomonas sp. Nm166 | reverse complement strand
CCCCAGCCATGGCTTAATCCAACGATGCGATCGCCGGCATTGCCATTGACTCTCAAGGTATTGCTGGTATCCGACAGATTGAGCACATCCGCTGCGGTTAACGTCAAGGTATTGTCACCGGTGCCAAACAAGCGAATGGTTTCGATGCCGCTGATCTTGCCGCTCATATCAGTCAGATTAAGATTCAAACCGCTGCCACCCAAAGCCAGCGTATCGTTGCCGATGCCGCCATCCACTGATTCAAAGTCAAGGTCGGATACCCGGATATAATCATTGCCTGCTTCACCCAGAAACTCATCCGCCCCGCCGCGGCCGATCATGCGATCATTGCCATCCCCCGCCTCAAAGCGTTCCGCTGCCGAGGTGCCGGTGAGAACATCATCCCCGGGCGTGCCGCGTATCACACCATTGTCAGTAAAGCTGTTTCTGCCAAATACCACGTAGCTAGAACCAGATTCGCCGCCATTCGGGCCAGCACCAGGAGCACCGATAATCAAATCATCAAAGCCATCACTGTTGACGTCTCCTGCACCGCTAACTGAAAAACCCGAAGAATCAAATTTCGCCCCATCCAGGCGGAAACCACTATTAGTGTCGAGATTAGATAAGTCAATTGCAGCACTGAAACCGGTAGCCTTGCCAAACACTACATAACTGGATCCGGAGGATGAACCATTCGAGTCAGCTCCAATGGCGCCAATAATTACATCATCAAAACCATCGCCATTCACGTCCCCTGCATTACTGATCGAAAAACCTAAATTATCACCTGCCGCCGCTCCATTCAGGCGAAAGCCGTTACTGCCGTCCAGGCTGGATAAATCGAACGTGGCACTGAAACCTGAGGCCTTGCCAAATATCACATAACTGAAGCCGCGCGGAAACGAGTACACGACACTATCCCTACCGCTGATAATTAGATCGTCAAACCCATCACCATTGACGTCCCCAGCGTTACTGACTGAAAAACCATAAAAATCACCTCCCCCGCCTCCCGGCAAACGGAAACCATTGCTCCCATCGAGACTGGATACGTCCAAGGTGGAAGCAAAACCTGAGGACTTACCAAATACCACGGCGCTACCCATCGGGTCAGTTCCATTGGCTCCACCGACAATCAGATCGTCAAGCCCATCACCATTGACGTCTCCCGCACTGCTGACCGATTGGCCCAACTGGTGAGATGCCACAGCTCCATCCAAGCGGAAGCCGTTGCTGCCATCGAGACTGGATAAGTCCAGCGTGGCACTAAAACCGGAAGCTTTGCCAAACACTACATAACTTGAGCCAGATCTGTCGCCGTTCGGGTCAGTCCCATAGGCACCGATAATCACATCGTCAAAACCATCGCCATTGACATCTCCAGCGCTGCTAATCGAACGGCCTGAATCATCATCCGCTGCCGCACCATCTAAGCGGAAGCCATTGCTGCCGTCTAGGCTGGACAGATTCAGTGCAGCATCAAAACCGGAGGCTTTACCAAACACCACATAGC
The DNA here is from genome assembly GCF_900112825.1 of Nitrosomonas sp. Nm166. Taxonomy (GTDB): domain Bacteria; phylum Pseudomonadota; class Gammaproteobacteria; order Burkholderiales; family Nitrosomonadaceae; genus Nitrosomonas. Next base: position 9,200 of record NZ_FONE01000063.1, on the reverse strand, counting down.
TGGATCCGGACTCATTGCCGTTCGGATCAGCACCGGGAGCACCGATAATCACATCGTCAAAACCATCATTATTGACATCGCCAGCACTACTGACTGAAAAACCCGAAGAATCAAACAATGCCGTCCCATCCAGGCGGAACCCATTACTGCCGTCTAGGCTGGATAGATTCAATGCAGCATCAAAACCGGAAGCCTTGCCAAACACAACGTAACTGGAGCCAGAGCCAGGGTCGTTTGGCCTAGCACCGTACGCACCGACAATCACATCGTCAAAACCATCGCCGTTCACGTCCCCTGCATTACTGACTGAGTAGCCCGACCGATCATACGCCGCCACCCCATCCAAGCGAAAACCGTTAGTGCCATCGAGACTGGATAAATTAATCACTGTTGTAGCCATATCAAGAACTCCTTCAAAGAGATTTATCAAAAAGACTTACTTGAAAAGAAGTATCTACTGCATTGTTTGTACGATAATGTGTAGATGCTACGCGGGAAAAATCTTCTTGACAACCTGAGCGGTTTTGTGATGGATAGGGATGAGGCATCAATAACCTACATTTGTCATTCCGAACGCAGTGAGGAATCTTTGGAATCAACAAAACAGATTTCTCGGCTGCGCTCGAAATGACAATTCTTTTAAGCAAAATCCGTCGCTACATTCACACCAACCAGCAGCACTGCCGCATCATTGAAGTAAGTATGGAAGTCACCATGAATACCCCCATCTCCCCAGCCATGGCTTAATCCAACGATGCGGTCACCTTCATTGCCATTGACTATCAAGGTATTAGTGGTATCCGACAGATTGAGCACATCCGCTGCGGTTAACGTCAAGGTGTTGTCCCCCGTGCCAAACAGGCGAATGGTTTCGATGCCGCTGATCTTGCCAGCCATATCGGTCAGATTCAGATTCAAGCCGCTACCGCCCAAAGCCAGTATATCGTTGCCGATGCCGCCATCCACAGACTCAAAGTTCAGGTCGGATATCCGGATATAGTCATTGCCCGCTTCACCCAGAAACACATCCGCCCCGCCGCGGCCAATCATTCGATCATTACCATCCCCCGCCTCAAAGCGTTCCGCTTCTGATGTGCCAGTGAGGACATCGTCTCCGGGAGTGCCTCGTATTACACCCTCATCAGTAAAGCTGCTTCTGCCAAATACTACGTAGCTGGAGCCAGAGCCCCCGCCGTTCGGGTCAGCACCAGGAGCACCGATAATCACATCATCAAAACCATCGCTGTTGACATCTCCTGCACTACTGACTGAACGGCCTGAAAAATTATCCACCCCCTCGCCATCCAGACGGAAACCACTATTGCTATCTAAATCGGATAAATCAATGGTGGGAGCAAAACCGGAAGCCTTGCCAAACACTATATAACTGGAGCCAGAATAATCGCCGTTCGGGATAGCTCCAATGGCGCCCATAATTACATCATCAAAGCCGTCGCCGTTGACGTCTCCTGCATTGCTGACCGAAAAACCCAATCTTCTGTCAAACTCTGACACCCCATCCAGGCGAAAACCATTGCTGCCATCAAGATTAGATATGTCTAGCGCGGCATCAAAACCAGAAGCTTTGCCAAATATCACGTAACTGGAACCAGCGCTATAGCCGTTTGGACCAGCGCCAGGGGCACCGGCAATCAAATCATCAAATCCATCACCATTAACGTCACCTGCATTGCTGACTGAAACGCCAAACTCATCATACGCCGCCCCATCTAGGCGAAAACCATTGCTACCATCAAGGCTGGATAAGTTCAGCGTGGCATCAAAACCGGAAGCTTTACCAAATACTACATAACTGGTACCAATTCTAATACCGAACGCGCCAGCCTCTCTAGTACCGATAATCACATCATCAAAACCGTCGCCGTTGACATCTCCTGCATTGCTCACTGAATCGCCCGAGAAACTATAAGGCGCTTCCCCATCCAGGCGAAAACCGTTGCTGCCATCAAGATTAGATAAATCCAGCGTGGCATCAAAACCGGAAGCTTTGCCAAACACCACATAACTGGAACCAGAGAAATCACCGTTCGGATCAGCTCCATCAGCACCAATAATTAAATCAGCAAAGCCGTCGCCGTTGACGTCTCCTGCACTGCTGACCGAGCTGCCTGAGTTGTCATATCCTCCTCCAACGCCATCCAAGCGGAAACCGTTGCTGCCATCGAGGCTGGACAAGTTCATTTCAGCGTCAAAACCGGAAGCTTTACCAAACATAACGTAGCTGGAGCCAGAGTTTTCGCCGTTCGGGTCAGCACCGGGAGCACCGATAATCACATCATCAAAGCCATCACTGTTGACGTCTCCTGCACTACTGACTGAAAAACCCGAAGAATCATACCGCGCCACCCCATCCAGGCGAAAACCGCTGTTACCATCGAGGCTGGCTAAATCCAGCGTGGCATTAAAACCGGCAGCCTTGCCAAATACTACATAACTGGAACCAGAGTCATAGCCGTTCGGCTCAGCTCCAAAGGCACCGACAATCACATCATCAAAACCGTCGCCATTGAAATCTCCGGCACTGCTAACTGAATATCCTGCAAAATCAATTGTTTCTGTCCCATCCAGGCGAAAACCGTTAGTGCCATTGAGACTGGATAAATTAAAAACTGTTGTAGCCATATCAAGAACTCCTTCAAAAAAAGATTTATCAAAAAACTCAATTGAAAGAAAACCTTATTGCATTATTTAAATATAGCGAGATAAATACTACCTAGGAAAAATCCTACTAACAACCTGAGCGGTTTTGTGATGGATAGGGACGAAGCCTCAATAACCTACATTTGTCATTCCGAACGCAGTGAGGAATCTGTGGAGTCAACAACACGATTTCTCGGCTACGCTCGAAATGACAGTTCTTTAAACAAAATCCGTCATCACATTCACACCCACCAGCAGCACTGCCGCATCATTGAAGTAAGTATGAAAATCACCATGAACACCACCATCTCCCCAGCCATGGCTTAATCCAACAATGCGATCGCCCTCATTGCCGTTGACTCTCAAGGTATCAGTGGTATCCGATAGGTTCAGCACATCCGCTGCGGTTAACGTCAAGGTGTTGTCACCGGTACCAAACAAATTGATGGTTTCTATGTCCCTGATCTTGCCGCTCATATCGGTCAGATTAAGATTCAAATCGCTGCCGCCCAAAGCCAGGACATCGTTGCCGATGCCGCCATCCACTGATTCGAAATTTAGGTCGGGTACCCGGATATAGTCATTGCCCGCTTCCCCCAGAAACTCATCCGCCCCGCCACGGCCGAGCATGGTATCGTTGCCATCACCAGCCTCAAAGATGTCTGCCGCCGAAGTGCCCTTGAGAATGTCATCTCCAGGAGTGCCCTGTATGACATTACCACCGCCAAAGTCGCTACGGCCAAACACCACGTAACTGGAACCAGAATAATTTCCGTTCGGATCAGCTCTAGAGGCGCCAACAATTAAATCATCAAAACCATCGCCGTTGACGTCTCCTGCACTGCTGACCGAAGTGCCCGATAAATCACCCGCCACCTCCCCATCCAGGCGGAAACCGCTATTGCTGTCGAGATTGGATAAATCAATGGTGGCACCAAAACCTGTGTTCTTACCAAACACTACGTAACTGGAACCGGAAAAATTGCCGTTCGCGTTGCTAGCTAAGGAAGCACCGACAATCAAATCATCAAAACCATCGCTATTGACGTCCCCCGCGCTACTGACCGATCCGCCTGATTCATCATACGCCGCCATGCCATCCAGACGAAAACCGTTGTTGCCGTCAAGGCTGGATAAATCCATATCAGCAGAAAAGCCGGATGCCTTGCCAAACACCACATAGCTGGAGCCGGAGCTGTCGCCGTTCGGATCAGCGTCGGAAGCACCGACAATCACATCATCAAATCCATCACCGTTGACGTCCCCGGCATTACTAACCGACTGACCCAAATAATCATACGCCGCCTCCCCATCGAGGCGAAAACCATTGTTGCCATCGAGGCTGGATAAATCAATGGTGGCATCAAAACCAGAGTTCTTACCAAATACCACGTAACTGGAACCGGAGCCAGAACCGTTCGGGTCAGCCCCGAGGGCACCGACAATTAAATCATCAAAACCGTCGCCATTGACATCCCCTGCGCTGCTGACTGAAAAACCCGATCCATCATACTGCGCTACCCCATCCAGGCGAAAACCATTGCTGCCATCGAGGCTGGATAAATCCAGCGTAGCATCAAAGCCGGAAGCCTTACCAAACACTACATAACTGGAGCCGGAGACACTACCGTTTGGGTCAGCAAAGCGAGCACCGATAATTAGGTCAGCAAAGCCGTCGCCGTTGACGTCCCCCGCACTACTGACTGAAAAACCCGAAGAATCATACTCCGACGCTCCATCCAGGCGAAAACCATTGCTGCCATCCAAGCCGGATAAATCCTGCGTGGCATCAAAACCGGAAGCCTTGCCAAACACCACGTAGCTGGAGCCGTAGTCAATACCGATCTGATCAGCTCCAAAAGCACCGACAATGACATCATCAAAACCGTCGCCGTTGATATCCCCGGCATTGCTAACCGAATAGCCTGAATGATCACCCGCCGCCTCACCATCGAGGCGGAAGCCGTTGTTGCCATCGAGGCTGAATAAATCAATGGTGGCAGAAAAACCGGAAGCCTTGCCAAATACCACGTAACTGGAACCAGATCTATCGCCATTCGGATCAGCTCCAAAGGCACCGACAATGACATCATCAAAACCGTCTCCATTAACATCTCCTGCATTGCTGACCGATTGGCCCGAAAAATCACTCGCCGCTACGCCATCGAGGCGAAAACCGTTACTGCCATCGAGACTGGATAAATTAATTACTGTGGTAGCCATATCAAGAACTCCTTCAAAGAGATTTATCAAAAATACTTACTTGAAAGAAAACCTTATTGCGTTATCAATAACTAAGTGGATACTACGCCGGAAAAATCCTACTGACAATCTGAGCGGCTTTGTAATGGATAGGGATGGGCTTCAATAACCTACATTTGTCATTCCGAACGCAGTGAGGAATCTTTGGGAACAGCAACACAGCTTTCTCGGCTGCGCTCGAAATGACAGTTTTTTTAAGCAAAATCCGTCGTCACATTCACACCCACCAGCAGCACTGCCGCATCATTAAAGAAGGTATGAAAATCACCATGAATACCCCCATCTCCCCAGCCATGGCTTAATCCGACGATGCGATCGCCGGCATTACCATTGACTCTCAAGGTATTAGTAGTATCCGATAGATTCAGCACATCCGCTGCCGTTAACGTCAAGGTATTGTCTCCGGTGCCAAACAGGCGAATGGTTTCGATGCCGCTGATCTTGCCGCTCATATCGGTCAGATTCAGATTCAGATTGCTGCCGCCCAAAGCCAGTATATCGTTGCCGATGCCGCCATCAACTAAACGGAAATCAAGATCGGATACCCGGATATAGTCATCACCTGCTTCACCCAGAAACTCATCCGCCCCGCCGCGGCCGATCATTCGATCATTGCCGTCACCTGCCTCGAAGCGTTCCGCTTCTGGGGTGCCCGTGAGGACATCATCGCCGGGCGTACCCCGTATCACACCATCATCAGTAAAGCTGCTTCTGCCAAACACCACGTAGCTGGAGCCGGAGAATTCACCATTCGGGTCAGCATGAGGAGAACCGATAAGCAAATCATCAAAGCCATCATTATTGACATCGCCGGCGCTGCTAACTGACCAACCCAGAGTATCAAATTCTGCCACTCCATCTAAGCGAAAGCCGTTGCTGCCATCCAGGCTGGACAGATTCAGTGCAGCATCAAAATCCGAAGCGCGCCCAAACACCACATAACTGGAGCCAGAATCAAAGCCGTTCGGGTCAGCATTGGGAGCGCCGATAATCACATCATCAAAACCGTCGCCGTTGACATCCCCTGCATTACTGACTGAGTTGCTCGAATGATCACCCGACGCCTCACCATCGAGGCGAAAACCGTTGTTGCCATCCAGGCTGGACAAATCCAGCGTAGCAGCAAAACCGGAAGCCTTGCCAAACACCACGTAGCTGGAACCGGCGATTAAATCGCCGTTCAGGTCAGCATTGGGAGCACCCACAATCAAATCATCAAAACCGTCGTCGTTGATGTCTCCTGCACTACTCACTGATCTGCCCGAATGATCATACGCCGCCCCATCCAGTCTAAAACCATTAGTTCCATCAAGACTGGATAAACTCATCGCAGCATCAAACCCCAAAGCCTTGCCAAACACCACGTAGCTGGAGCCTGAGTAATTACCGTTCGGGTCAGCACCAGAAGCACCGATAATCAAATCATCAAAACCATCCCCATTGACGTCCCCCGCATTGCTGACTGAATACCCAGAATTATCAGATCTCGATGCCCCATCCAGACGGAAACCATTACTGCCATCAAGGCTGGATAAATCCAACGTGGCATTAAAACCTGAATCGCGCCCAAACACCACATAACAGGATCCTGAACGATCGTCATTCGGATCAGCATAAGGTGCGCCCACAATCAAATCATCAAAACCGTCGCCGTTAACATCTCCCGCGTCACTGACCGAGAAGCCAGAAAGATCATATGCTCTCACCCCATCCAGACGGAAACCATTACTGCCATCCAGGCTGGATAAATCCATCGCAGCATCAAAACCGGAAGCCTTGCCAAACACCACATAACTGGATCCGGAGTATTGGCCATTCGGGTCAGCACTGAGAGCACCCACAATCAAATCATCAAAACCATCGCCGTTAACGTCTCCTGCATTGCTGACTGATCGGCCTGAGGTATCATGCTCCGCTGCTCCATCCAGGCGGAACCCATTGCTGCCATCCAGGCTGGATAAATCCATCGCAACATCAAAACCGGCAGCCTTGCCAAACACCACATAACTGGATCCGGAGTATTGGCCCTTCGGGTCAGCGCCGAGAGCACCCACAATCAAATCATCAAAACCATCGCCGTTAACGTCTCCTGCATTGCTGACTGATAGACCTGAGGTATCATACTCCGCTGCTCCATCCAGGCGGAACCCATTGCTGCCATCGAGATCAGCCAAATTGATCACATTTGCTGCTAGCGGTACGTCTGCGCTTACATCCCTATCTACCCGCAGCATCGCTCCGCTATGCATAAAAATGCGATAATCGCCATCGATACCAGCATCTGTCCAACCGCCAGTGAGTGCTACGACACGATCACCCGAATTGCCATTCACGGTAAGAGTACCGCGAAAGTCCAAATCGGGCAGACTAAGCGTTAGCGTATTGTCTCCGCTACCGGTCAGATCAATCGTTTCAATGTCAATAATGGTATCGCGGAAGTTGGCCAGATCCAGGTTAAGGCCGCTCCCTGTTAATTTCAGTGTGTCGGTGTCAGTTCCGCCATCGACTAATTGAAAGTCGAGATCCGCTACCGCGATGGTATCGTCACCGGCACCGCCAGAAAACAAATCCGCCCCACCACGGCCGTCTATGCTATCGTTGCCATCCCCCGCCTCGAAGCGATCCGCTTCCGGGGTACCTATGAGGACATCATCCCCGGAAGTGCCCCGTATTACATCATCAGTAAATTCATTGCGGCCAAATACCACGTAGCTGGAGCCAGAGCTTTCGCCATTCGGGTCAGCACCAAAGGCACCAATAATCACATCATCAAAGCCATCATTATTGACGTCTCCTGCGCTGCTAACCGAATTGCCAGAAATATCTCCCGCCGCTACCCCATCCAGACGCAGTCCAGTGCTGTCGAGACTGGGCACGTCCAGTATGGCTGCAAAACCGGAAGCCTTGCCAAACACTATGTAACTGGAGCCAGATCTGTCGCCGTTCGGGCCAGCATTGCCTTCACCGATAATCAAATCGTCAAACCCATCACCGTTGATGTCCCCTGCACTATTGAACGCAATGTCATCATAAGGAGTCAGCCCTGCCTCCAAACGAAAACCATTATAGCCATCGAGTCTGGATAAATTCATCGCAGCGTCAAAACCGGAAGCTTTACCAAACACCACGTAACTGGTGTCGGGACCCGAACCGTACCGACTAGTTACCCTAGCACCCACAAGCACATCATCAAAACTATCGCCATTGACGTCGCCGGCACTGCGGACCGAACTGCCCGACTGATCACCCGCCCCATCCAGGCGAAAACCATTACTGCCATCGAGGCTGGACAGATCCATAGTGGCATTGAATCCAGAAGCCTTGCCAAACACCACGTAACTCGCACCGTCGGTGTAATAGCCGCCATCCTTATTGGCAAAACGGGCACCAACAATCACATCATCAAACCCATCACCGTTAACATCCCCCGCACTACTAACCGATCGGCCCGATTGCTCATATTCCGTCTCTCCATCCAGGCGAAAACCATTGCTGCCATCAAGACTGGATAAATCCAGCGTGGCACTAAAACCTGAAGCTTTACCAAACACCACGTAACTGGAACCGGATTTGGTGCCGTTATAGTCAGCATAACGTGCACCAACAATTACATCACCAAAACCGTCGCCGTTGACATCCCCGGCATTGCTGACTGATAGACCCGCAAAATCATACGTGGACTTCCACTCCAGACGGAAACCATTATTGCCATCGAGACTGGATTCGAGGCTGGATTGATCAATAGTAGCGCTAAAACCCGAAGCCTTGCCAAATACTATGTAATCGGTGTCTGAGCCATTGCCATACACATTGGCACTGACAATCAGATCATCAAAACCGTCGCCATTGACATCCCCTGCGCTGCTAACTGTAAAGCCCGCAAAATCATACGTGGACTTCCACTCCAGACGGAAACCATTACTGCCGTCCAGGCTGGACAGATTCATGGTGGCGTCAAAACCCGATGCCTTGCCAAACACTACATAATTAACGCTGGAGCTAGGGTCATCTGTTAAGGCATGGACAATCACATCGTCAAATCCATCGCCGTTGACGTCTCCGGCATTGCCGACTGAAAAGCCCGATAAATCCTCTGCCACTTCTCCATCGAGACGAAAACCGTTATTGCCATCGAGACTGGATAAATTAATTGTTGTTGCCATGATTAGAACTCCTTCAAAGAGATTTATCAAAAAACTTACTTGAAAGAAAACCTTATTGCGTTATTAATAACTGGATACTACGCCGGAAAAATCCTACTGACAACCTGAGCGGTT
>NZ_FONE01000004.1 GCF_900112825.1 Nitrosomonas sp. Nm166 | reverse complement strand
TTTAACCGTTCCATCGCTACCTCAAGTTGCTCCGTTCCACTTGCCTTCCGTGCCATGATGACCTCTACCAAAGGTAAAGGCTTATATTATTACTGTTTCTATCTGTAATTGGAATTACATCGGTATTGTTAATGAACTGAAGCGCGCGCTGAAGACCTATACCGAATCCAAAGGCCGCGGTAACCCGGCCAATCTCGCCCAGGAAGCCTTTGCGGTGTTGCTGGAGAAGATCGGCATCGTGCGCGGGATGTTTGCCGGGTTCGATTACAGCGCATATGAAACCCAAGCGCATCAGTTGCTGGTGCCTGCCGCTAATCACATCCTGAATCTGGATGGTTTCAGTAATCGCAAAGCGCGCAAGAAAGAATTCCTCGATGCCGTGCTCGCCATTACCAAAGCCTTCGCGCTGTGCGGGACATTGGATGAGGCGCACGAATACAAGAAGGAAATCGCTTTCTTTTCCGCCATCAAGGCGGTGATTACCAAATACACCACAGTGGATAAAAAACGCACAGCAGAAGATAGAAGCTCTTCGCTCAAGCAAATCCTCGACAATGCGGTTATTGCGGAAGGTGTGGCGGATATATTCGCGCTAGCCGGCCTGAATAAACCCAATATCGGCTTGCTCAGCGATGAATTCCTTGAGGACATTCGCCATATGCCCGCCAGAAACCTCGCGGTGGAGTTGCTGGAAAAACTTCTGCGCGATGCAATCAAAGCCAAAACCCGCAACAATGTGGTGCAGGAGAAGAAATACGGCGATCGCCTGCTGGAAACCTTGCGCAAGTACAACAACCGTGCTATTGAAACCGCTCAGGTCGTTGAAGAACTCATTCAAATGGCCAAGGAGTTCCAGGAGTCGATGAAGCGCCATGAAGATCTGGGGTTGAATGAAGATGAATTGGCGTTTTATGATGCGCTGGCCAATAACGAAAGCGCCGTGCGCGAGCTGGGCGATGATACTCTGAAGAAAATCGCACATGAACTGGTCGAAAAACTGCGCGCCAGCACCACAGTTGATTGGAAAGTCCGCGACAGCGTGCGCGCAAAATTAAGGAATATGGTGCGTATCCTGTTGCGCCGCTATAAATATCCGCCGGATAAGATGGAGGGAGCGGTAGATCTGGTGTTAAAACAAGCAGAAGCGCTTTCAGAAACATGGACAGTCGCGTTCTAACGCCAGATTGACAAATCGTCCCTCATGGCAAGAAACGCATTTCAATTTCTCCAGTGCAGAGTTAGGGAAACGCTGATTAATTCGGCGAACGGGATGAAGCGCGAGGCGCACGGAACGCAGCAACCGAGACATATCAATCAGATAGACGAGGAAGCGAGTACTGCGCAACGAAGCGATTCGCCCGTGCAGTCAATTAATCAGCGTTTCCTTAGCAATTCAGGCAGCCTCGGGTTCATGACATTGATCCGCGGGGTTTACAACGCGATGTCAACGAATGCAATGAAAAAAGCGCCAGTTTCGTAGGCCCTTGAGTTCCGTGGAATTATCACTAACCATATTCCCTAAGTGCCCTGCGTGCCGGCCGGTAGTCGGGATAAACGCTCTCCACTACCCTCCAAAATGCCGCCGAGTGATTCATTTCAATCAGATGTGACAACTCGTGGGCAACAACGTAATCGATCAGGTGCAGCGGCAGCTGGATCAAGCACCAGTTTAAATAAATCATTCCGCGTGCACTGCAGCTCCCCCAGCGGTTTTTTGCGCGCGACAGACGAAATGGGGGTGGACACAGATTTAATTTTTGCGCATACACGGCGATGCGTTCCTTGTAGCAATTGATCGCTCGCTGGTCATACCAGGCCATCACAAATTTTTCGATCTGGTGGGGATTGAGTTGCGTCAGGAGCTGTTCCGCAAACGTAGGATCCGGCATTTCATCAGAGAATTGCTGCATCATTTGTATTTCACCCGAAGGTTTCAGCGCGATGCGCCAAGGTTCGCCCAGCAATGGATAAGCTGCATCATGCGCCCATGTCGGGGCAAGACTTTTTTTGTTCTCCCAATGCTCAAGCTTTTCCGTGATCCAGTTTGCTTTTTCCTGCAAAACGGTTTCGACCCTGGAAAGGGGAGCTTGCAATGGCGCGCAGATACTCAGACCATGGCGGTCAATTTTTAAACCGATGTATTTGCGTTTAGACCGTTTTAAGGTATAAGTGATTTCCCGGCCGTTTAAGATAGTTTGTGTGAGCATCGTTGCATTTTTTGCTGACCTTGACTGATACGTAGCATTTCATTCTCAATCCAGGTTTCCACTTTCTCGTTTAATTCACCCGCTTCCATTCCGGTAGGGTCGATGGGTTTTCCGATACTGACTGTGATCGTGCCAGGCATTTTGATGAAAGAGTTTCTCCCCCAAAACTCACCCGCATTATGGGCGACCGGCACCACCGGCACATTCGTATGGGTCGCCAGCCATGCGCCGCCGATGCGGTATTTGCCCCTTTTTCCGGGTGGAATACGCGTGCCTTCAGGAAATATAACGATCCAGAAACCCTGCTTTAACCGCTCCTTGCCTTGCTCAACAATTTGTTCCAGCGCTTTTTTGCCTGATTTTCTGTCGATAGCGATTGGGCTGGTCATCGCTAATCCCCAGCCAAAAAATGGGATAAGTAGTAATTCCTTTTTCAGCACCCATACCTGGGGCGGAAAAATTTGTTGAAAAGCCAACGTTTCCCATGCCGACTGATGCTTGGAGAGCACAATACTCGGCGTGTTGGGGATATTTTCTGCGCCTAAGATTCGATAGCGAATGCCGCACAAATTACGCAGCAGAAACAGCATGATAAATGTCCAACTGGAAGTGACGCGATAACGGTTATGCGGCGATAATGGAAAGCAGGCCAGCGTGATCAATGCATAGGGAGGGGTAATAATGAGTTGCAGCAACATATACAGCGCTGAACGTAAAACTGCCGATATCATGCCTGCCCAACCAAAGCATCAACCGCCGTTGCCAGATTTTCGAAAATCTGCGTATCGGGAGGAATTTCTTCTTGAGCACGGGTAGTCTGTCCTTTACCGGTCAAGACCAAAATCGGTGTTGCACCGACTGCGGCCGCGGCTTGCAAGTCCTTTAGCGAATCACCGATAGCCGGAACATTTTTTAAATTCACACCATATCGCTGTATGATTTCATCAAACATGCCAGTTGCCGGTTTTCGGCAGGAACATTTATCCGCATTGGTATGTGGACAGAAAAATATGGCATCAATGCGCCCTCCAATGTGATTGATCACTTTATACATTTTGTCATTAATGGCATTGTAAGTGGCCATGTCGAGTAACCCGCGCCCGATACCGGATTGATTGGTGGCAATCACTACCCGATAGCCGGCGTGCGTCAAGCGGGCAATCGCTTCCAGGCTGCCTGGAATGGGTATCCATTCGTCCGGTGTTTTGATGAATGTATCACTGCTCTGATTAATAACACCTGCTTGGTCGAGGATGATCAGTTTCATATCACGCTGCCAGTTTTGAAAGATCCGCTACTTGGTTCATGAGTTTATGCAGCTGTGCCAGCAGGGCAAGCCGGTTATTTCGCAATGAGTCATCTTCAACGTTTACCATCACGTGATCAAAAAAAATATCAACCGGTGACTTTAATGCGGCCAACATCTGTAAGGAAGTCGTGTAATTCCCGGCGCTAAAAGCTTCGTTGGTTTTAGACGACAGATCTGTCAATGCCTGATACAGCGCCTGCTCAGCAGATTCTTGAAGCAAACCAGTATTTACTTCCGTGTTGATGCTGTCTTCCGTTTTTTTAAGAATATTGCCTACCCGCTTGTTGGCAGCCGCCAGGCTAGCTGCTTCGGGCAGGGCTGAAAAAGCGCGCACGGCGGCGAGTCGTTTGGGGATATCGCTTAGATTTTGTGGATTCAAACTGAGCACGGCATCGACTTCATGCGCGGTGTAACTTTGTTCGCGCAGGCTGCCGGCGAGTCGTTCATAAATAAACGTCAGCAATTGTTCACGTGATTCTTTTGGAATGCGCCGATGAGCAGCATCTACGAATTCTGTTTTTTCTCCAGACTTTCTTCTGTTATCAACCCAATCATCTGCCCATTGATTTTTAATATCTTGATTATCAATCACGTCAGCAACCTCGCCAATCAAAGCATCCAACTCAAGTGGCAAGCTTTTTTCAATCAAGATGCGAATCACACCCAAGGCATGGCGGCGTAACGCAAACGGGTCCTTATCGCCAGTTGGAATTTCTCCAATGCCAAACATATCCACCAATGTTTCTAGCTTATCCGCCAGCGCTACGCAAATGCCAACCGGATTGCGCGGCAATTCATCACCAGCAAAGCGCGGCTTATAATGATCTTCAATGGCAAACGCGATATCGTCATCTAATCCTTCATATTGTGCATAATAACGTCCCATGATGCCTTGCAGTTCCGGGAATTCACCTACCATATCGGTGAGCAAGTCGGCTTTTGCCAGTGTAGCGGCTTCATAAGCCTGGTCAGCCAGTACATTGTCCCCCAATTGCTGTCCGATCATACGTGCAATCGCACGGACAAAGTGCATGCGTAAGCCCTGCGTGCCCAGTTTATTGTGATAAATCACCTTATTCAATTCCGGCACACGCGATGCCAGCGTTTTTTTGCGATCCTGATCAAAGAAAAACTTGGCATCAGCCAGGCGCGAACGTACCACGCGTTCATTCCCGGCAATCACCTGAGCAGGATCGGTTGGTCGGATGTTGGAAACCAGCAGAAATTTGTTGGCCAGTTTTTCGTGCACATCCAGCAGCGGGAAGTATTTCTGATTCGCCTTCATGGTCAGAATCAGGCATTCCTGCGGCACTTGCAGAAACTCCGGGGCAAATTTGCCTACCAGAACGTTGGGATGTTCGACCAGTGCGGTTACCTCGTCCAATAGCGCGTCATCGTCAATGGCGACGAGATTTTCCTGTACGGCTGCAGCGGTAAGCTGGCGCACGATTTCCGCGCGGCGCTCGGAAAAGCTGGCAATCACAGCGCCTTCAGTTGCCAGTTGTTGCACGTAACTGTCCGCATTGTGCAACACGATGGGATTGATTTTTGCTTCGAAACGGTGACCCTGCGTTTCACGCCCGGCTTGCAAGCCCAAAATATTGACGGGAACAATTTCTGCACCATGCAGCGCGACCAGCGCATGCGCGGGGCGAACAAAATTAACACTTTGCCAGCCATCAGCTAACTGGTATGTCATCACCTTGGGAATCGGTAACTGGTGAATCGCCTCCTGCAAAGCTTTCTGTAAGCCATCGGTCAATAGCGCTCCTTTGACCGTCCTGTCCAGAAATAACGTTTCTGTTTTATCTTCCATCACGCGCTTAAGCTGCGGCACCACGGATGCATCTGCGCCCAGGCTTTCCAGTTTTTTTAGTAAAGGCGGCGTCGCCTGACCCTGAGTATCCAAACCGACAGCCACTGGCATCAATTTTTGTGCGACCGCTTGATCGGCTGCCTGTGCAGCCACATGCGTCATATGGACTGCCAATCGCCGGGGTGAGGCATAGGGTGTAACATGCGTTTCTTCTGTCACAAGCCCTTGCACTTTCAGGCCGGCAGCGAGCAATTCCGCAAAGCTGTTGCCGAGCTGCTTCAGTGACTTGGGTGGTAATTCCTCCACCAATAATTCAACCAGTAAATTTCTCGATGTCATGCGGATTCTGCTGAGTGAGGTAGCTGCGCAACCCATTCGCGGGGTGCCATGGGAAAAGATGGATGTAGGCTTTCGCGGCTGACGTAATACGCCTTGGCAACCTGCCGTGACAGATTGCGGATGCGCCCGATGTAGGCGGCGCGTTCCGTAACTGAGATAGCGCCGCGCGCATCGAGCAGATTGAACGTATGCGCTGCTTTCAGCACCTGCTCGTAGGCAGGCAGCGCCAGTTGCTTCTTGATTAAATCCTTGGCTTGTGCCTCGTGCTTGTTGAATAGCTCAAATAAAAATTCAGTATCACTCTGCTCAAAGTTATAAATCGATTGCTCCACTTCGTTTTGATGATATACGTCGTGATAAGTCAACCCCTTGGTCCACACCAGATCAAACACGCTTTCCACGCTCTGCAGATACATCGCCAAGCGTTCTAGTCCATACGTGATTTCACCAGTCACAGGCCTGCAGTCAATGCCGCCGACCTGCTGGAAATAGGTAAACTGTGTGACCTCCATGCCGTTGAGCCAGGCTTCCCAACCTAAACCCCAGGCACCCAGGGTTGGATTTTCCCAATCATCTTCAACCAGACGCACGTCATTCTGCGCCAAATCAAATCCCAATTCGCGCAACGAATCGAAATACAGATCCAGAATGTTTTTTGGCGCCGGCTTGAGCACTACCTGAAACTGATAATAATGTTGCAGGCGATTGGGGTTATCCCCATAACGTCCGTCTTTTGGCCGGCGTGCCGGTTGTACATACGCCGCTTTCCACGGTTCCGGGCCTAAGGCCCGCAGGAAAGTGGCGGTATGACTTGTTCCCGCGCCGACTTCCATATCATAGGGCTGCAGAATTGCACAACCTTGCTTATCCCAATAATGTTGCAGGGCAAGAATAATTTCCTGAAATGTATGTGTTGACATGAAGAATCGGGACAGCCCAAAATAAAAAACGAATTTTACAGGGTTTTCCTTGCAGCGCGAAAGGCAGATATCAACCCCATGCACAATATTAATCCGGCAAGTCCGAGAACCGGATAATTTCCGCTGCGCACATAAGGTGTGGCACCACTGAAGCCTTGCGCCAATCCATGCAGTGCCGCAGTGGTGAAAATTTCTATGGTTTGCAATACCTTACCGCGCTCGTTAATGATCGCTGTTACACCGGTGTTGGTGGCGCGCAGCATATAACGGCCGGTTTCCAGTGCGCGCATTTGCGAAATCTGCAAATGTTGCTGCGGTCCGATGGAACGTCCAAACCAGGCATCATTGCTGACATTGACTAGCATCGTTGCCTGTGGCAATTGATTGATGATCTCTTCGCCAAACACGTCTTCGTAGCAGATATTAATCGCTACACGCTGTCCTGCCAAATCCATCGGTTGCTGATCCAGGCCACCGCGTGAAAAATCGGAGAGTGGAATCTGCAGCACATGAATTACCCAGCCGAAAATGGGTTTTAAGGGAATGAATTCACCAAAAGGAACCAAATGGTGTTTGCGATAGCTTTGTTCTGGAGATATACCTAAACTAAACATGGTGTTGTAATATTCATTATTGTCATTAGTTGTGCGCTCAGCCAGGCCGATTAATACATCCCCATTGTTGCTTTTGGCATGCGCGGCCAAATAAGACAAATAAGTACGTGGCACGACATCACTAAACAGCGGAATGGAAATTTCCGGTGTTACAATCAGACGGCTGTCACTTTCCAGGATGAGTTTGGCGTAAATTTCCATGGTATTTTCGATATGATCTTCACGCCATTTCATGTCCTGAGCAATATTGCCTTGCAATAAACTAACCGTTACTGGCTCTCCCTGTGGTTTAACCCATTCAATCGTTAGCAAATAAAAACCGCTAAACCAGATCAAAGCCAATAGCAATCCATAATTCCATTTCCTGCCTTTTTCAAACCACAGAAAAAGCAGGGCAGCGCTAAATACCACAATCAGTGAAATACCATAAGCGCCCAGGATGGGCGCAAAGCCCACCAATGGGCTGAAGGGTGCCTGTGAGTAACCCATTGCCAACCATGGAAATCCAGTAAACAAACTGCCGCGCAACCATTCAAATAACATCCATAATGCAGCAGCTACTGATGCCCAGAGCAAGGGAGAAGCGAGGCGGAGCTTAGCTAATATCCAGATACTGAATGCCGGAAATAGGGACAAATAAGCACATAAGATGATCAGCGCAATGACCGCGATGGGCATGGGCATGGCACCAAAATCGTGCAGGCTGACATAAATCCAGGTCACTCCCGCGCAAAACAATCCCATGCCAAAACCAAATCCAAACACTGCCGCTTGCAGAGGGGTTTGGCTTTTGTAGCAAAATCCCAGCAATACTGCTAGTGTAATAACAGGTACCGGAAACCAATAAAATGGCGCAAAACCAAGTACTGTTAGCAACCCCAGCAAAAAAACAATAACTAATTTGATACTATAAAGATTCATCAAGCAAGCGAAGATTGAAGCGTAGCCATTCGATAAGATTATTCGATAAAAAAATGCGAAGTTATCAGCTCACGCGTTAATGGCGTACATTATAAGGTTATATGAACTTTCATGATTTAATGCTGTTCTCAGCATTTGCCTATCATAAATTAATCAGTGATATCTCTGACACAATTTTGATCTTGCTTTTTTATGGTAATGAATACCAAGCACTGAAAATCAAATACCTAAATAATTATTTATTCACTTTATTGTCGGTATAAAAGTAGAATATGCTCATTATTGTGGTAAGAATTTACCGATGAATAGAAAGATCTCTCTTAGGTAAAGAATAATATGAGGTTATTTAACTCATCGTTTTAGCATTGTGCAATCGTTATATCTTTCTTCGATATTGGAAAAAAACAACCGGATTTTTCATGAAATTTAAAATTCTATGCGTGTTATTGCTGTCTGGACTTACTGCCTGCGCGCAGATTCCCGCTAAAGAGGGAATAGAAGAAACAGGAGAATCCATTGAGCAAGAAGAAGTCAGCCAAGCCAATTTGCCCAAGCAGGAACTGACTGCGCCTATTTTATTTGATTTTTTAGTGGGCGAAACTGCCTTGCAGCGAGGCAATCTGGACATTGCGCTCAACCGTTATCTCAAGCTGGCCAAGACTACGCGCGATCCTCGAATCGCCAAACGCGCCAGTGAAATTGCCTTGCACACAGGCAACCCATTGGCTGCAGAACAGGCTACTGCCCTGTGGGTTGAGCTTGATCCTGATTCAGTCGATGCCCGTCAAACTATCGCAGCGCTATTAGTCAATCTGGGCAAATTAGATACAGCGCGACCTCATTTAGAAAAATTACTGGCTTCAGAAAAAGAAGGCGTTGGCCATGCATTTATGCAACTCAACCAACTATTGTCGCGTAACCCCGATAGAGCAGCGACATTACAGTTAATACAACAGCTGTCTCAGCCTTATAAAAATTTACCAGAAATACATTTTGCAATTTCCCAAGCGGCATGGTTTGCTAATCAACATCAACTTGCACTGGAGGAAATGCAGCGGGCACTTGCTTTACGGCCTGATTGGGAAATTGCTGCCATTTATAATGGCAGAATATTACAGCGTATTTCTAATACGGGCGCGAGCGAATTCTATCGCAATTATCTCAAAAAATATCCTGCCGCCAATGAAGTGAGGATTGCCTATAGCCGGGTATTAATTAACGACAACGAGATCGATTTAGCCCGTGAGCAGTTGCAACTGTTATTAGATAAGAATCCTGAAGACCCTGAGATCATGCTGGCGATCGGATTGCTAGCTACAGAAATGGGAGATTTCGATATTACGGAGACGACTTTCAAAAAAGCGCTTAGCCTGGGGTATAAGGATCTGAATGCTGTCCATTTTCATCTGGCTCAGATCTATGAAGAAACCAAGCGCCCTGATATGGCGATGGAATCCTATCAAATGGTAAAAAGCGGACCTCGTTATCTGCCTGCACAAATACGCTATGCAGATTTACTAGCATCCAAAGGCTATTTGAAAGAAGCGCGCGAACACTTGCAGAAACTTCCGGCAGCCAACGACCAGCAAGCAGCCCATTTAATATTGGCCGAAGCGCAAATTTTGCGAAGATCCAAAGCCTATCAAGAAGTATTCGATTTATTGAATGCTGGTTTAAAGAAACTGCCTGATTATCCCGAGTTGCTTTATGATCGTGCTTTGGCCGCCGACAAGCTGGGCAAGTTTAATATTCTTGAACAGGATCTGCGCAAATTAATTCAACTCAAACCTGACAGCGCGCATGCTTATAATGCGCTGGGTTATAGTCTTGCTGAGCGTGGCGCTCAATTGCCGGAGGCTTTGAAATTAATTCGCAGAGCAGTCGAACTTTCTCCCGAAGATCCCTATATTATGGATAGTCTTGGTTGGGTATATTATCGGATGGGCAACTTTGTAGAAGGATTAAATTACTTGAATCTGGCTTTTGCAGCCCGCCCTGATCCAGAAATTGCAGCGCATTTAGGAGAAGTTCTTTGGATGCAAGGGGCTAAGGAAGATGCTAAAAATATCTGGCGTTTTGCCTTGGAAAAAGATCCTGACAATGAAGTATTGCTTGAAACCCTGCAGCGTTTTATGAAAAAGAAAGTAATGGATTAATTTTATTTCTTTTGGATTTTTAAGACTTGACTCGGCAAGATAGTCCATGACGCTACAGATTCAATGCAATCAATGATGAGTTGGCAGTACAATTGAAATAAAATTGTCATATTACTCCTCCCGTAGATAGAAATCCTCAAAAATGCTTAATACTTCATCAGTACTTGAATTTAAAAGCGGTACTTTTTTTGCACCTATTTTGGTTCTTTTCAAACATGATATTGTCGCCATTGAAGAAGCATTACAAGAGAAAATAAGCTTGGCACCAGAGTTCTTTAAAGACTCTCCTTTGGTTATTGATTTGCGTGAATTGAACAAGCAGAATCAAGATCTGGATGTTGTTCAGATCATCCAGATGCTACGCAGAATAGGTTTTTTTCCGGTCGGTCTGCGTGGGGGTAATGAACAACAAAATAGGCAAGCACGCGCATTATCAATTCCGATAGACACAGTACGCGAGCAGGGCAATTCCATCATTATAGGCGACACACCAAAACAGGAAATTACTTCGCAACTTTCCTCGCAGCCCGAGATCCCAGTTACCCAATCGGCAGATCCTGTAGCTGCTCCGCCAACGGATTCAGCAGCGACTACATTGATTACCCAGCCGGTTCGATCAGGACAGCGTATTTATGCATCAGGTGATTTGATCATTCTATCTCAGGTCAGCGCAGGTGCCGAAATAATGGCTGAAGGCAATATACATGTCTATAATACCTTGAGAGGGCGCGCCTTAGCAGGTGTGCATGGCAATACGGCTGCCAGGATATTTTGTTTTGATTTGCAGGCCGAGCTTATTTCTATCGCAGGGGATTATAAAACCAGTGAGGATCTAACCAAGCAAACCTATAAAAATCCCGTGCAGATATATTTGCAGAATCATGCTTTGATCATTAAAGAAATTGCTTAAGACCAAATATAGCAAAGGAGGCTCAATTGGCAAGAATTATCGTCGTGACATCAGGCAAAGGTGGTGTTGGTAAAACAACAACAAGCGCAGCAATTGCCATGGGATTAGCAAAAGCAGGTCATAAAACGGCTGTTATTGATTTTGACGTGGGTTTACGCAATCTGGATTTGATTCTAGGTTGCGAGCGCCGGGTTGTATACGATTTTATCAATGTGATCAATGGTGAAGCCAGTCTCAATCAAGCCCTCATTCGTGATAAAAATTGCCATTTGCTGTACATTCTGCCCGCTTCTCAAACGCGTGATAAGGATGCATTGACTCAGGAAGGCGTTGGCAGAGTTTTAGATGAATTATCAAAGGAATTTGATTATGTTGTTTGTGATTCGCCCGCAGGCATAGAAAAAGGGGCGAATTTGGCACTTTATTTTGCAGATGATGCTTTTGTCGTTACTAACCCAGAAATTTCTTCAGTGCGAGATTCGGATCGTATGTTAGGTATTTTGTCTAGCAAATCACGACGTGCTGAAAGAAATGAAGAACCCATTAAGGAATATTTATTGCTGACGCGATATGATTCCGACCGCGTCAGGCAAGGCGAAATGCTGGGCCTGGATGACGTGCAAGAAATCTTATCCCTGGAGTTATTGGGTATCATTCCTGAATCAAAATCAGTTTTATCCGCATCTAACGCTGGTATACCAGTCATCCTGGATGAGAAAAGTGAAGCAGGCCAGGCTTATGCCGATGTTGTTGCGCGTTATTTAGGAGAAAAACGACCTCATCGATTTATCGATGGTAAACAAGGCTTTCTCAGGAGGCTTTTCGGAGGAAGAAAATGAGCTTATTGGATTATTTTAGATCGTCTAAACCTAAAACCGCATCGGTTGCCAAAGAAAGGCTACAAATTCTTGTAGCGCATGAGCGCAAATATCGCAATCAGCCTTCCTATTTACCACAATTGCAAAAAGAGCTTTTAGAAGTTGTCCGTAAATACGTCAATGTGGATCAGGACGCAATATCAGTCAATTTTGAGCAGGATGAGAATCAGGAAACCCTTGAGCTCAATATCGTATTGCCTGATTATCAACATTCCAGCAAAGGATTAAATAATTAAAATATCCATTCAAATCCACTAAAAATCGCTGCTATATTTACCCATCAATCTCAGATAATTCCAATCTCGAATTGAAAAATCTTAAACCATTCTTGATGTGGCTCAGAATTAATCAGCAGGATATCTATGGAAAAATTCTGATAGTCTGCGTTTTTGCCTGGGTTTCCGGTTGTGCCACATTGACTCCTCAAGCCCCGATTGATTCGACGATTAAGACGATTCTTACTGAGCCTGTTGCAGATGCCCAAACTGTTCCAGCGGCTGATTTCAATCTGCTCGGCCGAATATTCATTCAGGATCAGAATCAAAGTTTTTCCGGTAGCTTCCGCTGGCAACATTTAGCCATCAGTGATGAAATTTTGTTATTTACCCCGCTCGGTCAAGCGGTAGCGGAGATTTCAAAAAATCAGGATGGCGTGCGTTTGATCACATCAAAACTCGAAGCTTTTTATGCCAATGATGCAGAAAGCTTGACAGAAGAAGTCTTGGGGTGGCGTCTACCGCTCAATGGTTTGCAGTATTGGATACAGGGCACACATTCCCCTGCTACCGCAGCCGAAAAGGACATAAACAACAAAGATCAGGTTATAGCAATCCGACAGGATGGTTGGAAAATTCATTATAGTAGTTACGCGCCTGCACAGTTAAATCAACCTCCTCTTCCCCGAGTATTGAATCTCATCTATGAGAATTTGAAAATCAGGCTAGTAGTGGATGATTGGAAGGCCGAATAAATGATTTCCTTCTAAACATAACCATTTAATTCATAGTTATCCATGCTTACATTTCCAGCCCCTGCCAAGCTGAATCTTTTTTTACATGTCGTCGGCCGCAGACAGGATGGTTATCATTTATTACAAACAGTGTTTCGTTTTATAGATTTTTCTGATCAATTGAGTTTCAAGCTGCGTGCAGATGATACTATCAAACTGCATAACCCTATTGCCGGTGTGCCAGAAGATATCGATTTATGTACTCGCGCCGCCAAGCTGCTCAAGCAAAAAACCGATACTGGGCAAGGTGTCGATATTTTCCTGCAAAAACGGATTCCGATGGGTGGAGGTTTAGGTGGTGGCAGTTCTGATGCAGCAACGACATTGCTGGCACTTAATCATCTGTGGAAATTAAATTTAAGCAAAGATCAGTTGCTTGAATTAGGGCTGCAACTCGGTGCAGATGTTCCCGTATTTATTTTCGGACAGAATGCATTTGCGCAAGGAATTGGTGAGAAATTGGCAGCTATAGAGCTGCCGCCGGCTTGGTATTTAGTTCTTATACCATCAATACAGGTATCAACTGCAGAAATTTTTGCGAGTAAGGAATTGACACGCAATACATTACCGATCAAAATACCGCCCTTTTCTGTCTGGCAAGGACATAATGATCTGGAAGTGGTCGTTTGTCGAACACACCCTGAAGTAGCAAAATGTTTGGAGTGGCTAAAGCGATTAGAAAATACTACAATAACAAGAATGAGTGGTTCGGGTGCTTGTGTGTTTGCTGAATTTACAACAGAATGGGCAGCTCAGAACGCTTTTAAACAAATTCCTGATGATATGAGAGGCTTTGTAGCAAAAGGACTTGATTATCATCCCATATATAAATCAGTAGAGTAAATTTTGGGGAGTCGCCAAGTGGTAAGGCACCGGATTTTGATTCCGGCATTCGTAGGTTCGATCCCTACCTCCCCAGCCAGTTTTCAGTTATACAGCCAGTCTGTGTATGAATCTAAAAAATAACATGTCTTATGACAGTTTGATGGTTTTTACCGGTACTGCCAATCCCAAATTGGCCCAGGATGCGGTGAAGCATCTGAATATCCATCTGGGGCGCGCTAATGTGGGTCGCTTCAGCGACGGTGAAATCATGGTGGAAATCCTTGAGAATGTGCGGGGAAAGGATGTTTTTGTCCTGCAGTCCACTTGCGCTCCTACCAACGACAGTCTGATGGAGATATTGGTCATGGTTGATGCGCTGAAACGCGCATCGGCTGGCCGAATCACTGCTGCGATCCCCTATTTTGGATATGCACGTCAGGACAGAAGACCGCGTTCAGCTCGTGTGCCGATCACAGCCAAAGTAGTGGCTAATATGCTAACGACTGTCGGCATTGATCGATTGCTGACCATGGATTTGCATTCGGATCAGATTCAGGGATTTTTTGACATACCGGTCGATAATATTTATGGTATGCCCATCTTACTGGGGGATGTGTGGAAGAATAATTACCAGAATCTGGTTGTCGTATCACCTGATGTTGGCGGAGTGGTGCGCGCCAGACATATGGCTAAGCGCCTAGAATGTGATCTGGCAATTATTGATAAGCGACGCCCGAAACCCAACGAAGCAAAGGTCATGAATATCATTGGTGAAGTTAAGGATCGCACGTGCGTTATTATTGATGACATGGTGGATACGGCCAACACCTTGTGTGAAGCAGCAAAAGCATTAAAGCAGCAAGGAGCAAAATCGGTCTTGGCTTATTCTACGCACGCTGTATTATCGGGTAATGCAGTGGAACGTATTCAGAACTCCGATCTGGATAAGCTGGTAGTCACCGATACGATACCCCTGCGTGAGGATGCGATGGCATGTGATCGCATTTGCCAGCTAAGCATTGCTAGTCTGCTGGCGGAAACCATGCTCCGTATCAGCAATGAAAGCTCATTAAGCTCTCTCTTTATGGAATAAATTAACTTGGTTTTTTAACCGATTTGTTTGGTCGCGAACAAGTCACAATGATGGAGCAATCTCAATGAAAATTGAAATCAGTGCCGACAAGCGCACATTGCAGGGAAAAGGTGCGAGCCGCCGCCTGCGTGGTTCTGGTAAAGTCCCAGCAATCATCTATGGTGGTGATCAAGCAGCACAACCCATTGAAATGAATCATAAGGATTTATTTTACAATCTCAAGATGGAGGCTTTCCACGCATCCATCCTGTCTTTGAACGTAGCGGGCAAAAAAGAACAAGTGCTGCTACGCGATATACAAATGCATCCTTTTAAGCAGCAGGTACTGCATGTGGATTTTCAGAGAGTCGATCAAAACAAGAAAATACATATGAAAGTTCCATTGCATTTTATCAATGCAGAAATTTCACCGGGAGTAAAAACTTCTGGTGGTATCGTTTCTCATATTTTGACTGAAGTGGATATCAGTTGTTTGCCGGCAGATTTGCCGGAATTTATTTCAGTGGATCTGGCTGAGCTAACCGCAGGACATACACTGCACTTGAATGATCTGGTATTACCCAAGGGAGTAGAAGTTGTTGCACTAACCAAAGGTGATAATTTACCGGTTGCAACCATTGCCATTCCGCGCTCGGTGCTCGCTGAGGAAGCTTCCGAGGAAGCGGGTGCAGAGAAAAAATAAGCACCGGATAAGAAAAGACTCTTTAATCGCTCTGAGAAACTTGATAAATCTGCTGGGATTACACCAATACCGGCAGTTTTTATTTTTTAACCATCTCATAGACAGTCTATCGCATTCATGAAGCTTATTATTGGATTGGGTAACCCGGGCAAAGAATATACCGGTACACGCCATAACGCTGGCTTTCATTGGGTAGATCGATTAGCCGAGATGCTGCATGTGACCCTAAAGCCGGAAGCGCGGTTTCATGGATTGTGCGCCCAAGTCCGCCAGAAAGATATGGAGTTATGGTTACTGGAACCGCAGACCTTTATGAATAGGAGTGGACAATCTGTAGCCGCCCTGTGCCAGTTTTATAAAATTCAGCCAGACGAACTGATCGTTATCCATGATGAGCTGGATCTACCACCAGGTATCGCAAAATTAAAGAAGGGTGGTGGCTTGGGTGGTCATAACGGACTCAAGGATATTGCAGCGAAATTGGGTACTCAGGATTTTTGGCGATTAAGAATAGGTATAGGTCATCCGGGCGAACGCAATGCTGTGGTCGGTTATGTATTACATCCCCCTAAAAAGGAAGAAGCGCAGCTCATTGACGAGGCTATTCAAAGGAGTCTGGAAGTTTGGCCACTCCTTGTTCAAGGTGCTTGTGAAGCAGCGATGTTAAAATTGCATACTAAAGTATAAAAATCATATCATTATAATGTTTTCTAGAAATTCCATTGCTATTTAAAATAATTTTGATGAGAATCGGGTCATGAGTTTGAAATGCGGAATCGTAGGCCTTCCCAATGTCGGTAAATCGACATTGTTTAATGCATTAACCAAGGCAGGGATCGCCGCAGAAAACTATCCTTTTTGTACGATAGATCCGAATATTGGCATTGTTGAAGTTCCCGATCCCCGCTTGCAGAAGCTCAGTGAAATCGTCAAACCGCAAAAAGTACAGCCGGCAATCGTCGAATTCGTGGATATCGCCGGGCTGGTGGCTGGCGCATCCAAAGGGGAAGGTCTTGGCAACAAGTTTCTTGCCAACATCCGGGAAACGGATGGCATCGTCAATATGGTGCGCTGTTTTACTGATGATAACGTTGTGCACGTCGCCGGCAAGGTAGATCCCATAGCTGACATTGAGGTCATTCAGACCGAACTGGCTCTGGCTGATTTAACCACTATAGAAAAAACACTTCAGCGCGAATCCAAAGTAGCCAAGTCAGGCAATAAGGATGCCATTAAATTCTGTGCTCTGCTGGAAATGGTACAGGCTCATCTTGACCGAGGCAATCCAGCCAGAACACTGGTTCTGGATAAGGAACAAAAACAATTACTGCAGCCGCTTTGCCTATTAACTGCAAAACCGGCTATTTACGTTGCTAATGTGAATGATCATGGCTTTGAAAATAATCCGCTATTAACACGAGTAAAAGAATACGCAGTGAGTGAAAATGCCCCTGTCGTAGCCATATGTGCTGCCCTTGAGGCAGAAATTGCAGAACTTTCTGAGGAAGATAAAAAAATCTTTTTAGCTGACCTTAATCTGGAAGAACCTGGGCTCAATCGCCTGGTGCGCGCTGGCTACGATTTGCTCGGATTGCAAACTTACTTTACCGCCGGCATTAAGGAAGTCAGAGCTTGGACCATCCACAAAGGTGATACTGCACCCCAAGCTGCAGGTGTCATTCATACTGATTTCGAGAAAGGCTTTATTCGCGCTGAAGTGATCAGCTATGAGGATTTTATCGCTTATAACGGCGAACAAGGCGCCAAGGAAGCTGGCAAAATGCGCCTGGAAGGAAAAGAATACGTCGTTAAAGATGGCGATGTGATGCATTTTCGCTTCAATGTTTAGTTTTCGCCATCAGATTTAAATCGCTACAATAACCCGCACGGCATCCAGCCGCAGACTGCTGGTATTTAGGGCAACCATCAGTTTCTCCGATTGTTGCTCGAAAAACTGGATTTCTTCTTCACGCACGTTGGGATTGACTTTGCGTAAAGCTTTGAGTCGTTCGATTTCCAAGGTGAAATTTTGTTTTACCGTATCTCGCGCCTGTGAAATGATGTGTGGCACTTGCACGCTCGCTTGCTGCTCGTTTATTGCAAGCAATGTTTTTATGTTGTCTCCTTTGAGTTGAATCACTTGTTTTGCAATACCTGCTGATACCGGTGCCAGATGCCGATTAATGGTTTCGTGATCAAGATCTTCATACTGATCGCTGCCATGTTCGTCCATAAAAATACGAATGGCAACAGGCGGCAAATAATAGTTACTTTCCTGGACGCCCTGTCCGCTGGCTTCCAGTACAAATATACTTTCCAGCAATAAAGTACCGGGCTGTACCCTTTTATGTTTTAACGTAGTAACAACGGCATTACCCGATTCACTACTTAAAATTCTATCCATCGCGTGCACAACCATCGGATGTTCCCACGTCAGAAAATACATGTCTTCATTGGCTAAAGCAACAGCTCTGGAATAAGTAATTACCGATCCCTCATCCATTAAGCCAGGAAAAGGAATCGTCATATGCTCACTAGGTTCAAGCAAATAACTGCCTGCGCGATGCTCTTCAATATGCACACCACAGCAATCAAAAACAGCCTCCATATAGTACGGTAGCATGGGATCAGCATCACAAGAATAGGCTTTCTGACACAATTTTTCAGCAACAGTGGGACGAAAAGAATTATATTCCAATAACTTGTCGCGTCCACGTTCCAACACATCATTCAGAGCCTGGTTGGCTGATTGTGTCGCACGGATTAAGTCTGAGAGCGCCTCAACATTGGCTTGACGTTGATGAAGCGCAGCAATAAGCTCCGTTTCGACCTGCAGAAACACCGTTTGACCTGCCGGACAAGTTTTCTCAAACGCATTCAATCCCTCGTGATACCAGTGAAACATCACTGCCAGCGCGCTGTTTTCCAGATAAGGCACATGGATCTGAATGGTTTCTGCCTGACCGATACGATCCAGTCGGCCGATGCGCTGTTCCAATAAATCAGGATTAAGGGGTAAATCAAATAGCACCAGATGATGGGAAAACTGGAAATTGCGGCCTTCGCTGCCGATTTCCGAGCATACCAGGACTTGACTGCCTGTTTCCTTATCCGCAAAAAATGCGGCCGCACGGTCACGTTCAATCAAGCTCATACCCTCATGAAATACTGGAATATAATGACCAGTCGATGTCTTAAGCGCCTGAGCGATATCCCGTGCAGATTGCGCTGTGGCAGTAATGACCAGCACTTTTTCAAGTTTTAGTCGCTTCAGCGTAGCACTCAACCAACCCATCCGGGGGTCGATCTCAGTCCAGTATGGCTGTTCTGGCTCGGCCCTGACCTGATAGAGTAATTCAGGACACAGCAGCAGTTGCGGTTTGGATAACTTGGAAGTTTCAAAAGTCGCCAGGCATTGCTGATATTCATCAGGTAATGCCAGCGAAACAGCGATAAGCTCTCGCTCAGGAAATCCTTTAACCGCTGCACGTGTATTTCGAAACAGGATACGGCCGGTGCCATGCCGGTCCAGCAGCAATTCGGCCAGCGTCGTTCTGGCTTGCTGGATTTGCTCCTCACTTACTTTGTGATCTTGCAGTTGAGCAAGCAAGTCCACGGATTGCGCAGGATCAATTGTTGAAATGATTATTTGGCTGATTTCGTCATCCAGTTTTTGGCCTTCAAGCAATGCTTCCACGGCTTTGGCTATGGGCTCATAGGATTGTTCTTCAGCAATGAAATGTTCAAAACTATCAAAGCGATTCGGATCAAGCAAACGCAGGCGGGCAAAATGACTGGCTTTACCTAACTGTTCCGGTGTCGCCGTTAATAACAGCACACCTTTGGTTCGGGTCGCCAATTGCTCAATCATGGCATACTCTGGACTGACGGCTTGTGGAGACCAATGCAGATGATGCGCTTCATCGACCACCAGCAAATCCCAGTTGCCTTCCAGTGCGGCTTTAAATCGTTTTGGATATTGGCGCAAGAAATTCAGGCTGCAAAGTACCAGCTGCTCGCTATGAAACGGATTTTCCCTGCCATCGCTTTTTTCCAATGATAGGCAGCGTGCTTCGTCAAAAATACTGAATTGCAGATTGAAACGCCGCAACATTTCCACTAGCCATTGATGCATCAAAGTTTCTGGAACCACGACGAGTACCCGCTTGATACGTTCTGTTAACAATTGCTGGTGCAGTATTAACCCTGCTTCAATCGTTTTCCCGAGTCCTACTTCGTCAGCCAGCAAAACACGAGGGGCATAGCGATGCGCAACTTCATGGGCGATATAGAGTTGATGTGGAATCAGGCTGGTGCGGGTACCAATCAGCCCATACAGGGGCATTTTTGCCAATCGATGACGTATCAATAAGGTCTGATAGCGAATCTGAAACCATTTATCCTGATCAAACTGACCGGTAAATAAGCGCTCCATTGGGCGGTTCAATTGCAAATGAGGCGCCAGTTGTTCTTCGGCGAGCTCAGTTCGCTCTCCTTGTTCACTTATGCCAGAATAGACAACCAAGCCCTCCTGCTCTTTTACATGCGTTACTTCCAGTACAGTACCATCATGACTACTGATGACATCTCCCACCTTAAATACAATGCGTGTCAAGGGAGCCGAATGCTTGGCATATGAGCGCGTTTCATCCACCGCCTCGAAGCGAATAGTCACAATTCTGTGTTCAACAGCCTGAACTGTGCCAAGACCGAGTTGTAAATCAACGTCGCAGATCCAACGCTGACCTGGCTTAAATTCATGCATGTGTTACTTTGTTACAGATCGAAAGGAACAGTATGGTAATAGAAAATAAAGAAAAAATATTACTATTTCTTTCTATTGAATTCAATGAAGACAATCAAGTGAAAAACCAGCTTACCATCTGCAGATACAACGAAGTAATAGTAGAAAATAGTAGAAAAATTTAGCCGGTTAATTCTTTGCAAGGAAAATTTAACCGGCTATCTATAAGTCTCACTAGGTGCTATAGATTGTTATCTCTATCGTCTCATTAGAAATTCAAGAATAAATTGGCAACAAAGTTATGCATCATTTGATCAGGACGAGTATTATGCGGTCTGTTGATAAATTGATTCATATAGCCCAATTCAACGGTCGCATACTGGTTGACTTTGTAACCTAATCCAACGAAGGCACGATTCTGATCGTAACCGCGAGAAATAAAGCCCGGATTATCAACAGTATTCATGGCAATAAACAATTCACTTTGAACGATAAAACTAAGATTCGGATCTATTGATGGCACTGGAACTGCGAGTTTAACTAACTGACGGAATCGATGAGCCACATCATCGTCACCAGGATTGGGTGCATTATGATCGAAGAATCGCTGCTCGAAACGGCTGCGCGCCGACAATCTGCCGAATGAAAAACTATCGGCCCACGTTACTTGCTGCCAGATACGATGTTCGTTAAATGGTTTCGCTGCTAGCGGTTCAGCCGTTGGTGCCCAAGCATAGCCTGCCCACACAACAATTTTATCGGTTAGCGCATAACCTAAACCGGGACGTATCAGGGATTGCGTAAATTGAGTAGCATCATTACCAAAACGTCCTTGTCCTTCCATCCACCATCTGAATTTTTTCAAATCAGGATTATTGGGGTTAAGTGAACCAAAATTACCAAGTGCCGTAACGTTTCCCCAAACTTGAAAGTCTTCTACGGTCCTGTCAGCGGCAACCGGGGTACTTAGAATCAAGCCAAGTGCAGCCCATATAATAAAAATGTTTATTTTTTTAAACATGCAATCTCCTTTGTTTAAACAATTTAATTCTGCAAAATTTGTTAATTAAAATTTTGTTTATAAATAATAATCTCTATTGCATGCAACAACTCAGTTCCATATTGACTGTAGGTAGTTGCTTACCCCATTTTTTTCATAAATGGCGCTTGATTTTATTAAAAACAAAAGAATCTTAATCGCATTCCTAACACGCCGTCGCGCACGATAACACAGTAAATGTTAAGAAAGTGTCAAGAAAAAAAACTATAATAAGTGATGTTATTGTGATTAATTCCCACTTAAGCTTGGCTTAAGCACTTGTATAAGCTTGTATAAATTAAATTAGAGACTTGAACATATCTTTTTTAATTAGAGACTTGAACATATCTTTTTTATTCAGCTTATAGATTGAGGAAATTCATCACTCATGATTAATAATTAGTGACTATAAAACGAACCTTTGCGTAAACTGACCGATGCTCTAAAACATTCGTTTGACAACTTGTCTTAACAGTAGGTATGGTAGTTCTCCTGTATCACAGCGCTTGATTAAAATAAGGCAATCAAGTTCAGATTGGCGTATCTCTCTTATCTATTACAACTGGAGTTAAAAATGAAAAAATTAAATTTTGGATTAGCAATATCGGCACTGTTTATATTAGTCGGTTGTGGAGCCAGTAGAGACTATACGCCCCCAGCTGATGCTTCTGGCGAACAGATTTTCAGCACAGCATGCACAGAATGCCATAAACCTTTAAGCCCGAATGTTGCAATGATACTCAGTGAGAAGGTAGCCAATAAGGAAGCTCTTATCAAAAAATTTCAGTCAGGAAGTATGAGAATGCCTGCGTTCAAGAATATCCAGGGTGAAGCTGCAGATCGCTTGGCCGACTATATTTTAACGAATAGCCAAGTCAAATAAATTTCTTACCTGAGAATTTGAATGATTCTCAGGTAAATAAACCAAAGAGTAATTCTGCATTGCTGATTAGCGTGTAGATATTTATCAAAAATGTTCCAGTTGACTAAAATCCTGAACATCAATAATTAAAGCCCATTTCTTTCAATGCAAATAGTGAGCACTGAACGATATTTCGGAAATTGATTTCTATGCAAATTCCCTTCTTTTATTAAATAAAGATTTTGCTGGACTTCATTGGTGAAGCCGCTTAATTGCGCATTGCTCAGGAAAGAGAAGTATCGTCTCTGAAATAGAGCTACTTACTTTTACCTAAAGCAATTTCAAATCAGAAAGAACTTTTTTGATAATCCGAGGTAAAATTATGCATAGCTCATCAAACGCTGGCTTTGATTCAGATCAATCAGGCGTTGAAATGTAGCTCCTGATATTTGGAAAATACTTTGTCTTTAGAAATTTCATCACATCATCATCTTGATATCTCACACATAAAATCAAGCTGCGCAACTTGCAGTTTGCGTGAGTTATGCCTGCCAGTTGGTCTTAATGAGCATGAAATACAAGTGCTTGGAGATGTAGTCAGCCATAAACGTAAGGTTCAACGTGGCGGATATTTATATCGGACAGGTTCAAAGTTTCAATCATTGTTTGCTATTCGCAGGGGATTTCTAAAGACTTGCATTCTTGAGCAGGATGGGCGGCAACAGGTAACCGGTTTTCATATGACAGGGGAATTGCTGGGGTTGGATGCTATCAGCACAGAATTACATACATGTGATGCGGTTGCTCTTGAAGATAGTGAAGTATGCGAGATTCCCTTTGCTAAATTAGAGGAAATTAGTCGTATCATTCCATCACTGATGCGTCATTTTCATAAAATTATGAGTCGAGAGATAGTGCAAGATCATGGTGTAATGCTGTTGCTAGGTAGCATGAAAGCAGAAGAGCGTTTGGCAACCTTTCTGCTCAATTTATCGCGCCGGTTTCTTATACGAGGCTATTCTGAATCCAATTTTTATTTGCGCATGACTCGTGAGGAAATTGGCAGCTATCTTGGACTTAAGCTGGAAACCGTGAGTCGTGCTTTTTCTAAACTACAAGACGAGAATATTATTACAGTTGATAATAAGCATATAAAAATTAATGATATTGCTCGTTTGAAAATGAAAATGGGTAATTCTACCTGTGTTCCGTAATAAGTTCTGATGATCTTCGCTTCAGATTGAAAAATATTCTATTAGATCAATATTCAATTAGCTCTCTATTCTATTCTGCTTTCTGTCAGCTTGAGTAAGTATTTTAAGATGTTTATAATACGCGGATAATTTGACGTCGAGCTTGCAGTTGATGTGATTAGCAAGTCAAATTAAATTCACACATTCGTCTATCAATACTCAACTAAGCAATAGTGATTAAGGCGAGTGGAGGCTCAATCCTAAAGGAGAATTTATGTCTGTAACCATGCGACAAATGCTGGAAGCAGGTGTTCACTTTGGACACCAGACGCGCTTCTGGAATCCCAAAATGGCCCCTTACATTTTTGGCCATCGTAACAAAATCCATATTATCAATCTTGAAAACACCCTCGTAATGTATGAAGAGGCCTTGAAATATGTGCGGCAATTAGCAGCGAACAAAGGGGTGATTTTATTTGTTGGTACCAAGCGACAAGCGCGCGACATTATACGCGAGGAAGCAACCCGCTGTGGATCTCCTTATGTAGACCAACGCTGGCTTGGAGGAATGCTGACTAACTTCAAAACCATCAAGCAATCCATTAAGCGTTTACAAGATATGGAAACTATGGTTCGAGATGGTACTCTGGATAAGCTCGTGAAAAAAGAAGCGCTTGATCTTCAAAGAGAGTTGGATAAACTCAATAGCAGTTTGGGCGGCATCAAGGATATGAAAGGGTTACCTGACGCCCTATTTGTAATAGATGTGGGATATCAAAAAGGTGCTATTACAGAAGCCAGAAAGCTGAGTATTCCAGTCATTGGCGTAGTCGACACCAACCATAATCCGGAAGGTTTGCAGTACATCATTCCAGGGAATGATGACTCAAGCCGAGCAATACGCTTATACGCCCGCGGTGTAGCTGATGCCATTCTAGAAGGACGTAATCAAGCGATTCAAGAAATTGTTGAAATGGGTACTGCTGAAGCTGAATAGATAGAAGAACACTTCCTGAATATTCAGAAATAGATTGGATATATAATTGTAATTTACATAGAATTACTTATCGAAATATTGGTACTGGATTATCTTAGAAATTACCTGTTCTAGTTTAATTTTTTATTACCGGATGTCAGGAATTAAATTAATTTGCAGTAAGGTAAGTATATTCTTCCCCCTGATAAATATCTATATCTCATTCATAAACTAATTTTGTATCTGGAGTAAATATGGCGGAAATTACCGCAAGCATGGTAAAAGAATTACGCGAGATGACAGGGCTTGGCATGATGGAATGCAAGAAAGCCTTAGCAGAGACTAACGGTGATATGAAGGCGGCTGAAGATCTGTTGAGAATAAAAAGTGGCGCCAAAGCCAGTAAAGCGGCTGGTCGGATTGCAGCAGAAGGAGTTGTAAGTGCCTATATTTCAGCAGATGGCCAAAGCGGTGCATTGGTTGAAGTTAATTGCGAAACAGATTTTGTTGCCAAAAACGACGATATTATTAATTTTGCCAAGGGTTTGGCTGAGCTCGTAGCAAAGAAGGATCTGACTGAAATGACGGCGCTGAGCGATGCGTCATTACCTTCTGGTGAAACGGTAGAAGCAACGCGCAAGGCATTGATCATGAAATTAGGTGAAAACATCAGCATTCGCCGCTGCGGACGTCATGCAACACAAGGGCAACTGGCTTCTTATCTGCATGGAACAAAAATCGGTGTAATGGTGGATTACACAGGAGGAGATGAAGCACTGGGTAAGGACCTCGCAATGCATATTGCAGCAAGCAAGCCTGTGTGCGTGTCCACAGAGCAGGTATCAGCTGATGTATTGGAACATGAACGTCAAATTTTTACTGCTCAGGCCGCTGAAAGCGGCAAGCCAGCAAATATTATTGAGAAAATGGTCGATGGGCGTATTGCGAAATATCTTGCAGAAATAACACTACTGGGCCAACCTTTTGTTAAAGATCCGGAACAAACTGTCGATAAATTATTGGCGAAAAAATCCGCCAAAGTAAATGGTTTTACCATGTTCATTGTAGGTGAAGGAATAGAAAAGAAAGCGGAGAATTTTGCGGAAGAAGTAAAAGCACAGATGGGACAAGCAAAATAACTTCGATATTTCAAAAACGATCACCCATGACCCCAGCTCCTATCTATAAACGCATCCTCCTTAAACTATCAGGTGAAGCCCTGATGGGAGAAGACAAATATGGCATTAACCATACCGTAATGAGAAGAATTGTTGCTGAAATTGAGGAAATAAGTAAACTGGGTGTTGAAATCGCTATTGTGGTAGGCGGCGGTAATATTTTTCGTGGTATGAAATCAGTTAACGACGGGCTCGAACGTGTCACCGCGGATTATATGGGTATGCTGGCTACAGTAATGAACGCTTTAGCATTACAAGACGCGATGAAACTGGTCGGATTAGTACCACGCATACAATCTGCCTTGCGTATCGAACAAGTAGTAGAACCTTATATCCGCGGAAGGGCAATGCGTTATCTGAAAGACGGTAGAGTAGTTATTTTTGCAGCAGGCACTGGCAATCCTTTTTTTACTACTGATACTGCAGCTGCCTTACGTGGCATGGAAATGAACGTCGATATTATGCTTAAAGCTACCAAAGTGGATGGCATCTATACTAGTGATCCCAAGATTAACCCCGAAGCAACTCGCTTTCATAAGCTATCTTTTGATGAAGCGATTACCCAAAATCTGCAGGTAATGGATGCCACAGCGTTGACACTGTGCCGTGACCAGAAATTGCCACTGAATGTATTTAGTATTTTCAAGGCTGGGGCTCTTAAACGTATAATAAC
This sequence comes from Nitrosomonas sp. Nm166, assembly GCF_900112825.1. GTDB lineage: Bacteria > Pseudomonadota > Gammaproteobacteria > Burkholderiales > Nitrosomonadaceae > Nitrosomonas. The sequence goes on along the minus strand of NZ_FONE01000004.1, from coordinate 94,637 downwards.
TGGAGAAGATGAAGGAACTTTAGTAACTGTTTGATTTATATAATGAGAATCTCTTGCAATAAGATACAAAAGGGATAAATATGATGATTGGTGATGTAAAAAAATCTGCTGAACAAAAAATGCAAAAAAGCCTTGAAGCATTGAAAGTAGATTTAAGTAAGATCAGAAGTGGGCGAGCACATACTGGTTTTTTGGATCATATCACTGTGGATTATTATGGTACACCAACACCTATTAACCAAGTAGCTAACATCAACCTGATCGATGCACGAACGATTGGCGTTATTCCCTGGGAGAAAAAATTGGCTAGCGCGATTGAAAAAGCGATTCGTGAGTCTGATCTAGGTTTAAACCCAATGCCAGTAGGCGAAACCATTCGCGTGCCTATGCCAGCACTTACAGAAGAACGACGTCGTGACCTCATTAAAGTTGTAAAACATGAAGCGGAGGCTGTACGTGTCGCAATGCGCAATATTCGCCGCGATGCCAATGCTCATTTGAAAGAATTATTAAAATCCAAAGAAATATCTGAAGATGATGAGCGCCGGGGTCAAGATGATATTCAGAAATTGACTGATCGTTATATCATTGAGATCGATAAGATTTTACAAATTAAAGAAGCAGAACTGATGGCTGTTTGATATGCCTCAAGGCCCGAGTTCAACACGAGAAATACCTGAAACAGGTTTAATACCCAAACATATCGCCATTATCATGGATGGAAATGGCCGATGGGCTCGAAATCGCTTCATGCCCCGCATGGCTGGACATCAACAAGGCGTTGAAACAGTCCGCGGGATTATAAAAGCTTGCATCGAGCGCGAGGTTGCATATCTCACCTTATTTGCTTTCAGTAGTGAAAACTGGCGCCGACCTACAGAAGAAATTTCTTTTTTGATGCAGCTTTTTACTGGAGCATTGGAACAAGAAATTACCAAGTTGCACCAAAATGGTATTCGCTTCAAAGTAATCGGTGATTTATCCAAATTTGAATCCAAGATAAGGGAATTCATTAAAAGTGGCGAGCAATTAACTGCCCAAAATACCCGGCTAACATTTACTATTGCAGCCAATTACGGAGGCCGCTGGGATATTATGCAGGCCATGCGTAAGATGATGGCTCAATCCACCGAGTTACCGCTTAACTTCGAAGAAGAAAATCTGGCACAATATCTTTCCCTAAGCTATGCGCCTGAACCGGACTTGTTTATCCGGACAGGTGGAGAATGCCGCATCAGTAATTTTTTGCTATGGCAACTTGCTTATACCGAATTATATTTTACGAATACTTTATGGCCTGATTTTGATGAGCATGAACTTGAGTTAGCCATTCAATCTTATCAGCAGCGGGAACGCCGCTTTGGTCGTACCAGCGAGCAGCTCCAGATGGCCATGTCCGCTGAAGGATAAGAAGACAGTTGACATGCTTAAAGCCCGCATTCTTACTGCAATTGTTATCCTGCCTTTATTTCTAGCCGCGATATTCTACTTGCAGGACATTTTCTGGTCGGCCCTTCTACTCGTACTGACAATTATCGGAGCATACGAGTGGAGCAAATTGGCGCAGCTCTCAGTTAGAAATACTATTATTTTTCTACTGCTCACAGTATTAGTAGGTGGAGAATTATTGTTCCTATTACGCGAATCTGTACAAATCAATGCTTACTCATCGAATCTGATAGGACTATATATCTTATCCGTCGTTTTCTGGATAGTTGGGGCGCCACTCTATCTAAAGCAGTCTTATACCATAAAAAACCCCCTTATTTGGATGTTGACTGGCTGGATCGTATTATTACCCACCTGGCTTGCACTCTATCAGTTACGCGCGATCAGCCCGCTGCTCTTGCTGGGTTTTATGGCGACTATCTGGATCTCAGATACCGCAGCGTATTTTACCGGACGATCGCTAGGCAAGCGCAAACTTGCGCCCACGATTAGTCCGAATAAAACCTGGGAAGGTGTCGCTGGTGCTTTGGTTGCTGTATTCCTGTACGGTCTAGTCTGGGATTGGTGGGTCACTGAAGAGTCTTTGGCGACGAAATTGATACCCTTGCTGATCGTTATGACCATACTGGGTATTATCGGAGATTTGTACGAATCACTGATTAAGCGGCATGCGGGTGTTAAGGATAGTGGCCATATTTTGCCAGGTCATGGGGGAATACTTGATCGAATCGATGCGCTGACATCTACACTGCCTCTTGCTATTCTGGCATTACTCATTTTTTATTCACCTTCGTTATGAAAACTATCCGTCAAGTTACTATTCTCGGTTCTACTGGCAGTATCGGAGAAAGCACGCTAGATGTTATAACCCGTCATCCGGATCGCTTTCAGGTTTTTGCACTGACTGCAAATAATAATACTGAAAAGATGCTATCACAATGTCAACGTTTTCAACCACGCTATGCAGTAATGCTGGATACGGAAAGTGCTGAGCAATTGGCTAAAGCAATCAAAGCAACTGGGATAGATACGGAAATATTATCAGGCATTGAATCTTTAGAAAAAGTAGCTTCACTACCTGAAGTAGACGCTGTGATGGCAGCTATTGTAGGTGCTGCCGGTATTCGGCCAACTTTTGCAGCAGCCCGAACAGGAAAACTCGTCTTACTCGCCAATAAAGAAACCTTAGTGATGGCTGGGCGGATTTTCATGGATTTAGTAAAGCAGAGCAGCGCCACGCTACTGCCTATTGATAGCGAACATAATGCGATTTATCAATCATTGCCGCATCACTTTAACGGTAACCTGGCCGCGGCAGGCATCAGTCGCATATTGCTTACCGCATCAGGTGGTCCATTTCGATGCGCACCTTTGGCTTCATTGGAAAAAGTGACGCCAGAACAAGCTTGCGCGCATCCGAACTGGGATATGGGGCAAAAAATTTCCGTTGATTCGGCTACTATGATGAATAAGGGACTGGAAGTCATTGAAGCACGTTGGCTATTTGACGCAGCTCCGGATAAAATTCAGGTAGTGATTCACCCGCAGAGTGTGATTCACTCAATGGTTGCTTATGTGGATGGCTCGGTTATCGCGCAATTAGGCAATCCTGATATGCGTACACCTATCGCACATGCGATGGGCTATCCTGATAGGATTGACAGTGGAGTATCTGCTTTAGATATGTTCAAAGTCGCTCATCTTGATTTTGAGCCCCCTGACTTTAAAAGATTTCCATGCTTAGGATTAGCCTATCAAGCACTCACTACTGGTGGAAACATGCCGGCAGTATTGAATGCAGCCAATGAAATAGCGGTAGAATCCTTTCTTAAAAGGCATATGGCATTTACATCCATCCCCGCCATGATTGAGCACGTGATGCAAACAGTACAGCAGGAAGAAATGGCTACGCTGGACGATGTACTGAGAACTGACACACTGGCTCGTGATACAGCACGGGAGTGGCTTGCCGCTCGCAACAAGCTGAATAAAAAAGCTTGCTGAGATGATTAGATCCAATTTTAATGATAGTATCCTGCATCTTACGCAATGAAGTAATGAAGTATCATGCAGTTAAATCCTTCCTCCTTCTTCACAGTGCTTCCTATACCATGATCTGATATGTCAATAACTTATACCATCATTTCTTTCATTATCGCCTTAGGCATCCTAATCACCTTTCATGAATTCGGCCATTATCTGGTAGCACGCTGGAACGGTGTCAAAGTGTTACGCTTCTGTATAGGTTTTGGCCAACCCATTTTCCGCAAACGCTGGGGGAAAGATCAAACAGAATGGATGATTGCAGCTATTCCCTTGGGAGGTTATGTCAAGATGTTGGATGAAAATGAAGGTAAGGTAGCTCCCGAAGATTTGCCTCGTGCGTTTAACCGTCAACCGGTAGCACGCCGCTTTGCCATCGTTGCCGCCGGTCCCATGGCCAATTTCCTGCTAGCCATTGTTCTGTATTGGCTGCTTTTTGTACTGGGCGTGAATGGCGTGAAGCCCATACTGGGCCCTATTGAGCCAGCCACGCCTGCTGCCTACGCAAAATTTGAAACAGGCGAAACCATTGTCAGTATCGAAAATGAACCGGTGGTCAGCTGGCAGGATGTGCGCTGGACTTTATTAAGATACGGTATTGATCAATCAACCAATGTAAAAGTACAAACCATCAATAAAAATGGCGAGATCAATTGGCGGCAATTAGATTTAAGTCATATTGATCCAGACAAGCTCAACGAAAATTTCCTCGGTGTGATCGGACTCAACAGTTACCAGCCTCTTATAAAGCCTGTGATTGCTCAAGTGCTGGCTGATGGTGCCGGCTACCAGGCAGGCTTACTAGCGGGGGATGAAATTTTAGCCATCAATGACCTCGAAATTAAAAGCTGGGTGGATGTTGTCCGCGAAATTCGCACGCATCCAGGACGTACACTAGAACTGGAAATTCTACGCGATAATCAAGTCATCACACGTTCCGTCACGCCGGAGACCACGACAGAAAATGGCAAGCAAGTTGGTAAGATTGGGGTAGCACCCGTTATCAATCAAGCCGAGTTTGAAGAATTGATGGTCACAGTAAGCTATCCATCCGGTAAAGCGCTTCAGAAAGCCTTCGAGAAAACGTGGGAAACGACGGTATTGACGTTACAAATGCTCTCTAAAATGATTACCGGCGATGTGTCTTGGAAAAATGTCAGCGGACCGATATCTATTGCCGACTACGCTGGGCAATCGGCACAGATGGGGTTGGTCTCCTATCTAGCATTTCTTGCTCTGATCAGCGTCAGCATTGGTGTGCTGAATTTACTGCCCATTCCGATTCTTGATGGTGGGCATTTAATGTATTACTTCATTGAAATAATTAGAGGAGCTCCGCTTTCTGATAAAACTATGATGATTGGCCAAAAGATAGGCTTGGCGATGTTGCTTACACTCATGATTTTTGCCATCTATAACGATATCAATCGGCTCATCACTGGTTAAACAATGAAATTCAAGCATGCTGTTGCATTTGCAAGCTTCTTCTATGCTATCTCATCCTGGGCTGTTGAACCTTTTGTAGTGAAAGATATTCGTGTTGAAGGGATACAACGTACTGAAGCGGGTACGGTATTCAGTTATCTACCGGTCAAAGTCGGCGATACGTTGGATGAAGAAAAAGCCACAGAAGCTATCAAGGTACTGTATGCCACCGGTTTCTTCAAAGATGTCAGATTGAAATCAGAAAACGATATCTTAGTCGTAGAGGTCGATGAACGTCCGGCTATTGCTGAAATTAGTATCAATGGCGCAAAAGAATTTGAAAAAAGCAAGCTAATTGAAGGCCTAAAACAGGCTGGTATATCGGAATCACGGATTTTCAGCCGTTCTTTACTGGAAAGAGCCGAACAGGAATTAAAGCGCCAATACATCAGTCGAGGAAAATATGCCGTCAAAATCACAACCACCACAACGCCTCTGGAACGTAATCGCGTTGCCATTAATTTTGATATTAACGAAGGCCGGACAGCTCGTATCAAAAAAATAAATTTTGTCGGTAACGAGAAATTTAAAGATAGCGAGTTGCGTAGCGAGCTTGTTCTCAGAAAACCCGATTTATTGACCTGGTTCACCAAAAATGATCAATATTCCAAACAAAAGTTAGCAGCCGATCTCGAAACACTACGCTCCTTTTATCTAGATCGAGGCTATCTGGAATTTAATATTGAATCTACGCAAGTATCGATAACGCCTGATATGCGTGATATCTATATCACCATCAATCTCACCGAGGGCGCCCAGTATACGGTCTCCGATATCAAAGTAGCAGGCGATACCATCATACCGGAAGAAGAAATACGCAAACTCATATTGCTCAAAAGCGGAGAAGTATTTGCACGGCAAAAACTAACTGAATCCATTAAATTAATTACCGATCGCTTAGGCGATGATGGCTATGCATTTGCCAATATCAACGCATCACCTGAAATAGATCACGAAAACCGGAAAGCAGCTTTCACTTTTTTTATTGACCCTAATCGTCGCGTCTATATACGACGCATCAACATAACAGGTAATGATCGTACGCGCGATGAGGTGATCCGCCGCGAGTTTCGCCAAATGGAAGGCGCCTGGCACTCCACCAAGCATATTAACAATTCCAAGCAACGCGTTGATCGATTGGGTTTCTTTAATAGTGTGAATGTGGAAACACCCGCTGTCCCTAATAAAACGGATCAGGTTGATATCGATGTCAAAGTCGAAGAAAGACCGACTGGCGCGATTATGTTCGGGGCCGGTTACTCTGATCGTCAAGGCCTGATTCTGAATGGCTCGGTCTCTCAGAACAATATCTTTGGTACCGGTAATTTTTTTAGTCTTGATGTCAATACCGGTGCAATCAACAAGACTTACGCTGCATCATTTACCAATCCCTATTTTACAATCAATGGGGTTAGCCTGGGATTTGATGCCTACAAACGTGACCTGGATACACGACCGTTATCCCGGGTTGGAACTTTTAAAACTGAAACCTTGGGTGCAGGTTTTCGGCTGGGAATACCCATTGCAGAAAACGATATTGTGTCTTTAGGTTTGGCTGCTGAAAACACGGTGATCAGCGTTTTTGAGAATAGTCCGAAACGCAACATTGATTTCGTTAATGAATTTGGAAGATCAACCAATAACTTTCCACTGACATTAAGCTGGGCGCGCGATCGCCGTGATAGCGCCATCTGGCCGACCTCAGGAACAACACACCGGCTGTTTGGTGAAGTCAGCGTACCCGGTGGGGATTTGGATTACTACAAGATCAGCTATCATCAGAGATGGTATTACCCTATCACTGATTTTTTTACGCTGATGCTGAATGGGGAAGTTGGCTATGGTGACAGCTATGCAGGACGCCCGCTGCCTTTCTTCAAGAACTTCTTTGCGGGCGGTAACAATTCAGTCAGGGGTTATGACCTGAATTCCTTGGGGCCCCGTGATTCACTCAATAACAATACTTCTAGATTGTTTGCAGTTGGTGCCAGTAAACGCGTTGTCGGCAATATCGAACTGATGTTTCCTGTTCCTTTCATGAAAGAAGACCGGTCGTTGCGCTTAAGCACATTTCTGGATGGCGGTACCACATTCAACAATTTTGGTGATCTGAACAATTTCATGCGTTATTCGGCTGGCGTTGCGCTTACGTGGGTATCACCGATGGGACCACTGAAAGTCAGTGTTGCAGAACCGTTAAATGATATACCCACCGATAATTTGCAAAGGTTCCAATTTATGTTTGGTCAGCAATTCTGAATTTATATGAGATTCTATTAAGTGAATATATTGAAACAAATCAACCATGTGTGGCGCAATCTGGTAATGGTTCTGATAGCCATTGTATCAACCAATGGATGGGGGATTGCTTTTGCAGGTGATATCAAAATTGGTGTAGTCAATACCGAAAAAATTCTACGAGAATCATTACCCGCGCTACAAGCACAAAAGAAAATTGAGCAGGAATTTTTACCACGCGACGAAGATATCAAGAAAATTGCTGTACAAGCTAAAACACTGCAAGACAAGCTTGAGAAAAATGGCGCAACCATGGAAGAAACAGAGCGACGTAACTTGGAAAGAAATTTGGCTAATCTCAGCCGGGAGTATCAACGTGCGCAAAAACAACTGCGAGAAGATTTAAGTGTGCGTCAAAACGAAGAATACAGTGCGATTCTGGAGCGCACCAATCGGGCGATCAGTAAAATCGCCGAAATAGAAAATTATGACCTGATATTGCAACTCCAGGATTCTGTTTACAGGAGTCAGCGTATCGATATTACAGACAAGGTTATTAAAGCGCTCGATAATGAATAGAAATTGAGCAGAGTTCATTCAAGAGCTGCCAGTTAAGTCCTGAGTTAAAAAAGGAAAAATCAAATGAGCACGATGAATATCCACGAAATCCTGAAATACCTTCCGCACCGCTATCCGCTTTTACTGGTGGATAGAGTCATTTCTTTCGAAGCGGGTAAGGATATTGTTGCATTAAAAAATGTTTCCATCAATGAACCCTTCTTTTCCGGACATTTTCCGCATTATCCTGTCATGCCCGGTGTTCTGATCGTTGAGGCTTTAGCCCAAGCCGCCGCCCTTCTGACACTTAGAACAGAAGACACAATCAACAAGGATGACACAGTTTATTACTTTGTAGGCATTGATGGTGTTCGTTTTAAAAAACCTGTGATGGCCGGTGATCAGTTAATCCTCAGAGTTGAAATAGAGCGACAAATAAAAGGATTATGGAAATATTCAGCCCGCGCCGAAGTCGATGGGCAACTTGTCACTGAAGCCAAGCTCATGTGTACTGCAAGAAATGTGTAATATTTATGCCCTGATAGAACCAGAACCGCAACGAGTGGGCGCAAAAATTGAAACTTATACTGATGAATTGACTTGCGGTGTCGACGAAGCCGGCAGGGGACCGTTGGCTGGTCCTGTGTATGCAGCCTGCGTTGTGCTAAATGCTGACTATAAAATAGATGGATTAGCCGACTCCAAAGTGCTGAGTGAAAAAAGGCGCAATGAGCTCGCGATGACTATCAAGAAATATGCGAAAGTATGGGCGATTGCCTCTGCCTCAGTGCAAGAAATCGATCAGCTAAACATCTTACAAGCCAGTTTGCTGGCCATGAAACGCGCAGTAGAAAGCTTGCCCCTGATACCAGATATCGTGTTGATTGATGGAAACCAAAGCCCACATCTGAAATGCTCGGTACGCACCATCATCCGGGGTGACAGCTTGATACCCGAAATTTCAGCTGCCTCTATCTTGGCAAAAACCGCACGCGACGCGGAAATGCAAAGATGGCATCAGTGTTTTCCGCAGTATGGGTTTGATCAACACAAAGGTTATGCGACACCGCAGCATCTAACAGCACTACAGACGCATGGCGCATGCGAAATACACCGGCAAAGCTTTGCACCGGTAAGAGCATTAAAGGTGGCAAAAAGCTGATCTAAATCAATAGTAATCCTGAATTTTCTTGTGTTTTATATTTCTAAGCAAGAAAAAACCTATTTTGTATGCGTATAATGACATCTAGTCAATTCAATTTTTGCAATAGTTCTGATTATTATAAATATTCTACTTTTTGATATCACCTACGAGGATAAGTCTAAAATGCGCATTGAAAAAAATACCGTAGTCTCTCTCAACTATGAGTTGTCAGATGCTACAGGAAACATTCTGGAGCAAACGGATACACCGATCAGTTATTTGCACGGCGGGTATGGCGGCATTTTCCCCTTGGTTGAGGAAGCGCTACATGAGAAGGAAATCGGCTATTCCTGCTCAGTTTCGATGGAGCCGGAGGATACTTTTGGTGAATATGATGCCGAATTGATCCGTGTGGAGCCACGCAGTTCTTTTCCTGATAATGTAGCAGTTGGCATGCATTTTGAGGGTGGCGCCGAAGGTTCAGATGACGTCATCATCTACAAAGTGACCGATGTTACTGATGACACCGTCGTTGTCGATGGCAATCATCCTTTTGCAGGCATGACATTGAATTTTATCTGCACGGTGACCGCCGTTCGTCCGGCTACGCCAGAAGAAATCTCTCATCAACATGCGCATGGCGCACATGACCATGAGCCTTAAGAATCTCTTTAAATCTGATAAATAAGCTAGCCATTCTTAGCGGTATTCAGCGCCTGTTTCAATAAATAAAGCTGTTCCAGCGCTTGCCTGGGACTCAATTCATCCGGAGAAAGGTTCTGCAGCATGGCAATGGCGGGATGTTCTTGCGGCATTTCTTTTTCCGGCTCTGGAGCGGAAAAAGAAAACAGATCCAACTGAGATTGCTTGTTGGCACTTTCCTGCTCCAGTCTAGTTAAGTGCTTTCGAGCTGATTTAATGACCGTCTCAGGAACACCTGCAAGGGCAGCCACTTGCAGTCCATAGCTTTGGCTGGCCGGACCTTCGGCTACCTTATGCAGAAAGACGATGCGATGTTTATACTCTACTGCATCCAGATGCACATTCTTAATGTACTTAAACTCCTCAGCCAGTTTCGTCAATTCAAAATAATGTGTCGCAAACAGGGTAAGACTACGGTTCCTGGTCAATAACTGCCGGGCGATGGCAAGCGCCAGCGCCAGCCCATCAAAAGTGGATGTGCCGCGCCCGACTTCATCCATCAGTACCAGACTATGCGCTGTGGCGTTATGCAGTATATTGGCGGTTTCCGTCATCTCTACCATAAACGTGGAGCGCCCGCTGGCCAGATCATCAGCAGCCCCAATCCGGGTAAAGATCTGATCCAGCACCCCGATATGCACTTTTGCGGCGGGCACGTAACTGCCGCAGTGCGCAAGCAGGGCAGTCAGTGCGATTTGCCGCATATAGGTTGATTTACCACCCATGTTAGGACCAGTAATCATCAGCATGCGTGGTTTTCCTGTGTGCTCGGCGCCCAACTGAACATCGTTAGCAATAAAGTTCTCTACCTGATTTTCCACCACCGGATGACGACCTGTATCGATGGTAAAAATATCCTCATCGGATAACTGAGGAGCAGTATAGTCAAGCGCCTGCGCCCGTTCTGCAAATGTGCTCAAAACATCAATTTCTGCAATGCTTGCAGCCAGTTTCTGCAGTGCATGAATATATTTTGTAAGTGCATCCAGTAGTACATCATATAAATACTTTTCCCGCGCCAACGCTCGGTCCTGTGCGGATAATGCTTTGTCTTCAAATGCTTTTAGTTCTGGCGTGATATAGCGCTCAGCGCTTTTTAAAGTTTGCCTACGCCGGTAATCAGCAGGGATTTTTTCGCTGTGTACGTGCGTGACTTCAATATAAAAACCATGTACACGGTTATATTCCACCTTGAGATTAGGGATACCGGTACGCTCTTTTTCGCGTATTTCCAACTGTAACAAAAACTCGCCGCAATTGTTCTGCAACGCACGCAACTCATCCAATTCAGCGTCATAACCATCGGCAATCACATTACCTTCACGCAGCACCACGCCAGGTTCTTCCAATAATGATCGACTCAACAATTCAAGCAGCGCGGGCTCGATCTGCAGGACTTGGATTAACTGACAGATTCTCTCGCTAGAGCAACCTGCAATCGCCTGAGTGACTTCAGGCAGCAGTTTCAGGCTGTCACGCAAGCCCGACAAATCTCGCGGGCGCGCTGATTTAAGTGCGATGCGGGCAGTTATTCGCTCAACATCGACAATCTGCCGCAGTAGATCGCGCACGACTGAATAATTATTCCGCTCATTTTCTCCGATCAAGGCCGCGACACTATCGAGCCTTTTTTGTATAACTGCACGATCGCGCAGGGGATGATGCAGCCAGAATTGTAATAACCGGCTACCCATGCTGGTTGAGCAAGTATCCAGCAGTGACAATAAAGTAGGCGATCTTTCGCCGCGTATGGTTTCAGAAATTTCCAGATTGCGGCGTGTCGCGGCATCCATACGTACATATATACTTTCCCGTTCCGCCTGCAATGAGGTAATATGGAGCGTGACAGATCTTTCTTGTGTCAGACGGGTATATTCCAGTAAAGCGCCGGCCGCACAGATTGCAGCAGACAAATCCTCACAGCCAAAACCGGAAAGATCATGCGTTTCAAATTGCCGGGTAAGATTACGAATGGCAGTATGATAATCGAATTGCCACACAGGCAAGCGCTTTACCACCCAATTTTTACCTTGTACCTCGACTAATGCCAGCGATTCGGGCAAAAGAATTTCTGATGGCTGCAGGCGCCCCAACTCGCTGAGCAGATTTCGTGGTGATGTTTCCATCATGCGCAACTGCCCCGCTGCCAGATTAAGCCAAGCTAGCCCCAGATTTGATTCATTCACCCAGACAGCCAGCAAAATGCAGTCACGCTTATCCTCGAGCAATGCCGCATCGGTTAACGTTCCAGGGGTAATAATACGGGTCACTTCGCGGGTAACCGGCCCCTTGCTCACAGCCGGATCGCCCACCTGCTCGCAGATGACTATCGACTCACCTGCTTTAACCAGTTTCGCCAAATATTGCTCAGCAGCGTGATACGGTACGCCAGCCATTTTAATGGGCTTTCCAGCAGAAGCGCCGCGCTGCGTTAAAGTAATTCCCAACAGCTTGGCGGCCTTCTCTGCGTCGTCAAAGAACAACTCATAAAAATCCCCCATCCGATAAAACATCAGCATATCTGGATGCTGCGCTTTGATACGCAAATATTGCTGCATCATTGGAGTATGCGAATCTTTTTGGGCCTTCATCTGTTGTATTTAAAAATATTTTTGCATTGGAGAATACATCACGCTGTTGGAATCATTTCATTTACCGGATACCCTCAATGGAAATACGTGCAGTTTGATTAATCGAGCTTAATTTTTATTAAGTTACTGATAATCGTATAAGCATATATTAAATATATTTGTTCTCCAGCCACCTGCCGCTTCAGCTTCAGTAATTAAAACAACAAATGAAACAAAACCAATATAAACACGCAACATATTAACAAACGGATGAATCTTGATTAAGTTATTGGATAAGCTGATCCAGAAAACCGATGATCACGGGGGTCATTTGATGAATAGCGTTTGATGAATAATGAAAGATGGAGTGATCGTGCTTCCACGGGTATGTTTGTTACCCATCAAGGTGCAATCATTGCGAAGAAAGAAGAGGATTACCGCATCCAACCAAGCTCCGTGTGATGGGATATCTAATTGTTCAAGTTATTTTTGCTAACTATTAGGCAAAGAACAGAAGTTCACCATCGCACGCTGATTGTAATTCGAAACCCACCCAACGTACATGCCGTACATGTGCATGCCAGCCATCATGATGGTAATGGAGGAAGAAAGGTCATGCCATACTGGAAGCCAAATCGGCTGCGCTTGGCCAAGAAAGGACTAACCATCATTGGTCCGTATGAAAATTACTGCGCAGCCGATGATAAAGGCACTAACAGGCCCTTCTCAACGCCGACACTTAAGCAGCTTTGTGTTTAGCGCGACGTGCAAAGATCGTCAGAACCCCAAGGCCTGCCAACAGCAATGCATAGCTCTCAGGCTCTGGCACAAGGGCCAACTGCCCGCGTATCTCACCGCCTGGGAATAAATCGGTGTGAACATTGAAGTAAGCCATTTCCGCATCAAGACCGCTAAGCAAGGTGCTGAAGGCTGAACTCACGGTGCCGCCGGCAGTAGTGATAAAATCCGGGTTATAGCTGGAGGCCAGTGACATGTCAAATATATGGTCATACGATCCCGCTGTCACTCCTATCGGAAAATCGACAAACGACGGAAGCTGAGTCGCGACGCCGATCGTGGATCCAGGACCTACACAGCAGTGGATATGCGCCGCCGTGACACTACCCAGTAGATCGCTAAAGCCAGCCTCAACCCGCATCGTCAACAAGTCAGAGTTAACTGTGACCAACACTGTGCCTGTAGCAGGTGTAGAAACAGGTGGCACCTCGCTGCTACCTAGCAGAGAAGTCGTATACTTCGTCTGGTCTGCTGCAGCCGGTAACACCCCACCAATCAAAACAAAAATTCCAAAAAGTAATTTGCTCAGATTCATGATTTTTACCTCCGAGTTGTAGGAAAAATAAACACTTGTTCTGCTCTAACAACTGTACTGGAAGTCGAATGAGCAGTCAAACACATTAATTGATGATCATGAGATTCCTTAATTCAAACTCTATCTCTATGACAGTGACAGCGAATGATAAACTTAACCCAAGATTTCTGAATTCTATTTTCTTACACCTCTGACCAGGCAATGATACCGCTATATGCCGTTGCCAGAATAATGATGCCGAATACGATGCGATACCAGGCGAATACCGTGAAATCATGCTGACTGATGAAGCGCAATAAGCCGCGCACCGCCAGCAGCGCGCTTAGAAAAGCAGAAACAAAACCGACAGTAAACATACCCAGATCATCCCATTGCAAAAAATCACGATGTTTATATACATCATAAAAGGTAGCGGCAAACATGATGGGAATTGCCAGAAAAAATGAGAACTCGGTAGCGGCTTTGCGTGACAAGCCGAAAAACAAGCCGCCGATAATTGTGGCACCCGAGCGTGAAGTGCCTGGAATCAGTGCCAAGCATTGCGCCAGGCCGACTTTCAACGCATGCTTCCAGTCCATGTCATCGACTTGCTCCACGTCAATCACATGTTCCCTGCGCTCCGCCCATAAAATCAGCAAGCCGCCGATGATCAGCGCCATAGCAACCGGCACGGGATGAAACAAATAAAACTTGATGGTTTTAATGAACAGCAATCCCATGAGCGCGGCCGGCAAAAAGGCAATCAGCAAATTGATCACAAAACGATTGGCCGCCGGACTAGAACCGATGCCACGCATCACTTCAGCGATCTTGCCGAAATATTCCCAGCATACTGCAAGAATTGCCCCCAATTGAATTGCAATGGTAAAAACCTTGCCGCGCTCGTCATTGAAATCGAGCAAATCGCCCACTAAAATCAAATGGCCGGTAGAAGAAACCGGCAGGAATTCGGTTAATCCCTCAACAACACCTAGGATCAACGCTTTCAACAATAAAATTAAGTCCATAGGCGTTGTTACATTTTTATTAAATTGACAATGATGCGAGATCAGCAGTTACAGTTTGCTGTAAATTTCCGCGCCTTTTTCCTTAAATTCCGCTGACTTCTGCGCCATTCCCAGCGTTAACGCTTCATCCTCGGCAATGCCCTGATTAGCTGCGTAATCCCGCACATCCTGGGTGATTTTCATGGAACAAAAATGCGGACCGCACATCGAGCAGAAATGCGCTACTTTCGCTCCCTCTTGCGGCAGGGTTTCATCATGAAATTGCTGCGCTTTGTCAGGATCGAGACTCAAATTGAACTGATCTTCCCAGCGGAATTCAAAGCGCGCCTTGGATAGTGCATTATCGCGAATCTGCGCGCCAGGATGGCCTTTCGCCAGGTCGGCGGCGTGCGCAGCGATTTTATAGGTAATGATACCATCCTTGACATCATCCTTGTCCGGCAAGCCCAAGTGTTCCTTCGGTGTCACATAACACAGCATCGCCGTGCCATACCAGCCGATCATCGCTGCACCAATCGCAGAGGTGATATGATCATAACCGGGTGCAATGTCGGTCGTAAGCGGGCCGAGGGTATAAAAAGGCGCTTCATCGCAATACTTCAGTTGCAAGTCCATATTTTCCTTGATCAGATGCATCGGCACATGGCCAGGCCCTTCGATCATGGTCTGCACATCATGTTTCCACGCGATCTGGGTGAGTTCACCTAGCGTTTTCAGTTCAGCAAACTGCGCTTCATCGTTGGCATCATAGATTGAACCGGGACGCAAGCCGTCGCCAAGCGAAAAACTGACATCATATGCCTGCATGATCTCGCAGATTTCTTCAAAATGCGTATACAGGAAGCTTTCCTTGTGATGCGCCAGACACCATTTCGCCATGATCGAGCCGCCGCGGGACACGATGCCAGTCATGCGCTTTGCAGTCATCGGCACATACGCCAGACGCACCCCGGCATGGATGGTAAAGTAATCAACGCCCTGCTCGGCCTGTTCGATTAACGTGTCACGGAAAATCTCCCAAGTGAGTTCCTCGGCTTTACCGTCGACTTTCTCTAGCGCCTGATAAATAGGCACCGTGCCGATCGGCACTGGGCTGTTGCGGATGATCCATTCGCGCGTTTCGTGAATGTTCTTGCCGGTGGAAAGATCCATCACCGTGTCGCCACCCCAGCGGATCGCCCAGGTCATTTTTTCCACTTCTTCCTGTATGCTGGAACCCAATGCGGAGTTACCGATGTTGGCATTGATTTTGACCAGAAAATTGCGTCCGATAATCATCGGCTCGGATTCAGGGTGATTGATATTCGCCGGAATGATGGCACGCCCACGCGCAACTTCCGATCGCACAAATTCAGGCGTGATCATTTTCGGTAATGCTGCGCCGAAATCTTGTCCCGGATGCTGGCGTGTCAACAGTTCATAATGTTGATTATTGAACGCTTCCGCGCGCTGATTCTCGCGGATGGCGATAAATTCCATTTCCGGGGTAATAATGCCACGGCGCGCATAATGCATTTGCGTGACGTTCAAGCCCGCCTTGGCGCGCCGCGGCTGCCGCTGCAGATTAAAGCGCATATCCGCCAGTTTGGGATCTTTCAGACGTGCCTGGCTGTAAGCGGAATTATGACTGGCTAAAATTTCGGTATCATTGCGCTCGGCAATCCACTCTTCGCGCAGTGCGGGAAGCCCTGCGCGAATATCAATTTTTACCGCCGGATCGGTATACGGGCCGGAAGTATCGTAAACCCAGATCGGCGGATTTTTTTCTCCCCCCATGCTGGTGGTAGTATCGCTCTGACGGATTTCCCGCATCGGTACCTGAATATCGACTCGCGTGCCTTGCACATAGATTTTGCGCGAGTTAGGCAGTGGCTTTATAGCTGCAGCATCGACTTGGGCTGTGGTATTGGAAAAACTTTTTGGATTTAAAACTGTAATGCTCATAATAGTGTTGCTCCTTAGTCAAATGCCATAAAGAGCGGGAGGATGAATCCCAGCTTCCCTACGGCGGCATTATCCGCGTCAGGTATTGAGGGACTCTCTCACCAGTATCAGACAATTCTGAAAACGGACCCCTAGCTGATGCTGTGAAGCTAATGGAATTGTGAAATAATTGCAAGTCTTATATTAATTTTAAGAATATGGAATAAAAATGGATCTTGAACAAACCCGGTTAAATATGGTTGCACAGCAAATTCGCACATGGAATGTATTGGATGATAACGTGCTGGATTTGCTGTACAAAGTAAAACGCGAAGAATTCGTGCCAGCGGAAAGTCGCGCAATGGCTTTTGTAGATATGGAAATTCCGCTGGGTTATGGCCAGGTCATGCTGGCCCCCAAAATGGAAGGGCGCATACTGCAGGAACTCCATGTCAAGAAAACCGATAAAATCCTGGAAGTCGGCAGCGGCAGTGGTTATATGACCGCATTGCTGGCTGAAAAAGGCGCGCACGTTTACAGTGTTGAAATCATACCAGAGCTGAAAACAATGGCGGAAGATAACCTTAAAGCGCACGGCATCACGAATGTTACTATTGAACAAGGTGATGCTGCTCAAGGCTGGTCTAAACACGCGCCTTATGATGTTATCGTGTTAACTGCATCAACACCGGTTTTGCCGGATGCTTTTCAGAACAGCCTGAACCCGGGAGGGCGTTTATTTGCAATCGTTGGAGAAGAGCCAGTAATGGAGGCTTTATTGATCACTTGCAAGAAACCTGGCGAATCTACCACCACCAAGCTGTTTGAAACCAGTACGGCACCTCTTATCAATGCATTACAACCACCCAAGTTTACTTTCTGAGTATTTAAGAATTGCGCATGTTATCCGGTGTAGCATTCATTTATTGCTGAAACTTCATCAACTCTGGATTTCCATCAAAAAAACCCATGAAATTCTTGCAATTCATTTTTGCTGCTTTTATCTGTATCTTATGGCATTCCGCTCTGCAAGCTGCAGATTTGATGAAGATCTACCATGAGGCTTTGGCGCAGGATGCGAAGTATCGATCGGCGCGCGCTACCTATCAAGCCGCGCAGGAAAAATTAGCACAAGGTAGAGCAGGTTTTTTACCGAGCATTACGTTATTAGGAACACGCACAGTTCAGCAAGTAGATGCAAACAATGTTGTTTTTCCCGGAGTGGGCAATGTTAATCCGCCAGAGGTTACGATTCAAAGCCGGGGTTTAACGCTATCAGCGACACAACCGCTGTTTCGGATGGAAAATATTGTCATCTATCAGCAATCAAAAATAGAAGTCAGCAAAGCAGATGCACAATTTGTTGTTGCTGCACAAGATTTGATTCTGCGTGTCGCGCAAGCATATTTTGATGTATTGGATGCTCAGGTCGATGTCGAAGTCGCCGAAGCACAGAAAAAAGCGATTCTGAGCCAGCTGGAACAAGCCAAGCGCAATTTTGAAGTCGGAACATCTACAATTGTAGATACCAATGAAGCGCAAGCGCGCTATGATCTTACCCTGTCGCAGGAAATCGCTGCACGTAATGCGATTGAAATCAGGAAGCGCGCACTCCAGGGCATCATTGACCGCTTGCCTGAAAATCTTGAAAGCGCTCGGGAAATCGCCTCTAATTTGGCTAACTTGCAGTACAGCAGCATGGAGGAATGGGTACAGGTTGCTGAGGAAAAAAACTTCACTTTGAAAATCCAGCAAGCTATGTATGAAAGCGCTCATCAGGATGTAAAAAAAGCCTGGGCACAACATTATCCGACACTGGATCTGGTTGCACAATACAGCGATCAAACCGGTGTCGGTGGCGCTATCACCGGCCGCGGCATCGATATCATCTCCAAATCGATTGGACTACAACTCAACGTGCCTTTGTTCCAGGGCTTTTCCGTGCAATCCAAGGTACGGGAGGCACTTGCGCTTCAGGATAAGGCATTACACGATCTGGAAACCACCCGACGCAATATCGCCTTACAAATCCGCCAGCAGTATCTGAATGTCACCAACGGCATCGCGCAAGTAAAAGCGCTCAAGCAAGCGCTGATATCCAGTAAAAGCCAGCTGGATTCAAGCATCCTTGGACAGCAAGTCGGCGTCAGAACCGAAGTCGATGTGCTAAACGCACAGCAGCAAATGTATTCAGCCAGGCGCGATTTGGCCAAGGCCTACCACAGCTATTTGATGTCAAGATTGCGGCTGAATGCAGAAGCCGGTGAACTGGATGAAGATACCTTAACCCAAATCAACGCCATGCTGATTAAATAGTAAATAATCCTTTGTAATACAGTCACTTCCTTATTAAAAGGACCTGATTTCAAGATAACTTGAATACAAATCAAGCCGTAGATGCAAATTCAATATTATGTTCAGCGAATAGTGTCGTGATTCGCGTGTTGAGCGCATTCTGAACTTCCATTCGATCACTGACGGTATTCACAAATACACGCAGCTCAAAATCAAGAGAGTTGGCACTGAAAGTCATAAACCAGCACGATGGTTCTGGATCCGCCAGCACCCGCGTATCTTCCCTGGCGGCTTGCAATAGCAATGCACGTACTTTATTGGCATCAGTACCGTAGATAACCCCTACTTTAATAACCACGCGAGTGATCGTATCGGTCAATGTCCAGTTGGTCAGTTGACCGGTAATGAAAGTCTTGTTGGGAATGATAATTTCCTTGTTATCGAAATCCAGAACGGTGGTAGCGCGTGTGCGTATCCGAGTGACCCGCCCTGAAAATCCACCGACCGTGATCACATCACCGACCCGGAACGGCCGCTCAAACAACAAAATAATGCCGGATACGAAATTAGCAAAGATTTCCTGCAAACCAAACCCGAGTCCGACCGTCAAAGCCGCGGCCATCCACTGCAATTGTGACCAACGCATACCCAGAAAGCTCAATCCCATCAAAGTGCCGCCGATGACGATCGCATAGCGCAAGACGCTGGTAATGGCATAACGGGAAGCTGCATCAATGCGAATATGAGACAACAGGCTGATCTCGATCAAGCCGGGTAAATTTCTGGCACCAGCGATCGTCAGCGCTAACGTAACGATACCCAGCAACACTGCCATTAGCGTGACGGGCTGTTGGATAGTAGTACCATCGGCGCTCGTATCGCTGAAATGCCACAATGCAATCTCATCCAGGCGCGTAATAGCTGGTAGTATAGCCACCCAGACCCAGATCAGACCCAGTGCAAGCAGGCTGAGACGTAAAGCACGCAGCAGTCGGCGGGTTTGCGTGTTTACTTGCTCCAGCGTAATGTTCTCGTCTGGCTCTGGCGTTACCTCCCCCGTTGTTTCAGCTGCCTGAGCCGCCGCTAAGCGGCGCTCCTCTAATCGGTGCAACGCCAAACGGCGCTCTCCGAGCAAAAACCAGCGCGCTAGCAAGCTTACCACGATGACAACGACAACAATTACGTTAAAGCTGGCCAACAGCGACTGCAACATCATACCAGCAGAGTAAACATAGCCAGTCAACGCCAATATTGCCACAGCCAGCAGTAATATTGGCAGCAGTACGCGTAACTGCTTGCGCAGAGTCGACGGTTCAATGATGACACCCCGGATCACCCACAATCGGCCAGCATCCAGTAATTGCCAGAGAGTCCAGGCGAGGGCTATACAACTCAATACAATTGCTATGCGGGCCTGAACATCGATGGCCAGATCAAGTCTGCGAATGAAGGCTAGCGCACTGATGAAATAGAGTGGTAGTACGATCACAGCGATTTTCGGTAACCAGTCACGCAGTGCGGTACGGCGTTGCCGAGTCCAGCGAAAGTGAGCATGGCCAAGCCCACGTTCCACACTGGTCCAGCGCAGCAATTGTAACGCCAACAGTGGCAATGCCACTAACATACAAGCTTGACCAAAAGAATGACTGAACCGTCCAGGATTACCCACCCCTTGTAGCAATTGCCCAAGCAATGCTAATGCCACAGGCGCAGGCAAAGCAGCCAGTAAAGTCCATCCCAGTGATTTGAAGGTAGTTTGGTAACTATCTTTTCGAATCTGATAAGTATCGATTGCCAGTGCTTCGATACGAGCTGGAGCACGACGCCGAAGTTCCAAAAGAATCAGTACAAGCAGCAGGCTCCCTAGCCAGCGAAGGGGATCCTGGTGGAAGTCACGTAAGCTCAGTTCCATCAAGGTGGTGAAGCGCGATGGTTTAATGAGATCGTATAATCCTTCTGGCAATCGCTGCAGCCAGTCGCTGTCGATCAAGCTATGACTAGGAATCCATAACAAGTGGCGATCCAGCATCTGCTGCAGCTCCCGGGTGGTCTTGATCTGCTCTTGCAGAGCCTGTGCGCTTTCTTCCAATGCCGAGATGCGCCGTTGAAGCAAAGATTCTAGCAAGGATAAGAGTTCAACACGTTTTTGCAACAAAGGAAGTAACAGGGTTTTCGCGTTTTCATCCGTATTTCCATTACCGTCTGTTTCTGCATGTGCTTCAGTCAACGCTTGAGTGACAACTCCGATATCGAGTAAATCGCGTTGCTGTTCGCTTAGCATCACCCGTTTCAGCCGCAAATCGGCTAAATTGTCGCGGATCAATTTCAAACGATGCTGAAGATGTTCCGAAGATTTCAGCCGGCGCCGCTCACTCCACAGCCAGCGGCCAACGCGCTCATCGGCTCCACCCATATCAAGCCGGGTACGGCTATCTTGCAAATTGACTGCAATGCGCTCGCGAGCTTCCTCAATACTGGTCAATACAGCGCGATCCTGCGCCAAATACTCATGTTGTTGAATGAGCTCCTCACCAATTGCACGATTCTCAGCAGCGGCAGATATTACGGTAGCAGTACTGCCTGCCAATGCTTGTTCACGTTTGATGAGCCGTTGCAGTAACGATTCCAGTTCACTTCGACCGCGGCTGGTAATCCGTTGTTGTAAATGTTCTATCCGTTTTTCGTGCAGCCCCAATCGAAAGCGCAGTTCACGCAGTGCCAAGTCATCCAGACTCTGACGTTGAGTGGCGGTACTCTGCTCGGCAACCTGCAGTTCCAGTGTTGCCTGCAAGCGGCGTAGCTCGCTCTTGCGACGCAAGCGCCGCGCTTCAAATAGCACCGCAGGTTCATCCTTTGTGGCTACCAGCGGTGCTGATAACTCTTCAATGCGGCGGTGCAAGGTTGTGATTTCATTTTCTGTTTGGGCTGGACGCGATAGCGTCAGAGCCAACTCTTCGCCGGCTGCTTCGATTTGCGCACGCAGATCGGTCACAATAGTACGCTCCCGCTCCAGCAGCTGTTCAAGTGTCTCCCCATCGGCATTGGCCGGTATGCGCTTGGACCATTCCGATAGTTCCTGCTCACGGTCCATCGCCAGCGCTTTTTGTAATTGCTCCATTCGTGCCGGTTGATCTGCGGTCTCAGCGCGCAGCGCAGTTAATCGTTCGTTCAGCGCTTCTACTTCTCGCTCGTCAGCGCGCGCCGCATCCAGATGGTCGATCGCCACCTGTCGCTGAGTTTCCTCCAGTTTGCTGCGTTCAACTGTTTTACGGGCAGTATCAATTGCCTTGGATACAGAAGGTTCAGTTTTTGAGTAAACATGATCAGATAACCCAAGCAGGGATAGCGTGCTACACAAAAAAATAGAAATAAGAAATTTAACTAATGACTTTAACCACATGTATGAAAATAGTTGTAAAAAGGTAAAATAATCATCCAGCAGTAGAATAGCCTGAAGGCATGATTTTCAATAAGCACCAGATAGTTAGAAATTACCTGGCATGTCTTTGATGGGCTCTAAATATCCCTTGTTTGCGCTTTTCGCGGAATAAAGATGAACTTTTTGGCCGATTATTTCCCTAACCGATCATTTTTGCAAGTCATAGAAGTGATAAAATAATCAGCGAAGCTGGCCAGACAGTCGCCGCCCGTTGTTCATCAGAACACAGGGGGGAGGAAAGTCCGGACTCCACAGAGCAGGATGACGGCTAACGGCCGCCCACCGTGAGGTGAGGAACAGGGCCACAGAGACGAGCGTATTCAGTTACGGTGAAACGCGGTAACCTCCATCCGGAGCAAGACCAAATAGGCAGGCAATGACGTTGCTCGCAGAGCCTGCGGGTAGGTTGCTTGAATGTACAGGTAACTGTGCATCTAGAGGAATGACTGTCCACGACAGAATCCGGCTTATCGGCTGGCTTCACTTAATTTTATTGACTGACTAATTTCATAACTATGATGCAAAACGGATGCCCGATGCATAACTAATGCTGGTACTTTCAGTAATTCACAATGATCCGTAAATTTCTCCGCAAAGTATTCAGCCGCAATCCCGCTGCTTCCGAATCAATCGCAAGGCTGAATATTATTCCCTCTCAACGCCACGGTATCCGGCGTAACCAGATTACTCCCTGTGCATTAAAAATAGCCTCTCAACTACAGCAAGCCGGATTTTCAGCCTATATTGTCGGTGGAGCAGTGCGCGATTTGCTGTTGGGTTTGACGCCGAAAGATTTCGATATGGCAACCAACGCGACGCCTGAGCAGGCACATCATCTTTTTCGCCGGTCACGCATTATCGGGCGGCGTTTTCGTCTGGTGCATGTGATGTGCGGCGCTGAAACTGTGGAAGTATCTACCTTTCGCGGACCTTCACTGGATGATGAGCATAACCATAGACCGGCACAGCTAACCGATCAGCACGGCCGTCTATTACATGACAATGTCTTTGGTAGCCAGGAAGAAGATGCCATACGCCGTGATTTTACTATCAATGCGCTGTTCTATGATCCTATCAAAGAAGAGATTCTTGATTACCTGAATGGTTATGAAGATCTCGAAGCTAAAAAATTGCGCATTATCGGAGATCCGGTACAGCGCTACCGGGAGGATCCAGTGCGCCTGCTACGGGCTGTGCGCCTGGCAGCCAAGCTAGGTATGCAAATTGAAGCGGAAACCGCCAAGCCCATTGGCGATCTGGCGCCCTTACTGCAAAACGTTCCGCCATCCCGCTTATTTGATGAAATGTTAAAACTGTTATTGTCCGGACATGCGCTGCCTTGCGTTGTTGAGTTGCGTGCACGAGGCCTGCACCACGGCCTTTTGCCGATGCTCGATATCATACTGGAACAGCCTTTGGGCGAACGCTTCATCACCATTGCATTAAAGAATACCGATGAACGGATCAGAGAAAACAAACCGGTTTCGCCAGGATTTTTGTTTGCCATCCTGTTATGGCATGAAGTGCTATCGAAGTGGAATTCTCTCCAGTCGGCCGGCGAAAAGCCTTGGCCCGCTCTGTTTAAGGCAATCGACCAAATTCTTTCGATACAACATAAAAAACTGGCCATCCCGCGTCGCTTTGATGCGGTGATCCAAGAAATATGGGTCATGCAGCCGCGTTTCGAAGTTCGCGCCGGACGCAAACCTTTTCGCTTGCTCACGCACCCGCGTTTTCGTGCCGCTTACGATTTCATGCTGCTGCGTTGTGAAAGCGGTGAACTCAGCATGGAACTGGGAGAATGGTGGAAAACCTTTCTATCGGCTGATAGCGAGAAACGGGAGAAAATGCTGCCTAAGCAAGCCCTAGCAAAAAAAGGCAGGAGAAGGCGCAGTCGTAAAAAAACATCATCAGATCTGGTGCTGGAACCAGAAAACGCTATTCCTATCAATCCTCACTGATCTGTATCTCATGAGCAAAAATCCAAGTCGAGCGTTCATCGCTTTAGGCAGCAATTTGGAAAATCCACTTTCCCAGATACGGCAAGCCATTGAAGAATTAAACCAGCTTCCAGGCTCACGGCTGATAGGTAAGTCTTCCCTTTATAAAAGCGCGCCGGTTGGACGCTTGGATCAACCGGATTTTATCAATGCAGTGGTACTGATCGAAACCTGTCTTGCACCGCATGACCTGCTCAAGGCATTGCTTGATATTGAACGCTGCCACGGACGCATCCGTGAATTTTTAAATGCACCTCGCACACTGGATCTGGATATCCTGTTGTATGATGATTTGGAATGCTGCGATGAAAAACTGACGCTACCACATCCGCGCATGTCGCAACGAGCGTTTGTCCTCAAGCCGCTGATGGAGATTGCTCCGGACTGCCATATTCCAGGTCATGGCTCCATTGCGCCACTGCTTGCAGCATGTAATGGCCAACAGCTGGAACAAATCAGACCTGAAATTTAAACGTCTCTTCAGGCAAAAACTATTCGGCCATAAGCAACCAAGCGTACGCCAACTAATTGGCTTTCTACCCATTGAATTTTGTTATCGACTTTGACTCAAGCACCTGCTTCTGTGATTTCCTCTGTTAAAAATTAAATAGCTCAGCTTCATGATAACTTTCATGATAACTACAAAATATCTGTAGATTAAGTAGGAAAGTTTCTAATAAAATGTCAGCACCAAAAAATTCTTTACAAGTTGGCTTGTGTACTAACTTAACCTGAGAAAATCAAATCTAGCTTTTAATAAAAATAAACTTCTTTTTCTCTCTATTTAAGAGTTAATACTCTAAATTCAAGATATTGGAGGTTTGAAATGGCTATTAAGGTATGGATGCACTGGATTAGTGAATATCAGAAACAAGCTGCTCATGAAATCATTAGTTTCTTTAACCAGCAGGGTATTGAAATACAAAACCATGATAACTATCTTTTCTGCAATCCCGGTGTAATTTTTAGTAGTGAGGTCACTCCCAAAGTCTGCGAGCAGATACGCGAACTTAGCCGTAATGGTCAGATACAGGTTCTTGCCTGTTGCTATGCGGCCATTCCGGGTAATGCAATTTGGCAGCTAATGGAGGCAGGTGCTTCTGACGTATTAGTGTGCCAGGAAGAGTGTAGCAATACGATAAACTATGAAATAGCCGCACGTCTCCAGCGCTGGGAGGCTGTGAATCGTATGATAAATTCACCTGTAGTTCAGAATACTTTGATTGGAGGAAGCCAGGCTTTGAAGGCAATCTTGCGCCAAGTAGTGGAAGTGGCGCATTTCACAGATGCTTCGGTTTTAATTCTGGGTGAAAGCGGTACTGGCAAGGAGTTGTTGGCAAACCTCATCCATGCGCTGGATCCCCGCCCTAATAAGGGCAATCTAATTATCCAGGATTGCACCACTATTGTGCCGGAATTGTCCGGTAGCGAATTCTTCGGCCATGAGCGGGGCGCCTTTACTGGTGCGGTATCCTCACGTGAAGGTGTATTTGCTCTTGCAAACGGCGGTACGCTGTTTCTGGATGAAGTAGGGGAGTTGCCACTTACACTGCAAACCCAGCTGTTACGTGTCATTCAAGAACAAACTTTCAAGCGTGTTGGTGGCAATGCTTGGCAACGTACCTCGTTCCGGCTAGTTTGCGCCACCAATCGAGACCTTTGGAAGCAAGTTCAGAAGGGTGAATTTCGTGCCGATCTCTACTATCGTATCGCCAGTTATGTTTGTCATTTGCCTCCTCTACGAGAACGATCTGAGGATATTCTTCCTTTGGCGAACTATTTCCTAAAAAAGAACTATCCCGATCAGGATCCGCCCGTCCTGGATGCTCCCGTTCAGGAGTATTTGCTACGCAGAGAATATCCCGGTAATGTACGCGATCTCAAACAAGTTATAGCGCGTATGCTGTGCCGTTATGCTGGTAAAGGGTCTATTACAGTAGGTTGTATCCCACCGGATGATCGACCAAACTGGACAGAAGATTGGAAAGAGTGGCGTGATATTGGTTTCGAACGTGCGCTCCGCGTAGCGCTGAATCGAGGCGTAGGACTTAAAATCATTAGTCGACACACTGAAGAAACTACCATCCGCATTGCAGTGGATGAAGCTGGCGGTAATCTGCAGCGAGCCGCTCAGCGCTTAGGTGTAACCGATCGTGCCCTTCAGATGCGACGAGCAGCACAGCGACAGGAAACCTAGTAGAAATCCCGGAATACCCTGTGAAGTGCAAGGCAACAGAGTGCTCAGAAAGAAAACAAAATCTTAGCGAAGCTACGTTTTGGTAAAGCCACTTACCAAATAGATAAGCGAGTTTTCGAGTACCGCGTAGCCAACAATCTGTCAGCCGATGATATCGACATTGTTTGGCGGCGCCAAGCTGGACTGATTAAATTTCTAAAATTTCCTCCCAGAATCAGGCCTTCCTGAGAAGGTGGCAATCGCAATGCCTTGATCTTTGCCAGCTCAACCCCTGGGTGAAGCCAGGGGCCATCTGAGCCAAATAAAAGCTTGGCCGCCCCCGCCCGCTTGACAGCTTGTTCCAACAAATCAAATCGCCGTACTCCGGACGTATCGGCGTAAATATTCGGATGCCGAACCAAGTGGTCAATCACGGCAAGTTGGGCACGCCAGTCGTCGGCAAAACTGCCGAGATGCGGAATGATGAAGTTAACATCTGGGTATTCTTGGGCAAGCAATTCACAGACAGATACCTCACCGGCCACATCGTACAGCACCGGTATAGCGTAGGCACGAGCGACCGCACAGATCTCACGAGTAATGGCAGCATCGTGGCGGTGAACCTTGATGCCAACGAAGCCATAACGTTTTACGGCGATCTCAATCAATTTTTGTATGCGTCCCCGATCACGTTCAGCATGCACAAAGGCAAAGCCATAAAACCGATCGGGCTGACTTGCCACAATACGCGCCACTTCCTGGTTGGCGACGGCATAGTTCGAATGAAACGCAGAAAACAGCACCGTGCGACGAATCCCAGCCGCTGCTGCCCGGCGCAAATAATGCTGCAACGGTGCGCGGGTATCCCAGGGTCCGGTTAAGCCATCGCCCATTCCGGCATGGCAGTGGCAATCGATGATCATCTTTTTCTCCTTAAGGATTATGGAGGGGGCAATGCCTCCTAGGCGGAGACATTTCCTTGCCATTTACTTATTTCAGACAGGAAGCGAATACTGGCTTCAATGCCTTTGAAGAAATTGGGCAAATGAAATTTCTCATTGGGACCATGAATGCGGTCATCCGGCAAACCGAAGCCCATCATCACTACCGGAATTTCCAGAGTTTCCTGAATCAGGTTAACCACCGGGATGGTACCACCGTTCCGGAGAAATACCGGTGGTGTTCCGAAACCCTGCTGATAGGCTCGAGCTGCGGCTGCGATAGCAGGGTGACTACGATCGATCAGCGCAGATTTTGCTGACATGAGTGTGCGAATTCGCGTTTTTACGCTCGCTGGTGTGATCTTCGCGATGTACTGCCGGAACAGATCATCGATTTCCTGCGGATCCTGATCCGGAACCAGCCGGAAGTCCAATTTAGCTAACGCGCGTGTCGGTATGGCTGCTTTGATGCCCGTTCCCTGATAACCGCCCATGACGCCGCTTACCGTGATGGCCGGGCGGATCGTTGCGCGCTCATAAAGCGTATAGCCTCGCTCGCCCCATCCTGTTGTCGCAGCCGCATCTCGAAGCATTTGTGCATCCGAGGGGCCCACTTTACTCATGTAAGCACGCTCCTTTGCGTCCCAACGGCGGATTCGGTCATAGAAGCCTGGAATGTTAACGCGCCCATTAGTATCGTGCAATTGGGCGATTATCTCGCACAATGCCTGCAGCGGATTATGGACAACCCCACCCAAAACACCGGAATGCAGTTCCCGCTTTTGCCCCAACACTTCCAATTCAAGATTAAGTGCACCCCGCAATGCATAGGTAATGGCAGGCCGATCAGGGGCGGGAATTTGCGTGTCCGATATCACGGCGCAGTCAGCGTTCAGCACATGCGGGTTGGCGGCCACGAAGGCGGGCAAATGAGGACTGCCAATCTCTTCCTCACCCTCAAACAGGCACTTGACGTTGACCGGTAGTTCTCCGTTCGTCTGGAGAAATGCCTCCAATGCCTTCACATGCGTGAATAGCTGTCCCTTATCGTCCGATGCGCCTCTCCCGTACAGATCGTTGCCGCGCATGACCGGCTTAAATGGCGGCGAACGCCATTTGATAAGAGGGGCAGCTGGCTGTACGTCATAGTGACCATAGATCAATACTGTTGGCCGCCAAGGGGCATGACAGCTTTCAGCATAGACAATAGGGTGGCTATCCGTAGGCACGACCGCTACCCGCTCCATGCCAATCCGTTGCAGATGCTCTGCCAGCCAAGCCGCACATCGTTTCAGATCCCCGGCATGCTCGGGCTGCGCGCTGACGCTTGGGAAGCGGATGAACTCTTTCAGTTCGGAGACGAAGCGCGTACGTTTGGCCGAAACATAGGCAAGAGCCCCATTCTCGGCGGATAACGCCGTGGCACTTACCCAATCGTTGGCAGTGTGATATGAGCGCATCGCAGGTCGCTCCTTAGGGCAGCCGAGAGTCCGACGGACTCTGCTTTTCTGGCAAGGGCGTCACAGCGACACCTTACCGGTGAATATTCAATGCCGACTTGCAGGGTCAGAGGCTCAAATGCCATCAAGGTCCAATCGATCCGGTCTTGCGTGGCATGGCAATCGATGATCATAAGGCGATATTTCTCCTCACGTCGTAGTCCTGTCGTAGTCCTCGTTTATCCAATCACGTACTTGCCTGACCACCCGCTGCGTCAGCAGGACGCCGATTCTGGGGTCGCTCATACAATCTTCGCCGACCAACTGCGTCGTGCAGCCATCCAAACCAGGTGGCGTTTTACAATTGCCGCAGCCGCCGTGGTGAACCGCGATCAGATACCGTCTCTTCGATTTCTCATCCCAATACCAAACCGGAGATCCGCTGATGCCTTGGGATGTGTCGGCGGCATAGCTAATGAGTTGGCGGATTTGCTGCCCCCTCGCAGTCGGGCTAACACTCCTGACCGTGGCTGGAAGAAGCGTTGATCGGCCGTTGGAATCTGTTTGATAACCGCAAATGTTGAGTGTTTTCCCGGTCAATGTCCGAATTTCGTATTCGGGTAGGATTTCGACAGGTAGCAAGAAGGCGCCATCTATTTCCCCCGCGTTGCCCCAGAAGCTCAGCGTCTCGTTCTTCAGTTTGCTAAATCTTCGATACGCGATGGGTGGATTTGGCAGCCTGATCAGGCCGAAATCGAAGCGCGGATCGAAGTTGCCGGATCGCCAATTGGGGTGTGACCGCCAATCGATGGGCTTCGTCTTCGACCACGAGAAGGGAGTCCGCAAACCATCAGCGCCGGCGGCAACATTGATGGCGAGCACTTCGACAGGCGTAGCTGGATCATTTTCCCAGTTCGCGTCAAAAACATGTGCGGCCGTGAGCACGTGCCTCGGACCGACGAGCGTGCCGGTCGCAAACGATTGTCTGATCTCCCCATCTGGCTGTTTAAGAAACACCCGTAAGCGGCATATCCACCTGAACGGTACTTTCGTCATATCGATACGACGCCCCGCCGAAAAGCGCCCGGAGGAGCTTTCTCCATCCCATTCCCGTTGGGACTGGCGCAGGTCGACCGGCTCGTTGAAACTGTCGACTGCGATACCGCGCCCCAGGAATGGGTGGACATACGGCTTCATCGGCGGTATCCAGATCGTGGCGAAGCATTTCCTGCCGCCACAGGTGAAACGGGGCGAGAACGAGATCACGCCTTTGCCGAAATATTTGTATTCGAAAGCATTTCCGGGTGGCCGCCAGAATTTAATATTCGATGGATGACTGTTGATGGCTTGTGCGTGCGTCAGGCGTTCCGCGCCTTGCTTGAGACCATAAGCGCGTCCGGTCGTTTCGAGAAGGCCACCTCCGCCATACTTGATCTTGTAAAAGCGGCCTGGAACGGGGGTATCGCTGACCAAGGAATATTCTTGTTCGAACCGAAAACCGTCACTTGAGACCCCTGACCATGGGGGATTGAACGAACCGAACGGTACCTCTGTTTCGCCAAACGGCTTCTCCAGTTCCACCGGCCACAAGGCGCTCATTTCAGCTCCGGGGTCTCGTCAGAGCAGCGCAATCCGCACGAGAACGATCCAGTCGCGTTCATGCTCACATTCTTGCAAGGACGCCACTTTTCTGATTTCGGAAGCCATACCCAGCAGCGCGTGACGACCGTTCCGCGCAACCAGTTGGATTGGCTGGCAAATTCTTCACACATCCCCTGGCAAAAAATTTTCGCAGCTGCCGCCGTCATAAGTGAAGGTCCCTGTTCCTTGAGACGCCGAACATTACCCTTCGTCGGACGCAACCAGGCGTCGAAATAGTACCAATTCTTTTGATCACCGCGTGTTTCGAACTCTCCGGCACTACTTTCGGTCTCGAACTCCCTAAATGGAGATCCCGGTTCGAATTCGCCTAGCGGGCCAACGTCTTTTAACTCGCTTGAAAAACCTTGTGATGTGGCGGGATTCATCATGCTGCTAGCAGGCGCTCCCAATACAACAATCTTGTCGCCGCGACGCATCCATCGGCCTTGTTGCATTGCACCGGGCATGCCGATACGCTCGGACTCACTCAGGTGAAGATAAGGCAGATGTTTCCGAGCCGCACTCATAATCGCCTCGTTAACTACGATTTCCGCGTCGATGTCGGGCGATGACAAGGCTGCCTGCCGCATCGCTGTGCCCGCAATGCGGACAAAGCGCCGCGCCCTTTCCAACTCTGCCTCTTCCGTGTTCAAGCCACTGAATTCAAGCTCCAGCGCTTTGCTCAGCGCTGTTCCCACGGCACCACCGATGGCGGTGCCGACCCCCGGTATTGGAATAAAGGAGCCCAACACTTTACCCGCGACCGGAAGCGCAGCCTTTGCGAGGGTTTTCAACCCCTTGCCCAGTACAGGCAGCACGCGCCTGCCGATGAAGCGACCCGCTTTTTTGAGACCCCTGCCTATTCCCTTGAACATCTTGCCGAGAAACTGATCCAGCTCTTCCTCACTGGAAATCGATAACAATTCCGCAGCGAGTTCGATTTCTTCAGCCTCACTGAACGGGCTTTCCAGCGCTATTTCGAGTTCCAGCTGATTGGTAACCAGACCCGTTGGATTCAGAATATCCCGAAGACGTCCTTCGATAATCCCTCGCTCAGGCGTTCGGACATAACAGAAGGCATAATTGTCGGGATCAAGACCAAGGAAAATGGCATCCCGGCGGTATCCTTGCATCCGGTCGCGAAGGTTTCCGCTTTCACCGACATAACCAATGCGGCCTGCCCGCATCGGTTTACGGAAAATGACAAGATATACTCCTCCTTGGGCGGGAGCGCGATCCCACTGCGAGAGCCGATAACATCGTCTGGTGGCCCAGAGACTCCGATCTGCTGGCGACATGGAGCTGAGAAGCCGATTGTAATTATCTAGAAAGTCAGTAGGCAATTCCATTTCCAGCCACTCGCCCTCGTAACCTGTACCGAATTCCATTTCCTCCGCTGACGGCTGGCCATCCCGCCTTTCACAAGCGGATCTCAACGCCTCTTCGGTATCGGGACCGGCGATGCCCGTTGTTCTTAGGCCTTGCTGCCGTTGAAAGCTCCTGACAGCGCTGCGCGTTTCCGGCCCTATCGTCCCCGTCACTGGCAATTGCGTGCCCATCGCCTGATTCAGGCAGTCTTGTAGCCAGCGTACTCGCTCCGAGCCAACCGGTACCGGTTCGGCGAAGTAGGGTTCACTCACGATACCATAAGGTTCACGTATCACTCCCCAAGGCCGCCGACGCCCCCTCGGAGCGGGACGGGGCCTTGCAACCGGCGGGCGTTTGATTCCCTTCGGATGCAGCCCCGCCCGGGAGTGGGGTCCGCCATGCCTGCGCCCGCCACCATAAGAGCCACGCCGTCCCCATTCGCTTTCTTCTTCGAACATTTCACCTTGGGATTCGGGTGCGATTTTGAAAGGTATCATTTCAAAGCTGAGTTCTTGATTCATGATTCACCTCTTGAATGTGTAGGTCACCATTTTTGGTGACAAGCCGGAATTGGCTGTCCCTGAAATTGTTCGTTGAAGCTTTGACGATGGGCCAATGCATCCAACATATCGATACATCGATCAATCTCCATGACACTGTGCCGGGCTGTGATTAAAAAACTTAGACGTGTTTCCATGCTGCTATGGGGCCGTGATAACACGGTTTGCATGCCCCGCTGAGAAAGATGTTGGTGCATCCATATCGCGGTATTTCCTGAGATGCCACGCAGAGTTTGCACTGGAAACCATCCGCCGCTAGTAAACCATCCGATGCGTTTCAACCCTTTGCGGAATTGTCTGACTCGCTGCGCCAGCCTTTGTCTCAGCAAATTACCCTGAAGCCGGTTTACCGCCAGTGCATGTGCGGCAGCTTGGATAACAGCTACCGAAGGTGGACTACTATGCACACGCGTATCACTTGCCGCTATAAAGCGCCTGAGCAGATGTTTGCTTCCTGTCAGAACTGCCACCGGCACGCCGAATCCTTTGGCCAGAGAAGAGCCCAGCAGAATATCCGGACCGAAATGTCCGCTCCAGCGCAAAATACCTCCACCGCCGCTACCATAGGGGGCATGCAACGCGGGCGCTTCACCCAAGATGCCTAAAGCCTGCGTGTCGTCCAAAACCAGCAGACCGCCGAAGCGTCGCACTATCTCCAAATAGTCGCCGATAGGTGCTGCCTTGCCACAAGCAGGACAAAAACCGTTGGCGACCACCACCGGATACTCCCTTTTGCGTGTCTGGACGGTAATTTGGGACCAAAGCGCTGCGGCAGCGTGATGGCGAAAAGGGTAAACGGCAATACCCCTTGCATTTAAACGTTCCATCCCCCAACGTGCAATTGCATAAGTTCCCTCGTCCAGATACAACGCTACCGGTTGCTGGCACAGCATCCCGAATAAATCCCAGAAGAGATGCAAGGTAGAAGGCATCAGCACGCCTTGCTCGCAACCCTGTAACTGCGCCAGTTTCTGCGCAACTTCCTCGGCACCGGGAGGTTCGGCCAGCGCAGCCGGAACCCCCAGGGTGAACTGCTGCCAAGGCTGCAGAAGTCTGCTCGGGTGATGCAATCCCAGGTAGAGTGCCGAGGTAAAGTTGCTCATGCCGATGCATCTCAATTTGTCCGCAGTTGGCTTGCCAAACGCTTCTGCAGCAGCACTGATGGCAAGGTGGAATCCACACGCGCATTAACCGTTGGATCAGCCGATAGATCCACGCCCGTTGCTGCACGATAAGCATGGATATAACCCTGCACCTGTGGACGGAAGAATCTTGCCCAATTAAGCGCTTTAACAGGCTCGAATTCATCGCTCCAATGACCCCAGCGGATTGAAAGGAATAGCTGCTCACCGAACATAGCAAGGTTACGGAACTGCACCACGCTAGTATCGGTCCAACCTTGGAGCTTCTTCATCGCGTCGACACGATCCATCCATGGTTCTGGATAAGCCACCATAATGCGGGTAGGCAGAAACTCTCGAAATTCGGGTCTGGCTAATAACCACTGCTGTATCAGCATTTCGATGCGGGCGGTTGACGGCAGATCCCCGAACTGGTTGTGTGCTCCCTCGGAAAGGATCAGATGCACTTCCTTGAGGGCATTGAGCACCGGAAAGGCATCGGCTTTAACCGTGGTATCGTCATCCTGCTTATAGAACACGGCACACAAGCGTAGCAAGTGATGGAAGGCTTCCAGGAATTTCGAGCGCGTATCCGCCGGGCGAAAATTCTGTACAGCCTTGCCTTCCAGTCGCAGACCGTAATGATGATCGTACTCGTAATTACGACGATTGATCGTTAGCCGATTCTGTTCATCCTGGATGTAACTCCATAACAAATTGTTAAGCGGGCGCAATGGATCCATCTCCAGGTTGGCAAGCGGGTCCTGCGCTGATGAGCGCATGTTCTGGAAGCGTCGAGAGAGAGCGTTCATCGTTTGTACCAGCATGCCTTCTTCGTGCCAGTAAGACCAGATGAGCTCCAACAGGCAAGGATTAGTGAGCTTGTCTTGCAATATCCCGAAACAATTATCGAGTATTTCAGCTTGACCCCCATTTCTTATTCTCGGAATAGCGTTTTCAAACAATGTTGTCTTGATGGTAATATCTGGTAGCTTTCGGCGAATGACCGCAAGATAAGGAAGTGTTTTGTCGCCATTTACGGGTACAAGATATTGACCAAAAGCGTCGCTCAATCCTATGTCAGGAATGGGCAAATCCCTGCGATCAAGATAGGCGTCATCGCGATTGGGGCGATTCGTATTCGGATCAAACGGTAACGGTAACGGCTCCTGCTGTACGCCACAATTGACCTGCTGTATGCCACAATTCACCATCACGAAGGCTTCGGTAGCCGCCTTCACGACGCGGTAGGTATCTGAATCGGTAAAGGATAGAAAGCGTTGATTCTTCAGGTGATCGTATTTCCTTTGCTTCACCAGAAAACGTCCATCTTCAAA
The DNA here is from genome assembly GCF_900112825.1 of Nitrosomonas sp. Nm166. Taxonomy (GTDB): domain Bacteria; phylum Pseudomonadota; class Gammaproteobacteria; order Burkholderiales; family Nitrosomonadaceae; genus Nitrosomonas. Next base: position 59,868 of record NZ_FONE01000004.1, on the reverse strand, counting down.
ACCATTTTCTGGATTTGGAGGTTCTCCGCCGCAAAAAATCCAATCCATGAAACGAAAATAATTATTGAACGAGAGCGCCTCGGTGCTATTACGGATACCTGTCCAGAATGCCGTATCTTCTGTAAACGAAGTTTCTGTGCGCGTCAGCGAAACGTTAAGCTTACCGTCAACATTGGTTGTGGGTGGCCGCTTTGAGAAGACAGTTGTTGTCAAGGTAGTGGAAGCACTTCCTATTTCACTCATTGTGACACTGACCTTCGTTTCACCAACATGCCCATGAGTATTGAGATGAACTATATCCCGCGTGGTATCGGATTCATAAAAACTACCACCAGTTGTTGTCCATCTGAATTTCCGATTTTCCGGTTGTACTGCTGCTGAAGCTCTGAAAATCCAGGTCGTTCCTTCATCCGCCTGAGCACAGGCGTTAAATTCTGATCCTTGGCAGCCTTCTGGGAGCGCCCCCCACTCAATGTTAAACTCTAATGGAACGGGTATTGTTCTCGTGATGCAGCTCTTCGGAATAACCGTGATGAACTCTGGTTTAGAACAAACTCCAAAAGCTTCGCAACAAATTTCATAGTAGCCACAGGGCACTTCAAAAATGGCGCGAGCATCTTCATTCGTTTCTTTCCTATAAAAAGTTTTTTCTTCGCAAGAAGAATCATCCGAATATTCTCCGACGTTTTCTTCCATTCTAGATTTCTGCCGAGCTTGCCCTCCTCTTTCTTTACTTTGAAGGGTAAGGGTAACCCGAGCATTTCTTATTGGGATTTCTGTGTTGTCGGCGGTCACCAAAATGATCACTTCACCTAACTGTGCATTTTTTGTAAACATGGGTTTCTCCTTAATAAACTTAATGCTCAATATTTGATTGCCAGTTTAAACTCTGGTACTTTGTGTCCCCAGCCCTGTCTGGAGCAGTCTGCGGCTATTTTCAAGGTGCTGCTGAGTGCCCAGTGGGTCAGCAATTTACCCAGAATGGTGCTTTCCTGTTCCGGGCTCATGCGGCCGTCGGAGCGGGCCTGGCCGATCACGGCAAAAGCCAGGGTAGGGGATGCCCAGTACATTTTCGACGGCTGTTGTTGCCAGACCCGCAAAAGCGCCTGAAGCTGATGTGGCTGGCGGTTTCTCACCTGTAAGGCTTCGGCAAGGCTATGGCCGCGCAGGCTGAGAGGTCTGTGATTGACCAGCAGTGCGACAAATCCGGGTAGCGTCGCCTGCAGGGCGTCATAATTTCGCTGCTGCTCAGCATCCAGCCCGCTGAGCGGGTAATAGGTTTCCCATAACCGGGCCAGGCGTCCCCACTGCGGATGAGGATAAAGCGTCTGTCCCATGGCACAACTCAGCTTGACGCGAATCCAGGGAGAAGGATGCGGATCATCCCGGTTCAGACGGAACATAAAAGCACGCGGCAGGCTTACAACACCCATCAATCCCAAGGTAGAGGCAATCCCGATCCTCGCGACCGACCATAAGTCGGCGACGATCTCGGAAATCCAGCGCTCCCATAATGACCAGATGGCGCTATGCGATCCGCTGCCTCGCTGCATCCCCTGCAAAACGGGCCGCAGTGAATTCACCAGATTGAGCAGAGCAGCGGCCTGATGACCTACTTCGTGAATCAAGGAAGAGGCGATACCGCTGCCGATCAAGCGTTCCCTTGGCACGCGAATCACTGCCACCGGATTTTCGCCACCGCCCGGCAGTCGTGTTCGAGCCCGCCGAATGGCGGCTCCGACGCCGCGATCGAGATAACAGATTACGGGGGGAACATCATAGTAATGACCAGGCAGTGTCAGCGCATCGGCAGAGACGATATCGAGTCCTGAAAGCCAAACACCGATTTCGTTCTCACTCCGCTGCGTCAGCGCATCATTGAACAAATCGAACTGAGTCAAAATGGTATTGAACCTGAGCCGAAGTAGTGAAAATAGCCGTTGCGCTTGCGCTGGTGTCGCTCTTTGACCTGATGGTCCACGTAACCAACTGATATAACGTCGAATTAAATCTCTCAGCTCTCGCCGGCCTTTCATAAGGTACCGTTCGATGCCGGTTTGTGCTGCGGGTAAAATAGCCGCTGTTGGCAACATGCTTTCATGTAATACGAAAGGCTTGATGCGTTGCAACCTGGTCATCAGCGCACGAGCTTCCTGCTCGAGCATCCATGTGGCATAGGAAACGCCGGCCATGATGACTCACGCCCCAAACAAAATAATTTTGTTGCCGCGACGCATCCAGCGGCCGCTCTTGGCCCCACTTCCGCAAGAAGGGCAAGCACCCGCTTTGCCACCAGAGGTGGCAGGCCGGGTGCTGCTAACCAGCCCGGGCGCCAGTTGACGAGCGGCTGCCAGCATGGCTGACTGGGCGACCGCCCGTGGATTCGCCGTCGGCGGTGCCGAGGTTGCATTTTTAGCGGCTGCTCCAGCGAACTGAACGAAGCTTTTCGCGGCCTCGAATTCCTGGTCCTCCAGACTTAATCCCTCCAATTCCAAGCCGAAGATTCGGCCGGCAGTGGACGCGACCTGACTGCCGATTTTGGCCCCGCTGCTTCCGCCGAAATAACCCCCAATGGCGCTCCCCATCATGGGCAGCGCTTTCTTGGCTGCACCTTTCAGGAGACCGCCAAGCTGTTGACCTACCGGTGACTTGATAAACTGACCAGCAGCCCGACCCGCCTTTTTGATGAGACTGCCCAAGAACTGCTCCAACTCTTCTTCGCTACTGACCTCCAGCAGCTCCGCTGCGAGCTCCATAACCTGCATTTCACTGAAAACACCCGTTTCAGCGCTCCATTCGGTTTCACCATCTTCGTATTGTTCATATTCGTAATTGTAATTTTCCAGCTCATCGCTGGTTTCCAGTTGCGTGCGGTCGATATCGTGCATGATGCTGTCCTCCTCGGAAAATCGTTATCAGGAAATCGTTCAGGCATTGAAAATGATGATGTTGCGGCCTTGCCGAATCCATCGACCACCACGACTTTTGCCCGCAGCGGTTGATGGCGCAGCGGGTCTTGAGCCCGGGCCTAACAGATTTGGTGCATATATTTGCGCGGCTTTAGTAGCTGCAGTTTGGGCAGCAGTGCGTGGATCGGTGGAAGCAGGCGCTGAAACTGCATTTTTGACGGTGTTAGCGGCAAAACGTACGAATTGTTTTCCACCTTCGAATTCACGATCTTCGTGACTTAACGCTTCCAGTTCCAGCCCCAATGCCTTTCCTGCTGCAGAAGCGAGACCACTACCGATCTTGGCTCCCAATGGTCCACCGAAATAGGCCCCCAGTGCACCGCCAGCAATAGGCAAGGCTTTTTTGGCGACACCCTTGAGCACGCCCCCCACAGCTCGACCGATGGGAGATTTCACCACTTTACCGATAGCTCCTCCAGCTTTCTTGATCAATTTGCCCAGGAAGCGATCAAGCTCTTCCTCATTAGTCACTTCCATGAGTTCGGCGGTCAGTTCCATCACCTCACTCTCGCTAAATACTTCTCTCCACTCTGCTTCACCAAACTCGAATTGCTCGTTTTCATATTGCTCGCCCTCACCTTCATATTGTTCACCTTCAAAATTGCTCATTTCCGGATTGAATTCGAATGCGTTTTCGCCCTGATACATGATATGACCCTCCAATTTATTGGTTTCCGTAACACCTGAACTAATAACTTAAATAACGATAAGTCCCTGTATTAAAGAATTTTGATAACGTTCCCGTCAGGTCAACCTGTTCAATCTCGGTTGCCTTCACTATAGATATAAGCAAACGGTGTGCCAAAAATTATTAGCATCAGAACATATAGTTTTTAGAGTTAGTTAATACATTGAAAATAAAATCAAATAATCTATATAATTCTAATCATGTTATGAAAGCAAAACATACGACCTGGCGAAGCTAGTTTCGGTAAATAGAATAAGCGTCCCCTCGAAGGCGAAAAACATTTCGGTAATACTGAGAAACGTAGATGAAGCAAACCGACCTGATGTTTTGAGAAATCGGGATAGAATGGATAAAAAAGTGCCCTGCAACCTAATCCTTTTTACCAATCAATATTTGATAATTGTCAATACAAAGCATGAGAATCACACAAACCACACTACAGAAAATGCATGAGAACCATGAAAAATTTGCTGCTTTGACCTGTTATGACGCAATCTTTGCAAACATTCTGGAAAATGCGGGGGTCGAGGTATTGCTGGTGGGTGATTCACTGGGAAACGTATTGCACGGAGACAATACTACCTTGTCCGTCACATTGGACGACATGATTTATCATACCCGTTGTGTTGCGCGCGGTTCCAGCAAGGCATTCATTATGACCGACATGCCGTTTGGCAGTTATCAGGCTTCACCTGAACAAGCTTTTCAGAACGCTTCCAGGATCATGGCTGCGGGTGCGCATATGGTTAAAATTGAAGGTGGCAAAATTATGGCGGATACCGTCGAATTTCTGGCACGGCGCGGGATTCCGGTTTGTGCCCACATCGGTTTGACACCGCAATCAGTCCATCAATTGGGTGGTTATAAATTACAGGGTAATTCGGAAAAATCAGCTAAACAGTTACTCAATGATGCAAAAATACTGGAAAAAGCCGGTGCTAGCCTGCTGGTAATGGAAGTTGTACCAGCAAAACTAGCTAAAGAGATTACCCGTGCACTGGCTATTCCTACCATCGGCATTGGTGCAGGTGTGAATTGCTCAGCTCAAGTCTTGGTGCTTCATGATATGCTGGGACTATTTCAAGGTAAAAAACCGCGTTTTGTTAAAGACTTTATGGTGGGTGCAAACAATATCCAGGAAGCGGTAGCAAATTATGTGGTTGCTGTCAAAACAGGGCAATTTCCAGGTCAAGAACACGAATTTTAATCGACGGCTAGTGGTGAAAATCTTTACTGACATTCCTTCACTGCGTGAAGACCTCAAGCATGAACGAGGAATTGCTTTTGTTCCTACGATGGGCAATTTGCATGCAGGCCATCTTGCATTGGTAAAGCAAGCAAAACAGCTCTCTGATTGTGTTGTGGTCAGTATTTTTGTTAATCGGCTACAATTCCTGCCGCATGAAGATTTTAATCGGTATCCGCGCACCTTGGATGATGACTGCAAATTGCTGGCTGAGCTGAATGTCAATAGTGTTTTTGCGCCCAATGAAAAAATTCTTTTCCCAACAAAGCAAGAATTCTTGTTAGCATTACCACCTGTGGCAGATACTTTAGAAGGAAAATTTCGGTCGGGATTTTTCCGTGGCGTCGCAACCATCGTACTGAAATTGTTCAATATTATTCAACCCGATATTGCTGTATTCGGCAAAAAAGATTATCAGCAACTGCATATTGTGCGTGAAATGGTAAGACAGTTGAATTTGCCTATTGAGATTGTTGCGGGTGAAACGGTTCGTGCATCTGATGGGTTGGCGTTAAGCTCGCGCAATCAATATTTGAATAAAGTACAACGGTTAGAAGCTCGTAATCTCTATCAAACGCTGCTTAAGATCAGGCAAGAAATTATTTCCGGCTGTAAAGATTTTCTGACCCTCCAAGAAAACGCAATTAACAATCTGGTGAAAAGAGGTTGGAAAGTTGATTACATTCAAATCCAAAACCGCAGTTCACTGATGCCTGCACAGAGCAACGACCAAGACTTGGTCGTACTAGGTGCAGCTTGGTTAGATAACACACGGTTGATCGACAATCTGGAAATATAAAATTAGTTTTTTGTATTTATATTACGTTGCTGTTGCCTTTCAAAGCCAGATGGATAAAGAACCAAAAATTATGCAGTCACTTAACACCTTCTGGTTATCTTGCCTTGATCATTTTAGAAAAGACTTGAATGCTCAACAGTTTAATACTTGGATCAAACCTCTACAGATTGATTCCTCGCTAAATAGCGACAATGAAGTGGTGCTGATTGCTCCCAATCGTTTTGTTTCTCAATGGGTAAAAGACAATTTTATTACTCATATAGAAGCAATGGCCCAAGGATATTTTGCTAAAAGAATTCAGTTTCATCTAAAACTCGCAGATCAAACGGAAAGTAAAAATACTCACTCTGACCCAGCTCCTGTACGGGTACAGGAGGAACCAAAACCTGACTCGAGTGCAATATATCCACCTACCAAGAAAAATCCCAGCCGGCTGAATCCAAATTTTACATTTGATAATTTCGTTACCGGAAAAGCTAACCAATTAGCCCGAGCAGGTGCAATCCAAGTTGCGGAATCGCCGGGGATTGCCTATAACCCGCTTTTTATCTATGGCGGCGTGGGCTTAGGAAAAACTCACCTGATCCAGGCAATTGGCAATTACGTGCATGAAAAGGATAAAAATGCAAAAATCCGTTATGTGCATGCTGAAAAATACGTATCTGACGTTGTCAGTGCCTATCAGCATAAAGCTTTTGATAAGTTTAAGCTTTACTATCATTCGCTCGATCTGTTACTGGTGGACGATGTGCAATTCTTCGGCGGAAAAAATCGTACCCAAGAAGAATTCTTCTACGCCTTCAATGCGCTCGTAGAAAGGCATAAACAAGTCATCATCACTTGCGATTCTTATCCAAAAGAAATTTCCGGACTGGAAGAACGCCTGGTGTCGCGCTTTGGATGGGGATTAACCGTAGCAGTGGAACCACCAGAGCTGGAAATGCGCGTTGCCATCTTGCTAAAGAAAGCTGAACTGGAAAAAATCCGCTTGGATGAAAGCGTAGCTTTCTTCATTGCCAAGCATATTCGCTCGAACGTCCGGGAATTAGAAGGCGCATTAAAGCGGGTACTCGCCTTTTCACGCTTTATCGGTCAAGAAATCACACTCGATCTGGCCAAAGAGGCCTTAAAAGACTTACTGGCTGTGCAAAGCCGCCAGATATCCATTGAGAACATCCAAAAAACCGTCGCAGACTACTATAAAATCAAAGTTTCTGAGATGTATTCAAAAAAACGCACTCGCATCGTCGCCAGACCCCGCCAAATGGCGATGGCAATCGCCAAAGAGCTGACTTCTTTGAGCTTACCCGATATTGGTGAAGCTTTCGGTGGAAGAGATCATACAACCGTATTACATGGTTATAGAAAAATCAGCGAGTTACGTATTTCAGATCCTGTGGTAAATCGAGATTTTAATGCACTAATTATGATTTTGAGAGGTTAATTAATAATTGTTTTAATAATTTGTGTATAACTTGTAGATACTGTCATTCTTCATTTTTATCCACAAACTATTCAACGCTTATACAAGGATGATACAAACTTCAAAACTGTGCTATCGTGTTGATATTCATTAAATGTTAGAAAATATACAGAAAGATTGAAGACATTATTTAATTATTACTATTCTTATATCAATGCTTTTAATAAAAACTAACCGCGATGCCTTGCTGAGACCGTTGCAAACAGTTACTGGTATTGTAGAGCGCCGCCAAACGCTGCCCATTCTATCCAATGTTCTGATCCAACAGAATGAAGAAAAGATTTCATTTTTGACCACCGATCTGGAAATACAAATCAAAACAACTGCTGAGAAAGATTCTACGGCGCAACAAAGCTTTTCTCTGACAGTAGCTGCTAAAAAATTGCAGGATATTCTTCGTGCCCTCGCATCAGATGCTGAAATTCTGCTGACACGGCAGGATGATCATTTGCATGTAAAATCCGGTAAGAGTGCTTTTAATTTACAAATATTGCCAGTTGAAGATTTTCCAGAAATCGTTGAAGAATCGAAATCCGATGTTTTTGTCACACTCAAACAAAGTGAGCTAAAAAAGCTTTTGCATCATGTTCAATTTGCTGTTGCACAACAGGATATTCGCTATTATCTCAACGGCCTTTTATTACTCGTAGAAGAAAAACACCTCGTTAGTGTCGGCACTGATGGGCATCGGCTTGCTTATATGACAGCTGACCTAGCGAAAGCATATCCAAAACAGGAAGTCATTCTCCCGCGTAAAGCGGTTTTTGAACTGTCAAAACTGCTCAACGACAGTGAAGATCCAATCAATATTGAATACTTCCAAAACAAAGTACGTTTTTCTTTTTCCAATATTATCCTGACATCTAAAATCATCGATGGCAAATTTCCAGATTACAATCGCGTTATTCCAACAAAAAATACCAAATTATTTGAAATAGAACGTCTGACTTTTCTTCAAGCATTGCAGCGAGTATCGATTCTCTCCAATCAAAGTGAGAAATTTCGTGGAGTACGGTTAATCATCAATAAAGATAACCTATGCATTGTCTGCAAAAATAGCGAACAAGAAGAAGCCCGGGAAGAGCTGGAAGTTAAGTATGATAATGAATCGATCGATATCAGCCTTAACATCACCTACCTTTTGGATTTACTCAACCATGTGGACAGCGAAACCGTGCAATGTGCGTTTGAAAACGCCAACAGCAGCGTCCTGATCACAATACCAGGAAGAGCAGAATTTAAATATATCGTGATGCCGATGAGAATTTAGCAATAATTCTGGTTAAGAACGAATGACGATTTTCGATGCTTAACATTCCGTTTAACTTCATACAGACTTTAACTGATGAGTAATCACAACATATCCAAAGCAAATCAGAGCGGCTACGGTTCTGAAAGTATCAAAATATTAAAAGGCCTTGATGCCGTGCGCAAACGGCCGGGAATGTACATCGGTGACACCAGTGACGGCACTGGCCTGCATCATATGGTTTTTGAAGTGGTCGATAATGCCATTGATGAAGCGCTGGCAGGCTATTGCGATGAAATCACGGTTACGCTTCATCCGGATAATTCGGTCAGTGTGCTCGACAATGGACGCGGAATTCCAACTGGTATTAAACAAGATGATGACATGAAACGCTCTGCAGCAGAAATTGTGATGACCGAATTACATGCCGGCGGCAAATTTGATGATAATTCGTATAAGGTTTCCGGAGGATTGCATGGCGTAGGCGTATCGGTTGTCAATGCCCTGTCGGAATGGCTGAAGCTGACGATCCGTCGTGAAGGAAAAACCCATCAGATGGAGTTCCGGATGGGGGTGCCGGTCAAACCCCTGGAGGTAACTGGAGAAAGCGAGCGGCATGGCACCGAAGTGCACTTCCTGGCCAGTAAGGAAATTTTTGGTAACGTCGAATATCACTACGATATTTTTGCTAAACGGCTGCGTGAACTTTCCTTTCTCAACAACGGTGTAAAAATTCACTTGATTGATCAACGCAGTGGGAAAGAGGAAAAATTCGCATTCATCGGCGGCATCAGGAACTTTGTCGAATACATCAACCGCAGCAAATCGGTGCTGCATCCCAATATCTTTTATACAGTCGGAGACAAGGATAATATTTCTATCGAAGTTTCCATGCAATGGAATGATAGTTATACCGAACAGGTGCTGTGTTTTACCAACAATATTCCGCAGAAAGACGGCGGAACTCACCTGACAGGCCTGCGCGCTGCGATGACGCGCACGCTCAATAACTACATTGAAAAAAATGAACTGGCTAAAAAAGCCAAGATTGAAACGTCTGGCGACGACATGCGTGAAGGATTGTCGTGTGTGCTGTCAGTAAAACTGTTTGAACCCAAGTTTTCCTCACAAACCAAGGAAAAGCTGGTTTCTTCGGAAGTACGACCGGTGGTTGAGGAAGTCGTGTCGCAAAAGCTGTCCGAGTATTTGCTGGAGAATCCGGTTGATGCAAAAATTATTTGCAATAAAATCATTGAAGCGGCCAGAGCTCGTGAAGCTGCCCGTAGGGCACGCGAACTGACGCGCAGAAAAGGCGTGCTCGATAGCATGGGGCTGCCTGGGAAGCTGGCCGATTGTCAGGAAAAAGATCCAAAATTATGCGAGCTTTATCTGGTCGAGGGCGATTCTGCAGGTGGTTCTGCCAAGCAGGGGCGTGACCGGAAATTTCAGGCAATCATGCCCCTCAAGGGCAAGATATTGAATGTTGAAAAAGCCCGTTTTGATAAGCTGATTTCGTCGCAGGAAATTATTTCGCTGATCACTGCGCTGGGAACCGGCATTGGCAAAGATGAATATAATCCGGACAAGCTGCGATATCACCGCATTATCATCATGACCGATGCGGATGTGGACGGCTCGCATATCCGCACCTTGCTATTGACGTTCTTTTACCGGCAAATGCCCGAGTTGATTGAGCGCGGCCATGTTTATATCGCGCAGCCACCGCTGTATAAAATCAAACATGGCAAGAAGGAACGCTACGTCAAGGATAATCATGAATTGAAACAATATATGTTGAGTCTTGCGTTAGCCGACGCCGAGCTGCACCCCGGCATTGGAAAACCACCCTTGAACGGTAAAACATTGGAAAAAATTGCCAATGAGTACATTCTTGCGGAAGCGGTGATTGAGCGTATGAGTCAACTGATCGACAGCAATGTCATGTATGCGTTGCTGCGCCAGCCGGATGTTGATCTGAGCAGTCAGCAAGCGGCAATGGATAGCGCTTCCCGGCTCGCCGCGCGAGTAAAAGATGTACAAATTACCGCAGAATATGATGAAGTACACGAACGTTTCCAACTGAAAATCATACGCATCTCGCATGGAAATCTGCTGGTCAGTCAGCTGGACAGTGATTTTCTGGAAAGTGGTGATTATGCGCAGATCCAGAAAACTGCCCAGGTATTTGAAGGCTTACTAGGCCAGGGTGCCTTTGTACAGCGCGGCGAACGAAAGCTAGGTGTCAGTGAATTCAAACAGGCGCTGGAGTGGCTACTGGAAGAAGCCAAAAAAGGTGTGGGTGTACAACGCTACAAAGGACTGGGCGAAATGAATCCAAGTCAATTATGGGAAACCACCATGGACCCGCAAAATCGTCGTCTGCTGCGTGCCCAGATTGAAGACAGCATATTAACCGACGAAATCTTTACCACCTTGATGGGTGATGTGGTTGAGCCACGACGGATGTTTATTGAAAAGAATGCGTTGCGGGCAACGAATATTGATATTTAAGGCAGCGGGTCTATGTGACTGAAGCCGACTGCTTGAACCCGATAAAGTCTTTTATTCTGGTTTTGAATAAAGTTTGGTAAATTAATGAATTAGTTAGCCAGCTTTTCAAGAATTAGCTGTCATTTTTAGTGCTATTTCATTATTTGGTTAAAGATAAATTATGTTATTCACAATTTCTGTGGATAAGTTTGTGAATAACCTCTTAGACAAGTAGCTAACTTATATATTTATAATGGTTTTTCTTAACTTGACTAATAACTTAACACTTTAATTATTACTTAAATATTAGATAGTTATGATCTCCATCCAATTTTATTGAACGATATTCCAACGGATCATCTGATCTTGCTTCCCTTGTGGATGATCCGGATTTTTTCCTGTGCCAGCATTTCGCTAAAAATAGCGAAACACTCCTCAACAAGAAACAAACGTAAGCCAAAGTGTGTATAAAACTTCATGAATGATAGTTTCTATCCATTCAGAGGTTTTTCCACATCATCTTGATCATTGTTTATTTGTTAAGCTTCGGTTAGTTGTGGCAAACTGCCGGGATAAACTTATTACGGGTATTAAATTCGTGTCCCCCTATGAACTTTTCATTGGTTTGCGCTATACGCGCGCCAAAAAGCGCAATCACTTCATCTCGTTTATTTCACTGATTTCTCTGCTGGGCATTACACTCGGAATGACGGCACTCATCACTGTTATGTCGGTCATGAATGGTTTCCAGAAAGAAGTACGTACACGCATTCTGGGAGTTGCTTCACATGTTCAGATCGGCAGTATCTATGGCAATCTAAGTCACTGGCAGCAGACCGCAGAAGAATCCCGCAAGCATCCGGCGGTAGAAGCTGCTGCGCCTTATGTCAGCGCCCAGGGCATGCTGTCACACAATCAGGTTGTACAGGGCGTCCTGGTGCGGGGCATTTTGCCTGCGATGGAAGATAAGGTAGCCGATTTTTCAAAAACCATGGTCAGTGGCAAACTGGACCATCTGGTGCCAGGCGAATTTGGCATCGTCATCGGTATGGAATTGGCGCGCATGATGGGTACTTTCATCGGGGACAAGATCACGCTGATTTCACCGCAAGGACAAGTCACCCCTGCGGGCATTTTGCCGCGCCTGAAGCAATTCACGGTGGTGGGTATTTTTGAGGTAGGGCATTTTGAATATGACTCCGGATTGGTGTTGATTCACATGTTTGACGCACAAAAACTGTATCGTATGGAAAATGATGCTGTTTCCGGGGTGCGCTTAAAGCTGACGGATTTGTTTCAGGCTCCAAAAGTAGTGGAGGAACTACCTGCCATGCTGACGCTCGATAGTCATATCAGTGACTGGACCAAGCAACACGCCAATTATTTTCGTGCCATCCAGATTGAAAAACGCATGTTGTCATTGATTCTTGCATTGATTATTGCAGTAGCGGCATTCAATATCGTGTCTACATTGGTAATGGCGGTCACTGACAAGCAGTCGGATATCGCGATTTTACGCACGCTGGGTGCCAGCCCGCGCAGCATCATGAAAATATTTATTGTGCAGGGAACGTTTATTGGTGTGTTTGGCACTATCCTGGGAGTCGTCGGCGGCATGCTGTTAGCCTACAATGTCGGTGAAGTGGTTGCGTTTATTGAATGGCTGCTCAATGTGCAATTCCTGTCGCGTGAAGTTTATTACATCAGTAAAATTCCTACCGACCCGCAGCTGACCGATATCACAACGGTGGCTGTCACTTCGTTTATTTTAAGTTTATTGGCCACCATTTATCCCAGCTATCGGGCATCCAAGGTGAATCCGGCAGAGGCGCTGCGCTATGAATGATATCGTTATTTCCTGCCACAACCTGTTTAAGCAATTTTCTCAAGGCGATCTGGCGGTTCCGGTATTGAAAGGCGTTAATCTGACCTTGAGCGAGGGTGAAATGGTTGCAATTGTCGGTGCATCCGGCTCGGGAAAGAGCACGCTGCTGCATGTGCTCGGCGGATTGGATGCGCCCACCAGCGGAGAGATCTGTATTCTCGGCCAGGATATTGCGAAAATTAATGAAGAAGAACGGTGTCGGCTGCGTAATGGTTCTCTGGGTTTCATTTATCAGTTTCATCACTTGTTGCCGGAATTCAGTGCATTGGAAAATGTTGCCATGCCGCTCCTGATTCGCCGTCTGCCAAATCAGGAGGCGTACGATCGTGCAGCCGCTATTTTGCAGCAAGTTGGGCTAAGCCACCGTTTGACGCATACGCCGAGCGAATTATCCGGTGGTGAGCGCCAGCGCGCTGCTGTTGCACGTGCGCTGGTGACACAACCTGCCTGCATTCTGGCTGATGAACCAACAGGAAATCTTGACCGCCATACGGCTGAGGCGGTATTTGATTTAATGCTGGAACTGAATCATCAAGTCAATGCAAGCCTGATCATTGTTACTCACGACGCGCGGCTGGCCAATCGTGCCCAACGGGTCAAACAATTGATTGACGGCGTTCTATGCGATGTTGCGCATGTACAATGAAAACCAACCCCATCTGTGAACAATCGAACCTTTTATTCATCATTTTCCTAACAGCTTATGCGTACTTTACTGACGTACATTATGGTCTTTCCCCGACGCAGCGCATTTGTTCTGGTCGCATTGCTCATTGCCGGCGTCGCTGAAGGATTGAGCTTAACCGCACTGCTGCCTTTATTATCCATCGCTGTAGGTGAATCAGGCGGATCGAGCAATTCCGGCATCGGTAAATTCATGGAAAAAGCGCTGCAGGACATCGGCATTGAACCCGCACTAGATACCATTCTGATCATTATCGTAGCGGGTATGTTTTTCAAAGGATTGGTACTGCTGCTGGCCAATCGGCAGGTAGGTTATACCGTTGCACATGTTGCCACGGCTTTGCGCCTAGATCTTATTGAAGCTTTGCTGGCCAGCCGCTGGCAATATTATTTAAACCAACCTGTGGGTTCACTGGCTAACTCGATTGCTTCGGAAGCTTACCGCGCAGCCAACGGTTTCGAGCACAGCGTGAATGTGCTGGCGCTCGCCATTCAAGTGCTGGTGTATGCCATTGTGGCATTGTTTATCTCATGGGAAGCCACACTGGCTTCACTGGTCATTGGTTTATTTTTGCTGGTCGTATTGAACCGTCTCGTCAGCGCTACCCGCCGCGCAGGCAGCAAGCAAACCTATCTGCTACGGGACTTGCTGACTTATCTGTCAGATGTACTCAGCTCAGTGAAATCATTGAAAGCCATGGCGCGCGATAACGTGGCCGATGCTATTCTGCATGAGCAAACGCAACACCTGGAAAAAGCCACGCGCCGGGAGGTCATGAACAGGGCGGCTTTAACCGCATTGCAGGAGCCGATACTCGCCGCCCTGACTGCCAGCGGCTTGTATATTGCATTAGTGGTATGGGAATTGTCGTTGCCGGAAGTCATGCTGATGGTTTTTCTGCTGACGCGCATACTGGGATTACTGAATAAGACGCAGCGCAGACACCAGCAATTGGCTGCCCAAGAAAGCGCTTACTGGGCCTTGCGCAAAGCCGCTGAAGGCGCACGCGCGGCAGCGGAGCGAGCAACTGGAACACGGCAACCCACGCTGCAAAGAGGCATCGCCCTGCAGCATGTCAAATTCAATTATGGTCAAAAGACCATTTTCAAGGACCTGACTATCGAAATACCGATCAATTCATTCACTGCAGTGATGGGACCTTCCGGCGTCGGCAAGAGCACTTTACTGGATTTACTCTGCGGATTGACCGAGCCGCAATCCGGCGATGTCCAGATCGATGGCATATCGTTGCACGATATCAATCTGCGCGAATGGCGCCACATGATCGGTTATGTGTCGCAAGATACCATTTTATTGCATGATACGGTGATGAATAACATTCTGGTCGGGGAGCCTACATTGACTGTCGCCGATGCAGAGCAGGCACTGCGCCAGGCCGGTGCATGGGACTTTGTCAATGCCTTACCGGAAGGGCTTCAAACGGTCGTGGGTGAACGCGGCGGGCTGCTTTCCGGCGGCCAGCGCCAACGCATCGCCATTGCACGCGCACTGGCACATAACCCGGCATTCCTGATTCTGGATGAACCCACCAGCGCGCTGGACCCGGAAAGTGAACAAACTATTTGCGAGACACTGCAAAAATTATCCCAAAACCTGACTATTATCGCTGTCTCGCATCAACCTGCGGTAATCAATGCGGCGGATCGGGTGTTCATACTTTCCAATGGCATAGCAGAGCCATTGTCGCAGGGTGCTTATATACCTTAATTCTCTAACATCTCATTATAGGCATCTCAAATGATCTGTGAATTGCCTATCATGATAGTCGCCCTGCACCAGTTCAAATCCAGCAGAAGCAACTATATTCGCCTGCTCTTTTTGATTAACTTGTTGCAATATCGCTTGTCCCCCCGTTAAATTTTGGAGTTCTGTTAATTTTTTTAGGTCCGATAGCCAGATAGCATCTGAATGGCGAATGGTTTCGATATGTGGAGCATTAATACGCAGATAATTCGCCTTCAATTTGACAATCAGATCCCAAAGCCCAGTTGCAGCATAGAGTGAGCCGATATTGAGCGCTATTTGGTAGCCGTGTCGGCGGTAATTGTATAAACCATCCAGCAGCTCTTTGTGATTTAAAACATAAGAACTATTAATCGTCGTAGAAATAACAATATTTTTGGTTACCAATCCGCATTTGAAAATAATTTTCTCAAAATAAGCACCATGCTCCTGCTGAACGCCAAGTATATGCCTGGGGTCAACATCCAGAAAAATGACGCCACTGTTAGGCGAATGACTCAGATAATTCAGCATGTGAACGGTTCTGCATAGGCGATCCAGACTAATAATGGATTGAAAATTAGTAGGTTGTGTAACAGTTTTAGTGATCAAATTGCCTATTTCTGTGGATTGTTCGCTATGTACGCCATTATCGTAGGGAGTAACGGATATTTGCGCAATATGACCGATAAGCGCTTCGTTATTACCAATTTGCCGTACAGGCAAAAAAGCACTGCTGACTCGAATGGGTCCAAAAATACCGCTAACCATATCTCTTTGCAGAATAAATGGACGCAAAGTGGAATGATGTTCAGTTTCAAAGCGATCGTTAAAATGATCGACTAATTGTTGTAAAGAGATTAATTGTTCTAAAGGCATATTTCCTCCGTGGCTTAAGAATGTCGTAAAAACAAGTCATTATTAAATTGAATCGACGACATGCTATTTCCGGATTCCAACCTTGATTGTTCAGCCTGATTGATTTACTTGAGCCAGTCATACAAAGTCCTTTACTGCGCTTGCGCAGCACCATCTGTTTTATTTTTATGATTTGGAAACAGATCAAGGCGGCGGGGTTTAATGAAGACTTCATCGCCTTTGACGAGTTGTAATTCACGAAAACGCTCTTTGCTGATTTCAACCTGAATGGGAGTTTTTTCTTCGTCATTTTGACGCACGAGCTCCAGTCGCACGATCGGGCCTACCGAAAGCACATGAATGACCCGCGCAGCAAATGTCGCTTCACCATTTTGCGTAGTACGCTCAACTTCGATTTCATGTGGACGCACGTAGGCCACTGCGGCGAGCTCCTCAGCCTCGGCGTGTTCTGGCGCATCCACTTCGATATCGCCAATCCACGCCCGTCCTTGATGGAGACGGCTATGAAACAGATTGACATTGCCAAGAAATTCATACACGAACGGGCTGGCTGGTTGCTCATAAACCTCATCCGGTGTGCCGATTTGTTCAATCCGGCCTTCATTCATGACCACTACCCGATCGGCGACTTCAAGGGCTTCTTCCTGATCATGGGTCACAAACACGCTAGTGATATGCATGTCATCATGCAGTCTGCGCAGCCAGGAGCGCAATTCCTTGCGTACTTTGGCATCCAGAGCGCCGAAAGGCTCATCGAGCAATAATACTTTTGGCTCTACTGCCAGTGATCGTGCCAGTGCGATGCGCTGGCGTTGACCGCCAGAAAGCTGGTGAGGGTAACGATCTGCCAACCAATCCAGTTGCACCAGTTGCAGTAACTTCATGACACGGCTGTGGATTTCGGCATTGGAGGGACGGAACTTCTTTGGACGCACACGCAAACCAAAAGCGACATTTTCGAAAATCGTCATGTTGCGAAACAGGGCATAGTGCTGGAATACAAACCCGACTTGACGTTCACGTACATGCTGATCGGTTGCATCTTCGCCATGAAATAGTACTTGACCGCTATCGGCGGTTTCTAGCCCTGCAATCACGCGCAGTAATGTGGTTTTGCCGGAACCCGAAGGTCCCAGCAGTGCCAGCAGTTCACCTGATTGTACTTGCAGGCTGACATGATGCAGAGCAGCAAAAGTACCAAATTGTTTTGAAATGTTAATGACTTCAATGCTCATTCGTAACCTCTTTTTGATGTTGTTGATTGCGAAATTCGATTAATGTTTTTAATGCCAGTGTCACCAGCGCCAGCAATGCCAGTAGTGAAGCCACTGCAAAGGCGGCCGCAAAGTTATATTCGTTGTAGAGAATCTCGACATGCAACGGCATAGTGTTGGTGCTGCCGCGAATATGGCCAGATACCACGGATACGGCGCCAAACTCTCCCATTGCCCGTGCATTACATAGGATAGCGCCGTACAACAGACCCCATTTGATGTTGGGAATTGTCACGTGATAAAAGGTTTGCCAGCCGCTTGCGCCCAGCACCACAGCCGCTTCTTCTTCTTCAGTGCCTTGCGCCTGCATCAGTGGAATCAATTCACGCGCAATAAAGGGTACTGTTACAAAAATGGTCGCCAGGACAATACCAGGCACGGCAAAGATAATTTTGATGTCATGCTCTGCCAGCCATGGACCCAGCCATCCCTGTAAGCCAAACACCAAGACATAGATTAACCCTGAAACTACCGGTGATACCGAGAAAGGCAAATCAATCAAGGTGATCAGCAGATTCTTGCCACGGAATTCAAACTTGGCGATTGCCCAGGCGGCAGCGATACCGAACACCAGATTCAAAGGCACTGCAATCGCTGCAACGGTCAGCGTCAGTTTAATTGCAGAAACGGCATCTGGATCGGTGATCGCAGCCAAATAGACATCCACGCCTTTCTTGAAAGCTTCATAAAAAACCGAAATCAGGGGAATAAAAAGGAACAATGTTAAAAACACCAACGCCAGTCCGATTAAGGACCTACGGACCCAAGCAGGTTCTTGTGTCGCGTGTTGTTTATTCGCGCTAGTGGTCACCGGAAAAGTTATCGTACTCATCATATTACCTCACGCTCTAATACTGCGGCGCCGACTCCACCATTGCAGCAGGTTGATAATCAGCAACAGAATGAATGAAATTACCAGCATCACGACCGACAACGCTGTGGCGCCTGCATAATCATATTGTTCCAGTTTGGTAATAATCAGCAGGGGCGTGATTTCAGAGACCATCGGCATGTTGCCGGCAATGAAAATAACTGATCCATACTCACCAATCGCACGTGCAAAGGCAAGCGCAAAACCAGTCATCAGCGCTGGAAAGAGCACTGGAAAAATCACCTTAGTAAAAGTCTGCCAGCGATTGGCGCCAAGCGTAGCTGCCGCCTCTTCCAGTTCTGATTCAATATCTTCGAGTACCGGCTGCACCGTGCGCACCACAAATGGCAATCCGATGAAAGTCAGCGCCACAAAAATTCCGAGCGGTGTGAAAGCGACCTTGATCCCCAAGGGCTCCAGAAACTGACCGATCCAACCATTGCCTGCATACAGTGCTGTTAACGCAATACCGGCCACGGCCGTTGGCAGCGCGAAGGGAAGATCCACCAATGCGTCGACTAATTTCTTACCGGGAAAGTGATAACGCACCAACACCCAGGCCACCAGCAGACCAAATACTGCATTCACGAGGGCAGCCGCGAATGACGCGCCAAACGTCAGCCGGTATGAAGCTATCACACGGGGTGTCGTCACAACCGACCAGAATTCCGGCCAAGTCAGTTCAGCCGTGCGAATAAACGCTGCTGAAAGCGGAATCAACACAATTAAGCTTAGATACAGCAGTGTAAATCCCAGTGCCAGATTGAAGCCCGGCAAGATGCTGTGCTGTTTAAAAGTATTCAAATCGAACTCCTGTAAAATTCATGGTGGTCTCGTCGGTTTTAGCCTATATCTGTTTCTGAAACGGGTAATAAATCAATCATGCTGACGGTATGGACCGGCTCACTGAGTAAATTTCCTTGCAGATAATTTGCACCCGCCCGGATTGCAGCGGCTAATTGCCTGGATGTTTCGATATCCTTTACCAGCAGACTTGCGCCAAAGCTTTGGAGGGTATCCATCAATGGTGCAATGGCTTCATGCCGTATCAGTTCATCCGCTTCAATACGCACAATATCCGGATACAAGCTCCCCAATTCAACCATCCAGTCACTGCGAGTGCCGTTATAATCGGCTGCAATTTGATAACCACGGGAACGGTAATTGGTGATGACATGCCGCAGCAATTTCCAGTTGCGATTGACGATGCCCGGAATTTCAATCACCACTCGCGAGGTCTTCATACCAATCAAATCGAGAAAATTTTCAAAGGCTCGGCCATGATCGTCTTTGACACTTTCCAAAAGACGTGGATGGACATCAACAAATAATTTATCGGATTTGGAAGCATTGCTGAAATAATAATTCAAAGCGTGAATTGCCCGGCATAAACGATCCAGATCGATCAATTGCTCATCTTTTGACGCCAGCGAAAAAACCTGCCAAGGCCAAAGCGCGACCTCTCCATTTGCCTTGGAACGGATATAAGCGGCGTGGCCGATGGTTTTACTTTGGGTCATGCTAAAAACAGGCTGAAAAACACTGGTTAATTCGCAGTGATAGAAATGTCCGCTTATCCAGCCATTTTCGGCTCGCTTCAAAGAATAGTCGGTGGCTGAGTTGATGAGTTCAAATTCATCCTTGACAGTAAAGGTATTGATTATTGACTTATTCATGGATTACTCCCCATATCATTGATGATGCTAGCCACAGACCAGCAAGCGGATTGTTCTTGGAATTCTGCTTGCTGTCTGTTTTAGATTGTACCAATGGATCTATCTTGAAATCCTTGAAATTGATTTTGCTCCATAAAAACTTTTACAATCAATTTAATGAATCTGCCGTAACTTGCACTTCAGTTCATTGACAGAGCGATGGCAGTAAACCATCGGAATACCGCTGCGACTCGCTTTTTCCTTCACAGAGTTAACAAGACTATGATTGACGTAGTCGCAAACAACGATAATTAACTGTGTCTCGTTTGGAAGTGAACGCTTGTTAAAACCTTTCTTGCGCCCACTCCAATGCTCAACACGCGCATTGTGTTGCATGGAAACGAGATGCTCGAACGATGCAACATAATCCCCACCGACAATTAGAACAGTCATATCTAATTCCTTTTAGGTGAACGCACCAAAGCGTGTCATTGTGCGCTATTACTTCAGATAAATCTGATCAAATGTGCCACCATCGGCAAAGTGGGCTTTGTGCGCATTTTTCCAGCCCCCAAACGCATCATCGATTTTGAATAACTCGATTTTTGGAAACTTGGCGGCATATTTTTCAGCAATTTTTATATTGGTAGGCCGATAGAAATGCTTGGCAGCAATCTCCTGGCCTTCTTCTGAAAACAGATACTGAAGATAGGCTTCTGCGACCTGACGCGTGCCTTTTTTGTCGACCACTTTATCCACGACCGCAACCGGCGGCTCTGCAAGAATACTCAGCGACGGAATTACCATTTCGAGTTTATCCGCACCATATTCCTTGAGTGCCAGGAACGCTTCGTTCTCCCAGGAAATGAAAACATCTCCCACGCCGCGCTCGACAAATGTTGTGGTTGAACCGCGTGCACCGGAATCAAGCACGGGTACATTTTTATAAATGTTGCTGACGAATTCTTTTACTTTGCTTTCATCATCGTATTTCCGCTTGCCATATTGCCAAGCCGCCAGATAATTCCATTGCGCTCCTCCGGAAGTTTTCGGGTTCGGTGTAATCACGGACACACCAGGACGCGCCAGATCATCCCAGTCTTTGATTCCTTTGGGATTGCCTTTGCGCACCAGGAAAATGATTGTCGAGGTGTATGGCGTACTGTTGAGCGCAAAGCGCTTTTGCCAATCTTCCGGAAGTAATTTGGCTTTTTCGGCAATAGCGTTGATATCATTAGCTAAAGCCAGGGTTACGACATCCGCTTCCAAACCGTCGATGACGGATCGGGCCTGCTTACCGGAACCACCGTGAGACTGTCGAATGCTGATTTTTTCATTGTTTTTTTCCCGCCAATACTTGGCAAAAGCAGTATTAAACTCCTGGTATAACTCACGAGTTGGGTCATAAGAAACATTTAGTAAGGTTTTTTCTGCCAATGCGTTACCGCCGATAAACAGACTTGCCGTCAGAAAACTTGCTGCTAGCCATGTTCTGGTTGTCATGATTTTTTCTCCAATAAAGATTAAGATTGTTTACAACAGACTGATTAACACTTCAAAGTATAGAAAATCTGTATTGCCCGAACGCTGATCGACGCAGGGATGCGTCTGGAGAACAGCGCAAGAATTCGCTGCGATACGGTTTTTTACGAATTCACCCGCAGTAAAATGGGTATAGCCCAAGATGGTACTGATTCGCGATGTGGGTTGAAAGCGTATGCGTCCTTCAAATGCATGACCGCCAAAATCACCACTTTGTCCAGTGCGGTCACGATTGAATCCAGGATCTCTAACGGTATTACTGATGTTGCCATCGAGAATATCAAACATGCGATCAGTACTGCTGGCCAGCCAATATCCACCATACCCAAGTTCAAATCCTAGTTTCTGAGTTGGATTAAATTCAAACCTGATTTTAGGCGCCTTCAAGTTCTCATAAATCACATAGTGATCTGCGGACCACGGACGTGCAAATCCAAAGAAGCGGTCAAAGCGGTTATCGACATTGTCATTAGGGTCTTTATCACCGGTGGCGTATCCATAAAATAAGCCGATACGGGGCTTCCAGGCATGATCAAAGGTTCGCCCTATTTCGATGGTATAACCATGCGCATCTGTCCGATTGGGACCGCTAAACCCTAGCTGGTGGTTGTAGCTGACATCGAAATCCAGAATATTCCCTGCTTTACCGTAAACGCGGAACCCTGGCATATGAATTTCCCGATCCAGCCGGTTGGTTGCGGTAAACCCACTCGGATCAGCCGTTTGCTTTTGGCCCATGTAATAAGGTTGGATGGTGACAATGTCAGACCATCTGCGCCAATTGCCAATCGCTCCAAAAAACCACAGATGATCGTTAGCCTCGTCAAATTTGGTCTGCAAGCGTCTGACTGGCTGCATGCCAAATAGATCAATTTCCCAGTCATTAGCTTCGCGTCCCAGATTCAGGCGGAAGCCCTCAAAAGAATTGGTGGTATTGCGCCACTCATTACGTGCAATAAACCGCCGATCTGTTACTTCATAAGCGAATCGGCCCACGCGGAATCGAATCGGACGATTATTACCTCGGTCATCGGCACCCAGTGCGTTTTTGAAATACAATTCACCGTAGGCGTTAATCAGATCGTACTCATTTCTTTCCTGATCGGTGATGGCATGTTTATTGTTAACTACCCGTGAGTCCTGGAACTCGACTGCAAAACGAAATGGATCCAGAATATTTTTTATCCCCAGCCAAGCGCGATTACGTAAAAAGATCGGATTATCTTCTCCACCTTCAATACGTCGTATGTCGTTATTTCGCCACTCATAACGCGTACGGTGCTCAAAACCGATATCCAGCCAGGTAATATCTTTAAATGCCTCCACACCGATATCGCTTAACTGACGTACATACCGTGGCGGGTCAGAGTCCGGATTGGTTGCATAGCTGTTAGAGCGCCGATGATAACTGGTCGATTGACTGCTTGCTTGCGGCACAATGGCAGGCAATGGATTGGCTTGTTCGGATGGTTTAGCTTGCCCGGATGATAGCGACTTGCCCATATCAACTGCAATTTGCTGGGCTAGCTGCACAATATGCCGTTGCGCAGCCTGAAAATCTATCGACGATTTATTGTCTGAAGATGCTTTAGCAGAATTGACAGTAAATATGCTCAATACCGCAATGTGTAAAAAAAACCAAAGAAACTTCAAGTTATTCTCCTAAGTGAACTCTCCGGGAATTCGGTTGAGTCACTGATATCTTTTTGCTATTTTCACCTCCATGTTGTTGGTCGGTGCTATGCTGCCATTTGCGAGATCAGTTTGATTTTGATGGGTCACAGACCCAAAACTTATTAAGATTTCGATGTTTTACGACCAGATCCACTTTGATTCACGCGAATTTTTTCCCGACACTCTATCTGCACAACTTTACCCTCGTGTATGACTATTTCGATGGATCCATATTCGATACTGGCAACAGTGCGCAGAATTTCCTGAGCAACGTCTGTAGGTATGCGTTTAGTAGCGCCTTCTGTAACAAACTTTGGTTGTAAATCGGTAGTCATTTACATCACCTGATTGGTAAAAATGTCAACGGAAGCGAACGATAGCATCGTTTCTATATAAAAAAAAATAATATTTAGTTAAATAAATATACTATTAAGTTATAATTATATTTTATAATTATTTATCAATAGCTTAATATAATAATAAAGTACAGGTACAAATGGCAGAAAATTTTTGCTCTTATCAATTTAATAGGATTAATTTTTTAGTTGAACGGATATCCATCAGTAATAAGGATAAGTAATGATCCATTTATTAAGCAAGACAACGTGCAAAATGCACAAATCTTGAGTGATTCCAGTAAGCTACTGATTCGGCTTTATAAAGGCTTTGATTGTTGCCATCAAACCCAAGCTGGGAGATTCCAAAAACAGTCGCATATCGTTACGTCCCCAACAAGCTGGGTACGACCCAGAACAGATTGACATTTATAATCTCCCTTGCTATAGACACAAAAGAAAAACCTTAATGTAATGGTCTGGAGTTTATTGATGAAGAAAATGGTTACCATGCTTTGCTTAAGCGCACTCATCGGGTTATTATCCTCTTGTTCAACGACGCAAAAAATAACCAACTCATCAAGAACCGCAACAGAGCAGTTACTCATCAGTGAAGCAGTCATGCGTAGCCTTCCTAAACAAGTTGATTTACCTTTGCCTATTCCGCGAGGTGCAATCGTTAAGCTTGACGTTACAGGCATGACCACAGACAAGGATATGGCGCGCGCAATAATTGCTGGATGGTTAGGACTGCTGGGATATGCAGTGCAAGATGGACCAGAAAATGCTACTCATCGTATTAATATCGTAGTCGATTCTCTAGGGACTGAAATGGGAAGCACTTTCTTTGGAATTCCTCCAATTCGAGCTTCTCTGATACCTATTTCGCTGCCTGAATTAGCGCTCTTTAAGGCAGAACATCAAAGTGGATATGCAAAATTTCACTTAGATGTTTTTGAGATGTCATCCGGTCGATTTATTGCATCATCTTCATCATTTCTTGGCGACACATTTTATAACGCATACACGCTACTGTTCCTGATCAGTTTTAACAAAACCGATCTGACTTCTCCTCCGCGCATCGGAGCTTTTTTCAAACCCTAACTCAAAAATAGGCGTGCGGCAATGGCTGGAACAAAGTCCAAAGCTGGGTTACAGTATTACACAAGCACTCTTTCAGCGCTTTCCATCACTCAGTTCAGCTTTTATGTTGATGATACGGGCTGCACGTACTTTAGAATGAATTGCGGCAGGTAGCTCACTGGAGTCTAGAAGTTTCAGGCTTAATTCAGCGGCAATTGCGCCAGCATCGACACTTTTGGCTGCGGTAAATGCTTTTTTTAACCGTTCTGCTTGAGGATAAGGTTTTGCTGCATATCCTGCCCTTCCATGAAAATCACAGGCACAGGCTTGTAAAAATTCTTCGAATCTTTGCGGTTTTCGATAGGCATCAACTGCTTGCAGCATATCTGCAATGGTAGATGGTTTGAGTTCACCAGCTCTATGGACATTACCGTGATAACGGGCAACCAGCAAAGCAAGATCACGGCAATCTTTAGGTACTCGAATGCGTTCACATAAATCCTGCGTTAACTGAATGCTGCGCGTTTCGTGGCCGATATGGTGCGGCCACTCCTCGGGGGGTGTCGTGCCTTTGCCTAAATCATGCATCAGCGTTGCAAAACGTGCAGTCAAGGAATAATTTTTAGCTGCTGCGTAATCAATCGCCAGCATGATATGCACACCCGTATCAATTTCGGGGTGTGCATGTGCAGGCTGCGGAACACCAAATAATACATCGACTTCAGGCATGATACGTGCCAGCGCACCACACTCGCGCAGAATATAGAACATTCTTGAAGGATGTTTTTCCATTAACCCCCTGGCAAGCTCTTGCCATACACGTTCTGGCACCAGTGCATCAACTTCACCGTTATGCACCATTTCGCTCATCAGTGCCAAGGTTTCCGGTGCCATGTGGAAGCCGAAGCGCGCTGCAAAGCGCGCAGCTCTTAGAATACGCACCGGATCTTCAGAAAATGCAGGACTGACATGACGCAGTATGCCTGCTTCCAGGTCGGCAATCCCGTTAAAAGGATCGATGATATTGCCTTCTTCGTCTTTGGCGATCGAATTGATGGTTAAATCACGCCGCGCCAGATCTTCCTGCAGGGTAACCTGCGGAGAAGTAAATACTTCAAATCCTTTGTAGCCGCGTGAAATTTTTCGTTCCGTACGCGCTAATGCGTATTGTTCTTGGGTTTCTGGATGCAAAAAGACCGGAAAATCCTTACCGACCGGACGATAACCCAGTTGTACCATTTCCTCCGGTGAAACGCCTACTACCACATAATCATGATCTTTTACCGATAGTCCCAGCAATTCATCGCGCACGGAACCACCTACGAGATAAGTTTTCACACTTTGAAAGCTTGCACAAGCTAATGAGTTTTTGGTGATCTAAGGCAGTTTTCTATGGATTATTTTCAAAATTCTTGTACCAGATAGCATAAATTTCATCTGGCCATAAGGATTTTATCCATACAATCACATCATCGATCTGCTGTTCAGTTAATTTTCCTTCCCATGCCGGCATGGATCCGATTTCTGGGGGAGTGCCTTTCAAAATAGTTTTCTTCAAGACTTCTGTCGAATGATGCCAGGCATGCGCTGTACCATCCAGAGGCGGGGGCGGGTATTTGCCATCCGGATTAGGTTTGCGCCAATCCGGTGTTCCCGCGCCGTTAGGACCATGACAACCCACGCAATTTGTCACATAGACATCTTCACCGCGCTTGATTTGGGCTGGATCAAAATTTCGCTCGACCAAACCCTTTTTACTATCGATCTGAGGCTGTCCTGATAAAACATGACGAGGTGCAGAATCACCGCAACCCAGTATCAATGTAAGGATGCCTAGGAGTAGAAAATGACGATTTGTCATGGGAAATTCAATTACTCTATTTTAAACGCATCACCGAACTGTTTTTTTCGGATTCCGGTTTGACTGGCTGTGATTGTTCTGCTTTCTTGGCATACGGATCATAACGGTTATAAATCGTCGTATCCTTGCGTTCTTCGTTACGTTCTTTGATCAGAAGGACATTATAGGGATCACTTCGAGCCCCCTCCATACCTGGTGTTCCATGTGGCATGTCAGGTACGGCTAACCCGACTGCTTTGGGTTTTTCTTTCAATAAACGCATGATATCCGGCGCCGGTACATGCCCCTCGATGGCATAGCCATTGACCAGAGCGGTATGGCATGAACCCAGGCTATCTGAAATACCTGATTTTTTTCTTATTTCTTTATTGCCAACATCGTGCGTTTTTACGGTAAAACCGTGATCGCGCATATGATCAACCCATTTGGCGCAGCACCCACAGGTCGGGCTTTTATAAACCTCAACCGTGGCGGTGGCAGCCGCTTGTGAAGCAGCGCTTAACAAACCGAATGCCATAATTGATCCCACTATTAAGGTATTTACTCGTATTTTCATTTTCTCTCCACAGTGATTGTTCCACGCATCTTCTTAAAATGACCCGGCAGCGGACAGGCAAAATCTATTGTTCCCGCACTGCCAAATTGCCAGATGAATTCTTCTTGCTCACCTGGCTCAACTTGCACCAAGTGCGCTACGGAATGATCTTTTTCAGGAAACTTGCGCCGCATATTAGCAACTTTCTTTAGATCTGCCATTGAACCTATCATCATTTCATGTTTTTGATTGCCACCATTTTTTATCACAAACCGGATCGTTTCGCTTTCACTCACCGTAATTTCCGAAGGTAAAAACATATTATCTACCTGCACTAATTGAATTGTACGCGATACTTTATTTGAATCACCCGGTTTGCCAATATCGACTTCAGGATTGGATTCTGCACTCGCATAAATATGAGTTGAAAGCAAGACCAAGGTTATCAATGTTATAATTAAACGGAATCTGCACATGTGATTGATTCTCCCGAACAATTATTTCCGGCGCCTTTATCTGCCGTTTATTAGAATCCGAGCATGCTAAATTGTTCCACTGTGTTTGTCTAATATTCTGCCATAAGACCGTAGAGCTTACTCATTCACAAAAATGAATATTTTCTTTTCTTGTTAAGCCTTAGAAATTATGCAAAAAAAAGAACAATACAATACCAATAAGCTACATAAACGCTTAAGACGGCTGGTAGGAACAGCCATTGCTGATTTCAACATGATCGAAACGGACGACCGGGTCATGGTGTGCTTGTCTGGCGGCAAAGATAGTTATGCTTTATTGGATATTCTGCGCAATTTACAAATCCATGCCCCGTTGGAATTTGAATTGGTGGCGGTTAATCTGGATCAGAAACAACCTGGCTTTCCTGAGCAGGTGCTGCCTGAATATCTGGCTAAGATCGGCATGCCTTTTCGTATCGTTGAACAGGATACCTACAGTGTTGTAAAACGTGTCATTGCGGAGGGAAAAACTACCTGCAGCCTGTGCTCACGGCTGCGCCGCGGTGTGTTATATCGTGTTGCCAGTGAATTGGGGGCTACCAAAATCGCACTGGGCCATCATCGAGATGATATTCTTGAGACCTTGTTTTTAAATATGTTTTATGGTGGAAAACTTAAAGCCATGCCGCCCAAGCTGGTCAGCGATGATGGGCGGCACATCGTGATCCGGCCATTAGCTTATTGCAAAGAAAAAGATTTGGCAGCTTACGCTGAAATTGCAGATTTTCCGATTATTCCCTGTAATCTGTGTGGATCGCAAAAAAACCTGCAGCGTCAGGCCATCAAAGAAATGATGCAGCAGTGGGATAAAAAATTTCCTGGTCGATTGGAAACCATGTTCCGCTCCATCCAAAATATTCAGCTATCGCATTTGGCCGATACTACCCGTTATGACTTTTTTAATTTGAAAGCGCAAGGTCAGCCGGTAATCGATGGCGATATTGCCTTTGATGAAGAAGCATTTGAACCCACGGTTGAAGAAATGCTCACTTCCGCCGCAGAAGAGCACGATAATTCGTTGGTTTCAGGATAATCAATGCAGATTCCTGCGAGGATTCGGTGGTACCCACTTGAAAGTCACGGCAACTAAACCGGCAAATAGGATGTAAATTACCGTCAACACGCCTTCTGGTACATTGTAAAACATGATTTGGTGCAACCAGCGCTGAATAAAACTGCCATCTGCTTCGACTTGGCGTAAGGCATTTTCCCACGCAGTTAACGGACAAACAACCCCGACTATGGATTCAACCACGACCAATACGATGGCGGCAAGGTGTAAATAACGAAACCAGCGGTTTCTGACGAATGGCAGCTTGAGCCATGCGCCTAGCCAGATGACGGGCAAGCTTCCGACCACAAACAATACATACAAGAAGTGAATGATCAGTACAAGGTCAGCCAACAGCATATTAATAATTATTTATCCAGAGACTTGTCATTGTCAGTTAAAAAGCGCTCATCAGCTGGTAAGAGCTGGTAAGTTGAGCAGGGCACAAAAAGCCCTGCCCAATTTGCAATGAGGTAATTAATAATGATCGCCGACTCTCTGCAGCAGCCGTATGTCGTTCTTGATTAATCTTATGCCCTTGACCTTGATACTGCGTGCAATAGCGACTGCTCTTTCCATCTCATCCCGCGTTTCGACGATACCGCTTAGCTCTACGACGCCTTTCACAGTACTGACATTAATCTCGTAGGGTCTTAAGGAAGGTTCATTGAGAATGGCTTCATGAACCTTGGCGGTAATGACAATATCATCGAATTGTTCTCTACTTCCCTGATAATCGGACGTTGAGGCACAACCCGGGGAAAAAGCCATTTGCATAACTAAGAAGAAAAAAATGAAATGATTATTACTATCGAGCCGTGTCATGATAAGGTTCTCCTAAATGATGATCGGAAAAAATATCCTCGTTACATTTAGATTAAAAAACCCTTGCTTTACTACCTTCAGTACTTATCCAAGCAATTGTTTTATTGAGGCCTCCGGTAAGTATTCGCAAAAATCAGAATGCGAGGTATTTGTAAGGACAGAGTAGCTCGCATATAGGCTAGTGACAAAGCATTCCATTCCTATGGCTGATATTACATGATTATCGCTGACAGAAACAATCTTTGTTGGGAATTACTGCTTCGTAGTTTTTAAGAAAACTGCACAGCAAGGTCGCAGAAACTGAAAGTCCGCTTGAATCGATAAATAAAGGGTCGAGGCTACTGTTGCTGTAATTCCTGCATCAAGCGGATATTTCCTGCTGACTCATATTGATTGTCCGGTTTGTGGATTTTGTTTTAACAATGGAGTCAGCAGTGTTTCTAGTTTTTTCAGATTGACGCGTCCCAAGTAGGTCTCAACAATTTCTCCAGAACGATTGATAACTACCGTGTAGGGTAGCGCAGACTGGCGATTTCCTGCAGCTTCTAACAGCGACCAGGTATTCAAGCCACCCACCAATACCGGATAATTGATGCCAAACTCCTGACTGAACATTTTCACTTTGTCGGGTTGATCAATGGCAATTCCGACAAATACCAATCCTTGGTCGCGGAATTTTTTTTGCGCTTCAATGAATTCCGGAATTTCCTCCTGGCAAGGTGTGCACCAGGTAGCCCAAAAGTTGACTACCATTACTTCTCCCAGCCATTGGGATACCGCCTGATTTTCTCCCTCAATATCCGGCAAATTGACAGCAAGAATTGCTTTTGCGCCTTGCTGGCTTTCTTCACTGGAAAGTGCAACTTGCGAACCGCCCATCAGCTGTGACCGCAACATAAAGCCGGTCGTTATTGCAAGAGCGGCCAGCATCAAATATATCAATAGTTGTTTCAATTTTGCCATCATATTCCTTTAAATCAGTACTGCATTGAGCACAGTTAGAAAATCATTTTTATTCAGAAAACCGATAATTTTGATATCGGGGATGTCATTACCCTGAGGATCGATAAATAAAATTCCGGGCGGTCCAAACAGTTTAAAGCGTTTGAGTAAAGCAGCGTCATCGGCAGTGCCTTCAGTCACATCAATCTGCAGTAGAACAACATCCTTCAAGCGCGATTGTACTTTGGCATCAGAGAGCGTGAAGCGATCCATTTCTTTGCAAGAAACACACCAGTCTGCATAAAATTTGATCATGATGTACTTGTCTTTGGATTGCCGAATCTGCTCATCCAATTCTGCAACGTTTTTTACCCGTCGGAAAGGTAAAGATTCAATGAAAGTGGCTGACTCCCTGGTATTAACTTCATCGGTACTGGCCAGATTGATTTTTGAAAGTGGCTGCAACACATCGCGGCTGCCCGATAAAACGCCAATCAATAAGGCAATACCAACCAGCAATGCAATAACACCGACACCTTTCAGAAATTTCTGCAGACCGGAGGATCTTTCCGGCAGTGGGTCAATCGCGTGCAGGTAAATGGCGGAGATGATCAACAAGGCTGCCCACAGCAGCATGTGAACCACTTCATTGATAACGGGAGAAATCAGCCAGATAGCCACTGCTAATAACAATACACCAAAAAATCGTTTGATTGATTCCATCCATGCGCCAGCTTTCGGCAATAGAGCACCTGCAGAGGTGCCTAATAATAGCAATGGTGCTCCCATGCCCAGTGCCATCACAAACAATGCTGAGCCACCCAGAATCACATCACGGGTTTGGCTGATATACAGTAAAGCACCCGCCAGTGGTGCAGCAACGCACGGTCCGACGATCAATGCTGACAATGCGCCCATACCAAATACACCGGTTAAATGCCCACCTTTCAACTGCCCGGCTTCCTCGGATAATTTAGTCTGCAATGCACCGGGCAGTTGCAACTCATAAAAACCAAACATGGAAAACGACAACAGCACAAATATCACTGCAAACGTGCCCAATACCCAGGCATTTTGCAGCGCCGCCGACAACATCGCACCTGACAATCCAGCAGCCACACCGGCGATGGCATAAGTAATCGCCATGCCCAGCACATAAGCCAGCGCCAGGATAAATCCATGGCCTTTGGTCACATGCTCGCCTCGTTTGGCAATTATTCCCGACAGAATGGGAAACATCGGAAACACGCAGGGTGTAAACGCCAATAGTAGGCCAACGCCGAAAAATCCGGTTAAAATCAACCCAAAATCGCCGGTTTGAAACA
Source organism: Nitrosomonas sp. Nm166 (assembly GCF_900112825.1). Classification (GTDB taxonomy): domain Bacteria; phylum Pseudomonadota; class Gammaproteobacteria; order Burkholderiales; family Nitrosomonadaceae; genus Nitrosomonas. The sequence goes on along the minus strand of NZ_FONE01000004.1, from coordinate 28,264 downwards.
ACTGATCGATTTTATACGCTTCGGTTTCGATAGCCGGCGTTCTGGATGGCATCTGAAACAGATCAGCCGTCGCATCGATTCCTGCCGCAGCCACCTGTCCGCTTACCGCTTCGGCCACTGCACCGATCGCCGCTTTCACTGTGGGTAGTGTCAGATCGATGGCTTTGTTGATCGGCGCATAACACACTCCGACCGGCTCATTACAGCCTTGATAAGTGGCAGCCAGCGTTAAGAGTTGTTCGCTTGCAGGATCTTCACGTTTTAACGAAATAATGGCCTGAATGGGCTGGTAATAAACTTCTGTTTGACCAAAAGTTTGGTCTTCTTTTATTTTGCCCGGCGGCAAAATGACTTTTTCAATGACTGTACCGTCCTGTTTCGGCTCGAAGGCAATTTTATCGCGGTAGAGATAATAATCCTTTGCCGGAACCAGACTGGCAATTAGTGTATTAGCATCGTGCACTTCCACTGAGATCTTGAACGCTTCATCAGGCGGTAACAGTTCTTGTGGATTGCTTTGACCCAGATTGATGCCCAGTCCCTGCAGTTTTTGGAACAAGCTGAAAGACCCGCTTTCTTGAGCGAAAACATTGACGTTGGTCAAGCATAAAATCAGTAATAAAAAATGGATTAATCGCATCGGTATTCAGTAATGATTTAATCAGATAGAGATGTCTCACTGGCGATCCACTGCAAATAGGCAGGCAGTCCGCCTACGATAGGAACCATAATCACTTCGGGAAGTTCATAAGGATGCATCATCTTGATTAACTGTTCAATCCGCTCATAGTGCTGCCGCTGAGTTTTAATTAAAACGGGTAATTCCTCAGCCAATTCGGTTTTTCCTTGCCAGCGGTAGATGGAAGCACATGGGCTTTGCACATTGACACAAGCAGCCAAATGTTGATCAATCAATGTTTCGGCGAGCGCAACAGCGCCTGCTTTATCGGGAAAATTGGTAATGATGAGTATGAATTCCATTCCAGGCATTGTAATCGAAAGAAAGTGGCCATTTAACCTTTCCAGTACTCAATTCAGTAGGTCTTGAGCAGACTGGGCATATTCTGCCAATAAGCTTATACTTAAAAAAATTTGCACAGGACATTTACAATGAAACGATTATTGAGTTTAGTTATAATTTTATCCTTGATAGCCCCGATCACGGTGTTTTTTGGCTACATCATCATGGATGAAGGCGATCAATTCACTGCTGAGCATTATATGGTGACTGCGCTGAGTACAATTCCATTTATTTTCGCTTTGCTCATTAAATTTCTGATGTCAGGCGCAGACAAGGAATGACAGGCAAATCATTTAAGCCTCTATCAAAGCGCCTTTGGAACATTGACAGGCACGCCGGTAAACCAAGCTAGCTACAGCCAGATCTCCCAACGCCAATCCTCTAAACACAAACGCAGTGCGCTCGCTATCACTACAACGACCTGGCACGCTGCCATTTACCAAACCGCTCAGATCGCCGCAAACCAGCGCCGGGTCTACCAGCGGTTTAGGCATGCTGGCTTCCTGTTCCAGATCATCGACAATAATACGATCAAAGGCCGGCATGCTTTCAGCCAGCCACGAAGCAGCCAGATCCGTCATCGTGACAAAAGCGCCGGGCTTTAGCCAGCGTGCATCCAGAAAAGGAATTAACTGCGGCGATAGTGTGACGGAAGTAACGATCAGATCCGCATCACTGACCGCTTCCTGTGCAGTTTGGCTAACAATGACCGATAAACCCATCTTTTCAGCGCTGCGGCAGAATGTATCCCGGCTAGTGGCTCCACGTCCAAATGCGCGAATTTGTGTTAATGGAAATAATTCAGCTAATGCCAGCAAGTGACTATGCGCTTGCACGCCACAACCAATAAACGCTGCGATGGATGCATCGGGCCGGGCGAGCCGCTTGGCAGCCACCGCGCTCAACCCCGCGGTACGCACCGCGGTTACCCAATTCCCATCAATGATTGCGAGCGGTAAACCGCTCTGGCTATCTAGCAAAGTCACCAGTGCATTGATGCTGTTAAGTCCATGCTTCGGGTTATCCGGATTCAGCACTAACGCTTTGACTGCCAGAAACGGCGGATCATCGGCAGCCGCCAGGGTAGCCATCATATACCGGCCATCTAGCGGCGTAATCACCGCTGTGGGCGCGTTCCAGACTTGCTGCCGGCTTTGCCCGAGAATCAGGTGCTCGATGCTTGCAATGATGTCTTGCGTGGATAATTGTAGAGATTGCAATGAACCTCTAGACAAGTAGCGAATAACCGATGATGTCTGTGTCATAGCTTTTTATCCACATAGTTAGAATAGTTAGAACTTTGCTGTATTTTGAATTGTCTTTGCAAAGTTATTTGAAAATTAGCCATATTAACAGTTGACTGTTATAATGTTGCCCCCCGCCGTAACTACTAACAGCTTATTTTTGAGGAATTATTTATGTCTCGTCCGATCCGCAATATTGCCATTATCGCTCACGTTGACCATGGTAAGACCACTATGGTCGACAAACTGTTGCATCAAGCCGGTACTTTTGCCTCACACCAACAGGTTTCCGAGCGTGTGATGGATTCCAATGATATTGAGCGCGAACGCGGCATTACCATTTTAGCCAAAAATTGCGCCATTGATTACGCAGGCATCCATATCAATATCGTCGATACTCCGGGTCACGCGGATTTTGGCGGCGAAGTCGAGCGCGTTTTATCGATGGTCGATGGCGTATTGCTGTTAGTCGATGCGGTCGAAGGCCCGATGCCGCAAACTCGCTTTGTCACCAAAAAAGCACTGGCACTGGGTCTGCGTCCGATCGTCGTGATTAACAAGATTGATCGGCCGGGCGCGCGTGCTGATTGGGTGGTGGATCAAACGTTCGATCTGTTCGACAAACTGGGCGCCAACGACGAGCAGCTTGATTTTCCCGTGGTCTATGCCTCGGCATTGAATGGTTTCGCTACATTGGATACTGAAAAACCAAGCCCGGACATGCGTCCGTTGTTTGAGACTATCCTCAAGCATGTTCCGGCCCCTGCCGGTAATCCGGACGAACCGTTGCAATTGCAGATCAGCGCACTGGATTATTCCAGTTTTGTTGGCCGCATCGGCATTGGCCGCATTCACCGCGGCAAGCTGAAACCCGGCCAAGAAGTCATGGTACTGATGGGCGACAAACCGTCTAAAAAAGCCAAAGTCAACCAAGTGCTCGGTTTCCGCGGACTGGAGCGGGTGCAAATGCAAGAGGCCTTGGCGGGCGATATCGTGCTGATCAACGGCGTGGAAGAGCTCAGCATCGGCACTACGCTGGCTGATGTGGATCATCCCGAAGCATTACCTGTCCTTGCGGTGGATGAGCCAACATTAACCATGACGTTTCAGGTCAACACTTCGCCTTTTGCCGGTCAGGAAGGCAAATTTGTGACCAGCCGCCAGTTGCGCGAACGCCTGGAAAAAGAACTGTTGACTAATGTCGCGTTGCGGATGGAAGAAACTTCCGAGACCGATTCGTTCCTGATTTCCGGGCGCGGCGAGTTGCATCTGACCATTTTGCTGGAAAATATGCGCCGCGAAGGTTACGAGCTTGCCGTCTCGCGTCCGCATGTCGTGATCCGTGAAATCGACGGCGTCAAATGCGAGCCGTTTGAGTTGCTGACGGTCGACATCGATGAAGCCAACCAGGGTGCGGTAATGGAGGCCTTGGGCGCGCGTCGCGGTGACCTCTTGGATATGGTATCGGACGCTAAAGGACGCGTACGGTTGGACTACCGTGTCCCTGCACGTGGCTTGATCGGTTTTCAGTCGGAATTTATGACCATGACGCGTGGCACTGGCTTGATGAGCCATGTGTTTGATGAATTTGCGCCGATGCGCCCGGAGATCCCGCCGCGCAGAAACGGCGTGCTGATTTCTTCCGAACATGGCGAAGCGGTTGCATATGCGCTCTGGAAATTACAGGATCGCGGTCGCATGTTCGTCAGTCCCGGTGATCGCCTGTACGAAGGCATGGTGATCGGCATTCACAGCCGTGATAACGATTTGGTGGTCAATCCGATCAAAGGCAAGCAGTTGACCAATATCCGCGCATCGGGAACCGATGAAGCGGTGACTTTAACGCCGCCGATTCAGCTCACACTGGAATCCGCGATTGAATTCATCGCGGACGACGAGCTGGTGGAAATTACTCCTAAAACCATCCGCATCCGTAAGCGCTACCTGCTGGAGCACGAACGCAAACGCGCATCGCGTGTAGCCGCTTAGTACTATCAAGTACCATCATCGTTCATTGTTTCGATGATGGTATAACCCATCATTTACTCTATCCAGAAAGGCTGGATTTCCATCCAGCCCGAATTCAGCAGCCGCTGGTTTGACTAAGCACCGGAGTTTATTTATATTCAATTTGAAAATAAAACTTTTTATTTCTGTACTCCATTGCAACAGGAATGCGAGCTTCCCTACACAAAAAGGAGATTAACAGCATGAAAGTAGCCCTACCATCTCTGTCATACTTTTTCCCAACACGTATTAAAATCTGCAGATCGTTAATATGGTTGGTAATATGGATACCAATCATGATTTCAGGTTGCAGCATCGGCGATAAAATCGATAAAGCGACCGACACAGTTAGCGATATTACGGGCGATACTGTGGCTGCATTGGATAACGCTATTGATGCCTTGGATCGTAATTCATCATCCTGGCAAACAGTATTACAAGAAACTACCCAGAAATTGACTACTGATGCCCAATCTACCGTCCGAAATGAAATCTCGGATCTGCTCAACCGCAGCGTTGCAGCCACTGGGACAGAACTGCGTTGCAATATGGATTTCATCGGCTCTCGTGTGCGCCAAGCATTGGTGAGAATTCGTGCCCGTTTGCTTCATCAGCCAATACCGCCGGTTGAGCCGGCATTGTGCCATGTGGTGCCAGCAGCTGTGGATATGGCACTGGATGCAAACCGCCGCAATAAACTGGAGTTTTTCGGCTACGATTTTGATACTACTCCTATTAAAGTGACCTTGCAGGACCAATCACGCACACTTGACGTATCTTCTCATTTGGACCGGCTTACTCACTATCATATGACCCTCAATCTTGGCGCCAATGGCGTCCCTATATCGAGTGCAAGCAACCGCTTGACTTTAGAATGGCAGGATCGTCCTATCTCCAGTATTGCTGTCATCCAGCCGGCCACGCCGGTGTGCGAGGAAAAAGATGAACCTATTTCACCACGTGCTTACTTATCCTACACGCCGCCGCATACTCGGGGCGACAGGGAATACTCGGGTAATGGACCCGAGGTGTGGGCGAACGCGCGCTTGATCAATGAGGGTACGCACATCAATTTCCGGCTTTGGATGAAGGCCAAGGAAACGCGCAGTGATTGGACCACCGCAGAAGGGGAAAAGATAATATCCTATTATTCAGCGCCTTCCGGATATCGTATCGATCGCATAGTTGCAGGCTATGCAGAAAGCTCAGCGCACTATGTTGACACAGATCATAACGATGACCGTCAAGGCGGTGGCCCGAACGGGCCGGTCAAGGAATTTGTATTCCGCGGTGATCGCTCTGGTGACGATGCAGGTAGCTATACCGGTGTCGACGTATATTTTAACCCGGTCATCGTCAAACTGGTGAAAGTGGCTAACTGCGCTCCGGCATCAGCGATTAAGTCATTGCAGATAAAAGACCTGATCTCGCCAACTACGATTAAGCGCATGCAGCCGATGATGTTTAGGCTGCAACCCCAGCCATAGAGGATCAAATACCACCGGCTTTGCCGGTGGTTTGGCATGGTTAGTTAATCGACCTCCTGGATAACTCAAGCCCGAAAGAGCGTTTTCACACAGACTTATAGTGGGCTTTAGTTTACATTACACGCTTGTTTATAAATCTTTTAAATTATCAAAACTTGAGATCAAATTGTTTTCCTTTCGCTTTTCATAATTGACGATATCTAAGGGCGCTACCTGTGAATATGTGGTACAGAAACGCAATCTTTTATTCCCTGGATGTAAAAGTTTTTTATGATTCAAATGGTGATGGGATTGGAGATCTACAGGGGGTAATACAAAAACTTAATTATATAAATTCAATAGGTTATGGCTGTATTTGGCTTCTTCCTTTCTATCCTTCACCAAAACTGGATAATGGATATGATGTAAAAGACTATTTCAATGTAGATCCCTTACTTGGAAGCTTGGATGATTTTTCACAACTGATCGATGAAGCCAGTAAGAGAGGCATCCGGATCATCATTGATCTGGTTATCAATCACACTTCCGTAGAACATCCGTGGTTTTTGGATGCGCAAAACAGTAGAGATTCCAAATATAGGCATTTTTATATATGGGATGATGACCCAAAAAGTGATGAAACGTCTATAAGGACGAGAGATGTCCGGGAAATCTGGGAGTACAGCGAAAAAACCAATTCATATTATCTTCATGAATATTTTAAACACCAGGCCGATTTAAATTTGGCTAATCCCGAAGTGGTAAGCGAAGTTATTAAAATAATGGAGTTCTGGCTTGAGCTAGGAGTGTCAGGTTTCAGGATTGACGCAGCACATGCTGTAACAAATCCTGTAGATGTTGAGCATATTGATTTTGGTAATCTTCATACTCTTTTCGAGAAAATGAATGACCTGCTTAAGGAAAAATATCCAGATGCTATATTATTGGGAGAAGCGGATGTGCCACCTGATGAGCTGCCAGCATATTTCCTGAGCAGCGATGGAAGGCCCAGGTTACATATGCTTTTTAATTTTATCTCGAATAAACATACTTTCCTGGCTTTTGCCCGCAACAGCGGAATTACTTTAACTAAAATGCTCGGTCTATACCATGGTATTGAGAAGGCTTCTTATTGGCTTAACTTCGGTAGACATCATGATGAATTAAATCTTGAGCTGTTAAGTGAATCGGAAAGAAAAGAAGTTCTGAGTACTTTTGCGCCTGATGAAAATATGCGGGTATTTAGTCATGGAATCAGAAGAAGGCTTCCTCCCATGCTAAACAATGAAATAAAAAGAATGAAACTCTTCTATGCCGTAATCTTTGGCCTACCTGGTGCCCCATTGGTATATTATGGTGAAGAAATAGGCATGGGCGATGATCTTGATCTTGAAGAAAGAAATAGTGTAAGAACACCTATGCAATGGTCTGATGAAACCAATGCAGGCTTTTCAACCTGTTCCTATGAAAAATTATACCGGCCTGTAATTTCTGAGGGAGAATTCAGTTACAGGAAAGTAAATGTTCTTGATCAGCAAAATCATCCAGATTCTTTTCTGAGCTTTTTTTGTCATCTGATAAAGATCAGAAAGCAAAATTCTATTATCAGCAAGGGAAATTTAGATGTAATGCAACCGGATAGCGAAAAGGTTGCAGCATGGTCTTTCAAATATAAAGAAACCTTACTTATGGCAGTCTATAATTTGTCCTCAGATAAGATAAAAACCAGCTTTACTACAGATATTATCCCTTTTAGGATGATTCCAATACTTGAGGATGAGCAATATGGAGATGAAGTAGACTTAAGTGAATTCAATCTAAACCCATACGGTTTTAGATGGGTACAAATATTTACTAAGAACTAATACTCACTTAATGCAAATGATATGTTAAACCTTGGCTATCACATATCCCATGAACAGTTTCCACCTGGAGAATTGCTGAGGTTAGCCAAGAAAGCCGCTGAGGCAGGTTTTTCATGCGGGTTGTCTTCAGATCATTTTTCTCCATGGAATTTTGATCAGGGCCACAGTGGTTATGCCTGGTCATGGCTGGGAGCGGCTTTAAGCCAAACGGATCTTAATTTTGGAATAGTTACCTGTCCATTCTTCCGTTACCATCCGGCAATAATTGCTCAGGCCGCCGCCACCTTAGATGAAATGTTTCCACAACGATTCTGGATTGCAGTAGGAAGTGGTCAGGCACTTAATGAATCTATTTTAGGTGAGTACTGGCCAACCAAACCCGAAAGAAATGAGCAATTAAAAGCTTCTGTAGATATTATGAAAGCATTATGGAAGGGTGAAACAGTAACAACTAAAGGACCAATAAAGGTAGTGGAAGCTACCTTATATACAACTCCAAAATCAAAAATGTCGGTAACGGGCGCTGCTTTAACACCTGAAACCGCAAAATGGATGGCTTCATGGACTGATAGCTTAATTACTATTTCTCAACCAGAAGAAAAATTAGGAGAGATAGTAAATGCGTGGAAAGAAAACGGAGGAGAAAATAAACCCATCAAGCTAAAAGTACAGCTGTCGTATGACAAAAATTTTGATGATGCTTTGCATGGGGCGCATCAACAATGGAGAACAAACATTTTTGCTAGTGATTTGCAGTCTCAACTTCGGAATCCTCAACAATTCGAGCAGGCCGCTCAGCATGTTAAGCCTGAAGAATTAAAAAAAATGGTAAATGTCTCAGATGAACCAGATCAACATATAGAATGGCTCATAAAATATAGAGATATGGGGTTTTCTGATCTGATTCTCCACAATGTGAATAAAAAACAGGAGCAGTTCTTAGAAGTGTTTGCTGAAAAAGTTATCCCTGAACTCAAAAGCTTATGATTTCCATCATTATTAACTCTTAACCCAATCTTATAAAAAATTTTGACTAATATTAAAGTCACATGAATACATGGTCAAACTGGTCGGGAAGTTTAAAATTTACTCCTGGTAAAATTATTGAACCTGCCAGTGAACAGGAATTATTGGAAGTTGTTGAGACTATTTTAAAAAATAACCAAAAAATCAGAGTCTTGGGAGCAGGACATTCCTCATCTCCTCTGGTAGTTACAGATGAAAATCTTCTTTCTCTTAAACATCTTAGATCAGTTGATAATATAGATAAGGAAAATTCAACTGCATGGATAGGAGCCGGGCTGACTGTAAAAGAGGGGGGAAGCAGATTACTTGACTATGGCTTATCATTTCATAATACCGGTGATGTAGACATTCAATATATTTCTGGCGCAATCAGTACCGGAACTCATGGCTCAGGAATAAAATTGAAGAACCTATCTTCAATGTTGGTAGGTTGTAGGATGATTTGTTCTGATGGGCAAATAAAAGAATTTACTGAGGATCAGCACGGGAAAGAGTTTTTTGATGCATTGCGTGTTTCTCTGGGATCATTTGGGATTATGACCAAGATGAAACTCAAGCTTTTACCTGCTTTCAAACTTGTAAGAAAAGAATGGTGTACGCATATTGAGGATTGTCTTGAACATCTTGTAGATCTCATCAATGAGAATCGTAATTTTGATTTTTACTGGTATCCACGTAATGATCTGGCGAAATTACGTATTCTTAATGAACCGGGCAAGGGGTTACAAAAGCTGGCCTATGCAAAATGTGTAGAAGAAAAATCAGGTTGGGCTATTGATGTCCTTCCTAAGCAACGGGATTTAAAATTTGATGAAATAGAATACGCACTTCCCCTAGCAGCTGGTCCGGAATGCTTCAAAGAAATACGAAAAATAATCAAGGCTAAGTTCAGAAAAATTGTTGCCTGGCGGGTTCTTTACAGAACAATAGAAGCAGATGATTTTTATATTAGTCCCTGTTTCGGACGAGATACGGTTACTATCTCCTTGCATCAAAATGCCGGTGCTCCTTTTGAAGAATATTTCAGGACGATCGAATCCGTTTTCAGAAATTTTGATGGACGGCCTCACTGGGGTAAAAAGCATACTTTAAAAAGCGAGGAAATCAGCCAGCTTTACCCGAGATGGAAAGACTTTTTGAAAATAAGAGAGAAAATGGATCCAAGAAGAATATTTATAAATAACTATTTAAAAAAGCAAATTTTTGATCTGTGATGCAAGCGATTGGCAAAAAGAAGTGGGTAATTCCGGCTGGACATATTCCCTTAAAAAGTACGGGGAAAGAGCCTGACCTCTTGAGCCAAGATAGAATAGCAATATTGAATACGGGCATGAATACGGTGAAATTAAAATTAACTGTATATCATCCTGATCAGGAATCTATAGAAAATTATTCTCTAGAAGTTAAAGGTCAGCGTTTAAGGAAGGTTCGCATCAATGATCTTATCAATCCTTTCCCTATTTTCCTTGCAACAGACTATGCATTAGTCATTGAAGCAGAGCACGAGGTTATTATTCAATTTCTGCAAATGAATACAGGGCACAAGAATGTGGCAATTATGGGAACAATGGCTTATGGAACGGATGGCTAAGAAATATGGAAGAGATTTCAGTTAGCATAACTGTCCTTACCGCAATGATAACTCCTGCAGTATTAATTCTTGCCTGCGGGTCACTTTTATTAACTACTTCTCAAAGACTTAATAGAAGTATTGACAGAACAAGAAAAATATCTATTGAATTCAAAGACATGCAAGGAAACAAATCAGTGCCGGAGCAGGAGCAACAAATGTTGTTCCGCCAAATGGAGAAAGCTGCAAAGAGATCTATTTTATTGCAGCGTGCAATGGCGTTGCTTTATATCTCATTATTTTTTTTTATTGCTACCAGCTTGCTTATCGGTATATTTGAAATTCTGAACTGGATCAGATCTTGGATTTTGATTTCATTCTCTATAATAGGTATTTTGATGCTGCTTTGTGCAAGTTTCTTCCTTGTTATGGAAACCAGGCTGGCTCTTGGTGCTGTCCATGATGAAATGAAATTCAGATTAACAATAGATAAAAAATTTAATCGTTAAATTATCAGTAATAACAGAACGGTGTAATAACCTTATTAATGGTTAGATAGGGCAATCTACAAAATCATCTGGTTATCTATTCATTTACTGGATAAGCAATGGTCGTTAATAATGCATTTTCTGCTTGTCGGGAATCCAAACGTGTGTGTTGAACCACAATAGGAACATCCGATCTGATAACACTTGCATAATCAGTATCCCGCGGAATCTCTTGAGGGTCTTTTAAACTATTGAATCTTAAATGCAGGGTGCGTCTTGCCGGCACTTTTAGTTTGTAAGGACCAACAGGATCTTTATCAGTAAAGTATATGGTTATCTCTATATTTGCTTCATTATCTCCGGTATTCAAAATGCAAGCGGTCTCATGACTGGTAAATTCCGGGTCGGGCCCGGTACTTTTTGAAGGTATATATCCTTCCGGGATAGCCCAGGTCTTATGTCCAATAGGTAAATTCATACTTAAGCATTCTCTATTTTCTAATAGCATATTCAGTTTTAGGCCTGCGTGAGCCATTGATGGAGATAAATCTTAAATTCACTGAACTCAATAAAGCCATTTTTAATCAAATTGTATAGGCCTTGCAAAACTCGTTTTTATCGATGTAAACCGGAAAGGGACTTAATGGATTTATCCAAGCATTGAAACGCAGCGCCTCTATCAGAACTTAACACAGATTAGCAATGATAGGAATAGCTATCAGAGCATAATGTGGGAAAACGAACTGACTAAACTGCAAATATTTATCATCATAAAAAAATAAGCGTGTAAAAGTTCTTGCTATGCAAAAGCAATCTTGTGTGAGAGTTCTCATGGTTTATCTGCGGAATCAAGTACGTTAAGTTATCCAACTTCTTCGTCTGATAGAAGTCCGCGTGGCACTACAGATACAAATAACCCCGTGAAGGAGTAAACATGCCTAGAAAAAATATCGATATTGGACCAGGTGATAATGCACCTTGTGTAGAACCGACTTTTCCCCATATGCCTAAGGACATACCTCCTCCTCAAAAGGACCTTCCCAGAAAGGAGCCTATTGATAATCCTCCTTCTGAGCGGGAGCCTCATGAAGATATCCCATTTGAAGAAGTCATGCCGGAAGATGCACCTCCTCGTAAGGATATTCCTGAAGAGCCTACCGTCAAGGATTCTTCCGGCAAAAGAGTGCCTGTTGAGGAATTGGCGCCTTCCGGTGGTGATAAGGAGCAACCGCCTCCAAAATAAGCGTCTGTTAAAAGTTTTCCTTCAAATAATAATACTCTCTGGTATGGGTTTATTGAACATAAATAGCTCAAGCTTTCAAATAAAAAGGCAATGATTTTTCTAAAGGAAATTTCTATGGACAAACGTCAAATTGAGCAATCAAAGAATAAATTAAACAGACTAGCCTGGTGGATGGATAACTCTTTTCGTGTTCCAGGAACGCAGATGCGTTTTGGCGTTGATGGATTGATCGGATTGATTCCGGGAATCGGCGATGCGCTTGGCGCATTGATTTCAAGCCATATTATGTCCCAAGCAGCTCAAATGGGCGTCCCAAAATCTATTCTTTTGAAAATGGCATTCAATGTTGGGCTAGACGCTCTTTTGGGCATAATTCCTGTGATAGGGGACGTGTCAGATTTTATCTGGAAAGCCAATCAGAAAAATGTTAAATTGCTGAGCGATTATCTGGAACAACCAGAAAAAACTGTAACTTACAGTCGCTTTTTTGTTGGAATGGTAGGTTTGTTAGTGATTGGCGTGGTAGTGCTGATTGGAGCATTTGGTTTTCTGTTAATGCGCTGGCTTTGGTTCTCGGTTCAAGGTAATTGAGCCAATTTTTCAATCGCTTCATTTAAATAAATTAATTTACAACGAGCAATTCCTGCCAGTCAGTTGTATAGTTCCGGCTTTTGTTTGCTTGCCGCATAGCCCAGCTTTGCTGGATGCCTTGTGAGGCGAGTCTGATGGTACCGCTTCCCATACGGTCATTAATTTGATCCATTACTTCATTTAACTTTCTTGCTTTATGATCAATTGATGCCCTGCTGAATAGATCATGCTGTAGCTTATCCGCAGAAACCAGTTCAGATAATATCACGCCGGCTTTTTGATATTTGTAGCCGCGCCGGTATATTTCACGCAGCCCCCACAAAGCTGCCTTAGTCAGTAGCACAATGTCATCCGTAGGTTTTGAAAACGGAATTGTTAGACCATTTGCATAATAAGCTTCTTTCTCTTGGAAGGGGCTGGTGCGGAGAGTGACGCGAACTGCTCCTGCACAGGATTGTTGCCGTCGTAATTTTTTTGCTGCACGGCTGGTGTAAAATGAGACAGCTTCTTCTAAGGAGGCCAGATCCGAAATTTTAATTCCGAAGGATCTTGAACTGACAATCTGCTTTTTTGGTGGGCGAATTTCTTCCAGCTCAATACAAGGCACTCCATTTATTTCTCGGATAATTTTTTCCATCACCACGGAAAATGCTCTGCGCAAAGTCGAAAGAGATGCATGTTTTAAATCCCAGGCGGTTCTAATTTTCATGGCATGCAGCTTGGGCGCTGCCCGTCTGCCAATTCCCCAAATCTCTTCTACGCCAATTTTTTTTAACCATTTCTCTTGCTGTTGCGGCGAAAGCCCATTGAGGTCGCACACGCCATTGAATTCAGGATGTTTCTTGGCCATGTAATTGGCTAGCTTGGCAAGTGTCTTGGTTGATCCGATTCCCACACAGACCGGTAGACCCAGCCATTGTTTAATCCGTTGACGAATATTCTGACCATAACAGGTGAGATTGAGATTATGAAAGCTTGTCAGATCCAGAAAACATTCATCAATGGAATACACTTCCTGATCAGGGCTGAATGTTGCCAAGATGCTCATCACTCGATTACTCATATCGGCATACAGCGCATAATTGGATGAATATGCGATGATTTCGTGTTTTTGCGTCAGATCCTTAAACTGGAACCACGGCTGTCCCATCTTGATCCCCAGCGCCTTCGCTTCATTACTTCGAGCCACTGCGCAGCCGTCATTGTTAGAAAGCACGACAACAGGTTCTCCTTCCAGTTTGGGATTGAATACCCGCTCGCAGCTGACGTAGAAGTTATTGACATCAATCAGAGCGATAGTACGGTCAGGCATGATCAATGCAGTTTGATGATTTCAATGTTTCTCTTTTTGAGAAATTTCAGTAAATAGCGATAAGTATCACGGTCAAAACGCGGATGACAGAACGCTTCATCAAGCGCCTGAGGATCTTTCACTGTTCCCATATGACACCATTGATCAAAGACATGCACTTCTGTCATATCATGATCCGGGTTATGCTCCCTGATTCCGATGCAACCACCGAATGGCCAGGCTAAAAGCCTGTAACTACTTAACGCTGTTAACAGGCGCAAACGGTGCAGTTCCGCGAGCTCCTTGCCAGCACATAAACCCTTACAGCGCTCTAATTGATGAGAAAAGCAAACACCAGTCCCTTTTTCCAATCCTAAGGCTTTGTCACATAAGCCGTGCTCATTTGCAAGCTTTCGCAGAATCTCCAGTGCTTGCCGTTTAGTTTTAAAAGTGCCATACACATTTTCTAAGGTAGTCCAGTCCATGTCACTCTCATAAATTAGGTTAACCAGTGGCCGGGCCGCGGGATCATCGGCAACCAGCCAGGCACATAATTGCCGCTCACGCCTGAGCTGTCGATTGTGAATCGGCTGACACTCCTTAATCAAGCGAGATTCCAATAATAATGCCCCCAGCTCACCGCTTGTCACCCGGTACTCGATCCGCCTGATTTCTTGAGCGATACGCATTTCCCTGGCTGAACTATGATCACCTTGGAAGTGACCGAGCACACGACTTCTGAGAGTAACACTTTTACCCACATACAGCAGTGCACTATCGCCATAAAATAAATAAACACCACAAGTTTCGGGAATAGCATTGATTTCCAGATGATCCAAACTGGCTGGGATGGCTTGCTGTTTCAGCAATGCCAGAGCGGTTTCCTGAACGGCATGTTCACCTAACTCATTCATCGCTGCACTAATAAACGCCGCCATCACTTCAGTATCATCCATTGCACGATGGCGATGCTCACAAACCAGATGGAATCTTTCTATGATGGCATCCAGGCTATGTTTTTCATGCTGAGGGTATAACTTTCTGGAAAGTTTGACTGTGCACAGCAGTTTCTTTTGAAAGGTAATGCCGATGCGCTTGAATTCGTTTTTGAGGAAGCCGTAATCAAAACGCACATTGTGAGCGCATAATACCGCATTATCTAACCAATCCAACAAAGTATCGCGCACTGCGGGAAATGTAGGGGCGTTCTCTACCATTTCCTGCGTAATGCCCGTCAATCGTTGAATAAATGGTGAAATGCTGACTTCTGGATTGATTAAGGTATTCCATCGACCAACTTCAATACCGTTCTCATAACGGATTAAGCCAATCTCAGTGATACGGTCACTGGTAGGGGTAGTGCCTGTTGTTTCCAAATCAAGCAATACATAACACGGTAGCATACTCATTTGAAACGACGAAATGATCCTATGACAACCCCGAATACTTCAAATTGCTTGTCTTCATTAATTTCGATCGGCGAATAAGCGCCTGTCGAATTCGCGGGCAATAAGCGCAACTTGCCATCTGTGTGATCCAATATTTTGATAGTGAATTCACGATCAACAACTGCCAGGACGATATCACCGATGTCTGCAGTCCTGGATCTATCCACCACAACTTGATCTCCTGGCAATAAACCTACATCAATCATTGACTGTCCCTGAATAGTAACGAAAAATGTTGAGTCAGCATGATCAATCATGAACTCATTGATATCAAGCCGTTTTTCCACATAATCATCTGCCGGGCTTGGGAAGCCTGCAACGACTTTAGTTGAAAACAGCGGCAACCTGGTCGGTTGATCGCTCATAGCGGGAATAAGAAATTTTTCTATGTTTGTTCCTCACAGCTATTCTTTCTTTAATGACTGATTCTTGCCTCTGCGGGATGTGATCGCTACTGTAGGCTCACCAAACCTTCCTTTTCCACGCGGCCTTCCGACATTTTCTCTCTTGCCACCACGATTTGACACTGTTCGAATAACTCCATAATTGAAATATGTACATTATTCAAACATAAAATAATGATGTCAATTCTTTCACTCTCTTATTCTTCCTACCATGCAATTATCCAGTTTCTAATTTTGCTGGAACTTTAAATGGAGAATTTGGGTTAGCGTACCGAAATCATAAAATGCCTGGTTAGTCAGGAATAGCATATTATCTATCTCGGTAACGCTTTCAAGGTTTTATATAATCAGATCGAAACGAGTACAGCTTATGGCTTTAACGGCTGTTCCTCTTTTTTCTCTCCATTTCCTTCTACTGTTTTTTCTTTTTCATTCTCTCCGTCATTGGCTAGCTTGCTGCCGACATAGCTTCCAACCGCACCCCCTATTAGAGCTGGCATGGCTGATTGAAGTAACGACGGATTGCCGCCAGATGTATTTTGCGCGGGTGCTGGAGTTGATGTTGATGTGTTTGAACTGCTGGCTTGCGCTGGCGTAGAGTGATTTGGTGTGTCAGTTTTCTTTTGTTGGGTAGCAGCAGGTTTTGAGCTAAACGAACCTTTCGATGAGCTGCCTTTGCCTCCTTTTGCATACAGACTATTTGAAAACACCAAAGAAATCAGAACAGCAAAAAGTATTTTATTCATATGCATTAAACCTATTAATTTAAATTAAAAATCACAAAGTCGTTGTTATCAATATTAATGCCATTACAAGACATACACTTACAATTGTAAGAGTATCATCATGACGGTTTACTAACTTACCAAATGACAAATCAACAACGTGCCGCGATTTTGAGAACATTTTGGGATCGTGTCAATCAGCTTGGACTATCAAATTATAGATAGTGTGAAACTTTCATATTGATTAACTTTCGTCGAGATAATATTTTTGATTAGGTGTACCCTGTGGCCATGCACTAAATGGAAAGGGAAGTTGCTCGCTATTAAAAGTTAAAAACATTGTAATTTGATATAGATATGTACTCAGATTCTGACCAAATTTCAGCAATTGTTCGTTTACGGTACCTGTCACGATCATAGTAAAGAATTGAAATAACATAACAGCTATGACTAGAAATTTTGACACACCATAGATGAAAATGAAAAATAACATATAAAATCCACGCTGCCAGGTTTCATTCTTTTGTAATCTTCGTTTAATTTCTTCTTTCATTTTTCCTGTAAAAAAGATAAGTGATCAATAACCTATTGAATATTTATGGGTTTATTAAATAGTTTTTGACCCCCCTACGCTTAAGGGTCACTGCATTTCATTTGACAACATTCGCTGGAGAAATTCCTAATCGCGTCTGTTAATTATATTCAGTCCGCTCCGGATGAATGAGAAGCCCTTCCCTGCCAACAGCTAGAGCTACTTCTCTGGCTAATCTTTATTCAACACATGGTGTACTGATCTTCATACTGATCTTCAATAAATCAATCCTGAAAAATTATCGTCTGCGGGATTTTCTTTTACCAGGATCTTTTGAATTACTCGGGAATTACTCGGTCTCTCCAAAATTTGGTAAAAATAGATGGGAACTTTTCCTAAGAAATGGGGTTTCAAATTATAGAAATTTATAAAATTGAATTCGAAAAAATTTACTTTTTGCGGCTACCTGAAATTAGCTTACGGACGGAGGAAGAAAAATCAGTGAATGCGTGCCACTGTGCTCTTTAGTAGATCAGAGGTTTACATGCCTTTCCATTTATTAACATTGATAATACATTTTTATTGATAACTATCAAAAACCTCTAAGATGCACACTCAAGGTTAAATATTTATGGAGGAGTCTATGTTGTGGAAAACTGGTCGTCGTAGTCAGAATATTGAAGATAGACGTGGCTTACGGATATCTAGAGGGCTTGGTGGCGGCAGTATTGGTATCATCGTCTTAGCGCTTGTGGCGTTATTTTTTGATATAGAGCCACGTATTGTTATGCAGGGGGCTGAAATTTTAGGTAGTGGCACTTCACAAACAGAAACCCAACCTATCCCTCCTGGTCAGGAGGAGGCGAAGGAATTTACCTCTGTGGTGCTTGCAGATACGGAAGATACTTGGAGGGTATTGTTTCCAGAGCAGCTTAATAAAAAATATGAAGAACCTACCCTCGTTTTGTTCAGTGGCGTTGTCCAGTCTGCATGTGGTTTTGCGCAGGCTGCAATGGGTCCATTTTACTGTTCTACTGATCAGAAAGTTTATATAGATCTTAGTTTTTTCGATGATTTAAAGAAACTAGGTGCAGCCGGGGATTTTGCACAAGCATACGTTATTGCCCATGAAATTGGGCATCATATACAAACTTTGTTAGGTATTTCCGATCGTATATTGGCACAGAGAGAACATATGAACGAAGCTCAACGAAATGCGTTATCGGTTCGGCAGGAATTACAAGCGGACTGTTTTGCTGGTGTATGGGCGAATCATGCACATCGAGCACGTAATATTCTTGAAAGCGGTGATGTGGAAGAAGGTTTGAATGCGGCTGCGGCCATTGGTGATGATCGTTTACAAAAGCAATCACAAGGTTTCGTTATTCCTGAATCTTTTACACATGGAAGCTCAGAACAGAGAGCTCGCTGGTTTAGACGAGGACTAGAATCAGGAAAAGTTAGTAGCTGTGATACCTTCAACACTAAGCGGCTGTAATTATAAATAAATCAATTATCTGTATCTGGCAGATTTAAAAAATTGCTAGATCTTTATGTTAGCTTATTTATATTTACCAGAGCCTGCAGTGGCGTTTGGGTCAAGAAGATGAAAAATCCCTTTTCTTAATTTTGAATTAACCAATGCTTGACGATTTTTATTTCTTGGTCTGGTTCTATCCGATAAAACGTATGAAATTACTTCTGCTGAAACTTCCTCTAAATTAAATCCACTCTGCATAGGCGGTTGATCCATATCTTGAGGATAGGAATCTGCGCCGCGATGCAGCCTAATGCTCTGCTTCTTGTAAGTATTGAAAGTTTGTATCGCGGAACGCCCGTGGATGAGCGAGTAATTACCATCATAATCAGGATTACGGGTAACATGACTATCGGAAAAGGAATCCTGAATAACATGCAGCAAGCTGCCAAGTGCGATATTTTGAATATCTTGTTTATTTGGTAACCACGTTGTCTGAGAGCAATCTAATGCTTCGAAGGTGGATGGTAATACTACTTCGCGGGTGCACTTCAAAGAAAATAAATAAGCAGGGGTCCAATTAAGCCTCCTACCGTTTTGAGTAAAAAAATTTTTAAAAACCAAACTGGTCTTAGGGGATAAGTAATTATGGAGCTGCTTAAATGGTGTATGAACAGGAATATATCCCGATGCTACTTTGTAAGTAAACTCAATCCAACTCATTATCGCCGCGCGAGTAAATTGAGCTGATTCATCTTCAGACGATGCCATAGCATGTAAAAACTGCAAATCAGCATGATGGCTTCGATAGAATAAATCAAAATTTTCATTAATGCGATCAGTAATTTTACTGGCATGCTCAAAATTCAAAAGCCATTGGCGAGGATTGTCCGGTAAAAAATTCAAAGGATCATCATTCCACCGAACGCCTCTAATAACTTTTCTTATTAAATTATCATCAATTAATTCATAACCCGGCATTCGCGTATCTCTAACAAAAAATAAGGTTTTAATTGTTAACTCTTCATGTACCGGATTAATAATTGAACTTACTAATATCTCCGCGGCAGGTTGCTCAAAAGTATGTACTAATTCAGCACCGCCGTTATATTCTTTAAAGGGATTAATATCGAAGGCCAAGACAATGCTTGTAGGAAATAAGAGTAAACTCAGTAAAATTAATTGGTAAACATAATACGGTGTATTACTTTCTATTTGACATTCTGTCTGCATAAATAAACCTAATTTTGCTGTCAAAGAATATGAAGAAAAAACTTTATGTTAGCAATAATGTATCAATGCTAATAGTTTTAGCGCTAGTGCTAGGCTTTCTTTATTGGGCAAAGGCAATCATTATTCCTCTCGCCTTATCGATCCTGCTGACTTTTCTACTTTCTCCCATAGTAACATGGCTACAGCAACACGGCATTGCAAGAGTAGTGGCCATCTTCTTGGCTTCTTCTCTTGCATTAAGCGGAATAGTAGGTGCTATGTGGGGGGTGACTAGTCAGATGGGAAGTTTATTGGATGCCTACCCACAGTATGAAGATAATATTTTATCTAAACTCAATCAACTTTCCGAACGTGAACGTGATGGCCTATTTGACAAATTGCAGGCTGTAACAGAACGTATCACCGAACAACTTACAGATAATCCAGTATTAGAAGATAGGTTATCGTTTCCTACTGACAAGAAAGAAAAGAAAGATGCCCAACCGGTACGTATTGTAAATGATGGCCCTTTCCAGCTTTCGCAATTGTGGTCGATTTTTGGTCCCATGCTAGAGCCATTGGCTAATGCGGGCTTAATTATAGTGCTGGTCTGTTTCATGCTGATTAACCGGGAAGATTTACGCGATAGGGTAATTTCGTTAATTGGTGTGGAACAAATAGCACGCACAACCCGGGCATTTGAGGATGCAGGTGAGCGTGTCAGCAAATATTTACTGATGCAGTTATTAATAAACGTAGGGTATGGGGTAGCAGTTGCTCTTGGTTTATGGATGATTGGTGTCCCTTACGCACCTTTATGGGGATTTTTTGGAGCACTGTTGCGTTATATCCCTTATCTTGGCGCATGGTTGACTGCAATCCTGCCTATCATGCTAAGCCTGCTAATATCGCCTGACTGGTCATTAGCAATAATGGTGATCGTGCTTTTTTGCGTACTTGAGCTCATCACAAATATGATTATTGAACCCATGCTCTACGGACGGGGTATGGGTGTATCTCAGGCGGCTTTACTAGTATGCGTTGCATTCTGGACATGGCTTTGGGGATCTATTGGGCTTATTTTAGCTTCGCCACTAACCGTCTGTATTGTAGTTTTGGGTAGATATGTTCCACACTTAAAGTTTCTGGATACCATGCTCGGCGATCGACCAACCTTATCGTTTGAGCAGCGTTTTTATCAGAGATTATTGGCTGATGATATTGATGAAGCTTCTTACTTGATAGAGCAAGAACTCTCCAATGAAAATAGCACATTAGCACAAGTTTTTGATAAATTAGCAATTCCTGCACTAGCGCAGGCCAGAGCTGATTTACGTAATGGCAACATTGACTCCGATGAACAGCGCGGATTAGTTGATAATTTACAAGTGATTATTGCTGATCATGATAAATTAGAAGCTCCTGCAGAGAGGGAGGAAGATAAGCAAACCAAGCGTAAAATTGTTTTGGCTGTTCCGGCGCGAGATTCGAGCGATGAATTGGCGATATCAATGTTAAGTAAATCAATATCTGGACAGGATTTTGAGTGGCATGAAATTGGCTCTATGGGACTAGCGACTGAAGTGTTAACGAGGATAGAGCAGTTAAATGCCAATATTATTGTTATTACCGCAATTTATCCGAGCAGTCTGGCGCATACAGTCTATCTTTGCAAACGTATACGTATACGTTTTCCAGAGATAACTATTGTTGTTTGCAGGCTTGGCATCCATCATATAGAGAATATAAAACCACCACTCACAAATACTCATAATCAACTGCAAGCAGCCGGAGCTAATAGGGTGGTTTACAGCCTTCAAGGAACTTTGTTAGAGCTTGATAAGTTAGATCTTCTAGATTTATCAAGTGCCGAGTAAAAGTAGAATATTTGTTGCCTTTATGTCACTACTTTAAAGCTAATCAAGTAACTTAGTTGACTTGCTGAAAGAGGCAGGCCGAGTCAATGTAAGATCACGAACAGGATTACTTAAGCAAATAGCCATAGAAAGATTTTTGTGTGCCCCGTACAGAATTTCCTTGATAAGTCTCTATAGTACTTATTATCTATTTTAAAAACTGGGCTGTTAATTGTTAGCAAAAACTGAAGTGTCAGTCATGCAACCATTTAATGAGATAGACCGTATTTTTGATCACTTTTTCAGATGCGAATGGTCTTCGTTTAGGCATTGGGGACGATATGCCGATGCTGGATAAAGCATTTGAATGGGAAGGCTCGCGTTCACCTAATCTGGATATAGTTGATCGGGATAATGAAATTCTGGTTCGTGCTGAAATTCCGGGTAGAGAAAAGCAAGATTTGAATATTTCTATTACTGGAAACTTTTGCTGACGATTATGACCATTGTGCGAGTGAAGCGAAAGAAGAGAAAAGTGATTACCACAAGCGCGAAATTTGAAATTTTTTATTTTCTCGTTCAGTTAGGTTACCTGGAGTAGTGGATACTTCAAAAACAAAAGCATCCTTAAAGAATGGTATTTTGGAAGTTACTTTGTCGAAAGAAGAATCTTCAAAGCGTCGCAATATTACGGTCATTTTTATTTGGTAACAGCCTATTGGGTACAGTATGAGGCTGTAAAAGCCAATTGTGAATATTCCGAAAACTTACACGACAAGGAGAAAGCAAAATGGCAGTGGAAGAGAAATTGGAATGGCCTCTTAGCTGGGGCTGGTTGCTGGCACTTGGTATAGGTATGGTTATTTTTGGCATGTTAGGTGTCGGTTTCGCCGTTTATCTGACTCTTGCGAGTGTAATTATGTTTGGTGCCATGGCTGTGGTATCAGGTATTTTCCAGCTCTGGCACGGCATAGCCAGTAAAGAAGTTAAATGGTCAGGTCGAGCTTTGCATCTGCTCATAGCATTTACCTATATCCTATTTGGCGGTTTGATATTATGGGACCCAGTTAGCGGTTCTGTCAGTCTTACGCTGGTGCTGGCAGGCTTTCTGATTGCCATTGGCGTGTCACGCATTTCTTATGCCTGGAAATGTCGAAATCGTGGTTGGAAATGGAAATTAATGCTGGTAGGTGGTTTGATTGATCTGCTATTGGCAGGCATGATTTTATATGGATGGCCAAGTACATTGTTCTGGGTGATCGGCTTATTTATAGCTATAGAGATGATGATAAATGGCTGGCTGCTCATTGCCATAGCCATGGCAGTGCGCAGAACTAATCGCGAAGGAAAATATTTTTCCAGCCATGAATCGGAGAGAAAGTTGGCTTAAATTATCCAAAAATAAGGTTAAAAGGAGTTTAAGCGTAGCAATTTGAAAATACTCATATAAAAATATGCGCAATGCGGTATGGAACTATGGACTTACCAAGGATAAGAGGTCAAAACTTATTCTATAATTTGATATGTTAACAATAAGTTAATGCCGTTCACCATTGAAGATTCGCTCCACTATGAGCTACCCCTGAAGTATTTCAAAGCCAATCGACCCATTCATCATAGCTCATCATATATCATAGATTACAGTATTCGCTGCCACTATTCATGGATAAGGCTTGCAGATAAGAGCTTGCATAGTGCTTTAGAAAAAAATCTGACGCAATCTCGTATAAACTTTTCTTGGCGTTTCAAGATCCACAGAGGTCTTCTTTTACCTCGAATACGCTGTGTACCAAAGGAAATTCATCGACATCTGAAAATCCTGCAGAGCCAGTTCTAGCTCCACACTGGTCAATTCACTGTCATACTACTATAGGTAGTTTTATTGCTAAAAATTTTTAAGATTTACTTTTTTTAAGAAAAATTATACCCTGCAAAATTTAGGGTTTATATGGTGAAGCAGTATTAATATCTGTTAATGTTAATACTTGATCTTTTATATATTCTGGAGCATTTATGAAGTTAAGTAGCTTAGAAACGGTTTCTTTCAATTCTGCCGCAGGTAGTCATATTGTTCAAATTTGCCAGAATGAAATATCTCAGGTAGAAATACTTACTCAGTATATTCAAGAAGGTTTGCTAAACGATGAGGCGGTTATTGTTATTGCCAAAACGGCTCTGAGGAAGGCTGTACTATCTAAACTAGATACGCTAGGTTTTAATATGCAGGCCTTAAAAAATAAAGATCAAGTAAAATTTTTTGATGCTGAATTTCTACTATCGGATCTGCTACTGAATGGAGTGCTTGAAGAGGAAGCTTTTCAGAAATTCGTTGCGTTACCAGTTCAGGCGGCGAAATTAAAATACGGTAAAGTCCGTGCATTTGGTGAGATGGTGGATGTGCTGTGGCAAAATGGTCGGCACGATTCGGCTGTACAGCTTGAAGGTTTATGGAGTGACTTATGCAAGAAAGAAGAGCTTAACCTTCTTTGTACTTACCTTCTGACTAGCTTAGATCCGAACTCTTACGACCAATCATTAGAGCATATTTGTAAATGCCACACACATCTCGTTCCAATGAGTAGGTCATTTAACCCGAAAGTGGGCGAAGCAATGCTAATTATGTTTTGGGCAGCTTGGAATCGTGTGGTGGCTAAGCTAGCAAAATCCCATCAAATAATACGGCAGATATCCACTTGACTTATATATGTATTTCTTTAAAAATTGCTCAATTAGAATTCTAACTTAAGTGAATTATAACATATCAAAGGAAGCGGCAGCCCGCTTATCAGATAGCAGTGTTTCAGCTAAAATACCCCACTGCTTATGGCAAGATCCTTTTAGACTCTTTTTTAGCTTGCCTCTTTTTACCTAATTTCATCTTTAGGCAGCTTTAAACCAGGCAAGTTGCGAAATGATTCTAAATCAGATTTCAAGCGAACTAATTCTCGTCCGAGAATTTTATAACATTCACAAGCTCTGGCTTCCAGCTTAGTTTTATTCTTCAGCTCGATGTATCCTCGCCTATAAGTAATTATTTCAGAGTCTTGTAATTTTTTTGCTGCTTCAGTTATGCTTTCACGCCGAACCCCTAGGGCATAAGAGATTGATTCCTGTGTCATTATTAGGGTATTGGAATGTCCACGCTCAAAACATGATAAAAGCCATGTGCATAGTTGCTGCTCCAAAAGATGACGTCGGCTACAAGCAGTAGCTTGTGCCATTTGTATAAGAAGGGTTTGATTGTAGCGTGTAATTACTTTTTTCAAAATTCCAGTGCGTCGCCCTCCACTGCGAGCTAAAATTTTCTGTAATGATTTTATAGAGACTCGATAGCCATGCCCTGGCTGGCTAACAATAACTTGTGTAAATGATTCTTCTCTACCCATTAAAGCTGAAACGCCGAGTATGCCTTCATTGCCTACCATCGCTACTTCTACGGTAGTACCATCTTCCAGCCAGCACAGTAAAGAAGCCGTAGCTGTAACGGGAAAATAAACGTATTGTAATTTCTCATAAGCTTCAAATAATACTTCAGCACGAGACATAGTGGCTAGTTCTATGTGAGGAATCAGTAGTTCAAACTCGGATTTAGTAAGAGCACACAAGATATGGTTTTCTCGTGGATCGCAAGTAATTGTAGAATTCATAACTATTAGACCCATAGAAGATAAAATTTAACCATAACGCATTCTATGAATGTGAGTAGAAATTTTTCATGCTTTTCGCCAGTAAGAAGAAAACGCTTTGGAAGTTACTAATGATTGTTGTTGTCTCGCAATCGTAAGTATTAATAAAAAACTTTCTTCAGGTTTTATGAGAATGGGATTCACATCATTATATGAAAGTCATTAATTCAAATAAATTTTATTTTTTATTAAATAAAATTACTCATAAAGTTATCCGCATTTTGAAAAGTGCCTACTTTAATGAGGGGCTTGTATAGATATCGGCATTTGATGGAAAACACCCTTGCTGCTTGTAAACCGAAAAGAAATTACGAAAGTAAGGGAAGCCATCACATGTGAATACCGCTGGCTACCTTTCTTCTGCTATTTCTTTAATTTCAGCTTTTATTTCCTGAGTATCCGATTGGGCCTGCAATGAAGCTTTATTCTCTACTTCAACTTCCTTGATGAATACTGCATATTCGTTTGGATATATCTTATAACCGGAAAATTGGGCATACACTCGTGTAAGAATAGCACTGAAATATAAAATAATAGCTGAATAATATACCCAGAGTAGAATGATCACAATTGAACCTGCAGCGCCATAGGCTGAACTTATATTACTTTTACTTAAGTATAAGGTGATAAAAAATTTTCCTATCAAAAAAAGTAAAGTGGTAGTAATAGCTCCTATAATGACATTCTTCCAGCGGATATCTGCATCGGGCAATATTTTAAATATCACAGCAAATAATAAAGTAACAATGAAGAGGGTTAGAAGTAAATTGAGAGAATAAGCAATATAAATAGTAACAGTAGGAAACATTCGTTGCAGACTTTCCATTAGAACTTCTAGTGCGGCATTTAATGTAAGTGATACTAGCAATATGAATCCTAAAGAAATTACCATTGAAAAGCTGAGTAAACGATTAACGATAAGTTTAATGAATCCTTTTTTAGGTTTTGCTTTTAAGTGCCAGATATAGTTTATAGATTCTTGAATTTCAACAAAAACACCGGTAGCTAATACTACGAGCATAACTGCGCTACCCATAGTTGAAAAAGTGCTGCTGCCAGATATAGCAACATTTTTAATCATTTCTTCTATCTGGGTGGCTGCCTGTGAACCAACTAATCCCTCAATTTGAGGGTAAAGATTTCCTTCTATTGCCTCGGCTCCAAAGAAGAATTTAACAATGGTGATGATAATAATAAACATAGGAGCAAGAGCGAACAACGTATAAAACGCGAGTGAAGCACTCATTCTAAGCACATTCACTTCCATGAATTCTGAAATTACTTCTCTCAATATAACCCAAATACTCTTAAGCGTAAGTTTCATTTTATGGAGCCTGATGTAGGGGAATATTTGTAATTTAATTTTGATACGTTAATATGGTCTAATCAGTTAAGAATGATTCAGAATATATAGGATTTTAAGAGCCTGTCGACGGTTTAATTTTTATTGTTTACGCAGTGCTTTGGTCTGCGCCCATTTGTGTTCGATAGGATTGAGATCAGAAGAAGTCAAGCAGCAAGTATTCAAGAGTATGCCCAGCGTTTTGTATGATGTTCCGTGTGCCCTGTCTCTTACGGAACGGGCACATTGTTCATCACAATGACGGAATGTGACAGCAATTAAGCAACAGATCCTGCATCGCCCATCCATGAAACACATCGGCTTTGATGTTGGTTTCAAACAGGCCGACGGTTACCAGTATTTTCGATTAAAATGCCAATCGCGATGATACGGTCCTTCACGTGCCAATTATGTGTGCCATGACATCTCTGGCCAATGGGGTATAACCGTGCGTGCGCGTCATGCGCAAACCCACTTTCATCAATATAGACAATGGCCCGGCCTGCGGATTTATAGGCGATGATCTTGTCCTGGAGGGATGCGCCACATGCGCGATCAACCGCTTTGGGGTGTGTTAGAGTTTTCTATAGCATAGTTACAACCGATCCGCTAACCAAGCTTTGCAAGCCTTTCCTTCTCTAGGAGAGATAAGACTTTATGCCGGAACCCAATAAAATATGCCATTTTCAAATTATAATTAAAATTATCTGGTTGTGCTATATGCCAGCCATGATGGTATTTCAGGGGTAACTAATTAACTTTAAGAGATGTGTTTAAAACAGTTTACCTAGGAGAAGGGATAATCAGAGGGGTGAATCCGCGCAGATCAACGCTAAACTACACGTTGATACGATCTGTTCACCCCAGCATGAAATCTTATGCGGATCGAATGTTTGATGCTTGCTTGCCCTTTGGACCTTGTATAACCTCAAACGTTACTTTTTGACCTTCTGTGAGTGTTTTGAATCCGTTCATGTTGATTGCAGAGAAGTGTGCGAATAAATCCTCACTACCGTTATCAGGGGTAATGAAACCAAAACCTTTTGAATCATTGAACCACTTTACTGTACCAGTTGTCATTTTTACTTCCTATAAAAAAACTGGGCCGGAACCCGTGAAACATATTAGTTAAAAAAGAAAGACCCTCGTCTAAGGGCTAATTATATCTTAACAATTTTTAGGCGAGAGATATGTTCGCTACCGATCATTTTATCTTCTCAAATATTGTCTTCTAAAATGATGCATCGCCCGGTTGCATGTATGTATATTACCGCCATTGCAGCATCGCGTGCCTGCCGGATTTCCTTCCCCAGCAGACGAATATGTTGAGAAAGGGCTTGATCTCAATACTTATGTGATACGTAATAAAGTAATAAAGCAGTAACCTATTTCTTTCGTGTGAGTGGGGATTCTATGACTGGTGCTCACTTCACGATAGTGACATGCTGGTCAATGAATACACTGTTAAGCGGCTCTATGCGCGTAATGGTGTCATCAAGTAGCACGCTGAAAATACAGCTTATTCACTCATCCGTTTCAAGGATGATGAAGAATTGCAGGTGTGGGGAGTTGCAATCGGAACAGCCTCACGCTTTGCCGTATGATCATGTCTAATGACAGTACTTTCCATAGCTAGTCAGCCCTGAACAATTCTATTTTCAGGCGTAGGCGAGTGTAAGACGATGGTTGGCTCCGTCATCATTCATTAATGGCCAATGCAATTGCACGAGAATGAGGGCGAGAAGAAGCCTCAGCTTCCTCAGAATCATC
>NZ_FONE01000064.1 GCF_900112825.1 Nitrosomonas sp. Nm166 | reverse complement strand
GAAAAGCTCATATCAATTAACTCAATTGTATGATTAAAAACACTATTATATCATTAATCGCATCTGAAACTGGCTCTGACCGTGCAAAGTTCTCTGCTTTTTTAAGTTTGTAAAATTTGGTCTGCTACACCCATTCTTGGTGGTGCAAATAAATTACATTCTGGAAGATGCGAGATCTACTTCAGAAAATCCGGGTACCAAAATTCTCAAAGTAATATTGGCCAATCTCGTCGCGAGAGAACTGGTGATTCTGTCCGCCGCGCTGGGCGATTTTTAGGGCACCCAGTAGTGAACTGAGTTGTCCCGTAGTTTGCCAGTCCAGATCATTGACGATGCCATACAACAAGCCAGCGCGGTAGGCGTCGCCGCAACCGGTGGGGTCGGCGATTGCTTTGGGTTTGACGCAGGGAATTTCGAATTGCTTGCCATCGGCGTAAATGATGGAGCCTTGCGCACCCAAGGTGATAATCAGCACCTTGGCTTTATTCGTCAGAGACTCAAGGTTGCATCCTGTTCGGTCTTGCAATAATTGGCCTTCATAATCGTTAACGGCGATGTAATCTGCTTTATCAACAAAATCCAGCAATTCCTCACCGTCATACATGGGTAAACCCTGACCTGGATCAAAAACAAACGGGATACCAGCTTCGTGAAATTCCCGGGCATGCTGTATCATGCCATCACGTCCATCCGGTGCGATAATGCCTAGCCGGATATCGTCGGCATCTTTTACGGAATTGAGGTGCGATGCGTTCATCGCACCTGGGTGAAACGCGGTGATCTGGTTATCAGCCAGATCGGTAGTGATGAAGGCTTGTGCAGTGAATGTGTCAGGAACATGCCGTACATGGCTTTGGGTCAAGTTTAATTGTTCAAACCGTGCAGCATAAGGCGCATAGTCATCGCCGACGGTGGCCATCATCACAGGCTCACCGCCCAACATCTTTAAATTGTAGGCGATATTGCCTGCGCACCCGCCAAATTCACGGCGCATTTCAGGAACCAGAAAGGCGACATTCAATATGTGAATTTTTTCCGGCAGAATGTGATTCTTAAAATGGTCCGGGAAGACCATAATGTTATCGTAAGCGATAGAACCGCAGATCAGAGTGCGCATGGTTTTTGATCGTGATGACTAGAAAAAACGGACAGCTACGGCAGGTTCAGAAATTCGGATGATCCGGTAAATCTGCAAATTTCCCGCCGTAATGCTAATAAAATATGATGATTCTCTACTATTTAGGCGCCGGGCCTCCAGGCCAGATCCAGTTCACGCGCTGCTTTGACATCATCCAGCTTGCGCACGGGCATGGTGTGCGGTGCACCTTTTATCATCTCCGGTTGCTGTTCAATTTCCAGTAGGATTTCTTTCATCGCTTTGACAAACGCATCCAGCGTTTCTTTGGATTCTGTTTCAGCCGGTTCGATCAACAAGCATTCGGGAACCAGCAGCGGGAAGTACGTTGTAGGTGCGTGATACCCTTTATCAAGTAGACGTTTGGCCAGATTCATCGCAGTAACACCGGTTTTGTCTTTAATATCTTTCAGTGTGACGATAAATTCATGGCTAGCGCGGCGGTTAGGGTAGGCGATTTCAAAGCCTGCTTTGCGCAATTCGGCCATCAGATAGTTGGCATTCAATGTGGCAAACTGAGAAATACGATGCATGCCGTGCATTCCCAGTAAGCGGACATAGATATAAGCGCGCAGCAATACACCGGCGTTACCCATGTGTGCGGATAAGCGGCCAATCGATTGGGGTTTTTCTTTTTCGCTAACCCAACGATAGGTATCACCTTCCTTGGCAACGATCGGAACCGGCATAAAAGGCAGTAAACGCTCAGCCACGCCCACTGGTGCAGAACCTGGACCACCACCGCCATGCGGTGTGGAGAAGGTTTTGTGCAGATTGATGTGAATTACGTCAAAGCCCATATCTCCTGGTTTCACTTTACCTAGCACAGCATTCAGATTGGCGCCGTCGTAATACAATAACCCGCCAGCTTGATGCACGACACGACTCATTTCCACGACATTTTCCTCAAATACGCCCAGTGTGGAAGGATTGGTCAGCATCAACCCTGCAGTTTGTGGACCAACTGCAGCTTTCAATGCATCTAGATCGACATTGCCATCTTTGTCGGTGGCAATTTCCACGACTTTAAAACCGCACATCACCGCAGTGGCAGGATTAGTGCCATGCGCCGCATCCGGCACAATGATTTCAGTACGGAAAAAATCACCGCGTGATTCATGATAAGCACGAATCATCATCACACCGATCAATTCACCTTGTGCACCGGCCATGGGCGTCAGGCTGACACCGGCCATACCGGTCACTGCTTTCAGAATTTCCTGTAATTCATACATACAAGCGAGAAAACCCTGTCCTGTATCTTCCGGTGCAAGCGGATGCCGCGATAGAAACTGGGGCAGCATAGCCAGTGAGTTACACGCGCGCGGGTTGTATTTCATCGTGCATGAGCCCAGCGGATAGAACTCGGTATCAATGGAGAAATTCTTTTGTGACAGACGGGTATAGTGACGTACCGTATCCATTTCGGAAACTTCTGGCAGTAGCACTTTCGATTTGCGCAGCAGGCTTTGCGGAATCGCGGATTTAGTTACCGGTGTCGTTGGAGACTGAGAATAGTTGCGGCGTCCTGGGCGTGAATGTTCAAATATCAGCATGATGTATGGGTGTAAGCGTTAATTTCTAAATATGGGTTCGAATGGATTAACTGAGCACTTGTTTCAAAGCTTCCGCATAATTATGCAAATCATCCGCGGTCTTGGTTTCTGTAGCGCAGACCAATAGTGCGTTACCCATTTCAGGATAGTGTTCCTGCAAATTCAATCCCGCAAGTATGCCTTTCTGCTTTAGCTTGGATAATACCTCAGCAACGGGCGCGGGCAGGGTTAGCGTAGCTTCGTGGAATATCGGTCCACTGAATACTCTTTTTACCCCTTTTATTTTCTCCAATTGATCAACCAGCTCCAGCGTATTGGCATGCGATTGTGCCGCAACCCGGCGTAAGCCTTCCGGTCCAACTAACGACATGTAAATCGTGGCAGCAGTGACCATCAATCCTTGATTGGTACAAATGTTGGAAGTCGCTTTGGAGCGGCGGATATGTTGTTCACGTGCCTGCAGGGTTAACACAAAACCTTCTTTATTATCCAGATCGGTAGTGCGGCCGATAATACGTCCCGGCATCTGGCGTACCAGCTCATTTTTACAAGCCATAAAACCAAAGTAGGGGCCGCCGCTGGAAAGCGGAATACCTAGCGGCTGACCTTCACCCACAGCGATATCGGCGCCTTTGTTGCCCCATTCACCTGGCGGTGTCAGCAATGCCAGCGCGGTTGGATTCACCATACCAATGGCAAAAGCATTTCTACTGTGCGCCCAGTCGGTGAGCGCATCCACTTGTTCCAGCACGCCAAAGAAGTTAGGCTGCGGAATCACCAGCGCGGCAAATTCTTCATGCACTGAATTTTCCAGGGATTCCGGCAGAATTTGTCCACATTCGGTGCAGAATGGCAGTTCGACTACTTCAATGTTTTGATTGCTGACAATTGCGCGCACGACTTGCCGGTAAACCGGATGTACGGTTTGCGGAATCAGAATGCGTGGTGACGTTTTATGCGAGCGCACTGCCATCAAAGCAGCTTCCGCCAGTGCGGTTGCGCCGTCATACATACTGGCGTTGGATACATCCATGCCGGTCAGTGAAGCCATCATCGACTGGTATTCGTACAGTAGCTGCAAAGTTCCTTGGCTGGCTTCAGCTTGATACGGTGTGTAGGAAGAATAAAACTCGCCACGCGTGGTGATTTGCCACACAGCGGCGGGAATGTGATGCTCATAGGCGCCTGCGCCGATAAAGTTTTGGTAAAACCCGTCTTTTGTCGCGCGTTCCATCATCAGCCGGGCTATTTCCATTTCGCTGAGTCCGGGTGGAACGCCTGTTAGCTGGTCACTGACTAATTCTTTTGGAATTTCATCAAAAAGCTCTTCAATTGTCTTTGCACCAATGCTGGCAAGCATTTCGGCAACATCTTCTTCGGTATGTGGAATAAACGGCATGATTTATTAAAAAACTTAAGGTATAAGGTAGTAAGTGAGAAAATCTAATTTCAATGTGGGATGATTTCAGTGACCTTCATTTTCAACTAATTCAGTATATGTCGCAGCATCCAGTAATCCATCCAGCTCGGCAGCATTGCTGGGTTTTAATTTAAATAACCAGGCGGAGTATGCATCTTCGTTGATTTTGCCCGGCTCATCTACCAGTGGAGAATTAACCGCGGTTACTTCGCCGGAAATGGGTGAATAAACATCAGCGGCTGCTTTGACGGACTCGGCGACAGCACATTCTTCTTTTTGCTTCAGCTCGCGCCCAACTTCCGGCAATTCAATAAATACCATATCGCCGAGCAATTCCTGCGCGTGATGGGTAATCCCAACAGTTACCGTACCATCGGCTTCAGGTTTCACCCACTCATGGGATTTACTATATTTTAAATTTGTTGGAATACTCATTTTTTCACTCCAGATTAAAATAATATTTCGTTACAATTTTCTATTAAACCAATACCTTGCCGTTACGCACGAATGGATATTTTACCACTTTGGCGCGCAGCTTCTTATCGCGTACAACTACACTGACTTCGTCCCCGACGGCTATTTGCACCGGTAGACGTGCCAGGGCGATCGACTGATTCATGGTTGGCGAGAAGCCGCCGCTGGTGATTTCGCCCTGATATTCAACGCCATCACGTTGACCGACTACTTGCTGGTGGCTGCGCAGCACACCGCGATCGATCAATACCAATCCTACCAGTTGTTGCGCAGTAGGGGTGTCTAGCAGTGCCTGCTTGCCGATAAAATCCCGTTCGCTTTTTAAATCAACCGTCCAGGCTAAACCCGATTCCATCGGGTTCCTGGTTTCATCCATATCCTGACCATACAAATTCATTCCAGCTTCCAGACGCAGTGTATCGCGTGCACCTAATCCGGCAGGCGCAACACCGGCAGCATGCAATGCTTTCCAGAACGTTGGTGCATCGGCAGCAGGCAGGATAATTTCAAAGCCATCCTCACCGGTATAGCCGGTGCGTGCAATAAAATATTGATCGACAACCGCTGACTGGAATTGTTTTAATTCTTCCGTCGCAGCTTGCGAGCCAGGAATGACTTGCCAGACTTTGGTGCGTGCGTTAGGACCTTGGACGGCGATCATGGCCAGATCACGCCGCGGTGTAATTTCCAAGTTGGGTGCCAGTTCATCGCGTTGCTTGAGCATCCAGGCAACATCTTTATCGGCGGTACCGGCATTTACTACGATACGGAACCAGGTTTCAGACAGAAAATAGATAATCAGATCATCGATGATGCCGCCTTGCGGGGTCAACATGCAAGAATATAGCGCTTTACCGGGAAGCGTCAGTTTATCGACGTTATTGGCGACCAGGCTGCGTAAAAAACCACGCACATTGTCGCCTTTGATATCGACCGGAAGCATGTGAGAGACATCGAACATGCCCGCATCCAGGCGTACTTTATGGTGTTCGTCTAACTGTGAGCCGTAATGTAGCGGCATATCCCAGCCACCAAAATCCACCATTTTGGCATTCATGTCCCGGTGGGTTTGATTAAGGGGTGTCATTTTCAGCACGGATTCTTCTCCCGAAAATAAAAAAAGCCATTTTATTGCAAATGACTTCACGCCCCTCTGTCCTTTTTACCTGAGAGATTTACAGAATTGAATCTGTGTGCCCCTTCGGTGGCCAAAAAATTTCTCGGCACTCTCCAGATTGCCTGTCACAAGCGGTTTTCAGGGAGCAAGTTTGGCTTGGCCTTGCCTGAGCGATTCCGGGGGGGTTACGCCTTCGGCGGCGCTTAATAGATTAAATAGCGCACTCTCCTGCTTGGACCTAAATGGCAGAGTGCGAACTATACCGAGTAACAGCAGTTTATACAAGCGATTTAGCTAGATTTTCTGATCATTTTCAAGATTGCACCAGATCTAAATAAGATTGCTTATTTGTATGATTATTAATAATTATTATTAACATCCGCTTTGCTAATATTACTGACTGCAGTTGTTTATGGAATGTTATTGATAAATAGAATAATTCGCTATTAGATTTTCTATTTTGGATATTGAAGTACAGATGGATTTCAGATCGCTTTGGGCTGGTTATTTCTGCCTCTCGATTGCGCGCATAATTCAGTCGAGTATATAGTCCCTATGATGAGCTGGTGATATACATACCTAAGACTCCTGTACAACCTCTCCCGTCAGCGTAATAACCAATTAAAATAGTGACAAGTAAAAGCCAGTTGGAGCAAAAAATGCAGATGAGTTTTGGAACACTGGAATTGGCACAGTGATTGAAGCGAGACAGTGTGTTAATGAAGATTGATGCCCTGATTGACTGGGAGAGGAGTTACGTCCGAATCTTACGGGTTTATACAAGCGCGAGTTATCGCATGGTGGAGGACAGGAACCATTTGATGCGCTGATGATGTTCAAAGCGACACTGCTGGGTCAATGGCATAGTTTGTCGGATGCCGCGTTGGAGCAAGCGCTATGTGTGCGGCTTGATTTTTTAAAATTTTGTGGTTTGTCCTTATCGGATGAGATACCGGACGAAACCACCCTGTGTCGGTTCCGTAATCGCCTGATAGCCAACGATAGGCTGGATGTTTTTCTGGTCTCTATCAATGAACAGCTTC
Organism: Nitrosomonas sp. Nm166; assembly: GCF_900112825.1. Classification (GTDB taxonomy): domain Bacteria; phylum Pseudomonadota; class Gammaproteobacteria; order Burkholderiales; family Nitrosomonadaceae; genus Nitrosomonas. The sequence continues at coordinate 3,364 of NZ_FONE01000064.1, read as the reverse complement.
AATTACACGGATTGATGATCAGGGGTGCAACAGGAGCGGTAATTGATGCCACGCTGATTGAGTCAGCAGCACGCCCTAAAAAAGAGCATCCTGTTCTGAACATGAGATTTTTACATTAATTTCGTTAAAGCGCGCACAGAAGAAGTTCTGTTAATTTGCCATCATTATTGTGGTCACTAAATTTGGTGACTACGTTGTAGATAAAGTAAGAGGTTGAATTAAGGTAGGTTGCTTGTCTGAAGTTCGTTTAGTTCGTGCTATTTTTGTAAGAATACCAGGCAAAGTGGTTTTAATTAGGAGAATAGAACATGAAGAAACTCTGTAATATTAAGCTTTTTTTATTAGCAACTTTTCTTTTTTTTATTGGCTCAAACGTTGTATATGCTGCAGATGAATTAAAATTCGAAGGATTTTTGACCGGTGCCCAAGAGGTTACTAGTCCGGCAGGCGGAGTCGTTACTGATACGAGTGGTGTAATAGAAGTTGAATTTGATAAGGGGTTATCGCAAGCGCAATTTCGCCTCAGTGTGAGTAATGGCACAGGGCTCACACAAGCGCATCTTCACTGTGCATCCGCAGGTGTGAATGGGCCAGTTGTGGTTTCTCTCTTTGGCCCTGCGGATCCGCCAGTGGATGTGGGTGAAGGCTCCACAGAAGGCATCTTGGATAATAGTAAGATTATAGTACCATCAGATACTGAAGCATGCGATGTGCCGGTTAATAACATTGCTTCTCTGGCTTTCGCAATACGAGCAGGAAAAATTTATGCTAATGTGCATAGCACGGATTTCCCTAATGGCGTGGCTCGAGGACAGTTACTTCCCAAAGAAGATGATGACGACGATTTAAATCCGTTCTAAAACGGGCTGATTCTATCTCATGATCTAACGAATGGTTTGGATGCTGGGATAATGTACAGCCCTTCTTTTAAACGGTATCCGTTTTACTGGGCAGAAATGCCCAGTAAAATACGAGAAATTTTTTAGAAATAATGTGGCTGCGAACCCAGCATTCACCATCTACGCTTTCTCATTTACCTAATAGCTGAAATTCAGTGGGCATGGTCGCCAGGCGGTGGCATGATTTCGCCCTCCTGATTGAGTTGTATCAATTGTAGTGTCAAAGCACCTATATTTTACCAACCATATCCTTCGAATTGAGCTACCCATCGGGCACGCAAGTATCCGAAACGATCAGTTATAAATTCCATGTGCCCTAGAAACATCCCCTTACCCATTAAATCAGGAACGGTTCTTACCCTGCGATATAGCCAGTAGCTATTTTTGATTTCCGACCAGCCTTCGGTCACTACAGGAAAGGGAGCAGTATCGGTGATTTTTAGCAATTCCTGCTCATCGAGTGAGCGTATGGGAACTGCCAGAATTTCAGTATTGAGAGCACGGATTTCGTCATAGGCAGCTTTTAATTGATTTAAGCGCTGCTGAGATTGCGGCCAGGAAAATAAAACCAGCAGTACATTCTTTTGTAAACGGAAATCTTTTAAATTGCCACCGGACCCATCTTGTGCAGAGTAGGCAAAAACTGGTGAAGCGACAGCTGGATTCTCCGGAACAATCATGCTGCCTAGCAAGCGTGCATCAAAGCCACGTGAAAGTGCATGAAGATAATTGACGAGATCCCAGCGCTCTTCCTCGGACAAAGTCGCAGCAAAACCCGGCATGCCGGTTCCGGGAATTCCATGTGACAGCCAATGAAAAAAATTACCAACAGTATGTCTTGCAGTATGAGGCTCCGTCAGTAAATCTGTTGGTGCTGTTGATAGTGTTGTTGATAGTGTATCTGCTTGCTCTCCATTACCTTTGCCTTGCGGATCATGGCAACCGGCGCAATGCTCGGCAAATAACAGGGAGCCGTTAGAAATTGAAATAGCATCAAATGGAACGGATGGTTTTTGTAGGTTTCAGGATAAGCCTCAATAGCTAGAGGCGGTAAAGCTAGCGCTAAAGCCATAATCGTTAATATACTTGGAACAAGAATTTTTTCCTTTTGGTTCCAGCCAATTTTTATACTAAACCAGATCGTAGCCAGCGCAACTATAAACAGCGCAACCCCAGACCAGACCATCTCCGGTACATTGGATTCCTCCCATGTCGCGTTAATGGAGAAGCGAAATGGATAAGGCTAATTTTCAACAATAGCGTGTTTGGCGGGAAGGGTATTGGCTAATATGGTTGCAAGCAAAACCAGCAGGAGAACAAGGATGAACTCAATATCGACCCATTTTTTTAACTGTAAGACTCCTTTATTTGCTTGCGCTGTTGTATCAGTTTTAGCGAATAACGGCAACCATTTATAGCACGCTTCACAAGCAATCCATAAGATGACTACTAATACCCCCAGCTTGACGTTCAATAACCAGCCGTAGGAACTAGCGACTAAAGCGTGATAATGGTCATCGATCATGCGATCGGCTGCTATTACGCCAGTAATTGCGAGTGATAACATAACAGGCAAAGCAATAATAGAAAATTGCTTCAGGTAGGTTACGTTTAACCCATGTGTCTGATTGGATTCACAGTAACGGTTGTATACAATAAACAAAAAAGCCGGTAATGCGCCAAACCACGCTCCTGCCAGCAGAATATGCAATGCATAAGGAGCAATTGATTTAAATGATATTTCTTCTGCACCGGAATGACTGATGAGCGAACCGGCAATCAGCGTGAGCGCTGCTATAAAAGCACATAATATATAGTGCCAACGTACACGATACGTGTGCAATCATCAGAATGACGATTAAGAGAACGATTGCCCGCAGTGCTCGTGCTGCCTATATGTGCCCTATCCGGGTTTGCTGTACAATTTCGAACTAGGTTGGGTTCCATAGATCGGATGTAATTCCTGTGGCTTCGCTCGTGGTCGTAGCCAAAATACCGAATTATCCTAATAAGGCTATGCTCGCCATCCAGGGAAAGGTTTTTTCCAGGCGGCTTACCCAAAAAGTTTCAAATACAGTTTGAGACCTTTGCAAAAACATAACTTTACCTGAAGCGTATTCAGTTCAGATTTTTTTGTGAGCAATGAAGTACTTTTTGTAAGCTTTTCGCAAAAATTCCAGGGATAATCGCTTCAAACCGATCATTATCGGATTAGACGGGCGGATTATTCCCATGATTGTGCCTGTATTTGCTTGTCGACATACAATTTTGGCAATCTTTTCAGGTTGTAGGCTATGGCTGGTAAAATATGCCAAGCATGTGCTTTGGCGTTACCGCGATAACGCAGTGCCTTGGATCCGAACCATCGTGTCTGGCTGCCGAAGGTTCGTTCTACCACGTAGCGAACTTTGGCAATCAGGCTATTGCGTTGTAATTGTCGTTGCGTTAGTGGTTTGTTCTTGACC
>NZ_FONE01000090.1 GCF_900112825.1 Nitrosomonas sp. Nm166 | reverse complement strand
CTGGAAATTTACTTCAACAGTACGCTTTTTTACACCTGGAAAATTAAATGATTTATGGGTACACTTTGTCACTGGCAATTCCTTTTCTTTATTCGACGTAGGTAACTGAATTATAAAGAATTATTTGGGAATTGCCACTACCTTCGTGCAATATTGGGATTAGCGCAACGATTGAAACGAGACAGTGTGCTGATGAAGATTGATGCCCTGATTGAATGGGAGGAGTTGCGTCCGAGGCTTACGGGTTTATACAAGCGGGAGTTATCGCATGGCGGAAGATAGGAACCGTTTGATGGATTGATGATGTTCAAAGCGACGCTGCTGGGTCAGTGGCATAGTTTGCCGGATGCCGCGTTGGAGCAAGCGCTGAGTGTTCGTATTGATTTTTTACAGTTTTGTGGTTTGTCGTTGTCGTATGATATACCGGATGAAACCACCCTGTGCTGGTTCCGTAACCGCCTGGTGGCCAACGACAGACTGGACGGTCTCTTGGCTGCTATCAATGAACAGCTTCAATCACACGGATTGATGGTCAAGGGTGCGACAGGAGCGGTGATTGATGCCACGCTGATTGAGTCAGCGGCACGGCCTAAGAAGACGATCACGTTGGAGGTGGATGCCGAGGGTAAGGCGGTTCAGTTTGAGGATGGCAGCCAGCCTGGAATCAGCTGTTTTGATGCACAAAGTGCGGATGCGGATGCGATCTGGCTCAAGAAGGGCAAGAAGTCGCAGTTTGGCTACCGCGGTTATCTGGTGGTGGATGCGCAGGATGGTTATGATGTGCGCGGAGTTCACACTGCTCCTGCCAACCAGAGCGAAATGATGCATTTCGAAGCCGCTATCGATGGTGCGCACATTGAGGCGAATCGGGTATATGCCGACAAAGGATCAGGAAGCCAACGTCAATCGGCAGCTTCTAAGAAAGCGAAAAATCAAGAGCGCAATCATGAATCGCGCATACAAGAATAAACCGCTGTCGGCACGCCAGAAACTGGCGAATAAATTGATCAGCAAAAAGCGCTATATTGTCGAACAGTGTTTCGGCATAATCAAACGCCTATTCGGAATGAGGCGTGCCAGCTACTTCGGAACGGCAAAAGTTAACGCCCAAGTCCTGATGAAAAGTATCTGCATGAATCTGAAAAAAGCAGCTCACAAAATTTTTGTGGACAAGCCACCAAGGGAAGCAATCCGTCCAAATGTTGCATAGGGGAGAAATTCCCTAAGAATGAGGGAAAAAACTTCACTTTTTACTAAAATGACGCATAACAGCTGTCATCTGGATATTTTTTTCCGTCACCACAGGAAAATTTACGCGGTTGTGCAGGGATCTTTGTATGGAAGCGCCCGCACGATGTAGGCGACCCGTCGAAGATACAATATAGTCAAGAGAGTCTGAGCTTTTTGGCGAAGCAGTACGATATCAATCCAAGGCCGTAGCTAAAGAGTGTCAAGCATGACTTTGTCCATGATGCGCCGATGGGACTGAAGGAACCTGCCTCCACGGTTTTGAAGCCAGAGGAGAAGCTATATGTGTGGCTTTTCGGCAGCATAGGCTTGTCTCTGCGCGATTGCTTTTATGCGCTGCAGCCCATGCTTGCATTTGTCATGCTCGACCTTGTATCACTGCTTATTGCGCGCGTCGGCAGGTTGAGCGAATGAACAGAACCATCAGAAAGCGACTGTGAAACGCTATTATTATAATTCACATGACCAGTTGAAGACTCACTTATATTCTTTTGTGATAGCATATAACTTTGCGAACGATTAAAAACTCTCAAGAGCCTCATGCCTTACGAATACATTTGCAAAATATAGGCAAAAGAGCTAGAACGATTTAACGTTTCCCCTTTCCAGCGCATCGTGGGACTAAACATTTCTCTTTCTAGAACTTAATTAGTTAACGTAGATAGTCAAGCTTCTGCTGCTAAAGATTAACCATAAATAAAATAATAAGATTAACTCTTGGCCCCGTTTATAATAATATTTATCGGGGCGCTTTACTTTATTTGTTAATTTGAAAAACAATAGAAAACATAATAATTTTGATTTCTTAATTGTAAGTATGTACCTATGGATGAACCAGAAGTTAGAAAAGAAAACTGGGAAATAGATTTATTAGAAAAACTTGCTTCGGCTTCTTTACGAGAACAGCGTCGTGCTCGTAGGTGGGGAATATTTTTTAAGTCTTTGACTTTTATTTATCTTTTTATATTATTATTTGTTGCACTGGGTTGGATAAATGATGGGAAAGTGCGGATTACTGATAAGCATACTGCACTCATTGATTTAAAAGGTATTATAACTGCGGATAGCGCTAGTAGCGCTGATAAAATTAATGCAAGCCTTCAATCTGCATTTAGAGACAAAAATACGAAGGGAGTTATCCTTCGAATCAACAGTCCCGGAGGAAGTCCAGTTCAAGCCGGTTATATTAATGATGAAATAAGAAGATTACGAATTAAATATCCTGAAGTCCCGTTATATGCGGTAATTGGCGATATTTGTGCCTCAGGTGGTTATTATGTTGCTGCCGCTGCAGATAAGATCTTCGTCGATAAGGCAAGTTTGGTTGGCTCAATTGGTGTGCTAATGGATGGTTTTGGGTTCACTGGTACTTTAGAAAAACTTGGCGTTGAAAGACGTTTACTAACAGCTGGTGAAAATAAAGGATTCCTAGATCCTTTTATGCCTCTGGATCCTGCTCAGAAAGAGCATGCGACGACCTTATTAAAAGAAATTCATGAGCAATTTATTCGAGTAGTACAGCAGGGTAGAGGCGAGCGTTTAAAAGATAATTCAGATATATTCAGTGGTATTGTATGGACTGGACAAAAAAGTATTGATTTAGGGCTTGCTGATGAAATGGGTAGCGCTGAATATGTTGCACGCGAGATAATCAAAGCAGAAGTGTTGATTGACTATTCTCCTCGTGAAGGCTTTACAGATTTGTTTGCAAAACGGTTTAGTCAAATTGTACTTAATATTTTAGAAGATATCATTATTAAATAACGTGAGTTCGACATAAGGATCACATCAGTACGACTGGAAGAGCTTGTGAGGATCTGATATTAAGGGAGGGTTTCTTCTCGCGGAATGTGTAAGCTGCCAGCCCGGCTATCAGATTAACAAAGAAGTTAAACGGGCTGCGATGACGGGAATGCCCGATTTGCGAGATGTTTTTCAGTTGATCGTTGACAGCCTCAATGATCGAGCGTTTACGCAACAAGAGTTTGTCAAATAGCAGCAACAACCTGTTTTTCATGTTCCTGCGCACCCTGGTGACGAGCTGCACGCCCTGTTCCCACAATTGCTCAAGGAGCGTTTGAGAGATGTATCCCCGATCACCAAGGAGTTTCCCGAATAAGGAACGTGCCAGTTCTGGCACCGGGTCACGATCATCGACATTACCTGCCGTTATTTTCACGCTCAGTAACTCCCCCTGGTCATTGATGAC
>NZ_FONE01000031.1 GCF_900112825.1 Nitrosomonas sp. Nm166 | reverse complement strand
ACCGCCTTGATCAGACGCTTCCTGAGATCATTCGATAAGGGTTTTGGCATATGTCACCTCCTCATAGCAAGATCATCAACTATATCTCATCCTTTGAGAATCCTTATCGACTCTATTTAAGTGCAGAATGCTCTAGTACTTTCTCTGCCATTTGGTAGAAGTCTGGGTTTGATTGCTTTAGGGATCATCATAGGGCAAATCATCTGGATTTATCCCAATATAGTCTGGCTCCGGCGTTTTTATGAACTGTACCGCCATAATGTGAGATTGATTTTGTAGCATAGCTTTAACAACACGATGCATTCCATCCATAACTCGGCCATCTGCGGAAAGAATGATGGGATAAATCAGGTCTGTCTTTTACAAGTCTCATGTGCTCAATCAAGTCACGACAAGTCGGTAATGAGTCTTTCGCATCAAACTAATATGGTTCGTCAATCTCTCGAATGGAAGAAAGTGCAACCGGATAGGGTATAAGCACATGCGCTAGCTTAACGAGAGGATGCACATCCCATGCCAGGAGTCCTCTGGTGCTTTTCCAGAAGTGATATTGCTTACGCATGCTTAGTGTGTTAAGTCTGTCTGCGCGAAGAATAGATTAGAGTTGCGTAGCTGTATGCGAATATGCCACTCAGATGTTTCTATTAATTCATCTTATTTTAGAAAAACAAGGAAATACTTAACGTCATTTTTTTGTCATATTAATCCTATATCTTGACCGCATTCAATTTGCAGGATGGAGTACAGCGTTATGCTTGATGTGGATGCTTTGCTGAAAGATTATTTTCAGCATACGGATGAGAACAGTGATAAGCCTTTGATGAAGACCGCTTCTTCGTTATTAAAGAAGCTGCTGCATCAGGAAGAGATTAATTCTTTTATTGAAACGCATCGGCATCTGGAAGGATTGGAATTTAACGATGCCGTGCTGGAGCATTTTAATTTTACTTTTCAAGTTTCCAGTAAAGACCGGGCACGCATTCCAGATCAGCGTCGTGTATTGATTGTTGCTAATCATCCGCTGGGTTCGCTGGATGGGTTGGCGCTTCTTAAGTTGATATCAGAGATCAGGAGCGATGTGAAGATTGTCGCAACGACGATGTTGAATTGTATTGATCCACTGCAAAGCTTGCTTTTATCGGTCGATAATTTGTCAAAATCGGCCAATCATCGCGGCAGCATGAATCAAATCATCGAAGCACTGGAAGCAGATCAGGCGGTTATTCTGTTTCCAACCGGAGAAGTTTCACGGATTTCTCCGATGGGTATTCGCGATGGTAAATGGAAAACCGGTTTCTTATCTTTGGCTAAGAAAACCAAGACACCCATTGTTCCAGTCTATATTGGCGGTAAGAATTCAACACTGTTTTATGGCCTTTCAAGTATTTACAAGCCCTTGGGAACGATGATGCTGATCAATGAAATGTTCAATAAAAAAGGCAGCGAAATTTTATTCAGGATCGGCAAACCGATTCCATGGGAATCTATCGCAGCCATGGATTTATCCAAAAAAGCCGTGGCAAAATTAATGCGCAAGCAGGTCTATTTATTAGGCAAGAAAAAGAAAAAAGAACTGTTCAAGCCGATTGAAAATATTATCCATCCAGTTCGTACCCAATCAATCCGCAAGGAAATGAAAGCCTCGCAATTGATCGGTAAAACCCAGGATGGAAAGCATATCTATCTGTTTGACTATCTGCCAAATTCCAGTGTAATGCGTGAAATAGGGCGGCTGCGCGAATTATCCTTCCGGCAGGTGCAGGAAGGAACAGGCAATGCCCTGGATATCGATAGCTATGATCGCTATTACCGTCACCTGATTCTCTGGGACGAAGACGAACTGGAGATTATCGGCTCTTATCGAATCGGAGAAGCCTCTAGAATCCTTAAGGAATATGGGGAAACAGGTTTATACACCAATAGCTTATTTACCTTCAACAAGACATTTATGCCTTATCTTGAACATGCGATTGAGTTAGGGCGCAGCTTTATTCAACCCAGATATCAGGGAAAGCGCAGCCTGGATTATCTCTGGTATGGGATTGGTGCTTATCTTTATCAGCATCCAGAGGTACGCTACTTGTTTGGTCCGGTTTCACTGAGTACTTCCTGGCCTGAACCCGCTCAAAAAGTGATCGCAAGTTTTTACACAACGCTTTTTGGCAATGACAGATCGATTGCTAAACCTAGAATGCCTTTTAATTTTGATCAGATTAAAGATTTTGTACCATTCAGGCATGTTACAGATGAAGTTGAATATAAGAAGGCTTTTAGCATTTTTAAGGAAAAAATGGATGATCTGAATGTCAAAGTGCCTGTTCTGTATAAGCAATATGTAGAATTATGTCAGCCGGGAGGCTGCGAATTTTTCGGTTTTAATGTTGACCCCAAATTTTCAAATTGTATTGATGGCTTGATTCTGGTGCATATCAATACTATTAAAGAAAAGAAATATCAGCGCTACATTGAAAGCCATGCAACCGCTATGCGGAATTTGAATACCGCATAGTCTCATGTCTTATAAATATTTTATCAACGATAACGGGTAATGACTTTATTGCCGCCATCTGATTTTGCTTCATAGACGGTTTCTGTAACAACTCTTAATAATCCGGAAAAATCACCTTGCCAATCTCGGCGGAATTCAGTAACTCCCACACTTGCGGTGACATCCAAGTCTGCGAGTCGCAAGCTTTCAATTAATAGGCGTATTTTTTCCGCAATAGCTGTTGCATTGGATATATCGCAGTGAGACATCAGCAGTACGAATTTCTCCTCGCCATAACGGACAAGGATATCTTCTTTACGGGTAGATCTGGTCATTACAGAAGCAATTTCCTTTAGCACAATGTCACCGCTTGCATGACCATAATGATCATTGATTGATTTGAACCGGTCTATATCGACCATGATCAGGCTGCATGGAATGCTATGCCGAAACGCTTCACTTAATTTTGACGGTGCAATCTCCATGAGATAATAGCGATTATATAAACCGGTCAATGGATCTTTAATTGCTAGCTCTTGTAACAGGTCTTGTTGTGCGATTGCCTTGTCTATTAATTTTTTGCTGGTAATCAGGTTACTGACTCTGACAAGCAATTCTTCTTGAATTAATGGCTTGGTAACATAATCACTGGCTCCCAGGCGCAGCAATTCGATCTTGTGCGCAGTATCATTCAGGACCGAGAACACCAGTAGGGGTACAAATCTTTTATTGTCATCCTCTAAATGACGTATTGCTTTTACAGTGCCATGGCCATTTAATTTGCCTTTGAGCAATATGTTCGTGAGCACTAAATCGTAAGTATTTTTCTGAAACGCTTCTATACCTTCCTCGCCAGTTGCGAAGTGATCGACTGTATAGCCGTTGTCTCTTAGTACTGCTGAGGTCAAGCTTGCAGCTGATGGGCTATCTTCAATATACAAGATATGCCCAGATATCGTTTTACTGCCTTTTTTTCTGAAAAATTGTGCAGTATAGCTTGTGATTTTATCCAATTCATGTTTGGCAAATATTTCAGTTACGCCTGCTGAGAATGCCTCATCAAGTAATTTTTTATCTTCATTTGAAGTAACCATAATGACTGGTATTTGCCGAGTGCGCAAATCAGCTCGAAGATGCGATGAAAACTTGGGTGCATCCATATCTTGCAAATGCATCGCCACAAACACAACGTCAAAAGATTGTTTTTGCAGCAGCATCAATGCTTCACTGCCAGTTGAAGCTTGTTTGGTTTCAAGTCCTCCCAATTCAATCGCAGACGATAAAAGTTTTTGATACATTCTGGATGGTTCAACAATAAGTCCTTCCATATTTCTCCTTTAATTGCCAAAATTTGGCTGTCCGTAAGATCAAACGTTTCGCTGCAAAAACTCATGTTTTGATAGCGACATAACGATTGAATTTTTTAGGGAAATTTTTTCGGAAATGATGAAGAAAACAGAAGAAGTCTTACAAATTATCAGATAACTTTATGAACTAACAGGATATTTATTAAAAGCCCTGCTATGCAGCAGAAACGTTGTAGTGCCAGATTTATTCGGTACCTTTTTGGCAATTACGAAGCGGTTTTGCGAATAGGGATAGACTGAATAACAATGCGCCAAACAAAACGATGGTTGCACCAGAAGCTACATTAAAAATATAGCTTAAATACATACCGGTCATACCTGTTACAGAACCTATCAGTGCTGAATAAATGATCATTTTGCTAAAACTGTCTGTCAGCATTCTCGCAGTCATGGCAGGCGCAATGAGTGTCGCAGCAACCATGGTGACACCAGCTACGTTTAGGGACGCGATAACGAAGAGAGTAAGTAAAAACAAGAATAGCAGTTGTACCGACTCGGTTCTGATTCCAAATATGTGGGCAGCTTCGCTATCAAATGTAGAAAAAAGCAGCGCCCGATACAAAAAAAACATTGTGATCAGTGTGAGGGTTGTGACAAGCCCGATAACCACCAAATCTTGCTCAGTGATTCCAAGGATATTGCCGAACAGGGCAGCCTCGAAGTTTTGTCTAAAATTTCGCAGCTTGCTTACGATTGCCACACCCAACGCAAACATGGCGGTTGTGACAATCCCGATTGCGGCATCCAATTTAATCTTGTTATTTTTAGTAATTCTGTCGATCGCCAGGGCAGCGAGTAAACCTATCGTGCATGCACCGGCATAGAAATTGAGGTTCAGCGCGAAGCCTAGCACGGCTCCGCCAATTGCCGCGTGAGATAAACCATGACCGACATAGCTCATGCCACGCAGCACTACATAGACACCGATCAAGCCGCCTGAAGCGCCAACCATCAGTGCTGCAAGCAAGCCACGACGAAAGAATTCATACTCGAATGGTTCGAGAAGAAATTCCATTATTGATTTTGATTCTCAAAGTTGAGAGGGGTGCTATTGGCGATCAAAAGATGCCCTTCGTGTTTAACGATGACAATGTTACCGCCATAGGTCTGAGTTAGGATTTCATTGGTAAAAATGTCATAAGGCCGGCCTTGCGCGACAACGCCTCTATTAAAGCAGATAACCCAGGGCAGGTGAGAAGCGACCGCATTGAGGTCATGAGTGGTCAATAAAATGGTGATCCCTTCATTGTTGATATCACTCAATAGCTGCAATACCTCATGCTGGGTTTTGATATCGACTCCCGAAGTGGGCTCATCAAGTATCAGAAGTTTGGGATTGCTGATTAGGGCACGTGCAAGGAATGCACGCTGCCGCTGGCCGCCTGATATATTGCTAATATGCTGTTTCAGGCAGTCATCAACGCCCAATCGATCAGCCAGATCATGAACACTTCTGCGCTCCTCTTTGCTGAGCCAAGGCCAGATACGCCTACTGATGTAGAGTCCCATCATGATCACTTCTTCTACAGTCACCGGAAAATTCCAGTCGACACTGCTAAGTTGCGGCACATAACCAACAGTCCCTGGCTTTGCTTTTATTGGATGATCTTGGTGCAATTGTACTTGACCGGAAATAACAGGGTGTACACCTAAGATAGTTTTGAGAAGAGTAGTTTTGCCACAGGCAGTAGGGCCTACGATACCGGCAAATTGACCTGCGGTGATTTCCAGGAAGAGATTTGTAAATACCACATTTTGCTCATAAGCGGCAGTAACATTGCTTAAATTGACGACAGAATGCAATTGCAAATCAGAAGGCGCTATTGCTTGCATCAACATTGGCCATACAGGTTGGGTTGCCGCTGAGCGCCTCTGTCATGACAGTCATGTTGCTGACCATCATGCCAATGAAAGAATGATTGGGTGGGGCAGGTAACTCATCATCAGAGAGTTGATCAATGAATTTGACATTCGCTTCGCGCGCAATTTGTTCCATTACTTTACTGGGAAAGACATCGGAACCGAATATTGCCGGCACGCCTGTTTTTCTGATTTGCTTAATGATACTAATGACTTCCTGCGGACCAGGTTCGGAGAAATCAGCAGGCTGCACGGCCGCAATCACTGTCATGCCATACCGGGGAGCGAAATAAGCGAAGGAATCATGATAGGTAATCAGTTTTCGATTGCTCTCGGGAATTGTTGCAACACATTTAAAAATTGCTTGATCCAGTTTCTGCAGCTTGGCGAGATAAGTTGCCGTATTTGCCAGATATCCTTGCTTGTTCGCCGGATCAAGCGCAATAAGATTTTCCTTGATTATTTCAGCATACCGCATGACCAGTTCGATGTTTAACCATAAATGAGGATTGGGATGCCCGTGTTCGCGCGGAAAACTAAAATCGTACTGCCAGTCTTCTTCCTTGAGTACACGGTTTCCCAGTTGCAGGATTGGAGTTCCGGCTTTTTTTATTTTCTTTGCCAATATTAAAGTGGGTAGCTCCAGATCAAGGCCATTAACAATAATCATGTCGGCTGCTCGCAGCGTTTTTACATCGGAAGGAGCAGGTTCATATGTATGAGAATCGGTTCCAGCGGGCACAAGGCCGGTTACATTAATATAAGTTCCGCCAATATTTTGCACCATATTGGTGATGGGAGAAACGGTGGTCACGATTTCGAGCTTCTTATGCTTATTCGATGCAGAAACTGCAGTTTGAAAGGAGAAAGTTATTAAGAATAATAAGAAAATTGCAATATAGTTAATGGGCATTCTCATCACGGTTCCCTGATTTCTCTCTTCAAAAATATATATTGCAAGTCGTGTGCTGAGTGAGAAATCCCTATTCACAGTTCACAGAGGCTTATTTCAGAATGTATGAAAATAAATAAATTTATCATACATTCTGGGCTAATATAAAGATTCACGCAGCTTTAAAAATATCTGAATTGACGGGAGAATAAGCGTGAAAGAAGCGACAGGATTTGCTACAGCACTATTTCGAACGATAATTTTATGCAGTGTTCTTGCGCTGGTCGAAGTGCCTTCTTTAGTTAATGCTGCGGGCGTACCGGCACTTAGAGAGGTAACGGTACGTGCCAATGCGAAAGAGTTGATAGGCAGTGCAAATTCTGCCAATGAAGGCACTGTTCTGAAGCAGCAACTCGATCTGCGCACAGTTTATCGGCCAGGAGAATTGCTGGAAAGTGTGCCCGGCCTAATCGTTACCCAGCATAGCGGTGAAGGGAAGGCTAATCAGTATTTCTTGCGTGGGTTTAATCTTGATCATGGCACCGATTTGCGCATTACCGTCGATGGCATGCTGGTCAATCAGCGTTCGCATGGCCATGGGCAGGGCTGGGCAGATACTAATTTTATTATTCCGGAACTGGCCGGCAATATGCAGTATTTGAAGGGACCGTATTATGCGGATCAAGGCGATTTCTCCTCAGCCGGCGCCGTCAGCATGAATTACGTTGATAAGCTGCCAAAGGGCATTGCCAGTTATGGCCTAGGACAGCAGGGATTCATGCGGGGTTTAGTGGCAAAATCACATGCAGTGGGAAGTGGCAATGTTCTGTATGCTATGGAACTGTTCACTAAAGATGGCCCTTGGGTCAAGCATGAGGATTTCAAGAAGTTTAACGCGGTATTACGCTATAGCCAGGAAGCGGGATCGACCAAATTCAACATCACGGCAATGGGCTATGGTGGAAACTGGAATTCAACTGATCAGATTCCACAGCGGGCAGAAGCAAGCGGCTTGGTTTCCCGATTGGGCACCATTGATCCGAGTGATGGTGGTGAAGCGCATCGCTTCAGTCTTTCAAGTGCGCTGCAGCATACTAGCCGTTTCGGTGTTACGCAACTAAACCTGTATACGCTCCATACCAATCTGGCATTATTTTCAAATTTTACTTATTTCCTGGATGATCCTGTAAATGGGGATCAATTTTCCCAAGTTGATAAGCGTTTTCAGTCTGCCATAAATTTGAGTCACCTGTGGGTAAATAAAATTGCTGGGTTTGAAGTTGAAAATACGGTGGGTGCTCAGTTCCAGAACGATGTAATCGACAATGGCCTGCTCAGCACAAAACAGCGCCAGACACTATCGACTACTCGCAAGGATCATATTAACCAGAATAGTGTGGGAATCTATTATCAGAACAGCATACAGTGGCTGGAAAAATTTCGCAGCGTGGCGGGTGTACGCTCGGACTATTATTGGTTTGACGTCAACAGCCAACAAAGCGCTAACTCGGGTAATCGCTATGACAGTATGACGAATCCCAAGCTGAGCTTGATTTTTGGGCCTTGGGCACAAACTGAATTTTATTTTAATTATGGCAGTGGCTTTCATAGTAATGATGCGCGAGGAACAACCTCCACTGTGGACCCCAAATCAGGTGACCCCATTAACAGAGTAAACCCGCTGGTACGTTCGACGGGCTATGAAGTCGGACTGCGCACTGCCATTGTTCCCGGCTTGCAGGCTTCCTTCGCCTTGTTTCGTCTGGATTTGGATTCAGAACTGCTATTCGTTGGCGATGCCGGAACGACTGAAGCAAGCCGCCCGAGCAAGCGGGAAGGGTTTGAGCTATCAGCATTCTATATGCCAGCTCATTGGTTAATGATCGATTTGGACTATGCGCTGGCACGTTCGCGTTTTAGTGATTCCGATCCGAATGGTGATCACATACCCGGGGCAATCAGAGGGGTAGGTAAGCTGGCAATTTCAGTAGACAACACTGGCCCTTTTCTGGGGAGCATGCAACTGCGCTATTTTGGCAAGCGCCCGCTCATCGAGGATAACAGCGTGCAATCCAATCACACCGTGACGCTGAATGGTCAGATCGGTTACAAGATCAGCAAAAATGTACGTGTGTTATTGCAAGGATTCAATCTATTGAATACGCATGCGCATGCAATCGACTATTACTACACTTCCAGGCTTCCTGGTGAGCCTGCTGCTGGGGTAGCTGATTTGCATTTTCATCCGATTGAAAGCCGCTCATTTCGCGTCAATTTGGTGGCTAATTATTAAGTCAGTAAATGAATTTACAATTTCTGTTCATTGGTGGATAAAATCGGGTTATTAGGTGGGAAATTTTGTAAGTAGATTCAGGGGAAATTATTGATGGAACGTTTTACTGTTTCGATGGATGATCAGCTTTTTGAGCAATTCGACAAGATGGCGCATGCACAGGGTTATATTAATCGCTCAGAGGCAGTCCGCGATCTTATCCGTAACTATCTTGAGACTGCCCGGTTGCAGAAAGATAATAAAGGTTATTGTATTGCTACCCTTAGCTATATTTATAACCACCATCAAAGGGATCTGGCCAGTCATGTGACGTCTGTACAGCACCAGCATCATGACTTGACGCTGTCGAGTATGCATGTTCATATGGATCACGATAACTGCCTTGAAGTCGTTATTCTGCGGGGCACCATTCAGGATGTCAGACGTTTCGCCAATCAGGTGATTGCAACCAATGGTGTACGGCACGGCAAGCTGCATATTGTGCCAATCGAACTCTCACAGCAAATGCACGAGCATTCATCTGTACCTCATATACATAGCAGTCCGCTCACTTAACGATTACTATTGACCCGGCTGCGTGAAGTTTTCATGCAGATCGTATGAGTAATGCCATGTATTTATTGGTTTTTAAATAGTTATCGATTAAAACATCATCCAATTGAATCAATATCTATCAATTTAGTTAATGAAAGAAGTCAATCAGCTTCGCTGTTGTTTTACTTCTTCCAGTAGCCCTTGTTTCACAATGAAATCCACAATTTGCTCAACGCCTTCGCCAGTATGTAAATTTGTAAATACAAATGGCCGGTCTCCGCGCATTTTTTTTGCATCCTGCGCCATCACTTCCAAGCTTGCACCGACGTAAGGAGCAAGATCGGTTTTGTTGATGACAAGAAGTGCTGAGCGCGTGATGCCGGGGCCGCCTTTGCGCGGTATTTTTTCACCGGCGGCAACGTCGATTACATAAATGGTCAGATCGGACAGTTCGGGGCTGAAGGTAGAGGCGAGATTATCACCTCCAGATTCGACCAGAATAAGATCAAGATCGGGAAAATCGGCAGTCATGCGCGCAATGGCTTCAAGGTTGATAGATGCATCTTCCCTGATCGCCGTATGCGGGCATCCACCTGTTTCTACGCCCATCAAACGCTCAGGCGGCAGGGCATTGGCGCGCAACAGGATCTCCATATCTTCTTTGGTGTAGATATCATTGGTGATGACAGCCATTTCATAGCGATCGCGCATTTTTTTACTCAATGCTTCACATAAAGCAGTTTTTCCCGATCCAACGGGACCACCGATGCCAACGCGAAGAGGATTTGATTGTTTGTTCACGCTTCCATTCCAAAAAATTACGATCGATAAATTCTACTGTACTGCGTTTCGTGTTGCATGGACAGCAATGACAACCCCGGCGACCAATTGGATAATTCATCATCCTTGAGCTGCTGCGCGCGTAACGATGCGGTTTCAATCATGGCGTGCAGGGAAAATAAAAGGCGTTGCCCGGCGACTTGGCCGAGTGGAACGGACTTAACACAAACTAACACTTGATTTTCAACCAGAGAAAATAGCATGCCCAGCAATGCAGCTTCATGCGGTACAGCAAGCGCTTCTGCAGCACAAGCAAAGGCAGTGGGTAAAGGGATTTCTGATTGGCTTGCCAATATCGCCTGCAGTGATTCGTCTGCAATCTTCAAATCCATGATGAGTTTGCCTAAGGAATATCCCATCTGAATGGTTTCTGCACGAAACTCGGCAGTATCACGTGCGGCAATAAAGCATTCGGTCCAATAATTGACCGTTGCAGCATCACGTGCCGCAAAAGCTCTCAGCAGGCGCCATACGATGGGTGCTTCAAAATCTGCAACAATACCTAAAGACTCAGTAATCCACGCGCGCGCCGAGCGCTCATCATAGACTGTACCTTTTTCAATAGCTGATTCCAGGCCTTGCGAATAGGTATAGGCACCGATGGGTAATGATGGACTAGCCAGTTGCAGCAGGCGAAGCAATAGGGCAGATTGCAAGATTATTCCTTGGATTGTGTATCGGAAGGTCGATGAATCTTTTGTCGTGCGGGTATGGGTGCAAGGGGGCCATGCGCATGATAATGACCATCGCCATGGTGATGATGTCCTCCGCCACCATAAGCGCCTGATTCCGGCTCGAATTGTGCATTTTCTGCTACGACAGTAGCACCTAAACCTTCCAGCATTTGCTTTAATACCGTATCTTGGTGAATCCGCAAGAAAGCTTCACCAACCTGGGTTTGTGTATGGCGGTTTCCCAAATGAAAGGCGCAGCGCAGTAAATCATGAGGTGTGCGGCAGGTAATCCGGTAAACAGGTTCGCGGGCAGCGATGATTTGCACTACGCGTCCATCATTGCTTTTGAGCAGATCATTGTTGCGCAATATGGTGCCCCGTACGGTAAAAATCGCAACTTCCTCACCCGACGCAAGTACCGTTCTTAGCCGGCTATTCTCGCGCATTTCGTAGGGTAGAATGAGTTGCGCAAAAACTGATTCTGTGTGATCTATTTTAGTATTCAGCGTAAGCATTTATTTTTTATTCCTAGAACAGGAAATAGCGCTGCGCCATAGGCAGCACATCTTCTGCACCACATGTCAATAATTGTCCATCAGCACGTACTTCGTAGGTTTCCGGATCAACTTCCATTTTAGGCGTTGCGCTGTTGTGAATCATGTCTTTCTTGCGCAGATTCCGGGTATTCTTTACGGGAATGATATTTTTATCCAACTTTAGCTGATCGACTAGGTCAGCACTGAGCGCTGCTTGTGAAGCAAAGGTGAAACACGATGTTTTGATCCCTCCGCCATAGCCGCCAAACATATAGCGGTAATGCACCGGTTGCGGTGTTGATATCGAAGCATTGGGGTCACCCATCAGCGCTGCAGCGATCATTCCGCCCTTTAAGATCATGGATGGCTTTACACCGAAGAAAGCAGGTCTCCACAACACCAGATCAGCATACTTGCCGACCTCAATAGAGCCGACTGCATGCGAAATGCCGTGCGTAATGGCGGGATTGATGGTGTATTTGGCGATATAGCGCTTCACCCGGAAATTATCATGTTTGGAATTATCTTCTTGCAATGTGCCCCGCTGTATTTTCATCTTGTGCGCCGTTTGCCAGGTACGCAGGACAACTTCACCGATGCGTCCCATTGCTTGAGAATCAGAAGACATCATCGAAATAGCGCCCATATCATGCAAAATATCTTCGGCGGCAATCGTTTCTTTCCGGATGCGTGATTCCGCAAAGGCAAGATCTTCTGCAATATGAGCGTGCAAATGATGGCACACCATCAGCATGTCCAGATGCTCATCAAGTGTGTTTACAGTATAAGGGCGGGTTGGATTGGTCGATGAAGGTAAAACGTTATCCTGACCTACAACTGCAATGATATCCGGCGCATGACCCCCGCCAGCGCCTTCGGTATGGAAGGTATGAATAGTCCGGCCCTTCATGGCAGCGATGGTGTTTTCCAGATAGCCGCCTTCATTGATGGTATCTGTGTGAATAGCAACCTGGACATCATATTTATCTGCAACAGTCAGGCAATTATCGATGGCCGCATAAGTGGAACCCCAGTCTTCATGTAGTTTCATGCCGCATGCTCCAGCCAGAATCTGTTCTTCCAGCGGTGTTGGCAAGCTGGCATTACCCTTACCGAAAAGGCCTGTATTCATGACCAATCCATCCGATGCTCTTAACATTGAATGAATATGCCAGGGTCCTGATGTACAGCTTGTTGCTGTTGTACCAGTCGCAGGGCCTGTGCCGCCGCCGAGCATGGTAGTGATGCCATTCATCATCGCTTCTTCAGCTTGCTGTGGTGAGATGAAATGAATGTGCGTATCGACAGCCCCGGCTGTAACGATCAGATTTTCACCCGCTATAATCTCAGTAGCAGCACCAATATTCATGGTAATGTCAGGCTGAATGTCCGGGTTCCCGGCTATGCCGATCGCTGCGATTTTGCCATTCTTGATGCCGATATCCGCTTTAACAATCCCCCAGTGATCAATAATGATTGCATTGGTGATGACGGTATCCATAACGTCTGCATGATTACGCTGGGACTGGCCCATGCCATCGCGAATCACTTTTCCACCGCCAAACTTCACTTCTTCCCCATACGTGGTGAAGTCCTTTTCAATTTCTATAAAAAGTTCTGTATCGGCTAGACGGACGCGATCGCCAGTCGTTGGACCCATCATTTCAGCATAGATGTGCCGGGAAATTTTTAAGCTCATTTTTTACTCCTGTGAAATCAACGTGATATTAACTATTTCAGTTTCCCCATCACTTTTTGATTGAATCCATAAACGATCCGGTCCCCCGCAAGCTCAACGAGTTCAACGGTTCTTTCTTGTCCCGGTTCAAAGCGAATAGCCGTGCCGGCCATAATATTCAAGCGCATGCCATAAGCAGCTTCCCGATCAAATTTCATGGCAGAATTAACTTCGTAAAAGTGAAAATGAGAGCCAATCTGTATTGGGCGATCCCCTGCATTAGAAACGGTTAAGGTTTTGGTTTTTCTGCCAGCATTCAGCTCGATTTCACCCGGTTCAGTAAATACTTCGCCTGGCACTAATGGTAATCTCATGTAGATCTCCTGTAATTCTGATCAGTTAGATAATCGGATGATGCACAGTAACCAGCTTGGTTCCGTCTGGGAAAGTTGCTTCAACTTGAATGTCCGGAATCATTTCGGGAACACCTTCCATGACGTCAGCGCGGGTCAATATTTTCTGACCGGCGGTCATCAGTTCTGCTACTGTCCGGCCATCTCTGGCTCCTTCCAAAATCGCACAAGTGATCAGCGCAACAGCTTCTGGGTAATTAAGCCGCAGGCCGCGGGCTTTACGCCTTTCAGCAAGTAATCCGGCAGTAAATATCAGCAACTTGTCTTTTTCTCTCGGTGTCAAGTCCATAGTTTTTCTCCTGGATAAAATAACATGTTTTATTTCTTATAAGTTACTGCAGCATCTGATATTTTAAAAATTACCTTATGTTAACAAGTAATGAATCAGGTATTCCACATGCGGGGAATGATTGCAGAGCGTCCGAGAATCTCCGGGCGAAACAGGCCCCAGATGCATAGCATGACGTGCCGCGCTATTTCACTCGAGTTACCTAAATAGCGCGCTACGGCAATCGATTTAAGCTGCGTGATGCCGATTTGGCCGCTACCCTTGGCAATCTTTTCTGCTTCTTCTCTTGCCAAATCAATCAATGGTTGAGGGATCGTTTTTCCTGTCAGAATAAGCGTAGCGCACACTGTTTTGCCTGATAGGGCTAAGGAGCCATGCATGGCTGTGCTTTCGCCTTGTAGCCGAATTTGTTCTAACCAAATCATTTTTCCATTTCGTTGGATGCTGGTACGTTGCTTGATTTGTCCGTTATTGAATGTTTCTCCTGAAGCAGTGCGGCCAAAACATAATATTTCACAACCAATGTAGGTTGCATCATCTTTCAAGGTAACTTGATGATCGATTTCTATATTGGCGTTGTTATAAAAAATAGTTTCCTGAGGCGCCCATTCAAGTGCGCCGCCTTTATTTATATTAATTCTGATCGTTTGCTGCGAGGTGCGCCCATTGGCTTTGTACCATTTAGTAGCGCCTGGGGTCGTAATTTGCGCATTTGCGAATGCATCAATATGAGTCGTAATTTCCAATTGATCGCCGCTTACAACGCCGCCCGGTGGATGGATAATTACTACATGGCAAATCTCTCGTCCTTCCGGATAAAGCGGTTTTTGTACTACTAGCGGACCGAAGTGATCTCGCGCCACTAGGCGTGTTGTTCCATCAATTTTGGCGAACTTGAGCGATAATTTTGCCTGTAGCATTTGGTATTGACTTCAAGTAAGAAGATAGGATTTTTGTAAATTGGATAATTGAGAAATATCGTTCATACCTAAAGCTAGGTTAGTGTATTTTATTGTGAAATTTTGAATTAATACTTTTGTAACATTTTCTTATTTTTATGTGAAAGTGATAGTCTTTGAAAGCGCGCCTTATTCGCTATGCTATGTTTTATTTGGTAGATATGGTAACTGAAGCAGGATAATTTCTAATCCTTAACTATGATTTATTTAATCCTTTCTGAGTATTGAATCAGAAATTGTCTGTTTAGTTATGAAGAGGTAAACTTCGGATAAATTTCTGTTCACTGCTTAACCGGAAACAGAAATTTAATAATCTTACCACCGAATAAGGAGTTTTCCTGATGCAAAGAATTGTTAAATTCTCTTTAATATTATCCATGCTCTTCCTTTTCTCGTCCCAAGCAATTGCTGCTGACAGCTATTTTAGTAACTCGGCTGAGAAATTTGTTAGTGGCGTTACGAATGCAGTTACTGGGTGGGTGGAGTTACCCAAGAATATCATTTTGACCAGCCAAAATGAGGGACCACTTTATGGCGTTTCAATTGGAACAGCAATGGGTATCATGCATACAGTGGGTCGTACTTTGATAGGTGTCCTGGACGCGGCCACTTTTTTTATTCCGACTAAACCATCTGTTAATCCGCCTTTTATCTGGCAAGATTTCTCAAGAGAAACTTCTTATTAATCAATAGATAGTATTATTGATTGTATTGTATTAATTTATCTTAAGTAATACAGTTCTAGAAAAATTGTTTATTACAACATCAAAAAATTAAATTATAAAAACAAACGCCGCATGGGAAAATGCGGCGTTTATTGGTGAAAAATTAGAAAATATTAGCGTTGAGCTTCAAGAGCTGCGATTCTTTCTTCTAATGGGGGATGAGACATAAATAAGCTTGCTAAGCCAGAACCAATTTTTCCTGAGATACCAAAAGCGGCTAACTGGTCGGGCAAATGAACTTCCTGTCTGCTTAATTGCAGGCGACGCAAGGCCGATATCATTTTATTTTTCCCTGCCAGGCTGGCTCCGCCCGCATCAGCACGAAACTCACGCTGACGGCTAAACCACATCACAATAATAGTGGCCAGTACGCCCAAGACAATTTCTGCGACAATGGTAGTAATCCAGAAAGCAGGGCCGTGACCCTCTTCTGTTTTGAATACGACACGATCGATGGTATGGCCGATAACGCGTGACAGAAAGATAACAAAGGTATTGACAACACCTTGAATCAACGCCAATGTCACCATATCGCCATTAGCCACATGACTGATTTCATGAGCCAGAACAGCTTCAGCCTCATCTTGATTCATACTATTTAGCAAACCGGTACTTACAGCTACCAATGCATCATTTTTTGACATACCTGTTGCAAAGGCATTGATGTCTGGCGCATTATAAATGGCTACTTCTGGCATATTGATACCTACTATTTTTGCCTGTCGTTGCACCGTAGTGACTAACCAGTGTTCTTGAGCATTACGAGGTATTTCAATGACTTGTGCACCAGTGAATCTCTTTGCAGTCCATTTTGACATCATCAATGACATCAGCGAACCACCAAATCCAAATACTGAAGCAAATAATAGTAAGGAATTAATGTCCAGGCCAGTTCCCTGTTCATCAAGGATTCTTTCAAAGCCCAGCAATCGTAGTGTAATGCTTAAAACAACGATAATAGCTAAGTTAGTTGCTAAAAAGAGAATAATTCTTTTCATTTATTTACTCCATGGTATAGTCCAAACTGAAGTGGGGTATATAGGATTGAATTGCCTATTTTCAAGAGATCAAGGCTTAGATTATCGTATTCGTATGATTCAGCTTACTCCGCTTATGATAAAGGGCTATCGCCTGATAATTAGGTATAAAATTTTTAAGAGAGTTCAGATTAGCCTGATAGAAGAAATTCAGAATAAAAGTAATTTAATTAATGCTGGGTTGATTGGCTGATATTGGAAATTTTGGACTGTGTACTTTTAACAATCTGAAATAATATCTCATCTTGTTTAGTCATGCCCAGATCATTGCGAGCACGTTCTTCAATTGCCTCAAGGCCCTGTTTCAGATCATTAACTTCCGCTTCAAGCATGTTATTACGATTCTGAAGTATCAAGTTATTTTCACGCGCTGCAATGACATCTTGATCTACTTGCCAGACTTTTCTCCAGCTTGCTTTACCAAACCATAATGGATATTGCATGAGGGCTATCAGCAGAAGCAGTATAAAAGCCAGAATCTTCATTATCGAAGTTGGTAAAATGCTCTCCGAGCTGCATAGTTTGCCGACTCTCCCAAATCTTCTTCAATACGCAGTAATTGGTTGTATTTAGCTAGACGATCAGAGCGAGACAGTGATCCTGTTTTTATTTGTAGTGCGTTAGTTGCAACGGCAATATCTGCGATGGTGGTATCCTCAGTTTCTCCGGAGCGGTGCGAAATGACAGCGGTATAGCCAGCGCATTTTGCCATTTCAATAGCAGTGAGTGTCTCAGTCAAAGTGCCAATCTGATTCACTTTGATAAGTATGGAATTTGCAATATCCCGTTTAATCCCTTCTTGCAGAATTTTTGCATTGGTCACAAATATATCATCACCGACTAATTGAATCGATTTGCCCAATTTATTAGTAAGTAATTCCCAGCCATCCCAATCATGTTCACTCATACCATCTTCAATACTGATAATTGGATATTTATCTACCCAAGAGACAAGATAATCAACAAATTGCGCTGAAGTCAGATACAGCCCATCGGACGCCAAATGATATTTACCATCCTGGAAAAATTCAGAACTAGCACAGTCGATACCAATCGCAACATCTCTACCTGCTTGATAGCCCGCTTGATCAATAGCTTGAACCATTAATTGCAGGGCTGCTTCATTATTTGCCAGATTAGGCGCGAATCCACCTTCATCACCCACTGTTGTAGGCATATTTTTTTCGTTGATAAGTTTTTTCAGTGCGCTAAAAACTTCTGCGCCACAACGAATGGCATCACGAAAGTTTGAAATTCCTAATGGAACAATCATGAATTCCTGCATACTGATATTATTATTAGCGTGCGCACCGCCATTAATCAAATTCATCAAAGGCACCGGCATGGACATCAGGCCGGCACCGCCTAAATAACGGTATAGAGGTAAACCGGATTCTTCAGCGGCCGCTTTGGCGACAGCCAGTGATACCGCCAGAATAGCATTAGCGCCCAGTCTGGATTTGTTTTCTGTGCCATCCAGGTCAATTAAAGCCTGATCGATGAAACTTTGATCGACCGCATCTAAGCCCATGAGTGTTTCGGAAATTTCGGTATTGACATGCTCAACTGCCTTGAGCACCCCCTTGCCTGAGTAGCGTTGTGCATCACCATCTCTCAGTTCTACTGCTTCCCTGGTTCCAACGGATGCTCCGGAAGGAACAGAGGCGCGGCCTAATACGCCTGATTCCAGCAGTACATCTGCTTCAATGGTTGGATTACCGCGAGAATCAAGAATCTCACGGGCGATGACATCGACGATTGCACTCATACTACTTTTCCCTGTTATTTACTGTTGTTAAGTTAGTGTTATTTTTGCTATCCTGGGTATAGCTATAGATAGCTGGATATTATTCTCGGTATGGATCATGAATTTTCCTGATCCATCAGTTGTTGCGCACAACGTGTATTTTTTCATCTCCTGCGCGGCGATGTTTACTGGAAAAATGAATAGCCGCTTGGACATAAGATTTGAACAACGGGTGACCTAATCGCGGCGTAGAAGTAAATTCCGGATGAAATTGACATCCCAAGAACCATGGATGCTCGGTTTCAGGAAGTTCTATCATTTCACATAGCTTTTCTTCTTTGGATAAGCCGCTGATGCAAAGCCCCGCTTCTTCTAATTGGGGAATGTAGAGACTATTGACCTCATATCGATGACGATGGCGTTCAATAATCTTATCCACACCATAGGTTTTCCAAGCCAGTGAACTTTTCTTCAGAATACATTCCTGACCGCCCAAGCGCATACTGCCACCGATGTCGGAGTTTTTATCTCTTGTTTCAAGCTGCCCATCGCGGGTACGCCATTCAGTGATCAATCCAATGACGGGATAATGGGTATTAGGATTAAATTCCGTGCTGTGAGCGCCTTTCATACTGGTTTTGTTACGTGCATATTCAACGACAGCCAGTTGCATACCCAGACAAATACCCAGATATGGAATACGGTTCGTACGGGCAAAGTGGATAGCCATGATTTTGCCTTCCACACCCCGCTTACCAAACCCTCCAGGGACTAGAATTGCATCCATATTGACTAAACAGTCGGTGCCTTCCTTTTCAATATTTTCTGAATCGATATAGGTGATGTTGATCCGGCTATTCGTATGAATACCTGCATGAATCAGGGCCTCGGATAGGGATTTATAAGACTCGATCAAATCTACATACTTGCCAACTATTGCAATAGTCACCGCATATTTAGGATGTTCCAGGGCATAAACCAGCTTTTTCCAGACACTCAAATCAGCCGGCTTAGCCAGAATATTCAGTTTATGGCAGATAATTTCATCTAGCATTTGCTCATGGAGTAAGGCGGGAATTTTATAGATACTATCTACATCAGTCGCCGATATAACAGCTTCTTCCTGCACATTGGTAAAGAGGGCTATTTTTCTGCGCTCTTCTTTCGGTAATTCACGATCTGATCGGCATAATAAGACATCAGGTTGTATACCGATTTCACGCAATTCTTTTACCGAATGCTGCGTTGGTTTAGTTTTTAGTTCGCCCGCTGAACCAATATAGGGCAGTAACGTGAGGTGAATAAAACAGGTATCGTGGCGTGGATGCTGCACAGCCATTTGGCGAATCGCTTCCAGAAAAGGAAGGGATTCAATGTCACCGACTGTGCCGCCAATCTCAATGATGGCAACTTGCGCATCACCAACGCCCGCCTGTATATATCTTTTTATTTCATCGGTAATATGCGGGATAACCTGTACGGTGCCACCGAGATAATCACCACGTCTTTCTTTGCGGATAACACTCTCGTAGATTTGACCCGTAGTAAAGTTATTGTGCCGGGTCATGCGCGTGCTGATGAAGCGCTCGTAATGCCCCAGATCAAGGTCTGTTTCAGCACCATCTTCCGTCACAAAAACTTCACCATGCTGAAATGGACTCATCGTACCAGGATCTACATTAATGTACGGGTCCAGTTTAAGCATCGTCACTTTGATGCCCCGCGTCTCAAGAAGCGCGGCCAGAGATGCTGCAGCAATGCCTTTCCCCAAGGAGGATACAACACCGCCTGTCACAAAAACATACTTGGTCATATATGACTACAGAAACAGAAAGCAGAATAATCTAAAGAAATAATCAGATAGTTTTTGTATAACATTTGAGCGGACAGTATTATCCAATGGTTATTAGTGAATCTCAGCAAGTAATAAACTCATCATTTGTTCAGCTTGATGGTGATAACCACTGCCAAAAAGATTTAAATGATTGAGGATGTGATAGAGGTTATAAACTATCTTGCGCAAATTATACCCCGAATCCAAGGGATAATCATTTCGATAAGCAGAATAAAAATCGACTGAGAATCCCCCAAAAAGTTCGGTCATGGCGATGTCAGCTTCACGATCCCCATAATACACCGCAGGATCAAATAAAACCGGATTCCCCATTTCCCTATAAGCGTAATTGCCATTCCACAAGTCGCCATGTAAAAGCGAGGGAAGTGGCGTTACACCCGGAAAAAATTTATCCAGATCAATTAATAGCCGTTCTCCTAGCTTCTGCAGTTTACCGTCAAAACCATTCTTTTGGGCGAGATCTAACTGATAACCTAAGCGATGCGTTTTCCAGAAATAGACCCAATCTGAAGATGTTGTATTTATTTGTGGGGTTTGTCCGATCGTATTATTGCGGACCCAGCCAAACTGCCTAGCCGTGATGCGATGCATGGAAGCAAGTTGTATCCCTAACTCTGATGCATTGCCACGCATACTACGGTGAATGTCCAGATATTCCAGAACTAACCATGCGGTATGTTCGTCTTGCCCATAACAAATAGGCAGTGGTACCCGTATGGTATGCGACTGATGAATTTCCATTAAGCCAGCAGCTTCAGCTTCAAACATGGCAAGACTGTCAGATGTATTTAATTTGACAAAATAACATCGATTGCCATCTGTGATACGGTAAGCTTGATTAATACAGCCGCCACCGATTGCTTGGCTTTCTTTTACCTTGAAGTGACTATTGATAGCAGCAGAAATTTGTGCGCTAATTTCATGCCAGGCATGCATGTTTCGGATCTTCTATGGCTAACCATTGTTTGGCTTGATGGATAGCTGCTTGTACTTGTTCAGGTGCGGTGCCACCGATATGTTTTCGGCTTTTCAAGGAACCTTCCAGCGATAAGACAGCAAAAACATTGGATTCGATTTGAGCAGAAAATTGTTGCAGCTCATTTAATTCAAGGTCGTTAAGATCACAGCCTTTTTGTTCTGCAAACTGTACGGTTTTTGCCACAATTTCGTGCGCATCGCGGAAGGGAATGCCTTTTTTAGCCAGATAGTCAGCCAAATCAGTGGCTGTCGCATGGCCGCGTAATGCCGACTGACGCATGGCTTCTTGGTTAACCTGAACGCCCGTGAGCATGTCGGCATAAATTTTTAAAGTAATCATCAATGTATCGACCGTATCAAAAAGGGGTTCTTTGTCTTCCTGATTATCTTTATTATAGGCAAGCGGCTGCGCTTTCATCAGTGTCAGCAGTGCAATCAGGTGGCCATTGATACGGCCCGTCTTTCCTCGCACCAATTCGGGCACATCTGGATTTTTTTTCTGCGGCATAATGGAAGAACCGGTACAAAATCGATCGGCCAATTGAATGAAACCGAACGATGGATTCATCCATATAATAAATTCTTCCGACATACGAGATAAATGCGTCATGATGAGTGCTGCGCAGGCGCTAAATTCAATAGCAAAATCTCGATCTGAAACTGCATCCAACGAATTCGCACAAATTCCTTCAAAACCTAATATTTCAGCCACCAGTTCACGGTTAATGGGATAACTGGTGCCTGCCAGTGCAGCAGCGCCCAACGGTAACTGATTCACGCGTTTTCTGCAGTCAATCAATCGTCCAATGTCGCGTTTCAACATTTCAAAATAAGCCATCAGATGATGACCAAACGATACAGGTTGCGCCACTTGCAAATGGGTGAAACCTGGCATAACAGTATGAACGTGTTGCTCTGCCAGATTTAGTAAAGCATGCTGCATGGCTTTGATCAAATGAATAATTTCATCAATCGAAGCCCGTAAAAACAAGCGAATATCAGTAGCGACTTGATCATTGCGTGATCGGCCGGTATGCAATCGCTTGCCAGCGTCACCGATTAAGGCGGTCAGGCGTTTCTCAATATTTAGGTGAACATCCTCCAGCTCTACGAGCCAAGAAAATTGTTGATTACGGATTTCATCACGAATTTGATTTAAGCCTTGCTCAATCGCTATTAAATCTTTATTGCTAATAATTCCTTGAGCTGAAAGCATCTGTGCATGGGCCAACGATCCTTGGATATCATACTCGGCTAATCGTTGATCAAAGTCTATTGAAGCTGTATATCGTGCTACCAGCTCAGAAACCGGCTCATTAAATCGCCCTGACCAGGTTTTCTTGTTATTTTTCAATGCTGAACTATTATCCATCGGATTGCTATGCTTTCTTGTTTTACTGCTACTTAAATAGATGCGATTATAAAACATAAATGAAAACCCGGTGATGTTGTAGTCAAGCAGTACTTCAGGCTTAAATAGTTATCTATCTGTTTTATAAATCTTATATCTTAAGAGCCATGATCATCATTTAGATTAAATTTTAACTATGCAGTGAGATAAAAAATTTTATTAATATGCTCTACTTTTCCTTCAGTAAGTATTAGTGGATAATTTGGGTTTTTACTTTGCTACATATCACAAGGAGTTATCCATGACGGATCAGAACAAGCAAAACCAAAATCAACAACCTAAGGCTGATACCTTATTTTCATTATTAAATGCTAAGTTTGAATGGGTAAATAAAATTCCAACTATGCAATTGCCCGCCAAGTATGTTGCAGTGCTGATGGGACTCATCGTAATAGCCTTTGCTTGGAAGATCATCGCTGTTAGTAAAGTAGAATCTGACATGGCCAAGAAACTTGAAAACGAGCGTCTGTTAATTACCCAACAAGCCCGTGAATATGCTGATAAGCAATATATTAAGGAAGAAGAGCGTTTTGGACAGGTTTTATCCTGGGCAGTGCGCGGTGAGCTGATTCGTAACAATATTGATCAAATTGATCAGTATTTGAGCGAAATCGTAAAAATGAGAGACACGGAAAGAGTCGTGCTGATTAATGATGACGGTCAATTACTGGTTTCAACGGATAAACGACTTGAAGAAGCAAACGGAACGGAAATTTTTCCTAAGGAAATTCTGAATCTTCAGAAAATAACCGTCAAGTCAGATGTGGATGGCAAAAAGGTTCTGGTTGTTCCAGTAATGGGATTGAACAAGAAAATTGCCACGGTTGTGGTAAGTTATAAACAAACAAAATTATAAGAACTTAATCAAATACCAGTTCAGCAATTACTTAAAAAGCCTTTGATAAACCCAAAGGCTTTTTCTTTTTAATGGGCACGTCTAATTTGTGCGCCCAAAGCAGATAATTTACCTTCAATATTTTCGTAACCACGATCCAGGTGGTAAATACGGTCAATCACAGTTTCACCTTGCGCTATCAGTCCAGCAATCACTAAGCTTGCCGATGCGCGCAAATCAGTCGCCATCACATGTGCACCGTCCAGTTTTGGAATGCCGCAGATAATAGCCGCATTACCTTCCACTTCAATATTTGCGTTCATGCGCTTTAATTCCTGCACATGCATTAGCCGATTTTCAAAAATAGTTTCAGTGATAATCGCAGTGCCGTCTGCAATGCAATTTAACGACATGAACTGTGCTTGCATGTCGGTCGGGAAAGCCGGGTAAGGTGCTGTGCGCAAGTTGACCGATTTAGGTTTTGTGGGCATTTTCAGATGTATCCAGTTTTCAGCAGAGTCAATTTGAGCACCGGCTTCGACCAGTTTATCTAAAACAGCATCAAGTAAATGAGCATCAGTATTTTTTAAGTAAATTTCGCCACCTGCAGCCGTGGCTGCAACCAGGAAAGTGCCAGTTTCGATCCGGTCGGGCATTACCGTGTGTTCTGCACTATGTAATGAAGATACACCTTCAATCGCAATAATGTCGGTACCAGCACCCTGAATGTTGGCACCCATCGCATTCAAGCAGTGAGCAAGATCCACTATTTCAGGTTCCCGGGCCACATTTTCAAGAATCGTGGTTCCCTCAGCCAATGTCGCTGCCATCATTAAATTTTCTGTTCCAGTCACAGTGACAATATCAAATATAATACGTGCACCACGCAGTTTCTTGGCAGTAGCATGAATATAACCATGTTTAATGCTGATCTCCGCTCCCATCGCCTGCAAACCTTTGATATGCTGATCCACTGGCCGTAGACCGATTGCACAGCCACCAGGCAATGAAATAGTCGCTTCTCCCGCGCGAGCCAGTAATGGACCCAGCACCAGGATGGCTGCGCGCATGGTTTTAACCATTTCATACGGAGCTACAGGATGAGTCAATTGTGAAGCAGATAGCACGACCTCAGATGAATAGGGTTCTATAATGTCTGTTCCCATTTGCTTGAGCAATGACAACATAGTAGTGATGTCCCGAAGTACGGGAACATTATTTATTTTCAAAGATTCTTTAGTTAAAAGTGCAGCACACAAAAGAGGAAGTACAGCATTCTTTGCACCCGAGATAGTAACTTCTCCGTGCAGTGACTTACCCCCTTGGATAATCAGTTTTTGCATTAAATGAAAATCTTAAATAAAAATTTAATTAAACCTCGCCCGGATTACTTAATATCAAGGGACAAACAGTATCTAATCGGTTGAAATATGTAAAAGTTCACTGCATCATAGCGCAAGTATCTATGAAAACAAAAAGTATGAATAAATTTTTCAGGAGAAAAAATGACAAAAAAAATCATCCAGGCCACGAATGCTCCTCAAGCAATCGGTACTTATTCCCAGGCTGTTCGAGTCAGCGGTGGTGATACCGTCTATTTGTCGGGTCAGATTGGGCTGGATCCTGCAAGTATGCAAATGGTCAGCGGAATTGAAGCACAAATTCAGCAAGTATTCTCGAATCTGAAAGCGGTGGCGACAGCCAGTGGGGGTAATTTGAATGATATTGTGAAATTAAATATATTCTTAACCGATCTCGATAATTTTGCCTTGGTCAATGAAATAATGGCCAATTATTTCGTTCAACCTTATCCAGCACGCGCAGCCATCGGTGTTAAAGCCCTACCGCGGGGCGCTTTGGTAGAAATGGATGCAGTGATGGTATTGCAATAATAAATTTTCAATCAACTAAATGACGCAGTATCATCAGTCTTAGCAATGACTGTCAGCAGCAATGTGCAGGAAAAATTATCCCGTTTAGGCATTCAAAATAAGCTGGATCTGATTTTGCACTTACCCATTCGCTATGAAGACGAAACTCATCTGTTTCCGATTAATGATGCTCCCCAAGGCCAGGTGGTGCAAGTTGAGGGTATCATCATTCATAGCGAAGTAGTAACTCGTCCGAGACGGCAATTCGTCTGTCAAGTAGAAGATAGTAGCGGTATCCTCATCATGCGCTTTCTGAATTTCTACGGCAATCAGATCAAAACTTATGCCGTCGGAAAGCGAGTACGGCTGCTGGGCGAGATTCGGAGGGGATTTTTTGGTACAGAAATGGTTCACCCTAAATGTCGTATTGTGCATGAAGGCGAGTTACTTGCCGATACCATGACGCCAATTTATCCTACTACTGCCGGCTTAACGCAAAAGATTCTGGGCAAGCTGATTAGAAAAGTTTTGCAGGATGTGCACCATGTGCAAGTGTTGGTCGAAACGCTGCCTGACAAAATCATAACAAAATACCGGCTGGCAGGTTTTCAGGACAGCATCATGTGCCTGCACAATCCACCTCCCGATGTGTCGGTGGAAGCCCTGCAAGCACGCACACATCCTGCATGGCGGCGTATCAAGTTTGATGAATTGTTGGCGCAGCAGTTATCCATGCGTCTGCATTACCGGCAGCGGCGTAGCCGTTGTGCACCAGTGCTTGCGAAAAAGAATCAATCGACGAATCAATTTATTGAGCAACTTGCCTTTAAACTGACTGCCGCGCAAACCAAAGTATCTGCAGAAATCAGCCGTGATCTGGCAGCACCTTATCCAATGCAGCGCCTGCTACAAGGCGATGTCGGCAGCGGCAAAACCATCGTGGCTGCACTGGCTGCCTTGCAAGCAATCGAGAATGGTTTTCAGGTAGCCATTATGGCACCGACTGAAATTCTTGCTGAGCAGCATTTTCACAAATTATCCAGCTGGTTTGATCCACTGGGGATACGCGTTGTCTGGCTATCCGGTAGCCAGAAAAAGAAACACAAGCAAGCGATATTGGATGAGATTGCACTTGGTACTGCGCAACTCGCCGTAGGTACGCACGCCTTGTTTCAGGATCAGGTGTTATTTCACCAATTGGGCCTGGCGATTATTGACGAGCAGCATCGCTTTGGCGTGCATCAGCGTTTGGCGCTGCGCATGAAAGGCTCACAATCCGATTTTGTACCGCATCAGTTAATGATGAGTGCTACACCGATCCCGCGCACACTGTCGATGAGTTATTTTGCCGATCTGGATGTGTCAATCCTTGATGAATTGCCACCTGGCAGAGCGCCTATCGTGACCAAATTGATCGCTGACTGTCGCCGTGACGAAATCATTACACGTATCCAGCAGGCCTGCCAGCAAGGTAAACAAGTGTACTGGGTGTGCCCGCTGATCGAAGAATCCGAAACATTGCAGCTTCAAACCGCTATCGAAACCCATGAAAGCTTGAGCAAGATATTTCCGGATTTAAGTATTGGCTTAGTGCATGGGCGCTTGCCTACCCAGGAAAAAACTGAGGTAATGATGTGCTTTAAGCAAGGAGACATTCAATTATTAGTCGCTACGACTGTTATTGAGGTGGGTGTGGATGTGCCGAATGCGTCTTTGATGGTGATTGAAAATGCCGAACGCATGGGGTTGTCACAATTACACCAATTGCGCGGCCGCGTGGGGCGTGGGTCAGAGGCCAGCATTTGCATCCTGATGTTTCAGCAACCCTTGTCGGAAATTGCCCGCAAACGACTCAAAATCATTTTTGAACATACCGATGGCTTTGAAATCGCCCGCCAGGATTTACAGTTAAGAGGCCCCGGTGAATTCCTGGGTGCGCGTCAGAGCGGAGTGCCAATGCTACGTTTCGCTGATCTGGAGCAAGATGATGAGTTACTTACGGCAGTACAAGCAGCAGCAGATGAAATACTCAACGACTATCCTGAGTTGGCGCAACGGCATATTGAGCGCTGGCTGGGGGATAAAACCGAATATTTGCGGGTATAAGTCATGAATTTAAAGAAGGGTAATAAGCGCTGCAATTGCTTGCTGGTTAAAGGATGGATCAATGCTTCGATCAAAGAGGAATGATTAGCTGTCATGATTGTTAAAGGTAAAGTTTCATGGATACGCTTGCTGTTTCATTTCAGGGGCAGCAGTTTTATGGAAACGTGGCCGCGGATTCTTACCGCTACGGTAGTCGCAATCGTCGTTACTTATGTCGAGCTGTACTACAGTATCCAAGAATATACCCTTACAACAATACCTTTCACTCTAATAGGCGTAGCACTCGGTATTTTTTTGGGTTTTCGTAATAATGCTGCTTACGATAGATTCTGGGAAGGGCGCAAACTTTGGGGGGGAGTGGTCAACACATCGCGTAGTCTGACACGCCAAGCCTGCTTTGTTTTAAATTCTTCGAATAGCAGTGAGGAATTGCAGCATTTCCGGCAAGTTTTTGTCAAACGCGTGATTGCGTTTGCGCATGCGTTGCGTTGTCACCTGCGCAATGAAAATCCTGCAGAGGAAATTAAAAAATTTTTACCAAACGAAGATTGGGTTAGTGTTCTAAAATCCACACATCGACCGCTTGCTATTTTGCAGCAATTGGGTCGTGATCTTGCGGTTGCACGCAACCGAAGCTGGCTACATGAATTTAATTTTCCATTGATGAATAACCAGCTTAATGAACTATCCAATATTCTTGGTGCCTGTGAGCGCATCAAAAATACGCCAATACCGTTCAGCTATTCCGTTTTGATTCACCGCATCGTGGCTTCCTATTGTTTATTCCTGCCGTTTGGGCTGGTTGAAACGACCGGCATGCTGACACCGGTGGTTGTGCTGCTGATTTCTTATGCGTTCTTTGAGTTAGATGCCATTGGTGATGAAATTGAGGATCCGTTTGGCTTGCAACCAAACGATTTGCCACTGAAAGCAATTTCTAGGAATATTGAAATTAACTTGCTTGAATTGATTAACGATCCTGATCGTTCGGAACCTATCAAACCTGAGGATGGTATTTTGATGTAATAATACAAAAGCATGTAACCGCCGATAGTCTTTCTCTGCACTTCGAACATTCAAGTATCAATTGATTGTATAATCCCATTCCAATATTTTCTCAAAACAACTTTGCTTGTCCTTTCTTCATATAAGAATTTCACATGCAACAATCCCATTTGCTCGCTTTGCCTCGATGAACAGCGCTTCTTCGTCGGCGTGGAATGCTACTTTAGTATCTGTTTCATACCGCCAACGCAATTGGCTGCAGGATTGCGGCTCACTGACGCGCCGTATCCAAGATCGCTGCACTCACTTTCGTGTTCAGCCGGTATTTCAGTCGCTTAACAAAATATATGACGATGAATTAGATATTATGGGATTGCGCCAGTGTGAGCTGGCGATGGTGCGGGAAGTTTATCTTTATTGTGGAAGTATGCCGGTAGTGTTTGCACATTCCGTTGTGGCGCGCAAGGATTTGCGCGGTGCGTGGCGAGGGTTAAGCGGATTAGGCAATAAATCTTTAGGAACGGTTTTGTTTACTAATCCCAAGATCAAACGCACACCGCTGGAATTTAAGAAAGTCAGTCGCGGCCATTTTCTTTATGATCGTGCGTGCGCCCAATTGCCAGCAAAACCGGCAAATCTGTGGGCGCGGCGTTCATTGTTTACGCTGCATGGACAATCGATTTTAGTAACGGAAGTATTTTTACCAAGTATTTTGGATTTACCATTGTGAGCACTGCAGATCGAATTAAAATTTACGCGCAATTGATGCGTCTGGACAAGCCGATCGGAATATTGCTGTTGCTATGGCCGATGCTGTGGGGGCTGTGGTTTGCAGCGAGAGGATTGCCTGATTGGCACATTCTCATCATTTTCATTCTGGGTACGATATTGATGCGCTCGGCTGGCTGCGTCATCAATGATTTTGCCGATCGGAGAATCGACCCGCACGTCGAACGCACCAAAAATCGCCCCATGGCGGCTGGTCAAGTCAGTACTAGAGAAGCTTTATTACTGGCGGCGGGATTGAGTTTGATTGCATTCTTACTAATTCAACCTTTAAATCAATTAACTATTTTGCTCTCAGTACCAGCGCTTTTTCTGGCGGGAACCTATCCGTTCACCAAACGTTTTTTTGCCATGCCGCAGGCTTATTTGGGTATTGCATTCAGTTTCGGCATTCCGATGGCTTTTGCTGCGCAGACCAACAGTCTGCCGGCAGTTATCTGGATATTGATGTTTGCTAATCTATTTTGGGTAATTGCCTATGATACGGCGTATGCGATTGTCGATAAACCGGATGATCTGAAGATTGGCATCAAAACTTCTGCGATCACCTTCGGACAATTCGATGTGCTGGGTGTAATGCTGTGCCATGCCTGCTTTCTCGCAATCATGCTGGTGATCGGGCAAATGCAGCAAATGAACCTGGCGTATTACATGGGGTTGATGATTGCAGTAGGATTGATTGCATACCAATACACACTGATTCGCAATCGTGACCGAGCGCTGTGTTTTAAGGCATTTTTGCACAATAACTGGGTAGGTATGGTCGTGTTTATTGGCATTGCGCTCGATTTTGTCATTTTTCCGAGCTAAAGGATATTTCCCATGCAATATAAAGATCTGCGCGATTTTATTGCGCAACTGGAAGCGATGGGTGAGCTTAAGCGCATCAAAACGGAAGTTGATCCGGCACTGGAAATGACGGAAATCTGTGATCGTATTCTGAAGGCGCAGGGCCCGGCGGTATTATTTGAACATCCCAAGGGGCACACGATACCGGTGCTGGGCAATCTGTTCGGCACACCCAAACGAGTGGCGTTGGGGATGGGGCAGGAAACAGTCGAAGCGTTGCGCGAAGTCGGTAAGTTACTAGCCTATTTGAAAGAACCTGATCCGCCGAAAGGACTGAAAGACGCCTGGGATAAATTGCCGGTGTTGAAGCAAGTGCTGAATATGGCGCCAAAGCAATTGAACAGTGCGCCGTGCCAGGAGATTGTGTGGGAGGGTGGTGACGTCGATCTACGCCGGATTCCGATTCAAACCTGCTGGCCAGGCGATGTTGCGCCGCTAATCACGTGGGGTTTGACAGTAACTCGCGGGCCGAATAAAACCCGGCAGAATTTAGGCATTTACCGCCAACAAGTGATCGCTCCGAATAAAGTCATCATGCGCTGGCTGGCGCATCGAGGAGGGGCACTGGATTTTCGTGAATTCAGTTTGCTGAATCCGGGCAAACCGTATCCATTGGCGGTTGCTCTCGGTGCTGATCCGGCAACCATCTTGGGTGCTGTGACGCCGGTGCCGGATTCCTTAAGCGAATATCAGTTTGCCGGCTTATTGCGCGGGGCCAAAACAGAGGTAGTGAAATGTATCGGTAATAACCTGCAAGTGCCAGCGAGTGCGGAGATTGTGCTGGAAGGCGCGATTAGTGCCGGTGAAACTGCATTGGAAGGACCTTATGGTGATCACACTGGTTACTATAATGAACAGGAGACTTTCCCAGTGTTTACCATCGAGCGGATCACGATGCGCCGTAACCCGATTTATCATTCCACGTATACCGGCAAACCACCCGATGAACCTGCGATTCTCGGTGTAGCACTAAACGAAGTGTTCGTGCCATTACTGCAAAAACAATTTCCGGAAATCACTGACTTTTACTTGCCACCGGAAGGATGTTCATACCGTATGGCAGTGGTGAGCATGAAAAAGCAGTACGCCGGGCATAGCAAGCGCGTAATGTTTGGCATCTGGAGTTTTTTGCGTCAGTTCATGTACACCAAATTCATTATTGTCACTGATGACGATATCAACGTGCGCGACTGGAAAGAAGTGATCTGGGCCATTACCACCCGCGTTGATCCTGCGCGCGATACCCTGATTGTTGAAAACACACCGATCGATTATCTGGATTTTGCCAGTCCGATCTCTGGATTGGGCGGAAAGATGGGACTGGATGCAACGAACAAATGGCCGGGTGAGACGAACCGGGAGTGGGGGATGCCGATTGTGATGGATAATGCAATTAAGAAGCGGGTAGATGCAATATGGCAGGAGTTGGGAGTTTGATAGATGCGCGAGATTTGGCACACCATCATTCTTTTATCCTTCAGTAATATATTCATG
Source organism: Nitrosomonas sp. Nm166 (assembly GCF_900112825.1). GTDB lineage: Bacteria > Pseudomonadota > Gammaproteobacteria > Burkholderiales > Nitrosomonadaceae > Nitrosomonas. The sequence continues at coordinate 10,323 of NZ_FONE01000031.1, read as the reverse complement.
ACCTTTGCCTGGTATGCCCATTTGAAGGAACTGAATCATAAACCGTGGATTATTGCTGCCCTGATCAGTTGGAGCATTGCATTTCTTGAATATATGTTACAGGTTCCCGCCAACCGGATTGGCTATACTGTCCTATCGGTTGCACAACTCAAGATACTGCAGGAAGTGATTACACTGACTGTATTCGTTCCATTCGTTCTGCTGTATTTAAAGGAGCCCCTGAAACTGGATTATTTATGGGCTGCGCTGTGTATGGTGGGTGCGGTTTACTTTATGTTTCGCACTCGCTAGCCATCAAGGATTTACCAATAGGCGTTTTGCGGCTATTTTCTGCTTGTCGGTAATTTCGCCCAACCCCAGGAATTGTTGCTGGTGATCGTATAAACGCACGATATTTCCTTCGGGCATACTGTGGACATCCGGTGGGTTAGAGATGATACGCCCTTGCCGGATGTGTAGTGCTGCTGATTCATTCAAAATAACGGCTGGAAATTCTTGTAATAAACAATCAACCGGTAGTAAACAGTCATCCCGATCCATTGTATCCATTGCTTCCAATGTCGATAAAGCTTGAGCCTGAAACAAATCAAAACTGTCGATAGTCGTGCGCCGCAGTTGCGTCAAATAAGCACCGCCGCAGCCTAACGCTCTACCAATATCCTCTGCCAAGGTTCGGATATAAGTACCAGTTCCGCATTCAATATGCAATTGTAACTCATTGTCTATCAATGACTTAATTTGTATGTCATGAATGAGAACTTCACGTGCTGGACGTTCAATCACTTTGTTATTTCTTGCATAAACGTATAATGGCTTTCCCTGATGTTTCAGCGCACTGTACATCGGCGGCACTTGTCTGATTCTGCCAATAAAGCATTTAAGCACTTGCTCGCACTGAGACGGCGTTGGATTTCCAGCATTTGCTGTGAATTGGCTGATTTCACCTTCCGCATCTCCTGTCGTGCTTATAAAACCAAGTCTTAATGTCGCTTCATAGGTTTTATTAGCACCCAGTAACACCGATGAAAATTTGGTCGCTTCGCCAAAGCAGAGTGGCAGCAATCCGGTTGCCATCGGATCGAGTGTGCCAGTATGACCACACTTGGCAGCAGAAAAAATTCGTTTTGCGATTTGCACAGCTTTATTGGATGAAATACCGTATGGTTTATCCAATAAGAGAACACCGCTGATATTTCGTTTAATAGATTTAATCGTCTTGCTCGGCGGGATTTTAGCCTGCAGCATGTGCACGCTTTGTTTTAACTGTCAGAGTCTGTTGGGCGGGTAATGTTATCTTGAGCGATTGCTTCATCAATCAATTTCGACAAACGAACGCCACGTTCAACTGATTCATCATAAATAAACTGTAGCTGCGGCGTAACTCTTAATTTCATCCGATGAGATAGATTTGAGCGCAAGAAACCTTTCGCATGCTCAAGTCCGTTTTCTACCAGCAATTTCTCTTCTTTACTTCCTAGCATCGTATAAAAAACCTTGGCATGGCTATAATCACGCGTCACTTCGACAGCAGTGACTGTAATTTGCCCAACACGCGGATCTTTGATTTCGTGCTGTATCAGATCTGCTAATTCACGCTGGATCTGATCAGCTACGCGTAATGTGCGAGAATAGTCTTTAGGCATTAAGATTGTCTCTGCTTAAAGCATGTGTTATAAAGACCGGGCTGTTTCAACAATTTCATAAACTTCCAGTTGATCACCCACCTGAATATCACTGAAGTTTTTTAAGGACAAGCCGCACTCAAATCCTTCTCTGACTTCTTTAACATCATCTTTAAAGCGTTTCAGTGAGTCCAACTCACAGCTGTGTATTACCAAACCATCTCGTAATACTCTGATCAGTGAATTCCTTTTAATGATACCATCCACAACATAACATCCAGCAACTGCGCCTACCTTAGGAATGCGATAAATCTGACGAATATCAACCAGACCGATGATATGTTCTTTACGTTCAGGCGCCATCATGCCTGAAAGTGCAGCTTTAATCTCATCGACGGCTTCATAAATAATGTTGTAATATCGTACATCCACGCCGGTTGATGCGATCAACTTGCGAGCACTTGCATCTGCACGTACATTAAAGCCTATCACAACCGCCTTTGAAGCAAGCGATAGATTGATATCTGATTCAATAATTGCACCAACCCCGCTGTGAATAATATTTACCTTTACTTCATCGGTTGAGAGTTTCTGCAATGCGTAGGCCAGAGCTTCACAAGAGCCTTGGACGTCTGTCTTGATTATCAAGGATAAAACCTTAACATCTTCTTGTTGATCAAAAACATTCTCAAGTTTTGCAGCTTGCTGCTTGGCAAGTTTCACATCACGATATTTACCTTGTCGGAAGAGGGCGATTTCTCGCGCCTTGCGTTCATCATCCAGCACAAAAACGGTCTCACCGGCTTCAGGTACTTCTGATAAACCCTGAATTTCAACCGGAATGGATGTGCTTGCCTGCTTGATCGCTTTACCATTCTCATCATTCATGGCACGCACCTTACCGTAGACTGCGCCAGCCAATAAAATATCACCGCGTATTAAAGTTCCCGACTGCACCAGAATAGTGGCTACCGGACCACGTCCTTTATCCAGGCGAGATTCGATCACCACACCTTTAGCTGGTGTTTTTGTGGGTGCCTTTAATTCCAACACTTCAGCTTGCAGCAATATACTTTCCAGTAAGGCATCGATCCCTTGACCGGTTTTGGCAGATACCTCGACAAACATCGTATCACCCCCCCAATCTTCTGGAACCACTTCATGTGCAACCAGTTCATGCCTGATTCGCTCGACATTTGCTTCCGGCTTGTCTATTTTATTTACCGCAACAATGATAGGAATTTTTGCTGCTTTTGCATGATGAATGGCCTCGATGGTTTGAGGCATGACACCATCATCGGCAGCCACTACCAGAACGACAATATCGGTAATTCTGGTACCGCGTGCGCGCATTGCAGTAAATGCTTCATGTCCCGGTGTATCCAGAAAAGTAATCATGCCATGACCCGTTTCTACATGATAAGCGCCAATATGCTGTGTGATACCACCTGCCTCGCCCCCTGCAACCCGAGTACGACGAATGTAATCTAATAAAGAAGTTTTGCCATGATCAACGTGTCCCATCACTGTTACCACGGGTGCCCGAGGAAACAATTCTGCCTCAGCGATAGATGCTTCACTATCAACAAGGAAGCTTTCAGGATTATCCATTTCTGCATATTTGGCAATATGGCCCATTTCTTCAACGACAATCATGGCGGTATCCTGATCCAGCATTTGATTAATGGTTACCATGCTGCCCATTTTCATGAGCACTTTAATGACATCAGCCGCTTTAACTGACATTTTTTGAGCCAGCATGCTCACAGAAATTGTTTCTGGCACCATAATCTCGCGCACAATAGGTTCGGTAGGTGCAGAAAAGCCATGAATATTCTGATCTTCTACATGGGTGGGCTTACTATGCTTCTCTCTGCGGGTTGTACGCCATCCTAGGCCAGCGGAAAGATCGCCGCGAGTTTTAACGCTTCGTTTCTTGGTACTTTCATCCTTCCACATCACTTGCTGCTTGACTTGTTTCTTTTTTTTCTCTGTTTTTTCTTCAGATTTTCCAGCAAGCTTGTGCAGTGTTCCATCAGTAGAAGTAGCGGGCAACTGAGCTTCACTTTGCTGTTCAGGCTCAGTTTTTTTGACAGGCTCTGATTGAATATTAACTTCCGGTTCTGCAGCTACAAGGGGTACTGGTTTAGCCAACTCTGCTGCTTCAGCAGGGGCTGTTACCTGTTCACTCTTGTTTGTTTCCTCAGCAGTTTCAATTCTTTTACGTGCTCTTTTTTGTCTAATTTCCTCAGCCTGACGTGCAATTAATTCTGCTTGTTTTCTTGCTTCTTCATTACGTAATGCCAGTTGTTCCGCATCAATGACCGATTCTCTAATTGGTGGATGAATTGTTTCAGATCTGGTTGCTGCTATTGGGATGGATTCCAGATCTCCAGGAATTGGTTTTGTCAGGACACGTTTTTTTCTAACTTCCACCTGAATGGTTCGCGCTCGACCAGTACTATCAGATTTTCGGATTTCTGAAGTTTGACGGCGAGTTAAAGTAACTTTGCTTTTGGTTTCAGTGGATCCATGAGTTCTTCTAAGATAATCAAGTAGTTGAGCCTTATCTTGCTCTGTCAGACTGTCTTCCGCTAACATTTTTTTTACGCCAGCAGCTTTAAGCTGTTCCAGCAAGACTGCTGGCAACAACCCCAGTTCATTAGCAAATTGTTCTACACTCATTTGAGCCATTTATAACCTTTCAGCAATTAAAACTTCAAGCAGGTTTTCATCAAAGTAAATAGTCAACTACACTTTATAATTGATATTCATGATTTAAATCAAGTAAACCACGGTTCACGGGCCTTCATAATCAGCCGGTTTGCACGTTCCGTATCGATACCGGTCATTTCTACCAAATCATCAGCAGCTAAATCAGCCAGGTCAGCTTGCGTATTAATACCTCGGGATGCCAATTCCCGAACAATATTGATATCCATACCCTCTAATGAAAGCAAATCTTCAGCGACATGTTCTACTTTCTCTTCATTAGCAATAGCATCTGTTAAAAGTACATTACGGGCTCGATTCCTGATTTCATTTACAGTTTCTGTATCTAATGATTCAATTTCCAGCATCTCATTTAATGGCACGTAAGCTACTTCTTCCAATGTAGCAAAGCCTTCCTGGACAAGTATTTCTGCGATCTCTTCATCAACATCCAATTTTTGCATAAAAAGCTGGCAAGTCTGTGATGCCTCTTTTTCATGCTTGGCTTTAGACTCTTCCACTGTCATGATGTTCAACTCCCAGCCCGTTAACTCTGAGGCAAGTCGAACATTTTGCCCACCGCGGCCGATTGCTTGTGCCAGATTATCGTCATCTACCACAATATCCATGCTGTGTTTCTCCTCATCGACCATGATGCTGCTAATTTCTGCAGGTGCCAGCGCGTTAATAATAAAAGTAGCTGGATCATCTGCCCACAAGACAATGTCTACACGTTCACCGGCCAGCTCACTAATAACTGCCTGTACTCTAGATCCACGCATACCTACGCAAGTGCCAATCGGATCAATGCGCTGATCATTTGATTTAACTGCAATTTTAGCGCGCGATCCCGGATCTCGTGCAGCTACCTTAATTTCTAACAAGCCTTCCTCTATTTCCGGTACTTCCAGTTCAAACAGTTTCATCAGAAATTCGGGAGTAATACGGGAAAGCTTTAATTGCGGTCCTCTCGAAGCACGGTCAATTTTATATAAATACGCGCGAACTCGATCCCCCACCCGCAAGTTTTCTTTAGGTATCATTTGATCGCGTGGCAATTCAGCTTCAATTTTTCCGGATTCAATAATGGCATTGCCGCGTTCCATGCGCTTTATTGTTCCGCTGACCAGATAATCCTCTCTTTCAAGAAAATCGTTCAGTGTTTGCTCACGCTCTGCATCACGTATCTTCTGGAATATTACCTGCTTCGCTGCTTGCGCACCAATACGTCCGAACTCAATGGGTTCTAATGGTTCTTCAATATAACCACCTAGGTGAATATCCGCATTGATTTTTTGAGCATCAACTAAAGAAATTTGGCGGGCAAGATCCTCCACAGCACCGTTTTCTACCACTAACCAACGACGAAAAGATTGATAATCTCCCGTTACTCTATTAATGGAAATACGTGTTTCAATATCTTCTTCAAACCGTTTCTTTGTAGCAGACGCTAGTGCAAGCTCTAAGGCTGTGAAAATAACTTCTTTTTCAACAGCTTTTTCACGTGCTAGTGCATCAACTAACAGTAAAATCTCGCGGCTCATAGTCCTCCAGCCAAATTTTTATTTACCTACAATTTTGGAACCAAACGAGCTTTTCCAAGGTTACTCAATTCAAGGTCTAACAATTTTCCTTCGACTTCAAGTTTTATTATGCCATCATTTACTTCCCGCAAAATTCCCACAAGATTTCTTTGCCCCTGGATAGGAACGCGCAGTTTTAATTTAATCGTTTCTCCTTTAAAACGGAGAAAATCTGCTTCTTTCCTCAAAGGCCTATCAAGCCCGGGCGAAGAAACTTCTAATCGACCATAATCAATATTCTCAACAGCTAACAGCCGACTCAAATGGTTACTGATTGCAACACAATCGTCAATGCTGATGCCACCTTCTTTATCTACAAAGATTCTTAATAATTTGCTGTGCGCTAGTTGTTCCACTTCAACCAACTCATAACCCATTCCTTTCAGAGTTGTCTCTAGTAATTCTTCAAGTGTCATAGCTCCGCCACAAATAAAAAATGGGCTAAAAAAGCCCATCGCATTTATTGTTAAATTCTATCAAAAATTTATAAAATATGAAACACAAAGTTCGATAGATGAAATATCTACTTGATTCTAATGCCGATATTAACTATCGCTATTAATTCTTATTTTTCTGATAATTAATTTAATCTAACCACTAAAAATATGAAAAAGTATATGCAAAGTAGGAGGTGCAAATTACAAGCAAATTACAAAGCGTGCCAATGATACAATCCGTTTCAGCTTATCGAACAAAATACGGAGAAATAGCATGCCAACCATTGAGTCAGTTCTAAACGAAACTCGTATTTTTTCACCTTCCGGTATATTTGCTCAAAAAGCAAATATACCCGATATGCAAACATATCAAGCGCTATGTTCAGAAGCAGAACTGGATTATCAGAATTTCTGGGCCAAGCAAGCGAAAGAGCAGATTGTCTGGCATAAGCCTTTTGCAAAAATACTGGATGATCGAACTCCGCCGTTTTATCAATGGTTTGATGATGGTGTATTGAATATTTCATATAACTGCCTTGATCGACATTTAGCAACACAAGCCGATAAGATTGCTATTATTTTTGAATCTGATAATGGCGAAGTCATACAAGCAACTTATCGGGATCTTCATCAGCGTGTTTGTCAGCTTGCCAATGCGCTGAAATCAAGAAATATAAAAAAAGGGGATCGTGTCATTATCTATATGCCCATGCGCATCGAAGCGGTGGTGGCCATGCAGGCTTGCGCGCGCATTGGTGCAATTCATTCGGTGGTATTTGGTGGCTTTTCTGCCAGAAGCTTGCATGAGCGCATCACCGATGCTGGTGCAATAGCAGTCATCACGGCCGATGAGCAGTTACGCGGCGGCAAACACAATCCGCTCAAAGCTACCGTTGATGAAGCTATGGCTATGGGCGATACGGCATCTGTCAAGCTCGTCGTTGTTTATAAACGAAGTGGTGCAGCAATATCATTTGATCCAACACGAGATGTCTGGTGGCATGAAATTACACAAAATGCCAGCGCACATTGCGAACCGGAGTGGGTCAATGCTGAGCATCCTTTGTTTACTTTGTATACCTCTGGTTCAACAGGTAAGCCCAAGGGCGTTCAACATTCCAGCGCAGGTTATTTACTAGGAGCCAAAGTGAGTATGCAGTGGGTTTTTGATTACAAACCTACTGATATATTTTGGTGCACCGCGGATGTGGGTTGGATTACTGGCCACAGTTATGTTGCTTACGGACCTCTTGCCGTGGGGGCTACTCAGGTAATTTTTGAAGGAATTCCCACTTATCCGCATGCCGGACGTTTTTGGGAAATTATCGAAAAGCATCGCGTAACTACTTTTTACACCGCGCCCACTGCAATTCGTTCATTGATCAAGCAGGGAGCTGATCTACCCGCGCAATATGACTTATCTTCACTACGATTACTGGGTTCAGTAGGTGAGCCCATTAATCCCGAAGCCTGGATATGGTTTTATGAAAAGGTAGGACAATCTCGCTGTCCTATTGTTGATACTTGGTGGCAAACTGAAACAGGCTGCCATATGATCGCACCAATGCCGGGCGCTGTTGCACTCAAGCCTGGCTCATGTACTTTTCCGTTGCCAGGAATTTTTGCAGCTATTGTAGATGAAGCAGGTCATGAAGTGGAAAATGGCAAAGGTGGCTTTTTAGTGATCAAAAAGCCTTTTCCTTCCCAAATCCGCACACTCTGGGGTGATCCGGAACGCTTCCAAAAAACTTATTTTCCAGAAGAAATGGGTAGTGGAAAATATTATCTGGCAGGTGATTCTGCATACCGTGATACGGATGGTTATTTCTGGATTATGGGACGCATTGATGATGTTCTGAATGTTTCCGGGCATCGCTTAGGGACGATGGAAATCGAATCCGCCCTGGTGGCTCATCCATTGGTCGCCGAAGCTGCCGTGGTCGGTAAGCCACATGAGATCAAGGGTGAAGCAGTCATTGCCTTTGTTGTATTAAAAGGACAGTATCCGCAGGGAGAAGAAGTTGTTCAAATTACCGAGACATTGCGTGATTGGGTGACAAAAGAAATTGGTCCAATTGCAAGGCCTGAAGAAATCCGCTTTGGAGAAAATCTACCGAAGACCCGATCTGGTAAAATTATGCGCCGATTATTGCGCGCACTCGCCAAAGGCGAAGAAATAACCCAGGATATTTCTACGTTGGAAAATCCAGCCATTCTTGAACAGTTGAAACATCCATCCAAATAACGTTAAGCACGGTCACTACAGACAGCCTGCGAATAAACCAGAGAATCATGTCATTACCACTTGTTACCGATTATGAGCATGGCATCAGCGCCATTGACGCACAATTTCATCGTCCCAAACGAGCAGCGATTCACCTGCTCGTTGAAAAAGGCATGGCTGCGCTCATTGATACCGGCACATCCTTTTCCATTCCCGGTGTCATCGAATCACTTAAGCAAAAGAATATTTCAACTGAAGATGTTGCTTATGTCATATTGACGCATATCCATCTTGACCACGCCGGTGGAGCAGGTGAGTGCATGCGTCTTTTCCCGAATGCCAAATTGGTTGTTCATCCGCGTGGTGCCGGCCATATGGCAAATCCTGTGCGACTTGTAGCTGGCGCAATGAGTGTGTACGGGGAGGTGGAATTTAAACGGGTGTATGGTGAGATTCACCCGATTGATGCCAGTCGGATTATTGAAGCACCTGATGAAAGTCGTATTGACCTTAATGGTCGCTCATTACTGTTCCTCGACACTCCCGGCCATGCTCGCCATCATAATTGTATTTATGATGAGCGCAGCCGATCTTTTTTTACAGGCGATACTTTTGGTGTTTCGTATCGGGAACTGGATGTCAATGGATTGGAATTCGTATTTCCTACTACTTCACCCGTACAATTTGATCCTGATGCGGCGCATGTCTCAATCGATCTTATCATGAGCTATAAACCACATTATGCTTATCTGACACACTATAGCCGCATTGGTCATTTACCATACCACGCTGAATCTATGCACAAGCTGGTTGATGCCCATGTAGATATTGCTCAACAAGCAAAAGACGCTGGAGCTGATAAGCAGTTAGTGATCTCAGAAGCTTTGAAGTCGCTATTGATGCAAAAATTATCGAAACATGGTTGTCAATTACCACAAGCAGAAATCAATGAGCTACTTCGTTCTGATATTAAGCTTAATGCGCAAGGATTGATTTACTGGCTTGAGCATCCGACTGATAGGTTCAAAAAAATATGATTTGATGGGCTGTTAACTTTTGCTGAAGAAAAGACAAGTATTTTAGAAAATATTAGATGGGTTCTGTGTGGATAATTGAATAAACACAGAACCCATTAATCTAAGAATCTTTATACCGTAATTTTCTTTCCGCGATAATCTACTTTAGTCTTGGATGAACCAAATGCCAGCGTAATCGTCAAGTAGCTCAGATAAAGGATAGCTCCGAGAATGACATCTGAAATAACCCATTCCATCATAGAATATGGCAACTCAAACAGCGATAAAATACCAAAAAAAGTACCACTAATAACTAATGCCGAAATTGCAAATATTTGACTTGTTTTCACTAAAATCTCCTTAAATAAATTTATTAGTGTTATTAAGTTTGCGAACATAAGATAATTTTCTTCACAAAAAGTTCACACTTAATTCACATTATATTCACATTTTTAATTAATTTAAACAGAAATAATTTTTATATTTAAACTCATTAACTTATATTTCTTATGAAAAACAAATTAGATTTATAGATGAATAGAGAACTTTGCACGGTCAGAGCCAGTTTCAGATGCGATTAATGATATAATAGTGTTTTTAATCATACAATTGAGTTAATTGATATGAGCTTTTCGGAATTTGATGTCACCCGCCGCACTCGCAAAGGAAACTTTCTCAAACAAATCGATCACCTGATTGATTGGACACCGGTAGAAAAAGCAATCGCCC